>CAZBOW010000025.1:1314-17191 GCA_964493635.1 uncultured Hyphomicrobiales bacterium
GAAATCGTTCACGCAGCCATCAGCCCCCTACAAAGCCTATTCTCAGCATTCGTATCAGAATATCCCGCAGATCGCCCATCTCTCACAGGAAGACCGCGACGCCATCGACATTGTGAGCACTGTGCTCCCGTTCAAGGTGAATTCCTATGTGGTCAACGAGCTGATTGATTGGACAAATGTCCCCGACGATCCCATCTACACCTTGACCTTCCCTCGTCGGGAGATGCTGGAACCCGACCACTACGCACGCATGGAGCAGCTGGTCCGCGGCGGGGCTACCCCGGCGGAAATCAAACAGGCCGCGATGGAGATCCGAATGGAACTCAACCCGCACCCAGCCGGCCAGCGCCTGAACATTCCGGAGTATGAGGGAACTCCCCTGCCAGGAATCCAGCACAAGTACCGCGAGACGCTGCTGTTTTTCCCCACGCAGGGCCAGACCTGCCATGCCTACTGCACGTTCTGTTTCCGATGGCCACAGTTCGTGGGCATGCACGACCTCAAGTTCGCGATGAAGGAGACCGATCTGCTTGTAGGCTACCTCAAGGAGAATCGGCATGTGACCGACGTGCTGTTCACCGGTGGCGACCCCATGATTATGAAGACCAGCATGCTGGAGCAGTACATTCGGCCGCTTCTCTCGGCCGACCTTTCCAACGTGCAGACGATTCGCATCGGGACCAAGGCCCTTGGCTACTGGCCCTACCGGTTTACCACCGATCCCGACGCCCCAGAACTCTTAGCACTCTTTGCCAGCGTTGTTGCATCGGGACGCAACCTGTCGATTATGGCCCACTTCAACCATCCCGTGGAACTACAAACTCCGGCCGTCAAAGAAGCCGTGCGGGCTCTGCGGAGTGTTGGTGTTCAAATCCGCACACAATCCCCGTTGCTGAAGAACATCAACAACCATCCGGAGATCTGGGCGGAGATGTGGCGCGAGCAGGTCAACCAGAACATGATCCCCTACTACATGTTCGTCGAGCGCGACACGGGTAGTAAGTCCTTCTTCGAAGTACCCTTGGTGGAGGCGTGGAATATCTTCCGTGACGCCTACCAGCATGTCAGTGGCGTGTGTCGTACCGTGCGCGGACCAAGCATGAGCGCCACACCCGGTAAGGTGCAGTTGTTGGGCGTGAGCGAAATTGCCGGTGAAAAAGTCTTCGTCCTTCGATTCCTACAGGGAAGGAACCCCGACTGGGTTGCACGGCCATTCTTCGCTAAGTTCGATGCGAAGGCAACATGGCTCGATCAATTGCAGCCGGCATTCGGAGAAGCCGAGTTCTTCTTCGATGAGGAGATGAACAGCTTGTATCCAGAGTCTGTTGAATCCGTGTAATGAATCAGATGAACAATCCCTGGGACGACCGCTACAGCAGGAGCGAGTTTTTTTACGGTTCTGAACCCAACGACTTCCTTGTTGAGCAGTCAGGGACGATTCCGGTAGGGGGCTCCGTCCTGTGTTTAGCCGAGGGTGAAGGCCGCAATGCCGTCTACCTCGCACAGCAGGGCTTCAAGGTCACCGGCGTTGATGGATCCGCTGTTGGCTTGGAGAAAGCTCAGCGGTTAGCTGCCGAGCGCGGAGTACAGATCCAGACAGTGGTGTCGGACCTCGCCGACTACGACATGGGCGTTGCCTGCTGGGATGCAATCGTCAGTATCTGGTGCCATCTACCGCAACCACTTCGCACCGCAGTGCACCAGCAGGCCGTGCGGGCCCTCCGGCCAGGTGGGGTGTTCATTCTTGAAGCGTACAACCCCGAACAGCTGACGTACAAAACCGGTGGACCTCCCACGGTTGACCTTCTGATGACCGTTCAAGATCTGCGCAACGAGCTTGCCGGACTCGACCTGACCATTGCCCAGGAGGTGGTTCGGGATGTACACGAGGGGGCCGGACACGACGGCCCGAGTGCCGTAACGCAGATCCTGGGCGTAAAACCCGCTTAGTTGCGTCCAGCACACACCGTTGTTTGCAGCGCGCGCGCCGAAACGTCGCCGCGCTGTGATGCACGTTGGAGCTCCACGCAGGCAGCCGTTGTGTCGCCGATGTCAAGGTAGAGACGTCCGCGCAGGTAATGCGTCTTTGGAAGTGTCGAATCCAATTCGATCGCCTTAGACACGGCGATGATTGCCTTGGCAGACTGTCCGGTTTCGGCATGAGCCACCGCTAACTGCATGAATGCCGTTGCTGAACGCGGATCCAGTTCAATCGTACGGGCAAGGTCGGCCACAGCACGTTCATACTCGCGCAGCTTCACGTAGCACGTAGCCCGGTTGAACCAAAAGATGTGATTCATCGAGTCGAGTTCGATGGCACGGGTGAAGCACACCGTGGCCTCGCCATAGAGCCCCTTCTGAAAGGCATTGATGCCACGACCAAACCACTCGGTTTTGTCTTGGGCGAACACGGCTGCCACTACAACGAACACCAACGACAAACGGATAAGCATACGGCAAAGGTATAGCGCCAGGCGTATTTTGCAGTAATGCTCCAGATGACTCCCAATGGTCTCTATTGCGAGGTGGGTGATTTCTACATCGACCCTCGGCGCAAGGTTGGGCGAGCCGTGATCACCCACGCTCACAGCGACCACGCTCGGCCAGGCATGGGTTCCTACCTTGCTCACCCCCATACGGCCGCCCTGATGCGGAAACGCCTCGGTGCGCGACGGAGCATCGAGGAGCTCGAGTATGGAGGACGTACAACGATCAATGGCGTTGAGATCTCGTTTCACCCGGCAGGACATGTTGCCGGATCGTCGCAGGTGCGTCTGGAACACCGTGGCGAGGTATGGGTGGTCACCGGTGATTACAAGCGCCAGGACGACCCTGTTTCTGCGCCATTCGAGGTTGTTCCCTGCCACACACTCATTACCGAGTGCACGTTTGGTCTTCCCATCTATCAATGGCCGGAGACAGCCGCCACGATGAAGGCGATGAGGGTATGGTGGCAGCAAAATGCCGAACAAGGCGAGGTGTCGGTCATCCGAGCGTATTCCTTGGGGAAGGCGCAACGTATCCTGACGGAGCTGGCAGCGGCGTTCAAGGGGAAGCCCCTTCCCGGCCCGATCTATGTATCGCGAGCCATTGCCGAAATGAACGGTGTGCTTGCTGAGCTTGGATATGCGCTTCCGGAAACCATCACGCTTCCAGGCACGGCGGTGACCCAGCACACGCTGCCACCCCAAGCACTGGTGATGACCTCCACGATGTTGCATCTGCGCCATCATGCGCCGCAACAAATCGCTGAAGCCTCGGGATGGTTGGCCGTGCGTCGGCACCACCGGCCACGCACCACGAGCTTTGTGATGAGCGATCATGCCGACTGGCCAGCGCTGCTGCAAACCGTGCAGGACACAGGAGCAGAACGCGTGTTGACCATGCACGGATTCACCGATCCCCTTGCTCGGTTCTTGGGCGACCAAGGTATGAATGCCTCGGCGCTCGAGCGAGGAAGTGGTCGGACCGCACCGGAGCTTGAACCGGATGCGTCCTACTTGGATAATGCCGAGGAGCGCAGGACGCAGCAGCACAAACGCATCAGTAGAGAGCTTGGCATTCCGCCATGGTTGTTTGCCACGTGCTTGGACCATATCGGACGCATCCGTGAGACGATCGCCCTGCTCTCGACGGGTACGTACACACCGCGCCGGATGCGTGTGAACACCGTCACCGAATCCGCACCAGAGATCACGTTAACGGACATCACCTTCGACACCGTGCTGTATCATGTGCACCGCCAAACAAACTCACCAACGGTGCAGCACTTCACCATGGCCGTATGGCATGAGGATCAACTGATCCCTCTTGCCCACGTCCCATCAACGGTGGATCGGAAGATTCTGCGTGCGATTCTGGATTTTGCCATCGAGCATACCACGGTGCACGTGGGTCCAGTGCGCACCATCCAGCCACACTTCGTGTTCACCATCAAGGCTTCGGGCCTGTCGCTGGCCCCGCGCAAGAAGAGTGGTGTTTCCCTTCACGACGCCGAAATCGTGGCCTTCCATGAGGGGCGTCATCCTTCTACAGCCGATCGCCTGGAGAAGATCCTCGACATTGTGCGGAAGGCTGTGGAATGACCATCGCCGACCTCGAGCGCTGGTACGAGCAGCAATCGTGGAAGCCCTACCCCTTTCAACGCACGTGCTGGCGGGCCATCCGCGATGGATCCTCGGGACTGCTCAACGCGCCAACAGGGAGCGGCAAAACCTTTGCCGTGTTTCTTGGCACCCTCCTGCGATCGAAGCGTGGCGCAACGGGACTACGCGTCCTGTGGATCACTCCACTGCGAGCATTGGCTGCCGACGTTGCCCAGGCGATGCAGACGGCGTGCTCCGAATTGCACAGCGACTGGACCGTCGGTGTGCGCACGGGTGATACGTCGGCCCATCAAAAGCAGCGTCAGCGCCGTGAGCCCCCTACCGTGCTGGTCACCACTCCCGAGAGCGTGCATGTGTTGCTCTCCTACAAAGGGGCTGCCGAGTACTTCCGCAATCTTGATACGATTGTTGTGGATGAATGGCACGAACTCATTGGTAGCAAGCGGGGCGTCCAAACGGAATTGGCTCTGGCCCGGCTGCGCGCCATCCAACCCACCGTGGCGTTGTGGGGCATTTCCGCAACGATTGGAAACCTCGACGAAGCAACCCAGGTGTTGCTCGGCAGCGATGTGGCTTCGGCCACTATCGTCCGAGCTCCGTCGCGCAAAACCATCGAAATGACCACCATCATGCCGGATCACCTTGAGCGCTATCCGTGGGCGGGGCACCTCGGGATTCGGCTCCTCGCCCAGGTAGAGGAAATCGTTCGCTCGGCTCGCACAACCTTGGTGTTCACCAACACACGATCGCAGGCCGAGATCTGGTATCAGCAGTTTTTGGAGGCTTTCCCGGACTACGCGGGAGTCATGGCCCTGCACCATGGCTCCTTGGACAACGACGTGCGCGCATGGGTAGAGGCAGCAACAAAGGAGGGCAAGCTGAAGGTAGTGTTCTGCACGTCATCGCTGGATCTGGGCGTCGACTTCGCACCCGTCGACCACGTTGTGCAAGTGGGCTCGCCGAAGGGAGTGGCCCGATTTCTTCAGCGAGCTGGACGATCCGGTCACCAACCCACGGCCGTCAGTCGCATTGCCTTCCTTCCAACGCATGCCTTGGAGATTGCTGAGGGTGCGGCGATGCGTGTGGCGATGCGGGAAGGGGCAATGGAGGATCGCTCGCCCGTGCTGTGCCCAATTGATGTGCTGGCGCAGTGGTTGGTTACCCTAGCCTGTGGCGATGGCTTCCACGCCGAGCCGATGTACCATGAAGTTCGCACCACCTTTGCCTACGCCTCTCTGAGTGCCGAGCAGTGGCGTTGGGTACTCGACTTTGTGCGACAGGGTGGTGCGTCCCTGCAGGCCTATTCGGAGTTTGCCAAGGTCGAGGTGGCCGACGGCCTGCACACGGTGCGGAACCGGGGCATTGCCCTTCGCCACCGTCTGCAGATCGGCACCATCATGAGTGAGGCGGCGCTGCACGTGCAGTTCGTGCGCGGTAAGCGTTTGGGCACGATTGAGGAATCGTTCATTGCCAAGCTCGATCCTGGAGACGTCTTCTGGTTTGGTGGTCGCTGCTTAGAGTTTGTTCGAGTACGCGAAATGACGGCCTGGGTCACTACGGCCACGCAGCAGAAAGGAGCCATTCCGCGCTGGGTGGGAGGACGCATGCCGCTCAGCTCGCCCATGAGCGACTACCTGCGTCGTACACTGCACGATGCGGCTCAGGGTGTGTACCGCACGGTAGAGGCACGGCGTCTGAAGCCCCTGTTGGAGATCCAACGCGAGCGCTCGCACCTGCCCTCGACGGATGAGTTCCTGGTGGAGGTGTTCCAGTCGAAGGAAGGCTACCATGCGTTCTTCTATCCCTTCGAAGGACGCTTAGCCCACGAGGGAATGGCCGCCCTGCTTGCCATGCGTCTCAGCGATCGGCGTTCAACCACGTTTTCGTTGGCAATGAACGACTATGGGTTTGAGGTCCTGAGTGATCAGCCCTTGAACCTTACAACGGCGCTTGTGCGCGATCTGCTTGCAACCTCGAACCTTGCCACCGACATACTGCGCAGCGCGAACATCGCACAGATTGCCCGCAGAAGATTCCGAACGATTGCCCGGATTGCCGGGCTGGTGTTTCATGGCTATCCGGCAAAGACCAAGGCCGCAAAGCACCTGCAGGCCTCATCGGAATTGTTCTACGACGTGTTCCAGTCCTACGACCCCTCCAACCTTCTGCTGCAGCAGGCCACCAACGAAACCCTCGCCTACGAACTGGACGAAGAGCGCATTCGCCAGGCACTCGAGCGGTGTCGACATCAAACGATCGTCCTTCAATCCATTGAGAGACCGTCGCCGCTGGCCGTGCCGATCCTCGTGGATCGACTACGGGAAAAGGTTGGAAGTGAGCGCACGGAGGATATCATCCGTCGCTGGATTGGAGCTCCACCATGACGCTGAGCCATGGATCCCTTGAGCTGATCCTTCTGCCGGAACTGGCGGTATGGGTGCCGGAACACCGGCTTGTGCTTCTAAGCGACGTTCATCTTGGGAAAGGGGCCTTTTTCCGCAGCCACGGAATCCCGGTGCCCGATGGTGCCTTTGTTGATGATCTGCAGCGCATGACGCACCTCGTGCACCACTACCATGCCAACCTCTGCGTTGTTGGCGACCTTGTCCATGCCGGACGAAATGAAGAGTGGGAACGCTTTGGCAACGTGCGCTCAACGTGGGCGGCCACCGTAACGCTAGTGGCTGGCAACCACGATACCTATGCGCGAAACCACGCCGAAGAGTTGGGTATCACGGTGGTGGAGGAGATGATGCTCGGCAACGTCCTACTGCAACACCACCCCGAACAACGCCAGGCGGAGCCACATCTACACCAGATCTGCGGCCATCTCCATCCCTCGATTACGCTCCATGGCCCTGCCCGTCAGCGCCTGCGAAGCCGTTGTTTCCATCTCCAGGCGTCAACATCAACGCTGGTGCTACCCGGCTTCGGACGATTTACGGGAACGCATCCCGTTGAACCGGCACCGAGGGATCGCATCTTCATTCCCGTCGGGCAGAACGTCGTGGAAGTCCCTACAGAGCTTTTACCTCGTTGACGAGATTTGTTAGCGAAGCCTTGGCGTCGCCAAACAGCATCGAACAGTTTGGGCGATAGAACAGCTCGTTGTCGATGCCAGCATACCCTGCCTTCATGGACCGCTTCAAGACGATCACGTGCTTGGCATCTTCCACATCCAAGATCGGCATGCCATAGATCGGCGACGTGGGGTCGGTTTTGGCTGCTGGGTTGACAACGTCGTTGGCACCTACAACGATGACCACATCCGTTGTAGCAAACTCAGGATTGATTTCTTCCATCTCGACCAGCTTATCGTACTCGACATCGGCCTCGGCCAGCAGGACGTTCATATGCCCGGGCATGCGGCCAGCCACCGGATGAATGGCATACTTGACCGTAACGCCCTTCTCCTCGAGCTCCTGCTGGAGCTGCTTACAGACGTGCTGTGCCTGAGCTACGGCAAGGCCATATCCGGGAACGATCACCACTTGCCGACCATAGGCCATCATGACGGCAACGTCCGTGGCCGACACTTCCCGCACGGAACCGCCGGAGGCTCCGCTAGCTCCCCCACCAGCTCCGGCATCTCCGCCAAAATTGGTGAATAGCACGTTCGCCAGCGAGCGATTCATCGCCTTGGTCATGACAAACGTCAGGAGGGTTCCGGCCGAACCAACCAGGATACCGCCAATGAGCATCACCATGTTGTCGTACAGGAAACCACCACAAGCGGCAGCAACCCCAGTAAACGAGTTCAACAGCGAAATCACCACGGGCATGTCCGCTCCGCCAATCGGCAACACGAACAGGATGCCAAACACTAGTGCAACCCCCAACAGGATCAACACTGTGGTCAGGTCGGTCATCGCACCGGCGACGATAGCTCCGCCAAGGGCCAGCGCCACGAGCAGCAGGCCATTGTTCACGAATTGCTGTCCGGAAAAACGGATATCGTTCATTCGGCCTTCGAGCTTTAGGAAGGCGATGATTGAACCACTAAACGACACCGATCCAATCACCAACCCGGCTACCGTGGCAAGGCCACTGCCAAGTGTCAGCCCTGCTGCTCCGACGGCTTTGTACTCCATTACGGAGATCACGGCGGCGCAAGCACCCCCCATTCCATTGAAGAAGGATACCATCTGTGGCATGGCCGTCATCTGCACGCGCATGGCCATCACCCAGCCGATCACGGTACCTACCACCAGCGCACCGAAAATCCATTCGAGGTTGTGAAGGGGCTGTCCGTCATGTCCGGTGTAGAGAAACATCGTACCAGCAATAGCCAGGCCCATGCCAGCAGCCGCAATAAGATTCCCTGCGCGCGCCGTCTTGGGCGAGCCCAGCATCTTCAATCCCGTGATGAAGGACACGGAGGCCACAAGGTAGAGGATCGAGAGGAGTGCTTCCATCACGGTTTCTTCTTGAACATTTCCAACATGCGGTTTGTCACGACAAAGCCCCCTACCACATTCAACGTGCCAAGGACCACCGCCACGAAGCCCAGAATCATCGACACCGTATCGGTGGCCTGGCCCATGACGATGATCGAACCAATAATCACCACGCCGTGAATGGCATTCGCGCCCGACATCAGCGGAGTGTGTAGAACCGACGGTACGTGACCGATCAGCTCCACACCCAGGAAGATCATCAGGATTACCAAGTAGAGTGCATTGAGAAGTGCTGGATCCATTAGGCTCGAACCTCTGCATTGTGAACAACTAGCGTTGCACCGATGATCTCGTCGGTCACATCCGTCTTTAGCCCGGACTCCCCTATGGCGTAGTCCAGGAAGGTGGCAATGTTCTTGGCATACAGCTCACTGGCATGCGTTGGAACGGTTGCTGGCAAGTTGTTGCAGCCAATCACCCGCACGCCGTCAACATCGACGGTGGTGTCGGGCTTCGATACCGCGCAGTTTCCGCCAGCTTCGGTGGCCATATCCACGATGACGGCACCGCGCTTCATCTTGCGGACCTGTTCCTCGGTGATGAGCGTTGGTGCCGAGCCACCCGCTACAAGGGCCGTGGTGATTACCACATCGGCCTTGACAAGCGATGCTTCAACGGCCTGCTTCTGGCCGGCAAGAACATCATCGCTTGCACCGGCAACATAGCCCCCTACCACCTGGACCTGATCCAGGCCTTCCACCGCGATGAACTTGCCCCCCAGTGATTCAACCTGTTCCTTCGTTTCCGGACGAATGTCCGAGACCTCCACAACGGCGCCTAGTCTGCGTGCCGTCGCAATGGCCTGCAAGCCGGCCACTCCTGCACCGTAAATCAGGACCCGCGCGGGGCGAAGCGTTCCAGCAGCCGTTGTCATCATGGGAAAAATGCTGCCAACGGCGTCGGCGGCTACGATCACGGCCTTGTATCCAGCCAGGTTGTTCTGCGAGCTCAAGACGTCCATACTCTGTGCCCGCGTTGTGCGCGGCATGGCGTCCATGGCAATGGCCGAGACCTGCTGCGCCGCCAGTGCCCGAAGAACCTCGGGATGTCGCTTCGGATAGAGTAACGAGATCAGCGTTGTGTTCGCACGCAGCTCGGCAATCTCCTGCGGCATTGGCACAGCCACATGGACGATCACCTCGCTCTGGGCGATTACCTCACCACGCTCTCGGGTCTGGGCCCCCGCATCGGCGTACGATGCGTCATCGAAACCAGCCTGCAGGCCGGCTCCACGTTCAACAATAATCGTGTGCCCTTTTGCGGTGAGGGTCTTTACCACGGACGGGACCAGGCCTACGCGGCGCTCTCCCGTCTGCTGTTCTTGCAGTACGCCGATCTTCATAACGCCGAACATAGCACCAGATCGTGCCAGATCGATACTGAACAGCGAACATTTATCGCCGGTGCATAATTTAGGCGCACCTAACTTTTAATTGCACTGTTATAGATTTATGCTGGGTCTCCTCGTAACCGTTGCTCTTCATCTTCCAGGCGCTGATTCTACGAAGCCTTTGGAGGATACCTCAGCGGTGTCTGTCGTGCATACCCCTGCCGTTGAGGTCAGAGCAACAACAGAGGTTTCCACCGAGATGGTCTCGACGGTGTCGTCGTTGGTCCTGTCCGGTGTCCAGGCACGATCCCTAGCCGAAGGACTCCAGTTTGCTCCCGGGCTACGTATTGAACAGACGTGTCAGAACTGTGGTTTCACCCAGGTTCGTCTCCAGGGACTCGCCGGTCCATACACCCAGATTCTCATCAACTCGCGACCGATCTTCTCGGCGTTAAACAGCGTGTATGGTTTGGAGCATATTCCGGCCTCCTTTATCGACCGGATCATCGTCACCAGGGGCGCCGGCTCGGTACTCTTCGGCGCAGGAGCCATTGCCGGTGCCGTCGACGTTGTTACTCAGCGCCCAGACGCATCTGGAGGCTCTGCCTCAATCTATCGGGAGTGGTATGGATCGGGGCGCGTGCAACAAGGAATCGACGGTTCGGCCACGTGGGGTGATCGCAGCACGGGATCAGCCATTCGCCTGATGGGATCGTACCGTAACCGCGATTGGTTCGATCGCAACGCTGACGGATATACGGAACTGCCATCGCTCAGCGTAGCGGCCGGAGGAATACAGGGATCGCTCACACTCACGGAGTCATCGCTGTTGCGAGTCGATGGGCACTGGATCCGAGAGCACCGTCGAGGCGGCGAGATCACGGCGGAACCGCCACAGGACGCCACCGTTGCTGAAGATCTCGATCACTCCATTGCCGGTGGATCTGTCACCTATGAATGGGCACATCCATCACCGACATACGGCCAAGCACAATGGGATGGAAGCCTCTTTGCGTCTGCACTGATCACAGATCGGTCCAGCTATTACGGTGGTGGTGCGGCAGCTATTGCTGGCTCGACGGCGGCACGCTCTGGTGTGGCTGGCGCGCATTTCCGGTGGAGCGGTACCTGGGCTTCTGCACCACTGGAGGTTCTCGGTGGTTCGGAGTATCGCTACGAAGAAGTCGAAGACCGCTTCGTGAACAACCTGCGGAACCTTTCCCAGCGTGTGCACCTCGGGAGCGTCTTCGCTCAGATTTCCTCCACCAGTGCTGATGGCCGACTGCACGTTCGGGCTGGTGTGCGAACAGAGGCGTTTTGGATGACCAGCTCGGTTCGTTCTGATGCCTACCATCGCCTCGTTGCTAATCCTCGCCTTGCCGCCACGTATCAGCTCGATCCTGAGTTCCATCTGCGTGCCACCTACGGTATGGGATTCCGAGGGCCGCAGACCTTCGATGAAGACTTGCACATTTCCACCGTACAGGGATCGCCGCGCGCCGTGCGCCTGTCGCCGACGCTCGACCCCGAGCGCTCCCAGAGTGTTGGCATCTCAATGATTTGGAGTCGTACATCGCTTTCCGAATCGCAGCAGGCCACCGTCGATGCCTTTGCAACGATCCTGTCGAATCCATTCATGGTAGTCCTCGGCAGCGCAGAACCAGATCAACCAGTTCTGTGGGCCAACAAGATCAATGGCCCCGGCGCCTACGTTGTGGGTCTGAATGCCGAGCTCCAGCTGGCCCACGTACAGAACTACGAGGTATCGCTGGCGATGACCGCGCAGCAGTCTCGATACGTCCAGCAGGTCGACGTTGCCTCCTCCGACGATCAACGGGACCCTGTCCGAACGATCACCATGCTGCGTACGCCCGAGATCTACGGATCGATGGTGGTGGATTACCAGCCATGGTCCGACGTGTGGGTGAACGTTTCGGCCATCCTAACCGGTCCAATGATGGTTCTGAACGAGCGTGAGCGGCACATCCATCGCACACCATGGTTCGTAGATGCCGGCATACATGTGCGAAAGCAATGGGATCTTGGGTCATCCACCATTCAACTTTCAGTTGGCGTTGTGAACATCGTTGATCAATTTCAGCGGGATGTGGAAGTTGGTCCCGATCGAGATGCTTCGTACACGTATGGTCCGCTTCGCCCTCGCACGTTCTCGATTCAAACATCTGTCGAGCTGTAAACCTGCCCATCGCAAACGCGACGAATACGATACACACGATACACACGACGAACACGATGCGAACACAAGCCATTGAAGATTACCTGAAGGCCATCTATTTGGTCGGGGGCGATCAGCAGGCGTCAACATCCGATCTGGCCGACCGCCTTGGTGTAAGCCAGGCATCGGTTACTGGCATGCTCAAGAAACTAGCTGAACTACAGCTTGTTCGTTACGAGTCCTACAAGGGAGCTTCTTTGACGCATGCCGGTCGGTTGATTGCCCTTGAGGTAGTACGTCATCACCGCCTGATCGAAACGTACCTCATGCAAGCATTGGGATATGCGTGGGAGGATGTGCACGACGAGGCTGAGCGTCTGGAGCATCACATCAGTGAGGAGTTCGAGGACCGTATTGCTACGCTGCTTGGCGATCCTCAGTACGATCCCCACGGCGACCCCATCCCAACGAAGGACGGCAGAGTTCCGCCCGTTAGTCAGCAACGCCTTGCCGATGTCTCGGTAGGTGCCACCGTTACCGTGCGACGCGTGCGAACCGATGATCGCAACGCGCTGCAACATCTTCGCCAAGAGCGCATCGGTTTGGGTACAACGCTTACGGTCACCGAGCGAGATCGTCAGGATCACCTTACGGTACGCACGGGCCGACATTTGGTGACCCTCACACCGGAGCTCTCCGCTATCATCTACATCGACGAATCATTCCCTTCCCGTGAACGTGGATCAAACACATGAATACCATCATCGACTTTTTCTCCTCGATCGATCCGATTCTTGCCGCTGTGCTGGCCACCACGTTCACGTGGCTGGTGACGGCCGCCGGTGCCTCGCTGGTGTTCTTCTTCAAGGAGCTGTCCCGATCCTGGCTGGACGGCATGTTGGGCTTTACCGGTGGCGTGATGATTGCAGCGTCGTATTGGTCGCTCCTTGCGCCATCGATTGAGATGTCCAAGAGTATGGGGCTTCCGGCATGGTTGCCCCCGGCCGTGGGCTTCACAGTTGGAGCGCTCTTCATTTACGTTCTGGACCAATACGTCCCTCACCTGCACATCAACTTCGACTCCAGCAAGGGAGAGGGTGTGCAAACCACGTGGCGTCGCACAACACTGTTGATTCTAGCCATCACCCTGCACAACATTCCCGAGGGCTTGGCTGTGGGTGTCTTGTTTGGCGGTGTTGCGGCCGGAATACCGGAAGCAACGATCGGTGGGGCCGTGGCGCTGGCCCTTGGCATTGGCCTACAAAACTTCCCAGAGGGTGTTGCCGTAAGCTTCCCGCTGCGCCGCAACGGTATTAGTCGCAGGAAGAGCTTCTTTTATGGTCAGCTCTCGGCCATCGTCGAGCCCATTGCCGGATTGATCGGTGCGGCGGCGGTGTTGGTGATGCAACCCATCCTGCCGTATGCTCTGGCGTTTGCTGCCGGGGCGATGATCTACGTCGTGATCGAGGAAGTGGTTCCCGAGACCCAGCAGGATCGCTATACCGATGTAGCCGCGTTGGGCTTCATTGGTGGTTTTGTGGTGATGATGATTCTCGATGTGGCCTTGGGATAGCTGTGCCGTAGCTTTGACCATGACATCGTTTAAACACCTGCTGAATCTCCGCGAAGAGATTCTTGATATTCTCAAGCGCAGCCCAGTTCCGGTTCAGCTTGTTGACCTCTCCAAACGCCTACGGATCCGTGCGGAATCCGAAGAGTACGACTACCTGCGAAACGTGCTGACCAAGATGGCCGAGGAGGGCACCGTTCAGCGCCACAGTCGTCGCCGATACTCGCTGATGCGTGACCGTCAGTCGGGGTTTACGGGAGTGCTGCGATTGTATCACGAGTCGGCCACGGTCGACACCGGAGATCCGGAGATTCCAACCATCCACGTACGTCGTCAGCACTTGAATACGGCATTGGACGGCGATACCGTCGAAGTGAAGCCCCATGCCTTGCGCGACGGAAAAAAGGTGCGTGGCGAAGTGGTGCGAATCGCCGAGCGCTCTGCCCATCCCATTGCTGGCAGCATTGAGTACGACGGTTCGTTCCACTACCTGATTCCGGATGACAGTAAATACTACGTCGACTTTCTCGTTGCCGAGCGAAATCTGAACGGTGCCAAGCCCGGCGACAAGGTAGCCGCAACGTTTTTGCGGTGGGAGCATGCCAATGCCTCCCCCGAAGCACAGGTGACCGAGGTGCTTGGTCAGTCTGGCCGAGCCATCGTAGAATTCAATGCCATCGTGCGCGAGTTCAACTTGCCCTTGGAGTTTCCCGCCGAGGTTGATCAACAGGCTGCACTGGGCAAGCCCCCTACAGGACGTGTCCCGAACGGCAGAACGGACCTGCGTAATGAGCTGATCATCACCATCGACCCGGTCGACGCACGGGACTTCGATGACGCGCTCTCCCTGCGCTCGTTAGAGAATGGCAACCTTGAGCTGGGCGTACACATCGCCGATGTTTCGCACTACGTCAAGGAAGGTACGGCTCTGGATGCCGAAGCCCTCCGTCGGGGAAACAGCACCTACCTTGTTGACCGCGTTGTTCCAATGCTGCCGGAACACCTTTCGAATGACGTCTGTTCGCTGGTGCCGCACAAGAACCGATTTGCCTACTCGGTGTTTATGGAGTTTACACCGCGCGGAGTGCGTAAAGCCCACCGGATCGAAGAAACGGTGATCAAGAGTAAGCATCGTTTCTCGTATGATGAGGTACAGGAGATCATCGATGGCGCTCCGCATACCCATGCCGACCTTGTCCACCAGCTGCATACACTGGCGCAGACGCTCTACCGCAAACGGATGAAGACTGGCGGCGTGGACTTTGAAACGCAGGAGATCAAGTTTATCCTGGACGAGTCAAAGATGCCCGTTGGCTCCGTGGTGAAGACACGCACCGATGCAACGTCGTTGGTTGAAGAGTGTATGCTGGCTGCCAACCAAACCGTCGCCGAGCACCTGGAAGGGCTGAAGAAGATGTGGCGCACCCGTACCACGCCGCCGCTGGTGTACCGTATCCACGAAGAACCCGACCAGGCAAAGCTTGCGTCGGCAGTTGGTGTTGTGCGAGCGCTGGGGATCTCCGTCCCCTCTGGCAAGTTGAAGCCACAACAAATCAACGGCATCCTTCAGCAGGTAGCCGACCGTCCTGAAAAACCGGTGGTGCACACGCTATTCCTACGATCGATGGCCAAGGCGATTTACTCGGAGACCAACGTTGGGCACTTTGGCCTTGGCTTTCCTGCCTATGCCCACTTCACGTCGCCCATTCGTCGATACCCGGACCTGTATGTTCATCGCGCTTTGAAAGAGTATGCCAAAGGGGCTCCGAACGCCCGTCGTTGGCAAGATCTCCTGCGCGCAGCAACGGAGGTTTCGGACCACACGTCTCTAACCGAGCGCGCTGCCGTTGAAGCCGAGCGGGCATCGACCAAGCTGGCCCAAACAATCCTTGCACGCGAGCACGTGGGTGAGGATCACACCGGATACGTCAATGGAGTGACAAGCTTTGGTGTGTTTGTGATGGTTCAGGGGCTGAACGTCGAGGGCTTACTCCACATCAAGGATTTGCACGACGACTACTACATCTTCGACGAACAGCGCTTCCAACTCATCGGACGTCGGTCCAGGCGAGTGATCCAATTTGGTACTCAGCTGGAAGTGCGGATTGCCCGCGCCGACGTTGAAAAGCGGCAGATCGATCTCCATGAGCGGGTTGAAAGGATCAGCTCACAGCCCGCTGCAAGACCCCCCGCGTCGAAACAGAAGTCACGCCCAAAGGCACGTCAGAAGCCCAAACG
>CAZBOW010000025.1:17291-19737 GCA_964493635.1 uncultured Hyphomicrobiales bacterium
TCGCCCAGATAGACACCCACGTGGGTAATGCGGGCATAGCGACGTGTGCGGAAGAAGACCAGATCGCCGAAGCGCAAGTCGGACGTCTTGTCGATGCGAATTCCAACATCGGCCTGTGTTACCGCCGTGCGTGGCAGGACGGCGCCAGTCGTTTCGTTGTACACCATGCGGGTGAAAGCCGAGCAGTCAATTCCGCGACGGCTATCACCGCCAAAGCGGTATCGGGTTCCCAACCAATTCAGAATGAGGTCTACCATCTGATGCTTCTCGATGCCTGCGTCGGTATAGTCGGCGCCACCATCGTCGACAAAGTCTAACCAGAGCGAGCGGAACTCATTGATGTCTATGGGCTGATCGTCCACAGCCTCGATCCCCTCGTCACCAGCCAAGACGTCAGCCTCCAACCCTTCAACGTTGCTCGCGTCTCCGGCCCCGTCGCCGACCTCTTCCGTTAGGTTCTCACCGTCGGCCTGAATCGATCGCAAGACCTCTTGCTGTGCTGCGGAATCCTCCAGAAACTCGACGCCCATGAGTTTACACAACTCCGGACTCTTCGTTTGAATGAGCATCAGCGCTTGACTGGCTCCGGTGCGCAGCCGCGCAGGAAGTTGCTGGATCCGCTGTGATGTTTTACGGAACGTTTCTTCTACGGTATCGACCGTTACAAGCGTTTCAACGGTGGAGGCTGTTGATGATACCGATGCTGAACTAGGCATACCGGAACCAGCCGGCGTGGCGGCAATCAGCAATGAGGCAAGAAAACAGCTAACAACAATTCGAACAATCATGATTACGCCAGAAGATTCTCAAGAATTACATCCACATCCAATCACTTCACGATGGTTTTATGTACACGCTCCAACGGAAGCCGGCCACTGCCATCCAGAGTAAACCCCTGAACGTAGGGCTGAGTGAGTCGCATCAGCACGTCGTGGTACAGAAACACCCACGGTGCCTCCCGAACAATGATCGTCTCCATCTGATGGTAGCGGGCAGCTCGCTCAGCGAAGGTGAGTGACGGCTGCAGTGCTTCCTGGTAGAGCCGATCCAGTTCCGGCAGGCTGATGTGCGTGGTGTTGGGACCATTCGGCGACCAATTCGGCGTGGTGAACAACGCCAAGAAATTCTCGGGGTCGGGGTAGTCCCCGATCCAACTTGTTCGCCAGAGCGCCAACTCACCGGCGCGCACCATGCTCAAGTGCTGTGGAAAATCCACCAACCGAAGCGTAACATCCACGCCGATGTCCTTCCACATCTGCTGCACAGCCTCGGCCACACTTGCCGTACGTGGGTTGTTTCCTAACTGGAGAACCAGTGGCGGACAGCCCCTTCCATTCGGATATCCTGCACTGTCCAACAACGCCCGCGCTCGATCGGGATCATACGTGTACCCCTGCACCGTGCTCGAAAAGCCCGGCATCGACTGTGGCAGAACACCATGCGTTGCCGGAATTCCACGCCCGTGCAGTACGTACGTGACAATGCGATGACGATCCACAGCGTAGTTCAGTGCCTGCCGAAGCAAGCGCTGCCTTGCCAGTGGTACCGCGCGGGCTGCCGGAAACGCCGTGTCCAGCAGAATGCCATAGTACTCGATCGACTGCGCAGCTGCTCGATGGAGCGTGTACGTGGCATATGGTTCTTTCAAGGAACCATCTACGTGATAGACGGCCGGAGCGAATGCTCCGTCGATCTGCGTGACCACATCGTACTGTCCTCGCGTGAACTCTAGGAACTCGTTCTTCACATCCCGGAGGAACGTGATCTCGACGTTCTGGAGATATGGTAGCCGTGTACCAGCACGATCGTGCTTGAAATACCGGGGATTGCGCTCAAGAACAAGAGCAACATCGGCCGTCCACGTCGCGATTCGGAATGGTCCGGTCCCTACAGGATGCCGTCCGAAGTCTGCGCCGTACATCTCAATTGCCTCTCGCGGTAGCACGTAACCGTACGACATCGACAGCACGGCTAGGAACGGAGCAAAGGGCTTGGTGAGCGTAATGCGCAGGGTGGAGTCGTTCACCACGGATATTCCCGTGATGGAGTCGGTCTGTCCAGCGTGGAAGGCATCGGCACCGGCAATCGTCGTGCGAAAGGCCCACAGCCCCGTTGATGCCGTGCGCGCATCGCAGATACGCTGCAGCGAATACTGCACATCACTGGCCGTCACACGCCGCGAGCGCTGTTGGCCGAAACAAGGGTCGTCGTGAAACCATACGTCCGTTCGCAGATGGAACGTCCATGTGATCCCGTCGGAATCGACGTCCCACGACGAGGCGATGCACGGGGCAATGGCAAGGGAGTCGTCCAGCTCAACAAGGCCGTTGAAGAGGTGCCCAGTGGCCCATACGGCCGACTGGTACGAGGCCATGGCTGGATCCAGCGAATTGATTCCGTCGGGTTCGTTGTACCGAAAGGTTGTATGCGGTATTGCGTCCTGCTG
>CAZBOW010000025.1:19837-23626 GCA_964493635.1 uncultured Hyphomicrobiales bacterium
TCCAACAAACAACCGAAGAAGTAGTGTACAAAAAACTATCAAAGAGCGTCGCATACGCCATCGACCACCACGATCCGTTTGGAATCGCTTACGGGGTAACGGCGCATGCGCAGAAGTATGCGTTGTGTGCATTGAATGCCACAAAGTTCGGGACCACTGCACCCACGACCAATTAAATCACGTTCATCAACACCGAACGGGATCGAAGGACGTCGCTCCGTAACTTGCGTCATGGTGATGAACCGTGCACTATCAATCGTTGCCGTCATGCTCTGTATCAGCGGGCCGTTCTCAGCGGAACTGCAGCGACTACCTGCGTTGGTGCAGCACTACGGTCACCACGTCACGGCGCATGGCGAAGCGTCACTCTCATTCCTTGATTTTGCGCTCGATCATCTCGGCGATCACGACGATCATGACTCGGAGCACCAAGATCTACCATTCCACAGCTTGGCCGGTGGTCCGGGAACCACAGCCGTCGTTCCCGTACAGACATCCATCGAGCCGAGCGTGATCCTCAGCACGCCAGCAGCGGCAATCGCTGCGATGGACACGCCACAAGAGCCCCCTACCGGATCGGTCTTCCAGCCCCCACGAGCCTAAACGAACATCGGTTCGTTTTTATCACTCGTGGAGGAAATATGTTTACACGGATCATTAGTTTTTCGATCCGCAATCCGCTGATTATCAGCCTTGGTGTTCTCGGGCTGATCATCTGGGGTGTGGTGTCGTTCCGCGATCTCCCGATCGACGCGGTACCGGATATCACCAACAATCAGGTACAGATCGTCACGCTCTCGCCGGCCTTGGCACCATCCGAGGTGGAGCGCTTGATCACCATTCCGGTCGAGCAGACGATGGCCACCATTGATGGCATCGTCGAGCGTCGGTCGATCTCACGCTTTGGCTTGAGCGTAATCACGCTGGTGTTCGAGGACGACGTTGATCTGTATTGGGCTCGGGCTCAAGTAGATCAGCGGTTGTCGGAAGCCACCGATCAGATTCCCCCGTCGGCCGGGATGCCGACCGGGATGCCGACCATGATGCCCATCACAACCGGGCTCGGCGAAATCTACCAGTACCAGCTGCGTGTGGATCCGCAGGTGGTGAGCGCTTATCAACCGATGGACCTGCGCACACTGCACGACTGGTCCATCCGCCGGCGATTGCTAGGTACCAGCGGCGTGGCAGACGTTGCCTCCTTCGGCGGTTTTTTGCGGCAGGTCGAGATAGCCGTTGATCCTGATCGCCTGCGATCGATGGGCCTGTCCATTGCCGATGTGGCCGAGCAGGTGGATCACAACAACGGAAACTCTGGCGGATCGTACATCGAGCGCGGCCCGACAGTTGCCTACATCCGCACCGAGGGAATGGCCACCACCAATGCCGATCTTGAGCAGATCGTCGTGGGTCGGACCGACCAGGGGCTTCCCATCCGTGTATCGGATGTTGCCATTGTGCGCGATGGAGCGGCCGTGCGATACGGAGCCCTCACCCACAACGACGATGGCGAGACCGTGGGCGGTATCGTCTATATGCTCAAGGGTGCGAACTCGTCCGATGTGATCGATAACGTCAAGCGTCGGATCGCCCAGATCCAGCAGACGCTTCCCGAGGGAATCACCATCGAGCCCTACCTGGACCGGTCGGCCCTTGTTGATCGTACCATCCGTACGGTGGGCACAAACCTGATCGAGGGTGCATTGATTGTGATCTTCGTGCTGGTGTTGATGCTCGGAAATATCCGGGCTGGCTTGATTGTGGCCTCGGTGATTCCCCTGTCGATGCTCTTCGCCATTGGCATGATGCGCCTGTTTGGCGTCAGTGGCAATTTGATGTCGCTGGGTGCCATCGATTTTGGTCTGATCGTTGATGGTGCAGTGATTATCGTGGAGCACGTTCTACACCGACTACAGCGACTACAGCGACGGGGACCGCACCTGACGACCGCCGATCGGAAGGAGCAGATTCAGGGGGCAGCCATCGAGATTCGGCGTAGTGCTGCTTTCGGCGAGATCATCATTCTGATTGTCTATCTACCGATTCTCACGCTTGTTGGCATTGAAGGGAAGATGTTTGGACCGATGGCACAGACCGTCGTGTTTGCCATCCTGGGAGCCTTCCTGTTAAGCACGACGTATGTGCCGATGGTGAGTTCACTCGTCTTGAAGAATGTGAAGCCTCACGGCAGCTCGCTCGCCGATCGGATCATCGACAAGATCTATGCCGCCTACCGTCCCGTTCGGCGATTTGCATTGACCAGGCCAGCCGTATTGTTCTCCACCGTTGCAGCGGCTTTGGTGGCATCCGTGGTTGCTTTCACGTCCATGGGGGCCGAGTTTATTCCGCAGCTAAGTGAAGGCGACTTTGCCATCGAGGTACGGCTACCAACAGGATCATCACTGGAAGAAACCGTCAAGGTATCTCAACAGGCCTCGGAGGTTCTCCTTCGAACGTTTCCGGAGGTGGTGCAATGCGTTGGCAAAATCGGCACCACGGAGATTCCGCTGGACCCAATGCCCTTGGAGGCATGCGATCTGATGGTGATCCTGAAGCCTCGCGACGCATGGACAACGGCATCATCGCGTGAGGAACTGGCCGATGCGATGGCAACGGCCCTCCACGAGGCGTTACCGGGAGTGGAGTTTGGTGTACAGCAACCGATTCAGATGCGATTCAACGAGCTGATGACCGGTGCCCGACAGGACGTGGTTGTCAAGGTGTTTGGTGAGGACCTTCAGAAACTTGCCACGCTTGCCGACTCCCTCGGAGCGCTGGCTGCCACCGTACCGGGTGCGGCCGATATCTACGTCGAACCGATCGACGGTCTGCCGCAGGTGGTTGTAACCGTGGACCGCACTGCCGCCGCTACACTGGGGGTTTCTGTTGCCGACATCAACGCTACCGTGCAAGCAGCATTCGCCGGGCAACCGGCCGGTAGTCTCTACGAGGGCGAGCGTCGCTTCGATGTGATGGTACGGCTTCACCCCAGCGATCGGGCATCCATCGAAACGTTGCAGCGGCTGTATGTTCCAACCACGTCTGGATCTCTCGTACCTCTGCCGCAGGTCACCAGCATTACCATGCCAACAGGGCCAAACCAGATTCAGCGCGAGGATGGGCGGCGACGGATCATTGTTGGATTCAACGTTCGTGATCGCGACGTGCAGAGTATCGTGGCTGATCTCCAGCAGCGCGTGAGCACGCAACTCGATCTGCCCGCAGGGTACGAGATCACCTATGGTGGAGCCTTTGAGAACCTCAACGCAGCGAGCGCCAGGCTGGCCATCGCCGTGCCTGCGGCTCTGCTGCTGATTCTGGTGTTGCTGTACATCACGTTTGGCAGCGTGATGGAAACGGTCTTAGTCTTTACCGCCATTCCCCTGTCGGCTATTGGTGGCATTGCGGCGCTCCTGCTCCGCGATTTGCCTTTTAGTATCTCAGCCGGTGTGGGCTTCATTGCTCTGTTTGGCGTTGCCGTCCTTAATGGTATCGTGCTGATGTCGGCTTTCAAGAAACACGCCGAAACGGCCAAGGTGAGCCCCTTGCGTACCGTGCTTCGAGGAACCACGGATCGACTTCGTCCCGTGATGATGACGGCGCTGGTTGCCTCGCTGGGCTTTCTTCCGATGGCCTTGAGCACGAGTGACGGTGCGGAAGTTCAGCGGCCGTTAGCTACTGTTGTGATTGGTGGCCTTGTTTCATCAACCCTGCTAACACTCGTGATCCTTCCAGCTCTGTACTTCGTTGTTCGCAAGCGATTCCCGGTTGCGATGATGTTCCTGATCG
>CAZBOW010000025.1:23726-25503 GCA_964493635.1 uncultured Hyphomicrobiales bacterium
CCGTACGATCGGTGGTTGCTACGGCCGAGTTGATCATGGATCGCATCGCCTATCAGAGAGCCGTACTTCGAATCCTTGATCAGCATGATACCCTCATGCAGCGGGCTGCCACGATTGCCCAGCGCGCCTTTGCCGCAGGACAAACACCCAGCGTTGCCGTCCTGACTGCCGAAACCAATGCCTCCGAGGCGTCGATCCAGCGGCTGCAGGCAGCGGCCGAGCTCACCAAGGCCGAGCTGGAATTGCGGGTACTGTGCCGCGACAGCGCCGTAACCACCACGGACTCCACGTTGTTGCGCCAGCAGCTTCCAAACGAACAGCAATTGGCAACAACGTTTCGGGAAGCCGCCGATCTGCGTCAGCAGTATGCGGCCGAACAGGCCGACGTTGCCGCCACCGAATGGTGGCCCGACATTGCCATCGGCTACACTAATCAATCACTCATCGGTACGCCCCTTCCGTCGGGAGGCACTGCAGTAGGCAGTGATCGATTCCAGTTCGTGACCGTTGGACTAAGCCTGCCGCTGTGGTTCCCCGCGACTTCGCATCGCATCGAGGCTGCACAGGTGGAGCAGCAGATTACCCTGCGCACGGAGCAGGCAGAGCTCCAAGCCTTGGAGCGCCGCGTTCAGATGCTGCAGCGTGAGTTACAGGCACTGCAATCAACCATGGATCATTACGATGGCCCCTCGGCTCGGCGGATCGCCACGCTGATCGAACATGCCGATCGATCCTACAATGCCGGCGATATCAGTTGGAGCGAGTATCAAGAGGCCATGGAAACAGCGCTGGACGTCCAGCGTCGGCGTCTCGATGCGTTGCTTCGCTACAATGAGGTGCTGATTGCACTTCGCCAGCTCACCATGAACTAATACGAAACGATCAATCCCATGAAAACTCTCATCGCTCATACGATTACCATCGCACTTGCTGCACTTGTGGCGTTGGACGTTCTTGTTGTGACGTCGTGCTCCAATCAGGCTCCAGAGGAGGTGCAGACGCAAACGGAAGTAACGCCATCGACCGTAACCCTTACACCACAACAAGCTGCCGCTCTGGACCTGACGACCGACTCCGTTCAGCTGCGCACACTTGGTGCTGCCATTCGCGTGCACGGTGTGGTGCATGTACCACCCCAGTACCTCATGAGCATTACCGCCCCGCTCGGTGGCCGTGTGGTGCAAACGTCGGTTCTACCTGGCAGCCCTATTCGGAAAGGGGCTCCACTCATGGTGCTGGAAGATGCGTCGTTTGTGGAGCTCCAGGAGCAGTACCTGACCGTCACCGCCGAGCTGGCCTATGCATCGAAAGAACTTACCCGGCAGCAGGCCCTTGCTCCCGACCAGGTGGCCGCCCGCCGCTTGCTGGAGCAGGCCGAACGCGACGAGCAGATCCGCCGGATTCGTCAACAGTCCATTGCCGAGCAACTGGCGCTCATCGGCATCAATCCCAAAACGTTGACTCCTGCCACCATTTCGCGGCGCATCACGATCCCAGCCCCCTTCAATGGCTACGTGGCAAAGGTGCTCGTGAACACGGGCAGCATGGTGCAGCCGAATGGAACACTGCTGGAGGTGATCGACCCCTCGCACCTGCACCTGGAGCTCTCGGTGTTTGAGCGCGATGCCCGCCGGTTACGGCCACATCAACCGGTATCGGTGCGCATCAGTGGCGATACGGCTGATCGGCCAGCCCACGTACACCTGATTGGCAGTACCATCAACGCTGATCGCACCGTAGACGTCCATGCCCACCTGGATCGCCCCGATGGCACCAT
>CAZBOW010000025.1:25603-27908 GCA_964493635.1 uncultured Hyphomicrobiales bacterium
AGGGTTTCGGAACGTGACTGCCGAGTTGACGATTGCTCGATACTTGTGACCGATCCCAGAAAAGCCAGCTCATCCTCGAAGGCAATTAACACATCACTGTCGGATCCGTTGGCAGACCTTACAGCCACATCAACGACGGGCAGTCCCGACGTGCTCGCGATCTCGACCCTCGACCATGTGACCCCCTCATCATCGGATCGGTACAGGCCGTCACGACCAGCACAGGTATAGATAGTTGCATCGTGTTCGCCATCTTGAATAATGCGCCACGTGGATCGGACGGTCGAGCGCTGAGGGTGTTGCATGGTGAGAACTGAATCCCATGTCTGGCCACCGTCTGTCGAGCGGAGCAACCAGGCACTTGCTTCATAAACTCCAAGTTGTGCTCTGCGCGACGTGTCACCAGCAATTTCTACTTCACGAACCCACGCAAGGATCGCCCCTGACCGCGTGAGATACAGCGTCTCCACAGACTGCGCAGGCGTTGAAACCGGCAGAGCGGAACGGGTCCATGATTCGCCAGCGTCTGTTGAACGTAACACGCCGCCCGTGGCATGGTACAGTGTTACGCCGGACCAAGCACGGCGGAAACCGCGAACGCCTGCCAAGAGAGTATCACCCACTGCGATGAGATCCGAAATCGTACCGATCGAATCGGCATCATCTCGGTAGAGAACGCGATCCCACTGTGCGTCAGGACCGCCCGGTGTACCTACCGAAGTGTGACGGTAGATACTCTTGTACGCGGCGTAAACACGACCAGCTCTGTCCTCCGCGATTGCCGTGATGGTATCGATACCGACAGGCGTTGCGGTATCTGACGCAAGGTCGCGAGCGTCATACGACAACCGCATGACACGGTTGCCAAGTGCGGCATATCTACGTTCTCCAAAGCCATATTCACGAATGTTAGTGATGGGGCTACGATAGACGGTACGATGGGGCGTAGGTTGCAGGTGTAACGCCGTACCGGATGGACTCAACTGCATTAGATCACCCCGAAGCGCGTGTATTAGCCATCCCTCGGTACTGTCCAACCCAAACCCCAATACAGACCAAAAGTAGGCGGGCTGCTGCGTCTGCCCGATAGCATCAACCCACCGCATCGTAGCACGCCACTGCCCTGCCTCTGGATTGTAGATCCAGCCGAGTCCACCGGTGCCGCTGGAAAGGGCAAACAATAATGGTGCCGACGCGCCATCCCTGTTTGTTTCACCAACCGCGAACTCCGCACTGGGAAACAAGCGCATTGTGGGAGTCTGCAGGAGCACCGTCAGGTTTGTATCCAGGACGTAGATAGATTCAGGATAGACAACAGGCAGAAATCTCGGAATCGCTCCTTTGAACATCCGGCCCCGCCTCACAAACTGCCTGCGCGCCTCACCGAGCAAAGTCGATCGTATACCACGTGCGTCCACCAGCAGCACACCTCCACTGTCCGTCGCCACACAAACCCGCTGCGCCCCATACCGACGAATGGTCCATGCCGACTGCATACCCCTCAGGTTCAAGGTATCAGCGGATGGGCCGCTACCCGTGGTTATCTCATTCAACGGAATCCACGCGTCGCCGGGACGAGCTCGATAGCGGAAGGCCGAAGCCATTCCATTGTTTTCAATGATGGCGAGCGTCCTACCACCGTGTATCACATACAATTCCCCGACTTTCATGGTTGAATCCAAGCCGAACTCAACCTCGAGATTGTATGGTTGCCACTCAAATGCACGATCTCCTCTAATCGGGCATGCATACCATGCGCGCGAGGATTGGTGTCGAGCTACTATGCCAATAC
Source organism: uncultured Hyphomicrobiales bacterium (assembly GCA_964493635.1). GTDB lineage: Bacteria > Bacteroidota > Ignavibacteria > Kapaibacteriales > Kapaibacteriaceae > OLB6. The sequence continues at coordinate 27,396 of CAZBOW010000025.1, forward strand.
CCGGATGATACGTATAGGCTGACAAACTACCGACCGAAGGGTCCGGTACGTTTACCCATGTAGCGCCTGCATCGGTAGATACGGCCGCTTCCAGAATGTAGATACTGTCCGTCAGGCCCATCGCACGAGGATCACCGCGCAGGCCGCGTCCGTCGATCTGACTAACAATGCTCTCTGGTAGCCAGGTAACCGTGCCAAGGCTGTCCACCATGCATGCCGAGACGATCTCACCGAGATACCCCTGCGTACCCGCAATCAGCAGTGGCCCACCTGAAGGTTCAGCAACAATCATGTGTTGCCGCACCCGAGCCGCTCCTTCCGCATCAAGAATCGGCCGAAATGTTTCACCGTCTGGACTAGACCATGCTCCCATTCCACTCGACCAGACCACAAAGCCTTCGTCGGCAACCACGCTACTCCCGACACCACTACTAAACACAGTGGACCATTGGAATCGATCAGCAGGCGATTGCCCTTGAGCAGCACCGTGTACCAATAGCCACAGCGCAATAA
>CAZBOW010000025.1:28008-30818 GCA_964493635.1 uncultured Hyphomicrobiales bacterium
ATTCCGCGAATCGACGCCCCGTCTCTCCCTCGCCGGTAGCCCCCTACTCTCCAGCTCGTGCATCGAGTGGGTCGAGGGGGTCGAGCGGGTCGGTTACGTTTTCTGCTTCTTTTTTTTTGCGGCCGGAAACAGGATGTTGTTCAGGATCAGGCGGTAGCCCGGTGAACGCGGATGGAGGGCAAGGTCGGTGGGGGGATCGCCAACGGCGTGGCGATAATCCTCGGGGTCGTGGCCGGCATACCACGTAAAAGTGCCACGACCCACGTTGCCGTGGATGTAGCGTACCTGATCGGTACCCTCGCGCTCGGCAAGAATAGTAACGGACGGCTTGATGATGTTTTTGCGGAAGCCAGTGGTCTGACCGAGGAAACCACGGATCACATTCACGTGGCACTGCGTCAGCATGGTGGGAACAGGATCGTACTTGGCGGAGAAATCAAACAGCGTAAAGTAGTCGCTGGCTTCGGTGGCCAGCACCTGGTTGATATCGACGTCGATGTTTGAGTACTCGTACTCGTAGGGATTGAGTGACACCTTGAAGTCCTGGAACGCAAAGCAGCGATCAAACGCCAACTTGGTGTTCGCCTGCGGATCGGCCGCATCGCCATCGAAGACGACGTCGGCAATGTCCGTGTTCACCGTAGCGAGGGAAATGTCGTAGGTATCCGTGGCGCTGCACATGGCAAACATGAAGCCCCCTGCAGAGACAAAGTCGCGAATACGCTCCACCACGGCGTGCTTCAGGTCGCTCACCTTCGAGAAACCCAGCTTCCGCGCTGTGGTCTCCAAGAGTGAGACCTGCTGGATGTACCACGCCTGACCCGACGCCGAGGCAAAGAACTTGCCGTGCTGTCCGGTGAAGTCCTCGTGATGCAGGTGCAGCCAGTCGTACTTGCCAAGGGAATCTGCCAAGACTTCTTCATCCCACAGTTTATCGTACTTCACCTCGGCATACTCCATCACCATGGTCACGGCATCGTCCCACGGACGAAATCCCGGCGGTGCATACACGGCAATACGCGGTGCCTTTTCAAGGCGGACGACGTCGGTGTTACTGCCCTCGGCTTGGACCTCGGCGTAGATTGCTGCTGCCGTAGCGCCACCGATCTGCTCGAAGGCCACACCACGGATCCGGCATTCATTCACCAGCTCCGTCGAAGCATCCATCATGAAGGATCCACCACGGTAGTTCAACAGCCAGTCCACGGGAACATCTCTGGTCAGCGCCAGATAGGCGATGCCATAGGCCTTCAGGTGGTTGGTCTGATCCAGATCCATGGGGATCAGCAGCTTCTGGGCGGCAGCCCCCACAGCACTGAAGGCTGTGGCTATTACGGCAATTAGGAGAAATCGAACGGTGGTGCTCATAAACATCGATGCAATCTACGGACGGCCGCGCTTCGTATTTTGCAGGCATGGTTGTAACACCTGCCGACATCACCGCACTCGAGGCCATCCTAGGCGCTGCGCAGCACCCGGATGAGCGCACGTGGTACTGGCACCTCACCACATCGGATACCCCCAGCCGGACCCTGGCCCTGACGCTCTGTTCGACTACCCTGCCAGATGGGTCACCGTCACTGCTGGCCTCCGTTCAGACGGCTGTGGGATACATCGAGCTGCATGGGGTGTCGCACTACCTCTGCATGGAACCTGATGAGGTGATGTTTCTGGCTCGCCAAGGCAACGATGTATCCAGCATGGTCATCGGACGGTCGTGCACCTGTTCACAGTTTGCAAACGTGCACCGCGACCTGCTGGGAACCGACCTGGTACAACTCGATCCGGCGCTGTTGATGGCCGCCGTGCAGATTGCCCTTGCTGATAGTCTCACCCTGCCGTGATTGCTGTATGTTAACCGTAACGCTCACAAATGATTCCGGTGCCCGGTATCGCGGTAAGGACCTCATTGTGAAAGGGGCTACCCTTGCGCTGCGTGGCGAGGGCGTCCGCCATGGAGACGTGGGCATCATTCTCGTCAACGACGCCACCATCAAAAAGATGCATAAGCAGTGGTTCAATGATGGGTCGGCAACGGACGTGATCACCTTTCCCGTGGTGGAGGAGCCCCCGATCGAAGCCGAGATCTACATTTCGATTGATACCGCCAAGCGAAATGCCGAGCGCTTTGGCGTGACGCTCACAAACGAATTGTGTCGATTGGCCGTCCACGGGGCGTTACACATTGCCGGATACGACGACGCCACCGACGAGCTTCGCACGGCAATGCATCACCGAGAGAATCGATATCTTGCCCGCCTATGAACGATCGATACACCGTTGAGCGCATCATGGAGATCATTGCCTACGTGATGGGTGCCCGGGCAAAGGGTACGCCATTGGCAAAGATCGACGTAGCCGAGCTGAGCCGTCAGGGTTACACCGATGGTGAAATCTCGGCGGCCTTTTCCTGGATCATGGAGGGGGCCGACAGCACGCAGCAATCGCATAACGACTCGTTCCGAATGCTGCACGGCCTTGAAGAGGAAACCATTACGCCCGAGGCGTGGGGTATGCTGTTGTCGTACCGGAACCTTGGATTCCTGTCCAATGAAGATCTGGAACAGATCATCGAGCGGGCCATGGTGATGGGCCACGAGACCGACATCGACGTTGAGGAGCTCCGGGCCATCGTCGCCGTGTATCTGATGCATCGCCAAGAGCAGAGTTCTGGCGACCGCCACCTGTTATCGGGTACCGAGAGCGTAAACTGAGTTGGTGTTGCGATCTGCATGGCCTCGTAGCTCAGCTGGATAGAGCGACGCTTTCCTAAAGCGTGGGTCGGAGGTTCGAGTCCTCTCGAGGCCGCA
>CAZBOW010000026.1:0-12043 GCA_964493635.1 uncultured Hyphomicrobiales bacterium
CGCGCAGTGCAAACAACAAGCAACGCAGCGTCATCCCCCGAAGGGGGATCTCAGGATGATAGGACAGGCCGTAGCGTCATCCCCCGAAGGGGGATCTCGGATGCAGTTTGTATCTTTGTGTTCGCGCCTGTAGCAAGAGTGGCGGAACTGGCAGACGCACTGGACTCAAAATCCAGCGGGCTCACCCCCGTGCGGGTTCGACTCCCGCCTCTTGCACCACAAATCAAAAGCCCCCTACCACAGCAATGCGGTACGGGGGCTTTGTGTTGGGGGTGGGGAGACGCGTGATTGGGGGACTTACTTCACCACAGCAAACGGAAGTGTGGAGCGAAGAGTTCCGGCAGTGATGGTCACGTAGTGCGTGCCCGAAGGCAGAAGGCTCATGTCCACGCCAGCGCGGTGCTCACCGCTGGAAAGCATGCCCAGTGGACGCTCCAGCAATACGGTTCCCATCGTGGAGCTGATCGTGATCGTTGCCTCGGAAGCTACCGGAAGACTGAACACCACTTCGGCACCCGACGATGCAGGGTTTGGACGGATCGAGGCCGATGGGATCACCGCAGCTTCCTCATGTACCGACACTGCAACGGGTGGAAGTTCAATCAGCTCACCGCCGCTCGGAAGGGCCAGCCACAGTCCAAATGCTGCACCATTCTGATTGGCAGCCGGGTTCAGGAAGCCAGAGGCTACCACAACGGCAGCGCCGCCACCAAGATTGGTTGCATCGGCAACGAAGGAGGCAAGAACATCGCCACCAGCTGGAGCAATATCAATGACGTAGGAGCCAGCAGGGACGGCAATGTACTCCGACACCTGTGCGTAGGACAGCGACTCTACCAGATTCATGTTCTGGTAGCGAATATCAACGGCCGGAGCATCGGTGGCGCCATGGAAGGCAATAAACTCTACGGTCTGATCATCGATTGCACTCTCGCGCACATCCGTTACGCTGTACAGGTTAAAGGCAATCGGTGCGGCGGCCGGGTCGGCATTGGCTGCAAAGTTGTCGGGGTTGAGTACACCGTTGGCAACAATCACGTAGCGGCCTGGAGCCAGATTGACCGTGAATGGAGCCAGGATGTCGGCCGATGATTCGGAGTCCGGGCCGGCAACACCAACAACGATGTCGGTGTTGGCTGGGACTTCGATAAACGGTGTGGCAGTGCGGAAGGCGAAGTTGTCCAGCGCCTTTTCCGTGCCAAGGTAGACGTCCACCTCAGCAGCACCCGGGTCGGCGGCGTTATGGATGATCTGGATGGTGGCCGTCGTTGGTGCGGTGTACACCGGAAGTTCGATCAGACTGCCGCCGTCGGCGGTGGCTACCCACAGGCCAAAGGCCGGACCATTCTGGTTGGCCGATGGATCAAGGAAGCCTGAAGCAACAACCATGAGTGACGCTCCACCAAGACCCGACAGGTCAGCTGTGTAGGAAACGATCGGATCAGCTCCCGCTGGAGCAATGTCGATGACGTAGCTGGCGGCAGGAACCGAGATGGTTGTTGTACCCTCGCCGTAGGAGAGCGACTCCACAAGGTTTGATCCACCCGTGCGGACGTCCACAGCAGGGGCATCGGTAGCACCGTGGAAGATCTGCACATCAACAGTCTGATCGTTTGCTGCAGCAGCCGTGACGCTATCAAGGGCGTACAGGTTAAAGGCAATCGGTGCGGCGGCCGGGTCGGCATTGGCTGCAAAGTTGTCGGGGTTGAGTACACCGTTGGCAACAATCACGTAGCGGCCTGGAGCCAGATTGACCGTGAATGGAGCCAGGATGTCGGCCGATGATTCGGAGTCCGGGCCGGCAACACCAACAACGATGTCGGTGTTGGCTGGGACTTCGATAAACGGTGTGGCAGTGCGGAAGGCGAAGTTGTCCAGCGCCTTTTCCGTGCCAAGGTAGACGTCCACCTCAGCAGCACCCGGGTCGGCGGCGTTATGGATGATCTGAATGTTTGCTACCGGCGCTTGGCCGAAGGCGGTACTGGTCGTGCCAAAGATGACGACCAAGAGTACCAGAATCGGAACGATGCGTTGCACCATGGGACAGTCCTTTCTGGGGGGAGAATAAATGTGAACGTTTCGAGCTATCGTGAAACCTGCACCGTGCTCATGCCGCCATCGATGGGAAGCACAGCGCCCGTCATCCACGTAGCATCGCAGGCAGCAAAGACGGCAGCCTGTGCTACTTCGCGGGCCGTGCCCACGTGTTGCAGCGGATGACGCATGGCCGAAGCCTCGCGACGTTTGTCGTCGGAGAGAAGTCGACCGGCAAGGGGCGTGTCGGTGAGCGATGGGGCAATGGCATTAACACGAATCGTGGGGGCGAGTTCGGCAGCCAGCGAACGTGTTAGGCCCTCAACGGCACCTTTGGACATCGCCACGCTAGCGTGAAACGGCATGCCAACACCTACGGCCACCGTGCTAAATAGGACAATGCCCGATCCCGGCCGTAGCTTCAGGGCCGGTAGGCACCGCACGATGGCCGTATGAGCTCCTACGGCGTTGAGTGTGAAATCATCCATCAGCTGTTGCGGCGTTAACCGTGCTGCGGGTACTAAGGTGATCGATCCCGGCAGGTAGAACAGGCCGTCGAGTGCCTCTGGAATGGCTGCACTATAGTCGTCGTGCAGGACGTCGGCTTGGTGAAACGCCACGCTATCCGGCAGGTCATGCCGGTTGCGCGCAACTACCGTCACGTGATCGCCCCGCTCGAGAAGCAGATCGACGATTGCACGGCCAATGCCGCGGCTACCGCCCAGAAGTACATAGGAATTTGCCATATCCCGTGATGAACAGGGGATCGGCGGATTAGGTTCCGACGAGGAACGGATGGTTCGCGCTCGGTTCGCTCCAGGGTAGGACTACAGCGTAGGACTACAGCGTAGTAACTACAGCTTGCGATGCACGCTGGTGACAACTCCCAGAATGCGCATTTCGTCGTGTTCGCTCACAACGATGGGAGCATACTTGCTGTTTTCGGGCATCAGCACCACGGTGCTGTCCGGGCGTTTGTGCAGGCGCTTTACGGTGAGCTCTCCGTTCAGCCATGCAACAACCACGTGACCCTCGCGAGCCTCCATGCCCGCGTCGATCACCAGCATATCGCCAGCATAGATCCGAGCCCCCTCCATGCTATCACCCGTAGCGATCACACTGTAGGAGTCGCGAGGATTGGGAACCCAGTAGCGCGCGAAGTTCAGTTCAGTACCCTCGTCTTCGCTGATGTTTGGCGCTGTTCCACAGGGAGCGGCACCCATATACAGGCGGAGCGGTTCACCATCAACGGAGCTGATCTTTTGAAGCATAGTTTTTCCTCCGGGTTGTCCTCTGGGTCATCCTCTTACGGAATCAGTGCTGCAGCCAGCAGCGAGTCGGCGTTCGGATTGCTTACCTGATACTGGGCTTCGATGATATGCTTACCGGCCGTGCCATTGCGCAGGATCCAAATTTCCGGTAGGTCGTCGATCGCCAAGGCGGACATATATGGATGGGTGTCGGAGACCGATCGCATCGACCAGATCTCGACGTTCTCCATGTTCACACCTGCAGCCATCAGGGTCTTGATCACCTGCGGAAACAGCTTCTGTGTACCCGTACACGAACACGATGGGCGAACAAACACGCACACCTTCGTTGACTGGGCGTTAAAGTTTGCAGCAACCTGCTCGACGTAGGGGGCTCGCGGCGTGTAGGTTGTCATCTCGGCCGGAAACCAGGCATAGCCCGGCGACTCGGTGAGCTCTTGCAGCGTAAGCTGCTGGGCCTGACCTCCCGGATCGGTCGTGGTACAGCCAATGGCAAGGATACCAATCAGACTAACCAGTACCGAGGCGAACAGAGAACGAACGGCAACCATGGAACACCTCACCACTTCATGATATTGACTTCGTCGACGTACACCGTGCGACGATTACGGAACAATGCCAGCACAATGGCCAAACCCACGGCTGCTTCCGCAGCGGCCACAGCCATGATAAAGAATACGAACATTTGGCCGGCCACATCACCAAGGAAGGCCGAGAAGGCCACCATCGACAGATTCACGGCATTGAGCATCAGCTCGATCGACATGAAAATGATGATGGCGTTGCGGCGGGTGATCACACCTACCACGCCAGTAACAAACAACACAGCCGACAAAATCAGGTAGTAATCCAAGGGGATCGACGTTGGAAGCGAAAAAGCACCCATGGTTAGGCCTCCTCTTTGATGTGACGCTTGGCCAGAATAACCGAACCGATCAGGGCGGCCAGTAGAAGCAGCGATACCGCTTCGAAGGGGAAGAGGTATTCGGTAAAGAGCACCTGTCCGATATTCTCAGTAGTGCCGATCACGGCCGCATTTTCGTGCAGTTCGGTGCGTCCCGTTGGGCCACCCACCACAGCCATGATCATCATCACGGCAAACATTCCCGCCGTGGCAAAGGCTAGGGTTTGACGGACGGCGTTTCCTCGCTCGGCGAGTTGCTGCTCCTTGCCAAGGTTGAGCAGCATGATCACAAACACCACCAGAACCATGATCGCACCGGCATACACCAGCACCTGTACGGCAGCAACAAACTGTGCTTCCATGGTCAGATACAGCCCGCTGAGCATAAAGAAATGCGCCACCAGGTTCATTGCCGACGACACTGGATTGCGTCGCGTAATGGTCAAGAGCGCTGTAGTGACCGCTCCGATCGCGAAGATCGTAAAGAGCAAAACCTGTAGTTCCAACGTAGCTGTCCCGTACCGTGAGTAGAGATGTAGGCTGGAGGCAAATATAGCGGTTCTACTCCGAGAATCTCTCTACCGATCGGACGCCCCTGATCCGGCGCAGCTTGTCGAAAATGGCCTCCACATGGGCCGTATCGCGCACGTACACCGAGAGAATCCCCTCGAAGATCGAGTCGAAGGCATCGATGTTGACACCGCGGATGTTGGTGTTAGCCACCGAGATCACGGCACTGGTGATGTCGTTGAGCATTCCGGCGCGGTCATCGCCGGTGATTTTGATCGACGCAAGAAACACACCACGTGCCGTGGGGCTCCATGCCAGGGGAATCAGCCGCTCCTTCAGGCGGTCTTCCAGCGAACGGACGTTTTCACAGTGGGAGCGGTGCACCTTGATACCGGAGCCAATCGTCACGATTCCAATGATGTCGTCGCCCGGCACAGGATTGCAGCATCGGGCGTAGGAGAACATCACTCGTCCGGTTGGCGACTCATCCCCCACAATGGTCACACCATCGCCGTGGTCGCGCATGGCAGCCGTGGAAGGGGCTGCCTGCTTACTGGCTGCCGGGCGAAGACCACGCTGTCGGGCAGGGGGTGGTGGCGTGTCCGAGCGCTGTTCGTTCAGAATACGGCGAATGTGCGTTCGGGCCTTGTGGGTAACGGCAATGCGGATCCAGTCTCGGTGGGGCGATTGATTGCGCGACGTGAGAATCTCCACCTGATCGCCCGTCGAGAGGGCATGATCCAAAGGAACGATCTTGCCATTGACCTTGGCTCCGATGCAGGCGGCTCCTACCTGGGAGTGAATGTCGAAGGCAAAATCGATGGGCGTAGCCCCCTTCGGTAAGATCCGGAGGTCGCCCTTGGGTGTAAAGACGTAGATCTCGTCCTGGTACAGATTCAGCTTGAAGCTTTCCAGCAGCTGTTCGGCTGCTTCGTCGCCGGCAGAGTCGAAGACGTCCCGCACCCAGTTGGCCCACTCTTCAAGGTCGGCGTTACCAATCCACGAGGCTGTGGCCCCGGTGTCGGCCTTATAACGGAAGTGAGCCGCCACACCACGCTCGGCGCGCTCATGCATGTCGCGGGTGCGGATCTGCACCTCCACACGCTTGCCGTCTGTGGCGATCACCGTGGTATGCAGGGACTGGTAGCCGTTTTTCTTCGGCATCGACACGTAATTCTTAAATCGCTCCGGCACGGGGCGGTAGATCTCGGACACGATGCCGTAGGCCAGAAAGCAGTCGTTGTTGTCGTCGGTGTTCAGGATGATGCGAACGGCAAACAAGTCGTAGAGTTCGTCGATAGTCTTGCCCTGCGTGACCATCTTCTTGTAGATGGAGTACAAATGTTTGGGCCGGCCGTTGATCTCGAAGTCCAAGCCATGCGCTCGCAGTTGTTCGGCAATCGGAGCGGCAAAGGCATCGATAAAGTGTGTGCGGTCCTCGCGCGTGGAGTTGAGCTGTCGCTTGATGTCGTCGTAGGCTTCTCGGTTGAGGACTTTGAACGAGAGGTCTTCAAGCTCCCACTTGATACTGCCTAAGCCGAAGCGGTGGGCAAATGGAGCATAGAGCTCCATGGTCTCGTGGGCCATGCGCTCCTGGCGTTGACGCGACAATCCATCAATGGTGCGCATGTTGTGCAGTCGGTCGGCAAACTTCACCAGGATCACGCGCACGTCGTTGACCAGCGACAGCAGCAGTTTCCGATAGTTTTCGGCTTGCGTGATCTCACGCGTTTTGAAGACGTCGTCGATCTTGGTGGCCCCGTCAACAATGTTGGCGACTTCTTGGCCGAACTCCCGCTCGATATCACGGAGCGAATAGGTGGTATCCTCAACCACGTCGTGCAGCAGCGCGGCGATCACCGAGATGTCGTCGAGAGGAATCTCCTGAATAACGATCAACGCCACCTGCAGGGGATGGGTGTAGTAGGGTTCACCTGTGGCTCGCACGTCCAGTTTGTGAGCATCCACGCAAAAGGCAAATGCCCGGCGGACAAGGTCCTCATTGAACCGGGTTAGGTGTTTGCGTCCCTCTGCCAGCAAGAGCTGCAGATCGTCGTCCTGATTCCGGCCAAAGACATGCGTTGACGGCATAGCGGCCTATCGCACAATGATGGAGCGATGGGTGAGCGTGCCCTGATGACGCAGAACCACGAAGTGCGTACCGCGTGCGATCGACGACGTCGCAATGGGTATGTCCACCCTTCCATCAACCGATCCGGTATACAGGCTGGCTAGTTTCTGACCTGTGGCTGCATACAGACCGACCTCCACAGCCGAGGCCACACCGGTGATAACAGCCATGGGGGTTGCTGTTTCCGTACCGTGGATGGAGAGATCGACCACAGGGGAGTGGTCCTGTGCATTACGAACAGAGACCGTCGTATCCTCTGGCAGGCGAGTAGGAGCTGCTTCCAACCATGCAAGGGCCTGATCGAGAAACTGCGTCCGCTGGAATCCGTCTAACCACCGTGCCATGTTGATGCCGACGAACACGGTGCGACGGTACTCTTCTTCGTAGCGGATTCCGCTGATGGTTGAGGTCTGATATCCAAACAGCACACCCAAGCCTGCCCCAACGGGTTCCAGCAGAACGTTCGGCACGAAGTCGCCACCACGGTGATGATCCAAGCGAGGGAGCTGGCAATCAATCAATCCTAATCCACCAGATACGGAGTCGCCGGGCACACCGCTGAAGAGTCGCTGACCGTTGCTGTTTGTTCCGGGGTCAGCCCCCTTCACCATCGTACCAAACTGGGCAAACAGGACGTCGCTGCCGGGTGTCTCAGCACGGATCAAACACGGATCATCACCAACGAAGAGCACACTGGCGTTGCGCTGCATGATGGAGGTCAGCACGGCTTCGTCGGCAATCGTGATCTCGCCATTGGAGCCACTGTTCCATGCCACGACGCGCAAGGCTGGAAGTGAGTCGGCCAGGCGCACAAAGACATCCGACCGCATCGGGACATATCCCGTGCGATCGGTCAACAGGACGGCGTCGGCAAATCGAAAGGTCTCCATCGGAGCATCATCGGCAATCACCCGCTGCAGGCCTCGATGGGCTACGATGGTGGATGCCTGCACTCCCGATGGAATCTCCCGCACCGTCACCGTGTAGACATCCAGCGAGTCCGGTAGACGAACGGGTACCTGAAGATCTGAACCAGATACCACAACCAGGGTATCGGTTTGATCCCCCGTAGAACCGCTGATCGTCACGGCAAAGTGGTGGGGGCCATCCGTGACCGACGTGTAGTGGAAGGCAAGGGTATCTGTCAGATTGATGGCCGCCACGTCGCGCTCGGCCCGCAACGTCGGTTGCTGCAGGATCGACAAACAATGCACGGTTCCTGCGGCACGATCTGCAAACCAGATCTGTTCATCGGGTCCGACGGTGATTCCGAGAAGCTCTTGGGCTTCCGTGGCAATCGTCCCACGCACGCGAATGCCGGTATCGACAATCTCGGCCACATGGATCAGTCCGGTGCGACGATCACCCACTAAGAGTCGGTCGCCTGCCACGGCAATTCCTACGGGCTCTTGCAGTGACGGTAGGAACAGCTCCTGCTGTACCATCCCCGTCCACTCGGTAAACCGAGCCAAATTCTCCATACTCTCGTCCGGTGGTATGAGCGGGCCACCCTCGGAGCCGGTGGTAATGTCGCAACGGAAGAGGCGGTTGGCTCCCGGATCAACAACGTACAGCCAGCGTTTGGCATCGTCAAGGGCAATGTGAGCGGGCCGACCGCGCTCACCCTTCTCTAGGCGCACGTCGGTGTAGCGCCGGATGATTCCGTCGCGGTGATCAGTACCTCCAACTTCATGGGGATCACGAAAGTCGTAGCGGTGCACGCAGTTGTAGTATCCGTCGGTGACCCAGAAGATGTTGTCGCGCTCATGTGCCATGCCCAACCCCATCGGGCTCTGGTGCAGCATGTCGAGGTGGGAGGCAAGAATGCGCCGTTCGTCCTGGTACCGAGATGCGAACACTGCGGTGTCACTGCTCCACAACGTGGGGCCCATGAACTGGTAGAAGGGATCTCCTTGGCCAGGTTCTCCGCTTTGCATGGTGCCAAACGTACCATTCGACCCCATGGCAATAGCCTGTGTGCGCCACATGAAATGCGAGGCACGGGAATCCTTCTTCAGACGCACCGCGCGGTGTTCGGGATCCGTTGCGTGGTGCACGATGGCAATGCCGTAGCCACGATCGTCGGTGGTGACCACCCATAGATCATCGGGGTGTAAGGGGCTCTGGTTGAAGTCAAGATCAATCGGACCACGGATACCGTCGGCAGGCCCAGCGATTGTCACGTTTGTAAAATCGCCACCCAGGTAGCGGTCAAGACCGGTGACCTCACGCTGGACAACCAATTCCGGACCGGATGCCGCCGCCACCAGGTGCTCAATGTCCATGTAGGGCTGATCGGAATAGGCGGTCAGTACTACGGCGTTGTCACGCAGGACGATCACTGCATGGAGATCCCGTAGCGTGTCGTTCTCCATGCGCAGGGCTCCGATGGTGCGAGCCATGAGATTATCGCGATCCGCTACCACACGAATCACTGACGTGTCGTAGTCAAAGCGTGCAACCATCTGTCGGTTTCGACGTTCCTCGTCCGAAGAAAAGGCCACCACGACGATGCCCAACTCGTGTAGTCGATCGGCGTGCTGATTGAGGTAGGTGAGCTGCTCGACGCAGTGCGCGCAGGAAAAACCCAGGTACCGAACAACAATCACCCGGCTGTAGTTATTGATGTAGGGTTGGAGGACAGGAATCGTACTACCCGTTGTGTACGGCGATGCATACATGCGCATGCCGTGATCGCTGCCCGCGACAGCGTGCAGAGCAGAAAAACAACAGGTGAGGGTAAGGAGCAGTGCGGTGCGAAGGGATGTCATAACGAGCTCAACAGGACGTGAGTCGGAAAGTTACGACATTCAAAACTGGTCGGGGTGGCAGGATTCGAACCTGCGACCTTCTGCTCCCAAAGCAGACGCGCTAACCGGGCTACGCTACACCCCGAAGAGCTTCAAACATCGGGAAGTTTCCTGCCATCTCCAAACGCCGTAAGTTTGGGCATGAAGAAATATGTATGCTTCCTAGCCAGTGTTCTGGCACTGACCGCACTGCTGGCTTCCGGGTCGAATGTCCGTGCGGGTGAAGAGATTCCTGGTGCGCCGCAGCGTACGCCGATTGCCATCACCAATGCAACGCTGCACCTCGGCACCGGTGAAGTGCTTTCGCAGGCCACGATTGTTTTCGACAAGGGGCTGATTTCACAGGTGGGGACGCAAGCACCGATTCCGGCGGGAGCCACCGTGATTGATGGCACCGGAAAGCATGTCTATCCGGGTTTCATTCTGGCGGGGTCGACGCTTGGCCTGATCGAGATCGACGCTGTCCGTGCTACCAACGACCAAGCCGAAACAGGCTCGGTAAATCCGAACGTGACTGCCGCTACGGCCTATGACCCGGACTCCGAATTGATTCCAACGATTCGCTCCAATGGAATCTTGCTGGCCAACATCGCCCCCGAGGGCGGTGCACTGAGTGGCAGGTCGTCGATGATGCGCCTGGATGGCTGGACGCGCGAGGACATTGCCGTGCTGACACCCTCGGCGATGGTCATCGACTGGCCAACGGTCGGAGGAGTGAAGCCGTGGTGGAGTGAGATGTCGGATGCCGACTGGTCCAAGCGTCAGCGCGAGGCCGTCGAGCAGATCGAAGCCTTCTTCCGTGAGGCCCTGGCCTATGTTCGAGCGACCGCTGCCGGTGTAGATAGTGTCCGCCGGGACATCCGATACGAGTCGATGCGCGCTGTGCTGGATGGCACGCTGCCCGTGATGATTACCGCCAATTCCCAACAGCAGATTGAAGCCGCACTGGACATTGCCGATCGCTATGGCCTGCGACTGATCATCCGTGGCGGTGCCGAGGCCGATCGTGTGGCCGACCAACTCAAGCGTCGGTCCGTTCCCGTCATCGTCCGACGAGTCCATTCACTGCCTACCCGCGACGAGTCCGGCTATGATGAAGCCTACGCATTGCCTGGCAAGCTGGTGGCCGCTGGCATCACCATCTGTTTTGAGGGGGCGGGAGCGTGGCGTCAGCGCGACGTGCCCTTCGAAGTGGGCACGGCCTGTGCCTTCGGATTGAGTCAGGAGCAGGGGGTCAAGGGGCTCACGTTATCGGCGGCACAGGTATTTGGCATTGATCAGAACTATGGTTCGCTGGAAGTGGGCAAGAGTGCAACGCTCTTTGTTAGTGCAGGAAATGCCTTGGACGTGCAGGGAAACATTGTGGAGCACGCATGGATTGATGGGCGATCCGTCTACCTGTCCAACCGGCACAAGCGTTTAAGCAAGAAGTACCGCGAGCGTGCACGACGGTAGTCGTATGATGGACGGCACCTTACTGGAGAGCACCGCGATTCCCACGCCGCCGTCGGCCAGGGCCATGGCCCAGCGCGCACTATCGCCCGAGGACTTTGCCCGGTTCGACGCCGTAACCCTCCATCGGATCGTCTATGCGAGTCAGGGGCTGCGCATCCATGGTTTCCTCGCACTGCCACCGGCATCAACGCAGCCTCTGCCTGCCGTAATCTTCAACCGCGGTGGAAGCGGCCCACGTGGCGCTCTGTCGGCAGAAGGTGCCATGCAGACCATCGGCCTCTATGCCTCGTGGGGCTACGTAGGCGTAGCGTCGAACTACCGTGGCGTTGGTGGTAGCCAAGGAACCGAAGAATGGGGCGCGGCCGACACGGACGATGCCATGGCGGCCCTCGCCTTCGTCAGGAGCCTTGAGTACGTCGATCAGGATCGACTAGGGTTGGTAGGGGGCAGTCGTGGCGGAATGATGGCCTTTCAAATGCTCGCTCGCACCACCGACTTCCGAGCTGCTGTTACGTTTGGGGCGCCGACCATGATCTCGCGCGAGTCGTCCGAGGCCTACATCCGTCGGACGATGATGCACCACCTGCCCACGGCGGTAGTGACCAACTCGAGTGACGTGCAGCATGAAGCTGAGCGCCGAAGTGTGCTCCTCTGGGCCGAGCGTCTGTCGAGAACCACACCATTGCTGCTCCTGCACGGCACGGGCGACCGCCGGGTGCCGGCCGAACACTCCTTGCAGCTGGCACTGCGTCTGCAGGAGCTGGAGCATCCCTACAAGCTCATCATGTACGACAACGCCGATCATGTGTTGGCCGGCCGACGCAACGAATCAAACGCCGACATCCGCTGGTGGTTAGACACCTACGTGATGCGGAAATCACCACTACCACGGACGGGTCCTCATGGTGCATAGTCTTATGGTGCATAG
>CAZBOW010000026.1:12143-29912 GCA_964493635.1 uncultured Hyphomicrobiales bacterium
GAAATCACCACTACCACGGACGGGTCCTCATGGTGCATAGTCTTATGGTGCATAGTCTTATGGTGCATAGCCTTCCCAGCCTGCTCTTGACGTTGTTGTCGGTTACGAACGGCACAACACCGACCATCTTTTTGGACCCAACCCTGCAGGAGGTGGTGGCGCCACGGCATCCGGCGCACCCGATGGTTGTGGATGGTTTCCCTCGCACGGAGATCGACTCCACCGTTGATGTGTTGACCTACGAACTGTGGTGGGATCTTCGAGACGTCCTAACGGTGCCCCGCGCGGAACGCGGACAGCGAAAGGCCGAGGCACGCCTTCGCGCAGAGATTCGAATCTCGTCGGTCGCAACATCTCCACAAACGGTTCTTGTGCTGGATGCGATCGGCTTGCAGGTCGACAGCGTGAAGGTTGATCAGCAGCCAGCTACCTTCCTTGTTACCGAGAATACGCTCTCCATCGACCTACCCACGGCCCTCGTGGCGGAGGACACGGTTATCGTGGATGTGTACTATGCGGTAACGTCCGATAGTAGGGGGCTTTATGGTTACTCGGCTGCCGAGCTCGACAGTGCGGGATTGCTGGAACCCATTGCCTTTACGTTCTCACAGCCGCAAGATTCCCGCCGATTCTTCCCATGTAACGATGTGCCGTTCGACAAGGCCGTGATCACCACCCACACTCTCGTACCCGAGGGCTTTACCGTAGTCAGCAATGGCGTGCGCACCGATAGTACCGCTGATGGCGCCGGATCCACCTGGCAGACATGGCACGAGCCCACCGCCAAGCCAACGTACTTGCTGGCCTTTGCCGTGTCGCGCTTTCACCGGTACGACCAGCAAGCCGTGCTCAGCGATGGCCGCATCGTGCCGATCCTGAACTATCACTGGTTGGCCGATCACGAGGGCCCCACCTACAACGCTGTGCGAGCACTGCAGAATATTCCCGCGATGTTTGCCCCCTTCGAAGAAGCCTTCGGACCCTATCCACTGGAGACCTACGGACACATGACGGTGGCACCCATTCGCTTTGGCGGTATGGAGCATCAAACGATGTCGACGATCAACCGCCGGTGGCTGGTAGGCGATGTGGAATCGGGCTATGCCCACGAGCTGGCTCACCAATGGGTGGGCGACTACGTCACCTGTGCCACGTGGGGTGATATCTGGCTGAACGAAGGCGGAGCATCGTGGGGCGAAGCCGTATGGTTTGGTGCGAAGTTCGGTCCGGAGGGGTATAAGGGGCTCTTAGCATCGCGCCGAAACCGCTACCTGCGCCGTGGGTTGGCAGAGCCACCGGTGTATGACATTCCCTTGGCCATCTTATTCAACGAGGCCACCACATACAGCAAGTCCGCGTGGATCTACCACATGATGCGCACGCTGGTGGGTGATGAGCTCTTCTTCCCGGCGCTGCAGGCCTATCTGCGCGACTATGCCTTCGGTGCGGCCCAAACGGCCGACCTGCTGGCGGTGATGGAACGGGAGATCCCATCGCCTGTGGTTCCGTGGGCGACGTTCTTTGAGCAGTGGCTGCATCAAGCCGGACATCCCGTGCTGGCAACGGTCGTACGCGTCGACGCCATCGTCGACGACATCAACGACGGTAGGTATCCCTGCCGTGTCACGATCCGACAAACTCAGAGTGGCGAGAATGTCCCCAATGCCTTCGTTACGCCCCTTACCATCCGATTGCAGGGTGGCGGTCAGCAGGCGGATACCACCGTGCTGCTCAGTGAGCGCGTCGGGACCTACACCGTACACGTCCCGTTCATTCCCGACAGCGTGACGCTGGATCCTGACGATGACATCCTGTGCGAGAAAACATCGGCTGTGGTAACCTCGGTAGGAACCGATCGGCCGGCGTCTGTTGTTACCAGCGGCATTCCGCACGTGCGCTCAACGCTTCTTACCGTAGCCGTCCAACCGCAGAGCGTGATTACCATCCATGCCATGGACGGTACGATGCTCTATCAGCGGACCGAAACCTCCGATCTGGCTGTGATTGACACAGGCATGTTTCCGGTTGGTGTTGTTGCTGTCAGCGTGCGCAATCATGGTGCTCTCACGACCGTACTGCTTCCCATCACCGACTAACACGTGTATGAACCGCACCGACCTTGCTGATCTGCGCAAAGAGTATGCCCGTGAGGAACTCACCCGCAGGTCTGTTCAGTCCGATCCACTGCTACAGTTCTCAGCTTGGTTCGACGAAGCGATGGGCGCGCAGCTGATCGAGCCGGCCGCGATGACGCTCTCCACGGCCGATGAGCATGGATACGTGACGTCGCGCATTGTGCTGCTCAAAGGGATCACACCCGAAGGCTTCGTGTTCTACACGAACTACGCCAGTCAAAAAGGGCAGCAGATGGAGGCCAATCCGCAGGCATCGCTACTGTTCTTCTGGCCAGAGCTGGAGCGCCAAGTTCGTATCACCGGTACGGTACGGCGAGTTCCGCCGGAAACCTCGGATGCGTATTTCGCATCCCGCCCGTTTGAGAGCCGGATCAGTGCCGTGGCCTCGCCACAGAGCGCCGTCCTGCCATCGCGTGATCAGCTCGAGGCCACCACGCAGGAATTGCGCGAGCGGTTTGCCGACGGTATGGTGCCGCGTCCGGAGTGGTGGGGTGGATACGTGCTTACGCCCCTTACAGTCGAGTTTTGGCAGGGGCGTCCGTCCCGTCTTCACGACCGCATCCGCTATCGTCGCGATGGCGACTTGTGGCACGTAGAGCGGTTGGCTCCGTAATTGTGAACGACGTTAACTGCGAAGACGAGGATCGGTCGCATCCCGCAGGGCATCGCCAATGAAGTTGAACGCACTCACGGTGATGAAGATCATCAGTCCGGGGAACACCGCCAACCACCAGGAGTACGTGCTCTCCCGCGCCTTGTAGAGCACCGAGCCCCACGTCACCACCGTGGGTGGTACTCCAAAGCCGAGAAACGACAGTGCACTTTCGAACAGGATGGCGCTCACAATGCCAAAGGCGGCATAGATGAGCACGGGGGCGATGGCATTGGGTAGGACGTGTCGGAAGATGACGCGCGGCGTTGAATAACCGAGCGCCGTCGCTGCACTCACGTACTCGAGATTCCGCACGCGCAACACCTCACCCCGCATGAACCGGGCAATGGGAGTCCAGCCCGTTAAACCAATCAGCAGCATCAATAGCTCGATGGACCCCTGCTGCAGCATTGCCACAATGGTAATGATCAAGAAGAACGTCGGGAAGGTAATCACCACCTCGATCAGGCGTGAGATGATCATGTCCGTCAACCCGCCAAAGTAGCCGGCAACAGCGCCCAGCACCAAACCAATCGCCAGAGCAATGGACATGGCCACGATGCCGATGGCAAGGGCATACCGCGAGCCGTGGATCAGGCCGGAGAGCACATCGCGACCAATGCCATCGGTCCCCAGCCAGTGCTGAGCCGATGGAGCTCGATCTGCCAGCGAGATCAGGGATTTGTCGGTGGTGCCCGGTCCGTAGGGAACCGGAGGAAACACGGACCACGCGTAGTCTAACTCGCGCCAATCCACGGTTGCAAACTCGGCTCCCCAGGTCGACCACCCCAGATCGACGGCATACTGCCGAGCAATGGGGAAGAGGATCTCATCGTTGTACGAGGCCACGATGGGTTTATCATTGGCCAGCACGTCGGCAAAGACGGCAACGGCCACGATGATTCCCACCAGCCACAGCGAGATCATCCCAAACGTCGACTTCCGAAACTGGCGCCGGACAAAGGCACCGTAGTTCTCTCCTGTTGTATCGCGGGCTGGTGTGGTCATGACGACTTCCTTCCAAAGGAAATCCGAGGATCAACAACCGAATAGAGGATATCGCTCACGAGCATCCCCAGAAGCGTCAGGGTTGCCGAGATCGTGAAGACCGCCATGATCATCGGGTAATCCCGGCCGATCAGGGCCTTGTACGAAAGCTCGCCCATTCCGGGAATACTGAAGATCGTTTCGACAATCACCGAACCACCAATCAGGCGCGGCAGTACGGCCGCGAGAATGGTAATCAGGGGAATCAGGGCATTCCGCAAGGCATGCTTGAACACCACCGTTCGGTTGTCCAAGCCCTTGGCTCGAGCCGTGCGGACGTAGTCCATGCGAATGACCTCCAGCATCGACGATCGCATTTGGCGGGAGATAAAGGCAAAGTCGGCGTAGACATACACGACCATCGGTAGCACCAGGTGCCAGGCATAGTCGGCGATCTGCCGGCCAAAGCTCCATCCAGCAGCCCCCGGTGTTTGCAGACCGCCGCTCGGGAACCACGAGATAAACTCCGGATTGGCCAAGAAGGTCACCGCCAGTGTGCCCACCCAGAACACAGGAAGCGAATACAACGCAAACAGGATAAAGGTCGAGACGCGGTCGAGGCTGGAGCCGGGATGGGTTGCCGAGTAGACTCCCAGCGGCACGGCGATGACGTAGGCCAGGATAATGGCCAGGATGTTCATCGTGAGTGTGATCGGAACGCGCTCCAGCATTTTATCAAACACTGGGCGGTTATCAATGAAGGACATACCAAAGTCCGGCACACCGGTGAATGACGCTTTCTGCAGGTCGGTGGTGCCGCCCTGAAAACACGGTGCCATCTGAAACCCGAGGATGCCACCTGTCCAAATCACGTACTGTTGCCAGATCGGCTTATCGAGGTGCCACTGCTGCCGTATGAGTTCGATGGTCTTCTCGTTGATCGAGGACCGCTCCGACATACCGCCTTCTGCCCCCTGACCTACCTTGGCAGCCGCTGGATCTCCGGGCGCCAGACGGCTCACGCCAAAGGAGATCAGCGTGATGATAAACAAGGTTGGGAGGAAGAGCAGAATGCGCTTCGCGATGTACTGCCACATGGCGGCAAAGATAGGACGAAGATCGGACGCTGTGGCTTACATACAGCCAATCAGGTGGCGCACCACTGGACAGCCCCCTACGAGGTCGACGGCCACCACATCAAAGCGCACAGGAGTTCCGTGGCGATTGGTTACCGTAAGCCACAGGGTTGCCGTCCGACGTAATCGCTTGATCTTCTCGGGCGTGATGGATGCCTCGGGCGAGCCATAGGCTGTGCTGGTACGATGGCGGACTTCTACAAACACGATGTAGTCCTGGTCCTGCATGATCAGGTCGATCTCGCCGATGTTATGGTAGCGGTAGTTCCGCGCAATCAGCACGAAGTGTTTCCGCTCGAGGTACTCTTGAGCAATGTCCTCTGCATAGGCGCCAAGGTCGGTCGTATTCATGATCTTTTTTGTGAGTTTTGTAGTGATGATCAGTCAGCTAACAGGTACGGTCGTACAGAAGGGAGCCATGGACGTGGTAATAGACTGCCACGGCGTAGGCTATGCCGTGAGTGTTCCACTGTCGACCCTCGACAACGTGCCTCCGATCGGTGAAATGGTGACGCTGCTCACGATTCTGGCTGTGCGTGAGGATGCGATGCAGCTGTATGGTTTTGGCACCAATGCCGAGAGAGAGGCATTCAAGCTGCTGACAGCGATTCAAGGGATTGGTGGGCGAACGGCGCTGGGAATCCTGTCGGCAACATCCCTCGACGGGCTGCGCACGGCTATTGGTACGGGAAATACCTCGGCACTCACCAGGCTACCCGGCATCGGAAAAAAGACCGCCGAACGCATGGTGGTGGAACTCCGGGAAAAGATCATTGGCGTGGTTCCGGATTCCAATGCTGCCCCGGCATCGATGGTAGGGGGCTTGTCGCCAGCTGCCGACGACGCCATCCGCGCTCTGCAAGCTCTTGGCTACACCCGGGCAGCGGCCGAGAAGGCCGTAGCCACGGTACTGCAGAACGATGCGTCGCTGGCGCAATCCACCGAAGCTCTCATTCGCGGAGCACTACGGCAATGATGTCGACACGCTCGCTACGGCCACTGCTGATCATTCCCGCCATTGATCTCGCCGACGGACACTGTGCCCGACATGTATGTGGCAGTCCGGGAACGGAGCAACTCTATGCCGAGATGGCCTTCCACCCCGTGGAAATTGCTCAGTTGTGGCGCCGCGAAAATGCCAAGTGCCTCCATGTGACGGACACCGACTCCTTTGCCGGTCGAAACGACTCGGCGACACTCGAGCAGGTGATTGCCATTCAAAAGTCGGTGGACATTCCGGTTGAGCTGGTGACGTTTCAGTCGTCGCTGGATGTGGTGCGAGCGCTGCTTCAGGAGGGCGTCTATCGCGTGGCTGTCAACATCACGGCGTGGACCGATCCCGACGGTGTGCTGGCGTTGATCTCGGAGTTTACGGCCAGTAGGGTGCTCTTTGGTATGCGCTCACATGATGGATCGGTCAACCTCGGCGCCGCTGCCGGCGTGGTGGCCGATGCCGACTACCTGCAGCGGGTGACGTCGCTGGGCGGTCAACGGATTGTGTACACCGAACAGGATTGGGAAGGGGCTCTTACCGGCGAGGATCTGGCAACCGTTCAGCGCGTGGCACTGGCGGCCGGACCGCGCATGCGGATTACGATGGCCGGTGGAATTGCCTCACCGGAACATCTCTGGGAGCTTCAGCGAAGTGCACCACCGAACGTCGATTCCGTCGTGATTGGTCGGGCACTGTACGAAAACCGGTTTCCGTGTCAGGGAATATGGCGGGATGTCGAGGCCAAGCTCGAGCCGCAGATTCATGCTCAGGCTGGCGACAACCAACAGCAGAGCTCGATCTCGCGTCTATAACTCGCGTCTATAACGCGTACACCACACCTACGTGGGCCGACAGTGCCGTAAGACGGTCGGTCGTAAACGTGGTATGGTACCGACCGTACACATCAATATCAATTGTTTCGTTCAACGGGATCAGTACACCAGCCGAAAGGGCATAGGTGAATTTGACCTCGCTGAGACCATCAATCCGCTGCGGCACGTTGCCGACTTCCATGTCGGCAAACACGATCCCTAAGCCGGCCTCACCCGCAACGTAGGGGCTAACGTCGTGCTTGAAGAACCGATACTGCAAGCCCCCTACAATCCCAACGTGGGTAAGACCAAAGTCCGAAAAGTCGAGGGTGTCACCGGCATCAACAACGGTGCCGAGCTGCATACGCATCCACGTAGCGCGGGCTGTGAGTCGAAGGTGTTTACTCGAGCCGTAGGCATAGCCGAGCGAAAAGCCGAGAGCCGGTTGGGCATCCACGCCGCGTGCGAGCGTTTCGGACGGCCAACTGTAGCTTATGGAGAGTGGCACAAAGCTGTCGGGAGTGCGTGCCGTGGCAGACTGCAACCACGCGCTGCATACTCCAGCGACCAGCATGAACATAAGGATGGCGGATTGCTTCATGGAACAAACATACAAGGGGCCTGATCGAATGCCTGAATCGTCGTATTATTGCCGCATTACGGAAGGACCTCCATGCCCCTGATCCATATTGATGGCCAGGCAATTCAGGCCAACGACGGACAAACAATTATCGAAGCGGCCCTTCAGGCCGGCATTACGATTCCACACTTCTGCTGGCATCCGGCACTGTCGGTGGCCGGTAACTGCCGGATGTGTCTGGTAAACGTGGGAATGCAGCGAAAGGGCACCGACGGTGCTCTGATGTTTACCGATAGTGGTGCTCCCGAGATCGGCTGGATGCCGAAGATGCAGATCGCCTGCGCCACGCCGGTGAGCGATGGCATGTACATCGACACCATCAGCAAGCGGACCGAAGACGCGCAGAACGCCGTCATGGAGTTTCTGCTGGTGAACCACCCTCTGGACTGTCCGATCTGTGATGAAGCTGGCCAGTGCAAGTTGCAGGAGTACGCCTTTGTGCACTCCAAAGGACAAAGCCGCTTCGACGAAGAAAAGACGCACAAAGAAAAACGCGTTGAACTTGGTCCGCAGATCATGTTCGACGGTGAGCGGTGTATCTCGTGCTCGCGGTGTATCCGCTTTGCCGAAGAGGTGGCCGAGCAGCCGGTACTGTCGTTTGTGCAGCGCGGTGACAAGGTGACGATTCGCACCTTCCCCGGAACCACGTTCGACAGTCCGTACTCGATGAACGTTATTGATATCTGCCCGGTGGGAGCCTTGACGAGCATGGATTTCCGTTTCAAGGCGCGGGTGTGGGAGATGTCGTTTACCGACTCGATCTGCCCGGGCTGCGCCCGCGGCTGTAATGTGTCGATTGGTGTAATGAACAACGAAGTTCTGCGCACCGAGCCACGCACGAACATGCATGTGAACACGTACTGGATGTGCGATCATGGCCGTCTGGCAATGCCGGCGATGGTCAACGAACAGCGGCTGAGTGGCCCGATGGTACGCACCAATGGCGCGCTCGTGGAAGCAACCTGGGACGACGCCATCGCGGCTGCGGCTACGGCTCTGAAGTCGGTCAATGCCAACCAGATTGCCGTGCTTGGCTCGGCAAAGGCCTCCAACGAAGACAACCACGCCTTGGTACGCCTTGCCACGCAGGTTCTAAAAACGCAGAACATCGACGCTATCAAGCACATTGATCATGGCTTTGCCGATAGCAAGCTGCGCGTCAATGAAACGGCACCGAATGCGATTGGTGCCCACGAGGTTGGCATCAAGCCCGGCACGGGTGGCCACGGCGTCGACACCTGGGCCGACCGGATCCGTCGTGGTGACATCAAGGCAGTGATTGTCCTGGCCGATACAGCCGAGGCGCACTCCGAAGCACTGTCGGCAGCCCTCGCCGGTGTGGAACACCTCATCGTGCTGGACAGCCACAGCACGGTAACGGCCCATCAGGCCAGTGTGGTGTTGCCCCTTGCTAGCTGGGCCGAGTCCGAGGGCACCTTCACCAACGTCACACATCGTGTTCAGCATTTCAAACCGGCCATCGCAACGAAGGACAATGAACGGTCCATGGGCTTGAGGATGAGTCGGTGGGATAAGTTCGGCGCCCCAAATGACCGCTGGTCCCAGGGCGTGCGTCGGGACGTCCGTCCAGGCTGGAAGATTCTTCAACAGTTGGCCTCGGCGCTTGGATCAGACTGGAACTTCGGCAAGGCTAGTGATGTGTTTGCTGACCTTGCTGCCCATCATGGTCCGTTCAAAGGCATGAACTACGCAGCACTACACGCCCACCACGGCCTGGTTCTCGGCAGAGCAGATCAGCCAGAGCCTGCTGGGGTGGTGTACGAATCGCACATGATGAAACCGCAATAGGCAGGAGCATCGGAAAACGGTATGACACTTACCAACCTGATCATCATCCTGGTGCAAGCCGGGATCCTCGTGAACCTGATGCTTGTGGCCGCTGCCTACATGGTGCTGGCCGAGCGGAAGGTTTCGGCCTACATTCAGAATCGGATCGGTCCGAACCGCGTGGGACCGTGGGGATTGTTCCAGTCCTTTGCCGACGTGTTCAAGCTGTACCTCAAGGAGGACATTGTACCGGCGGCGGCTGACTACAAATTCCACGCCCTTGCTCCGGTGATTGCCATTGGAGTGGCGATTACGGTGTATGCCGTGATTCCCTTTAGCGGCCCACTGGTAACCATTGATGGCGTTCAGTACGGATTGACGATGGCACCGGATATGAACGTCGCCGTTCTGGTGGTGCTGGCCATGACGTCCGTTGGCGTGTACGGCGTTGCCTTGGCAGGGTGGTCGTCGAACAGCAAGTATTCGCTTCTGGGAGGACTTCGGTCGTCGGCCCAGATGATCTCCTACGAACTCTCAATGGGCTTGTCGGTAGTTGGTGTGGTGCTCATTGGCGGATCGCTCAACATCATCGAGCTGATTGAACAGCAGGCCGTCAACGGCTGGAACATTATCTACCAGCCATTGGGCTTCATCATCTTCTTGGTTACGGCCCTGGCGGAAACCAACCGCGCTCCATTCGACCTTCCCGAGGCCGAGCCAGAGTTGGTAGGGGGCTACCACACCGAGTACTCCAGCATGAAGTTCGGACTGTTGTACTTGGCCGAGTATGCCAACATCCTGGCGTCGAGTGCTATCATGGCGGCACTGTTTCTCGGTGGCTGGGATGCTGTACCGTTTGTAGACGAAGCTGCCCTGTTGGGGCTGGATCCCACCGGCATTCCAATGGTGCTGCTGGGTCACGTGATCTTTCTGTCGAAAGCATTTCTGCTCGTGTTCGTGTTCATCTGGATTCGCTGGTCGCTTCCACGATTCCGCTACGATCAGCTGATGAATCTCGGCTGGAAGGTGCTTCTGCCTCTGGCTCTGGCCAATATTGCGGTGACGGGTACGGTTATTCTGATCATTGAGTACTTCACCAAGTAAGTTCAAGTTAGGTTATGGCAAACGTTACCGAGAATACCGAATCGCAACGGATGACCTTCTGGGAGAAGATCTACCTTCCGGAGATCGCTCGTGGTCTTGGCCTGACGCTGCGTCAGATGTTCCGTCCGAAGTTCACCCGTCAGTATCCCGAAGAGCGGTGGATTCCCGAGGGATCCTATCGTGGACGCCCAGTGCTGGTGCTTGAGGAAGAGGGCGAGCGCTGTGTAGCCTGCGGCTTGTGCTCGCGCGTCTGTCCGGCGCTGGCCATTGAAGTACGTGCCGGTGAAACCACGCAGGAAAAAGAGCGCTACCCGGAAAAGTTCGAGATCAACATGCTGCGCTGCATCTACTGCGGTTTCTGCGAGGAAGTCTGTCCGGAAGAAGCCATCGTAATGAGCAAGGACTACGAGCTGGTGTTCAGCTCGCAGGAAGAGGGTATTCTTGGCAAGGATAAACTGCTGGTGCCCGTTGCGCAGCTGCAAGAGCGCTTGGAATTCCTCCGCCAGTGGCGGTAACCATTCCTGGAGGTGGGTATGTCTGTGGTGATGATTGTTCTGGCTGTGATCGTCGGTGGAGCATTGCTGCTCGGCCTGTTGGTCATCTCCGTGTACAATAAGCTGGTGCGCCAGCGGAACGAAGCCGAAGAGGCCTTCAAAACCATCGACGTCTTCCTAAAGCAGCGATACGACCTGATACCGAACGTTGTCAACACCGTTAAGGGCTATGCCCAGCACGAGTCCGGAACCCTCGAAAAGGTGATTCAGGCACGGAACGTGGCCATGGCCGCCGGCGGCCACGATGGGGGGCTGGCCGAAGCCGGGCTCGCCACGGCGCTGAAGTCCGTGTTTGCACTGGCAGAGCAGTACCCTGATCTAAAGGCCAACACCGAGTTTGCGAAACTCCAAGACACGCTCACACAGATCGAAGAGGGGATTCAGCGAGCTCGCCGGTACTATAACGCCACGGCTCGTGCGATGAACGATGCCGTGCAGACCTTTCCGAACAACATCATTGCCGGTATGTTCAACTTCAAAGCCATGGACTACTTCAACGTAGACGAGGCCAGCAAGGAGAACGTGGTTGTTTCGTTCGACTAACGTTGCTACTGTAGCCAGAGTCTGGCTCGCGCTCGTTCTTGGTTGTGTGGCACTAGCTGCCCAGCCAAGTGAGCTCATTATCAAGCATCTCCACGTGCAGGTGCGCTTCGACACGGCTGGGTACGCCGAGGTACAGGAAACAATTGATGTGGACTTCCTGCAGTCCATGCGGGGCATCTTCCGAACGATTCCCACCCGCAGCGTGATCGATGGAGCCACCGTCGATCGGATGATCGAAGATCTCGACTGTGGCAGCGATCCGTTTACGGAAACCATCGATGCCACCGGGATCTTGATTCGCATCGGCGAGTCCGATGTCTACCTCGATCCGGGCCGAAAGACGTACGTAATCCGGTACCGCATTCGCAACCCATTGAATCGGTTTGAACAGCATCAGGAGTTCTACTGGGACTTGCTGGGTACGCAATGGAAGGCACCCATTGAGCGCTTTTCGGCGCAACTGGATTTCCCAACGACCGTTTCGCTGGATAGTACCGATGTTCTTGGTGTTGCCGGGGTTCGGTCGTCCTCGGATCAGCGCGGGAGCCTGCACGTACAACCGCAGCGCATTGTAATCGATGTACCGGAGCTGTTCGCACCCGGCCAGGGCTACACCCTTGCTGTGCGGCTTCCGCTGGATGCAATCGCCGAAATGCCGGCTCCGGAACCATCATGGGTGGTGCGGTATCACGTTGTGTTGATCCTTGCCGTGCTGGTACTTGTAGGGGGCTTGGTGGTGCTCTACCGCATGCGCAACCGTCGACTGACAATCGCTACCGAGTACTTTCCACCTGCGGGGATTTCTCCAGCCGTTGCCGGTGGCTTTGTGGATCACTCCGTTGACCAACACGACATCATCAGCTTGATTCCACACCTAGCATCGCAGGGCTACCTTACGGTAGAGCATAACGAGGACGGCGATCTGGTATTCCATCGCACAGCGATGGCAGATGATCGCATGCAACCGTTCGAGCAGACCTTCTTTGCTGCTCTGTTTGCAACGGGCGACACGGTCGCGCTCAGTAGCTTGAAAAACCACTTCTACATGCACTTGCAGCAAACGCGGTCGCAGGTGCAAAGCTGGATTGCCCGTCAGGGCTGGTATGCTGCTCGCCGCACCGCCGCCGGAATTGTCCTAGGGATTACCGGTGCGCTGGCGGTGGTTGGGGGAATCCTTGCCTTCGCTACCGATAACCTTGAGGGCATTGCCTTACTCCTTGCCGGTGCCCTGCAGCTGCTGTTCATTCGGTTTGTGAACACCCGCTCGGCCGATGGCAACCTGATCCACCAGCAGGTGGAGGGCTTCCGACAGTTCGTCAAGAAAGCCGAGCGCCCCGTGCTCGAAAAACTTGTTGCCGAGGATCCCGCCTACTACGACAAGACCATGGCCTACGCCTTAGCCTTTGGCTACCTGTCGCAATGGAACCGGCGTTTCAACGGGCTGAACATTCAGCCCCCGACGTGGTATTCCGCGCCCTACCTGTACGGTATGCACGGCGCATCGGCGTTCGGCTCGTTCTCCGACGCCTTCTCGCACGAGGTCGACACGATCGGCAGCGTATTCTCCAGCACTCCCGGCGGCAACGGCTCCGGCAGCAGTGGCTTCGGAGGCATCAGTGTGGGAGGGGGCTCCGGCGGCGGTGGGGGCGGCGGCTGGTAGGGCCACGTGCAACGAGTTAGAGGAGCTTCCGCAGGTCCGATCGACTGTTCACCTGCAGCTTCTTGTACACATTCCGGATGTGCGTCTTGACGGTTTCTGGCGACACAAACAAATCATCGGCAATCTCTTTGTAGCTCTTTCCTAAAGCAAACGCCCGCATGATGTCTTCCTCGCGGGGGGAGAGCTCGCTTAGGTCGGTCTTGGTGCCAACCTTTCGGCGGAGGGTTTCCATGGCTTTCCGTGCAACGGCGCTGCTCATGGGTGAGCCCCCTGCCAGCAAATCGCGGATACTGGCAATCAATTCCATGCCAAGGCGTTCCTTGGTGATGTAGCCGTTGGCGCCCGATACGATCGACTCAAAGATCTTAGCATAGTCTTCGAATGACGATACGATAAGGAATTCGGAGGCTACATTGCGGCGGCGGCATTCCCGCATGACTGCCAAACCTGAGACGTCGGGCAGAACGATATCGAGTAGAACAAGGTCTGGTCGGTGCTGACGAATCAACGCTATCGCTTCTTTCCCCGAAGCCGTAGACTGGATCACGTGGAGATCTTCCTCGGCGGATACAAGAGCGGCGATCTCTTCAGCAATGATGTGGTCGTCCTCAACGATCAGAACGGTTGTCATAGCAGTTAGGTATGATGGTGAACTGGAACAGAAATCCGAACGATCGTACCGTTGGGCTGTCGGGACGTGAATTCCACCGTTGCACCCAGGCGGCTGCAGCGTCGCTGAATGTTGTTTAGCCCATGACCTCGTGGCTTGGCCGGATCGATACCTACGCCATCATCTTCCCAGGTAAGGATGTAGTGATGCTTGGCTAATGTTACATGCATCCACGTGTGAAAGCAGGCTGCATGCCGCACCGAGTTGGTAACGAGCTCCGAACAGATCATGATCAGCTGATGCCGCGACTCGCTAGTAAGGTGCGATGCGTCTTCTACGTCGATGGTTGCAACGCATGTTAACCCGGCATCCTGACACGTGCCCACCATAAACTCCTTGATCGATCCAAAGAACTCGGGATCGGTGATCGAAGTTTCTGACATCAGGGAAAGCAGGTTGCGTAGCGACCGCACTGTGGTCAGTGCAATCTCATTGATCCGCCGTAATCGATCTGTTTGGTCCGGCGTATCCGTGCGCCGTGCAAGCGAAGCGATGCGTGAAAGCCTGCTACCAATCATGTCGTGCATGTCCTCCCGCAGCAATAGCAACTGCTGCTGTCGCGCCTCTTCGATGGCATCGGCTCGCCTGCGTGCTGTGTTGCGGTAGATGGTCAGAAGCGAGAAAAGAAACGATGCTGCACCGCCAGCGCCCAGGAGGCCTATGAACCACGTCTGTTTGTAGAGAGGAACATACTTATTGAACGTCCACCGAGAATCGCAATATGGAATAGTGATGGTGCCGGAGGTAAAATGATCTCCCACATGAAAGTGTGCGAGAAATCCTTTTCCCCGATCCGGATCACCAAAGTAGTCTGGCGCATGTGGTGCCAGCTGCGTAGACATAACGTAACCAAACGCAGGACTGATGGCCTCAGTATACACGAGGTATTCATGACCCTGTTCCACTTCGTAGTTGTTCCGTCCAGCTGATAGTGTGATGGTATCGGTACGGTTGGCTGTAACGTCCTCGATTACAAGAGAAGGTTTGAGCGGAATCCAGGAGGAGTAGTGCCGCTGGACACGTAAATCAGTTCCGTCTGCGAAAAACACAGTTGGTCTTGGACTAACGGATACAGACATAATCCCACTGAGGGAGGAGAGGGCAGGATCGTCAAGACTTGTAACAACGGGTAAGTCTTCCAGGGGAAGAACCTGCGCATGTGCAGTATCGACAATCAGGCCAAAGGAACCCCGTACGAGGAGGTGGTATGGTTCAGCACAGGTTGGGTTATCGTAGAGCGACGTGCTAAACAATTTTCGTAGAAACGGCAAAGATGAGCCAAGAACAGCCTGAGATCGAAACCCAAGTTGTTCCTCTTGGATCCGACCCGGGTACCATTGGACCAGATCGGCGCCGATTCCAGCACTACTCAGAACTTTGTTGAGGGCATCAGAAGATTCGAACCACTTCATGTTCTCAGATGACTGAGGTAGCAGCTCCAGTGTATTCACATTGAAGGTGTATGCTCCTTCTCCATTGGAAGTACTAAGGATCAACGTACCATCAGATACGATGCGACTGTCGTGTCTCCGAAGACTGAATCTTGATCTCCATTGATACTGCTCGCTGACGTTCGTGGTGAGTGCAAGCTTCTTTCGGATCGCCAAGCGAGTGTCCAAGAGGTGGACGCCTTGATCAGAAATGATCATGAAGAGTGTATCGTTCAACTCACGAACATGCGCATCGCGTAGGATACCAGGCAGGAAATCACTGCGATCAAGACCCCGGATCAATGAATCAATCACGATAAACAATGAATCTTTCGTGGCAACAAAAACAGTGTCACCTCCCAAACAGGTAATGTTCTGAATCATTGTGTTGAATCGATGCAGGCGTATCGGTGCAGATGCCGATGCAGCTACGATGCGTTGCCGTGATGCGCGGCGCAGTTCACTGGTAGACATGAGTCGCCACGTTGCTCCTGCATAGGCATAGGAGCCAAGGCAGTTATGGATGATTGGTGCATTGGAGGACGTATACGTCACCGAATCAGCTGTAAGCGATGCGATCCATTCATTTCGTAGTTCACGTATGATCGGTCGTGGGAATCGTGTGCTCGTATCGATCCCTACCGTCATGCGGCCTATCAGCCACGGGCGATAGTTTGTTTGGGTTAAGAGCGAATCATGCATTCTACGAATCACACCCTTGTACGTTCCGAAGGCGCGTTCTTCATGCGATGATGCAGTCGGGAATGAATAGACGTCATGGGCCAGATTCACAGAGGTTGTATAGAAATCCTCTATGTCAATTCTGCTAAAGTTTTCAAACATCAGTCGGAACGTGTCAAGCACGTTCTCGGCCTCGCTGATGCGTCCCTGACGCATCAAGACTGCATACTTCAATCGGGTTGGCCACATAGCTCCGCGTAACTCATTCTGCCTTTCAAAGACCTTCTTTGCGCAGTCCGCTTGTTCATATGCTAGGGTATTCAAACTGTCCTGCATACAGAACATTGCCAGGCTACTGCTGAGATTAGCCAATTCAGTCTGAGACGGTATGTCTAGCAGCGCACTGACCAGGGCGGAACGACCCTTAGCCGAACGAAAGCCAAGCCGATGCATTTGCGCGATGGCACTACCGGCATATGTGATCGATCCGATATATGATTTACTGAGGAGTTCAAACGCCGCAATCAAGCGGTCGCTGCCAGATAGCCGACCACGGACGAGCAGTTGCAACGTGACCTTGTTGTACAAACTGTCCAGATTCGCATCACCCGCTCCTAGTACAGCTGGATACAGGGAATCGAGAGCACTGTGCACCGCCTCTTGGTAGGCTGTTGTTGAGTTCAGTTGCTGCTCGAGAGATATCAGCTTTTCTTGAACATTGTCATTATCGCATCCTGCAAACAAGAGCACGACGCTGGCAGAAACGAGAGTGTAGACGACGAAAAGGAGCAGACTCATACAATTCGGTGTTTGGTACTACCTGAAAGCTACACAAGTATCGTGCTCTCTTGTTCTTTACGGTCTTCCTAGAGGCGTTCTGCGATTGTTGTTTCGGTCACGCGGCACAATTTGCCTGTTGTACGACCGATGGAGCGAAGATCTTTTGTGGCTTCTTCGGTAGAAGGGTAGTAGCCAATAACAACAACAAAGGGATCTTTCGATGAATCGTCGATAGCCAGACGTGCACGGCTGTATGTGGTGCGTAGAATCTCGACACGCTGTTCTGCTAGTTCACGGTCTGCATAGCGATCAACTTCGATGGTATAGCAAACACGTGTTTTTGCGAAGTCATCGGCTGTAGCATCTCCATCCGTAGATGAACCATCTGTACGTGCCTGTAGGGCGGCTTCTAGTGACTGGACGCGACGGAGAATCTCAGCGAGTTCTGGCGCTGCTGCTGAAGATGCAGCTGAAGATGTCGCAGATGGAACGCTGTGCGCACCAGGCTTCATGGCCGCCACGTGAGTGCTTTGCGTGCTCTGAGCTTGTACAGGGTGAGCCGGGGTTGCGTGTCCAGCCGTGACCGCAGGTGCCGACATTGCCCCTCCTTCAGCGGGTACGGTCAGGTGCTCTACAATTGCAGCAAGAGCGTCAACCTGGTGGGCGATATCCGCCTCTAACACAAAGCCATCAGTGTTTTGTAAAGCATCTAGTCTGCGCGCGGCTTCCTGGATCTTACGATCGCGGAGTGCAACCACAACTGCTCCAAGAGCTGCAAACTGTCCCTCTCTGGTATAGATCCCAACGCTTTCAATAATCTGATCGTACTGAGCTACCGTCCACGGTTGGCGCTCCATGGTGCGGTCGGTCTCGCGGTACATCTGCATGGCACGGTCAAATGCTTCAGCATCAAGCTCACTTGGTCGTGTGCGTGGTAAGCTATTGTTTCCTCCGGCTAGGGCAGCTGGCATCAGGACAAGGTGAGCGAAAGCAAGTGTGGCAACGAGAATGATTGGGCGTACCATCATGAACTCCAAACAACGGTTGATTGAATCAGTGAACTGATGCAACCTCTCACTTTGCGATGTGATGTGCACTAATGAGAAATGGGGGAGTTGGACTACCCATTTTCTCACCATAGTTCCTGACGGTTCGCCCCCTACCACAACACCTGCAGACCCTCCAGGTCAGTGAAGGCTGGAT
>CAZBOW010000027.1:0-8412 GCA_964493635.1 uncultured Hyphomicrobiales bacterium
AGCAGTATGAGCACTACCGGGATCGGCTGCTCACGTTTAAGGAGAAGAAATAAGCCGTTTAGGATTTACTCAATGTCCTGAGTAAAATTACTCAGTGTATTGAGTAGAGTTTTGTATCGGAGAATCAACGCAGCTACATGAGTGAACCACGGATACCATACCGCATTGAACCCATTGTTGTTACCGATGAAAGCACCGTGGTTGCCGAGTTCGTGCCCGACCAGGCGCGGGAGGAGCAGTACCAAAGCGAAGGCGCCCTTGAGCGGGCGCTCATTGACCAGCTCAAGCAACAGGCGTACGATCATCTCCATATCACGGAAGAAGCCGACCTCATTGCCAATCTGCGTCGGCAGCTCGAAGCGGTGAACGACGTGCAGTTTTCAGATGCTGAATGGAAGCGGTTCTACAATGAGAAGATTGCTAGCAGTAATGCGGGGATCATCGACAAGACGACCTTGATCCAGGAGGACCACGTTCAGCTCATGCAGCGGGACGACGGCACCTTCAAGAACATCCGGCTGATCGACAAGGAACGCATTCACAACAACCGCTTGCAGGTGATCAACCAGTACGAGGCCGAAGGCACACACTCAAACCGGTACGACGTGACCATTCTCGTTAACGGACTGCCACTGGTGCACATCGAACTCAAGCGGCGTGGTGTGGAAATCCGGGAAGCCTTCAACCAGATCGACCGCTACCAGCGGGAAAGCTTCTGGTCGGGAAGTGGACTGTTCGACTACGTGCAGCTATTCGTGATCAGCAACGGTACGCATACGAAGTACTACAGCAACACCGTACGAGGTGGTCACCTTGAAGAGGTTCGTCGCAAGAGCGGGAAACTGAAGTCCTCAAATAGCTTCGCCTTCACCAGCTGGTGGACCGATGCTTCCAACCGGGCCATCACGGACCTGATGGGATTTACCAAGACGTTCTTCGCCAAGCATGCCCTGCTGAACATTCTTACGCGGTACTGCATCTTCGACGTCGATCAAAAGCTGCTCGTGATGCGACCCTACCAAATCGTTGCCGCCGAGCGGATCCTGCAGAGAATCGTCACGGCCATCAACCACAAGAAGGCCGGAACGCTCGACGCAGGAGGATACGTCTGGCACACGACCGGCTCCGGTAAGACGCTCACCAGCTTCAAAGCAGCCCAGTTGGCAACAGCACTTCCAGAGGTGGACAAGGTGCTGTTCGTGGTTGATCGCAAGGACCTGGACTACCAGACGATGCGGGAGTATGAGCGGTTCAAGAAAGGAGCTGCCAACTCCAACACGTCCACCGCTGTCCTGAAACAGCAGCTGGAAGATCCCGATGCCCGAATCATTGTTACAACCATCCAAAAGCTTAGCCGCTTCGTTGCCGGCAACAAGAAACACCCCATCTACCAGCAACGCGTGGTAGTCATCTTCGACGAGTGCCACCGAAGCCAGTTCGGCGATATGCACGAGGAGATCACAAAGAACTTCAAGAAGTACCACATCTTTGGCTTCACCGGCACTCCAATCTTTGCCGAGAACGCCCCCAACCACGGGGCGTTCAACCTGCGAACCACGGAACAGGCCTTCGGCGACAAGCTCCACACGTACACCATCGTGGACGCTATCGCCGACAAAAACGTCCTGCCGTTCAGGATCGACTACATCAACACGATCAAGGTGTCGGAGGCCGTCGGAAACGCCCAGGTGTCTGCCATCGATACCGAACGAGCGTTGCTTGCTCCGGAGCGTATCGAGCAAATCGTGGCGTACGTCCGCGAACACTTCGACCAGAAAACGCGTCGGTCCGCCACCTACAAGGTTGCCGAGCGGACACTGCGAGGATTCAATGCCTTGTTCGCTACCGCTTCCATCGATGCGGCAAAGCGGTACTACCAAGAGTTCCGGCGTCAGCAGGAGTCCTGTACCCAGGCTCAGCGCCTCAAGGTGGGCATCATCTACAGTTACGCCCCGAACGAAGATCCCGAAGCAGGAACACTGCCGGAAGAGTCTGTCGAAACCGATGCACTGGATACCAGCTCACGCGACTTCCTCGAGGGAGCCATTGCCGACTACAACGCCATGTTCGGCACATCGTACGATACCTCGGCGGACAAGTTCGAGAACTACTACAAGGATCTGTCTCGTCGCCTCAAGGACCGCGAGCTGGACGTGGTCATTGTGGTTAACATGTTCCTTACCGGCTTCGATGCCACAACGCTGAACACACTCTGGGTAGACAAGAACCTACAGTCGCACGGACTCATTCAGGCGTTCTCGCGCACAAACCGCATTCTGAACTCCGTGAAGACCTACGGGAACATCGTGTGTTTCCGGGACCTGGAGCAGCAGGTCAATGATGCACTGGCGCTCTTCGGCAATAAGGATGCAAAGGGTATTGTGCTGTTGAAGCCCTATGCTGAGTACTACAGCGAGTACGAAAAGCTGGTATCCGAGCTCCAAGCTACCTACGATCCGGGCGAGCGCATTGATGGAGAGGCAGACAAGAAGGCCTTCGTCCAGCTGTACGGAGCTATCCTGCGTCTGAAAAACATTCTCGTCTCCTTCGATGACTTTTCAGGGAACGAGATTCTCAGCCAGCGCGAGCAACAGGACTACCAGAGTACGTACCTCGACATCTATGCCGAGATTCGCTCAACGCAGAAGTCGGACAGAGCCGATATTAACGACGACCTCATCTTTGAAATCGAGTTGATCAAGCAGGTCGAGATCAACGTGGATTACATCCTCATGCTCGTGCAGAGGTACGTAGCAAGCAAGGGCGCAGGTGACCACAAGGAGATCCGTGCTGCGATCGACCGCGCCGTAGGAGCTAGCCCCTCGCTGCGCAACAAGAAAGACCTCATCGAAGAGTTCGTCGACCGCGTCAGCATCACCGACACGGAGCATCTTGACGAGGAATGGCAGCGGTTTATCCGCGAGCGGCGTGCCGCCGAGCTGGACCAAATCATCGCGGACCAACATCTGAAACCCGAGGAAACAAGGTCCTTCGTTGCACGCGCGTTTCGCGATGGTGAGATCCCCATGACGGGTACAGCCATCACGCGGATCCTTCCTCCAGGAGGCCGGTTTGATCCCACAGCGCAGTACGCGGCCAAAAAGCAATCAGCCCTCGACAAACTGCAGGTATTCTTCGACCGGTTCTTTGGGCTGGGGTGACGTGTCGTCCTGTTGTCATCCGCTACTCTCTGCTACCCTCTGCTTAACGGATCTTCCGGCCAGTCATGCTTGGGGTACCGCCCGCGCATGTCCTTACGAACCTGCTGGTAGGACCCCTTCCAAAAGCCGGCGAGGTCCTGCGTGACCTGGATCGGTCGCTGAGCCGGCGAGAGCAGAACCACCGTGAGAGGTAGGCGGCCGTCGGCAATAGTGGGTGTGGTGTGCACGCCAAACATCCATTGCAGGCGCACGGAAATGGTCGGTCGCTGCGGATCGCTGTAGTCGATGGGCACCGTTCGCCCGTTCGGTGTTGTGTAGTGTGAAGGGGCCAAGCGATCCAGGTGGTGCCGGTCCTGGGGGGAGAGGCAGGACTGGATCCAGCGATCGATCGGCACACGGCGGACGTCGCGGAGCGTCTTCATGCCGTGAAGGTAGGGGGCGAGCGACTCCGGGGTAAGAAGGTCCGTCCACGGTCGTAGCACATTCATGCGGTTCCGGGCATGCTCAAGGGCCGGCGTCCATGGAAGGTCGCGGTAGTCGCGCTCGGCCAGCGCCGAGGCAAGGGCATATGCCAGATGCTGCGCATCAAGATCCATCGCTGGTTTCTGCTGGAGCGTGAGTGCTCCCAAACGCTCGCACTGCGCGGCGATGAGATGTTCTGTGCGATCATCCCAGCCGGCCTGGACTTCGTGGGTGATGTGGGATCCACACTGCCGGCGTATATCCTCGAGCGTCAGTGGGGCAGCCCGTGCAATCATCAATTCCGAACTGCCCATGACGTCGGCCACAGCAAGCCACGGATGCTGTGCCAGCGGGTCGTGGTCAGCAAGGCGTACGGTACGGCCATTTCGCAGGAGGTAGCGTGTGCCGTCCTTACGCATTGCGATGCGATCCGGATAGGCCAGAGCCAGGCAGAAGCCAACAACAGTTGGCGATACGCCGGAACAATGAACTTCGGCTGTTGTTGCGCGTGGGGGTCGGTCCTCCAGCATCTGGCGGAGCCGACGCGCCACCGCACCATGACCGTGGTCGGTGGCGACGATCTCCATGTGGGCTAACCGAGGATGGGTTCCCAGCAGGGCGATTCGGCGTCCGTGGTCGGTTAACCGACCATCTTGATCGCACGCTCCGAGAAGGTGCAGGAGGTCGAAGGCTTGCCGCAGTGCTGCCGCCGGCGGGGCGTCCAGCCATGGCACATCGTGGACCTCCACGCCGTAGGCTGTGATGGCAACCACAAGGGGTGCCAGGTCGGCACTCAGGATTTCGGGCATGCGGCGCTCTGGGTACTGGCGGTCCTCGTCTTCGGTCCAGAGTCGCACACACTGTCCCGGCCCCTGTCGCCCGGCACGTCCACGACGCTGGTCGGCAGCATCCCGCGAAACGGGCACCGTTGTAAGGCGTGTCATGCCCGAGCGTGCGTCGTAGCGGGGCACGCGGGCAAGGCCGGCATCGATGACAGTGCGCACACCATCGATGGTGACCGACGTCTCGGCAATGGACGTTGTCAAGATCACCCGCTGGCGAGCCCCCTTCCCTCGCGGCGCCAGAAGGCGATCCTGTTCCTCGGGCGGAAGATCGCCGTGCAAGACCTGGACGTCCACGTCCGCGTCCCGCAGTACGGCATGCAAGTGCTCATCGCAGCGTCGGATTTCCTTCATGCCCGGAAGAAATACCAGGATGTCTCCGTCAGGATCGGCCGCACGTACATCCATCACGGCCGCTCCCACAAGGGTTGGTAGGGGGCGATCGTCGCGGCGCTTCAGCCATGTGGTTTGCACCGGATACTGCCGCCCCTCACTGCGTACCTGCACAGCATCTAACATGATCCGCTCAAGAGGAAGTGAGGCCAGCGTCGCCGACATGATCACCAAGCGAAGGTCCGGTCGAAGCAGCTGTTGGGTGAGCAGCGCCAACCCCAAACCAATGTCGGCATGGAGTGATCGTTCGTGGAACTCATCAAACAGGATGGCCGCGACGGAGGACAGTTCCGGATCGTCGATGAGCATGCGCGTGAGCACACCCTCGGTGATGACCTCGATGCGGGTGGCCGCTCCAACGCGAGTCTCATTGCGAACGCGATAGCCCACGGTATGGCCAACCTCCTGGCCCAGTAGGCTAGCCATCCGGCGGGCGGCGGCCTTTGCGGCTACACGTCGCGGCTCCAGCACGAGGATGGTTCGATGGCCAACCCAAGGCTCGTGCAGCAGTGCCAATGGCACCACCGTGGTTTTTCCCGCTCCGGGTGGGGCCTCAAGCACAAGGGCTGCGTTTTCACGCAGCCCCTGGCAGATCGATTCGAGATGGTCGTCGATCGGAAGACGGTTACGCATACTCTTCCACCGACGGACACGTACAGATCAGTACGCGGTCGCCGTGGGCATTGTCAACGCGGCCCACCGTTGGCCAGAACTTGCGATCGCGCACCCATGGCAGGGGAAACGCGGCCTGCTGACGAGTGTACGGACGCGTCCATTCATCGGCCGTGATCACGTGCTGGGTATGCGGGGCGTTCTTCAGCACGTTGTTGGTGGCATCCACAACACCCGTGCAGACGTCCTCGAGTTCCTTACGGATGCTCAGCATCATGTCCACAAACCGATCCAGCTCGGCAACACTCTCGCTCTCCGTTGGCTCGATCATGATCGTGCCGGGAACGGGGAAGCTCATCGTAGGAGCGTGGAAGCCGTAGTCCATCATGCGTTTAGCAACGTCTTCGGCCTCGATGCCACCGCGCTGCTTGAACTCCCGCAGATCGATGATAAACTCGTGGGCAGCCCGTCCCTGCTTACCAACGTAGAGCACCTTGTAGTGCTGCTCAAGTCGGGACTTCAGATAGTTGGCATTCAGGATGGCCAGCTTGGTAGCCTGCGTCAGGCCTGCCGATCCCATCATCCGGATGTAGGCATAGGAAATCGTCAGGATGCTGGCCGAACCCCATGGAGCTGCCGATACAGCCGACGTTCCGCCTTCCATCGGCGGGACCACAGAGTGACTAGGCAGGTAGGGGGCAAGCTCACTGGTAACACCGATCGGACCCATGCCCGGGCCACCACCACCGTGCGGGATGCAGAACGTTTTGTGCAAGTTCAGGTGACACACATCGGCACCGATCGCACGCGGACTGGTAAGACCAACCTGCGCATTCATGTTGGCACCGTCCATGTAGACGCGTCCGCCGTACTCATGAATGATCGCACAGATCTCTTGGATGGTCTCCTCGAACACACCGTGCGTGGATGGATAGGTCACCATCAACGCGGCCAGGTTGTCCCGATGCTCTTCGGCCTTGGCGCGCAGGTCGTCCACATCCACATAGCCGTCGTCGGTGCTCTTGATCACCACCACGCGCATGCCGGCCATGACGGCCGATGCGGGATTCGTTCCGTGGGCGCTGGCTGGGATGAGGGCCACATTGCGGTGGCCTTCACCGCGCGCGCGGTGGAAGGCGCGAATCGTTAGCAGACCGGCATACTCGCCCTGTGCACCGGCATTCGGTTGCAGGGACATGGCATCAAAGCCCGTGATCTCACACAGCCACGCTTCCAGCTCGCGGAACAGCTCCTGATATCCCTCGGCTTGATCGGTGGGAACAAAGGGATGCAAACCACCGAACTCTGGCCACGTGAGTGGCATCATCTCGGCCGTTGCGTTGAGTTTCATCGTGCAGGAGCCCAGGGCAATCATCGAGTGTGCCAAGGAGAGATCCTTGTTCTCGAGGCGCTTGAGATACCGCAGCATTTCATGCTCGCTGTGGTAGCTGTTGAACACAGGGTGGGTCAGGTAGGCCGAGGTCCGTCGGGCAGCTTCTGGTGCCGGAGAGTGCACTTCCCGAACACGGCGCTCGATCTCGTCCACACCGCAATCGGTACCGCTGCATGCGGAAACCAGCATCGCAACGTCGTGCGCGGTAGTTGTTTCATCGATCGATACACCAACATGATGAGCGTCAATGTGGCGCAGGTTCATGCCCAGTTGGTATGCCGAGGCGTGCACCGCTTCAGCGTTGGCCACGGCGATGGTGAGCGTATCAAACCACGCAGTATTCACCGTGGCAATACCGCGCGTCTGCAGTGCAGCGGCCAGTACGCAGGTGAGTGTATGGATCCGTTCGCCGATGCCTCGCAACCCTTTCGGGCCGTGGTAGACGGCATACATCGCAGCAACATTGGCCAGGAGGGCCTGGGCCGTGCAGATGTTACTCGTAGCCTTATCGCGTCGGATATGCTGTTCGCGGGTCTGCAGGGCCATACGGTAGGCGGTGTTGCCCTGAGCATCCACGCTCACACCGATGATCCTACCAGGCATGATACGTTTAACCGATTCCTTCGCCGCCATAAACGCCGCATGCGGGCCACCGTAGCCAAGGGGAACACCAAAGCGCTGGGCCGAGCCAATGGCAATGTCGGCACCCCACTCGCCGGGCGGCGTAAGCATCGTCAGTGCCATCAGGTCGGTTCCGGCACAGACCATCGCACCACTAGCGTGGGCCCGTGTGCAGAAGTCGGCGTAGTCACGCACATCACCGGAGCTCGACGGGTACTGGATGTAGGCTCCAAAGATCGATCCCTCGGTAAAATCCACCGTTCGATAGTCGCCACGGACAATCGTAATGCCCAATGGCTCGGCACGTGTGTGCAACACATCCAGAGTTTGCGGAAAGACCTCGTCATCTACGAACAGGGTGGTAGCCCCCTTCATGGCGGCAGATCTCGAAGCATACATCACGTGCATGGCTTCGGCCGCGGCCGTGCCTTCATCCAGCAGCGAGGCATTGGCAATCTCCATCCCCGTCAGGTCGATGACCATGGTCTGATAGTTGAGCAGCGATTCCAGCCGGCCCTGAGCAATTTCGGCTTGGTACGGCGTGTATTGAGTGTACCAACCTGGATTTTCAATCAGATTGCGCAGAATCACCGGCGGTGTGTGGGTGTTGTAGTATCCCATGCCGATGTAGGAGCGCAAAAGGTGATTCTTTGCTCCGAGGTTGCGCATCTGGCTGAGCAGTTCCACTTCTGTGAGCGGAGCCGGCAGGGTGAGCGGCTTCGACAGGCGAATCGAGGCAGGAACCGTCTGCTCGATCAATGCGTCTAGCGAGTCTGCGCCAACAGTGGCCAGCATGTGATCTACATCCGCGGGCGTTGCACTGTTGTGCCGGGCGTGAAATTCATCACGATACATACGGGTGGTGTGGGGGAGTGAGGGTGGGGGAATCAAACTCAGGAAAACATGATTAGTCGTTCTGTTAGTCGTT
>CAZBOW010000027.1:8512-14331 GCA_964493635.1 uncultured Hyphomicrobiales bacterium
TTAGTCGTTCTGTTAGTCGTTGTGTGCTCGATCGCGGTACTGGCAACAGGATGGCAGCTTGGCATAGGCCGCATCGTTGCCTTTTTTGTCCTCTACGTCGTACCCAGCAGCAAGGATGGCGTTGACGATCGACACCGAGTCAGCCACGGCATCATCGTAGGTGGCTGTAAACACCTTGGTATCCTTGTCCCACGTTGCGCTTTCGACGCCTTCAACACCTTCGGCGGCCCGGACAATCTTCTTTTTGCAGGAGTTACAGTTACCGGACACCGTCATGGTAATGGTGTGGTTGCCGGCCATCAGCAGGGCCGTGAACAGAAGTGCGAGATACATTGTTGCGACTCCTTCATTGGAGGATGAATCAGACACACAAAGTTACAGTGTGCCGTAGTTTTGGCGCATGAAACCACGAATCCTCTGGCTCATTCTTGCGCTGCTTGCCGTAACGGCACTTCTAGTATGGCAGTTCCAACCCGCTGGCAACCAGCCCAAGGCCGGTGCACCCCCTGCCGGACCGATGCCGGGAGGCGGCAAGCCCCTTGCCGTGGTCGGCATGGTGGTTCAGCCCCGTGCCTATACAGAATCGGTGACGCTCACGGGATCAATCGTTGCCAACGAGGCCGTGGTGATCCGGCCGGAAGTATCTGGGCGGATCGTAGCTCTGGGCTTCACCGAGGGGCAGCGCGTGGCAAAAGGACAGATGCTCGTGCGGTTGTTCGACGCAGATCTGCGGGCTCGGCTTACACAGGTTCTGGCGCAGGTAGCGCTGGATTCGTCGCAAGTGGAGCGATTGCAGCGTCTGCGGGCCGTCGATGGCATCAGCGCCGAAGAGTTTCAGCGAGCAGCGGCCACCCTGGAGATGCATCGTGCGCAGGCCGATGAGATCCGGGCGCAACTGGAGAAAACAACGCTCACCGCGCCATTTGCCGGTCGCGTTGGTTTGCGCAATGCTAGTGTAGGAGCTGTTGTTGGGCCTGCGTCGGAGATTACGCTCCTACGCGATGACTCACAGTTGAAGGTGGAGTGCACCGTTCCGGAAAAGTATGCCACGGCCATCACGGTCGGTACGGAGATGACGTTTACCGTGCGGGGTTCTCGAAATGCCACGCTGTATCGGGCGCGAGTGTATGCTGTCGATCCAGAGCTCAACCCTGAATCGCGCACACTGCGCATTCGGGCCCTGATTGCCCAGCCGACAGGGCTCCTGCCAGGCATGTTTGCCGATGTAACCGTGCAGCTGGCCACGGTGCCCGACGCATTGCTGGTTCCCACGGAGAGTGTGGTGGTTGATATCAACGGGCCGAAGGTCTTTGTGGCCAATGGCGACGTTGCCCGCGAGGTTCGAATCACCACCGGAACCCGCACCACTACGGACGTCCGGGTGCTTGATGGGTTGGCGCCAGGGGATACCGTGCTCACCACCGGGATGCTCGTGATGAAGGATGGACTGCCGATCGGTGTCAGCCTGCTGGAGTCGGTACAATGAACCTGTCCACCCTGAGTATCCGACGGCCCGTCCTTGCCATCGTGATGAGTACGGTCATCGTCCTTCTTGGTGTGGTTGGGGCCACATTCTTGGGCGTCCGACAGTTCCCCGATGTGGATCCGCCGGAGATCACCGTGCAAACCACCTACGCAGGGGCCAGCGCCGAGGTGGTGGAGTCGCAGATCACCGAGCCCCTCGAGGAATCCATCAACGGCATCGCCGGTATTCGATCGGTGACGTCGTCGAGTTCGTACGGACGCAGCTCCATTACCGTGGAGTTCGAACTGGGGGTTGATCTTGAAACCGCCGCCAACGATGTGCGCGATCGGGTTGATCAGGCCCGCCGTCGACTGCCGGCCGACGTTGATCCACCGCAGGTGTCAAAGTCGAATGCGAACTCAAGCCCCGTGGTGATCATGTCCGTCTACTCCACGAAGCGCTCCCTGATGGAGGTCAGCGAGTACGCGGCTACCACACTCAAGGAGCGGCTCCAAACCATTGAAGGTGTGGCCGAGATTGTGATCTGGGGTGAGCGCACGCCAGCCATGCGCGTAGTGCTGCAGCCCGCCAACTTGGCCGCCTATGGTCTGTCGCCGAACGCCGTTCGCGCTGCTCTGCAGCGTGAGAACATCGAGCTGCCCACCGGCCGGGTGGAGGGATTGAGCACGGAACTCACGTTGCGAACCAAGGGCCGGCTGTCCACCATCGAAGAGTTCGAAGATGTGATTCTCCGATCCGACGAGCGGGGCGTTGTGCGCCTAGCCGACGTAGCCCTGATTCGCCTTGGCGCCACCAACGAGCGCACCATTCTCAAGCGCGATGGGGTGCCGATGGTTGCCATGGCCGTGCGTCCTCAGCCGGGAGCCAACCAGGTCAACATCGCCTCCTCCTTTCGCAAGCGCGTTGACGAGTTGCGACCGCAGGTACCTGCCGACATCACCTTGGAGATTCGCTACGACGCCTCGACGTTCATTAATGCTGCCATTACCGAGGTGGTGGAAACACTGGCAATCGCCTTCGCCCTGGTGATTGTGATCATCTTCGTGTTCCTACGGAACTGGAGGGCCACCT
The DNA here is from genome assembly GCA_964493635.1 of uncultured Hyphomicrobiales bacterium. Classification (GTDB taxonomy): domain Bacteria; phylum Bacteroidota; class Ignavibacteria; order Kapaibacteriales; family Kapaibacteriaceae; genus OLB6. The sequence continues at coordinate 11,070 of CAZBOW010000027.1, forward strand.
TTATTCCGGTGATCGCCATCCCGGTGTCGCTTGTGGCATCGTTCTTCGTGATGTGGATTGGCGACTTCTCCATCAACCTGCTGACGATGCTCGGCATCGTGCTCTCGACGGGCCTGGTGGTGGACGACGCCATTGTGGTGATGGAAAACATCTACAAGCGCATCGAACGGGGCGATGATCCTGTCCAGGCGGGCAACGAAGGGGCGTCGGAAATCTACTTTGCCGTGATCTCCACCACGATCACCCTCATCGCCGTGTTTGTTCCCATCATCTTCCTGCAGGGACTTACCGGCAGACTCTTCCGCGAGTTCGGCTTTGTGGTGGCCACCAGCATTGTGGTCTCGGCCTTTGTATCGCTTACCCTGACGCCCATGATGAGCACGCGCCTGTTGCGTCGCCGGCAGGAGAGTGGCCTCCTTGAGCGTGCCACCGAGCCCTTCTTTGTGTGGTTGAACGGCCTCTACGACCGTTCTGTGCGATTTGCCGTTGATCGTGCGTGGATGGCAGCCTTGTTCATGGTGGTCTCCGCCGGGGTGATCTGGCAGGTTGGCGGTGGACTGCCATCCGAGGTTGCGCCGCTGGAGGATCGCAGCCAGCTACGTATCATCGTTGTTGCTCCCGAGGGCTACACCTATGAGCGGATGGATGCTTTCTTGGACACCTTCCGTGCCACTGTGGAGCGCCTTGTGCCAGAGAAGGATCTGGTGCTGACCGTTACCTCGCCAAGTTTCATCGGCAGTGGTACCAATTCGGGCTTTGGGAGGATTCAGCTCATCGACCCTGCCTTGCGAGAGCGCTCGCAGATGGAGATTGCCGACCAGCTCACGGCGGCAATGCGCAGTAATCCCGAGGCTCGAACCATTATCCAGCAGGAACCTACGATCTCCTCGGGGTTCGGGGGAGGGGGCTTGCCAGTGCAATTTGTGATCCAGGCCCAGGAGTTGGCCGACCTGCGACGGGTCATCCCGGTGGTCCTGGATGCTGCCAATGCCAGTCCGCTGTTCAACATCGTAGACTGTAACCTCAAGTTCACCAAACCGGAGCTGTCCCTTCGGATTCGCCGCGACCGCGCCCGGGAACTTGGTGTGTCGGTTGCGGACATTGCCGAGGTGCTTCAGGCGGGATTCTCATCGCAGCGCTTTGGATACTTCCTGCGTGGTGGCCGTCAATACGACGTTATTGGCGAAATCGATCGGTGGCAACGCATGACACCCGACGAGATCATGGAACTCACCATCCAGGCCCGCGATGGATCGCTGGTTCAGCTCACCGACCTTGTGACCATCACCGAGGAGAGTGCACCACCACAGCTCTACCACTACAATCGGGCCATGAGTGCTACGATCAGTGCGGGCTTGGCACCCGGCGTGACGATCGACAAAGGCATCGCCGAGATGGATCGCATTGCTGCTGAGGTACTCGACGACACCTTTACCACGGCGCTGACGGGACCGTCCCTGGACTTCAAGGAGAGCTCGTCGAGCATTGTGTTCGCCTTCCTGCTGGCTCTCGTACTGGTCTACCTTGTGCTGGCGGCCCAGTTTGAGAGTTTCGTTGATCCGCTGATCATCATGCTCACCGTGCCGCTGGCCCTGGCCGGTGCCGTGGTCTCGCTGGCAGCGCTGGGTCAAACGCTGAACATCTTCAGCCAGATCGGGACCATCGTTCTGATCGGCATTGTAACGAAGAACGGCATCTTGATCGTAGAGTTTGCCAATCAACTCCGGGCACGTGGGGCGTCGTGGCACGATGCGGCGATTCAGGCCGCTTCGATGCGGTTCCGCCCGATCTTGATGACATCCGCTGCAACGATTCTTGGTGCCCTGCCGATTGCGCTCTCGCTGGGAGCAGCCTCGGAGTCCCGTGTGGGTTTGGGCGTGGTGGTTGTGGGAGGAATGGTGTTCTCCACGGTGCTCACGCTGATTGTGGTGCCCAGCTTGTACGTCCTGCTCAGCCGGATCAAACGCAGTGCGATTGTGGCCGCTGCCATCGTACTGCTGGCCGCACCAAGCGCACAGGCCAGCGATACCCTTACCTACCAACAGGCAATCGCCATCGCGCTGGAGCAAAACTTCGGTGTGCGTGTTGCTCGCCAGGATTCGCTCCTTGCCGAGAACATCGGAGCTGCGTCCATCTCGGGATTTCTGCCGCGTTTGGATCTGTCGGGACAGTACGTCGACGGTGCCAACGACATTACCCAACGGTTGGCCGATGGCCGCACCATCAACCAGGATGGTGTGGGGTACTCCAACCTGCAAGCCAACGCCGTGCTGCAGTGGACGCTCTTTGATGGTCTGCGCATGTTTGCCACAGCCGATCGCGCCGCGGCCTTGCGCAGCGAAGGTCTCGCATCGGTTCGGGCTCGGATGCAGTCGTTGGTTGCCGACGTTCTGACGGCCTACAACACCATTGTGGCCACACAGCGATTTCTCCATACGGCCGATAGTGCACTGGTACTTGCCGAGGAGCGCTACCGATTGGAGCGTCACCGCTACGAGGTGGGATCGGTATCGGGCGTTGAGGTGGCGCAGGCGGAAATCGATCGCAACAGTCAGAAGGCGCTGGTGATCAAAACTCAGGCCGACCTTGCCGTTGCGTCCTCGGCCCTGAATACGCTCCTGGCTCGGGATCCCGAAACCGCCTTTGCCGTGCCGAGCACGATCTCCATTCCTCCGATGCCGTCGCTGACGGAGATCTACGCCCTGATCGACGCTGCCAACCCGGACGTGATCCGCGCTCGCTACGCACTGCAGGCAGCCTCGGCCCATGTGCGCGAGGCCACCGCCGCGCTGATGCCACAGATTGGCGTGCAGGGGGCCTACCGACTCAGTCGCGCAACGTCCGACGGGGGCTTCTTTCTGGAGAACCTTTCCAACGGACCCAGCCTGGGTGTGACGTTTCAGTGGAACCTCTTCAATGGACTTGCCGATCGCTACGAGCGTGAGCGCCGGGTGATCCTGGAGCAGCAGCAACATCTCAGCGAGGAATCGATCCGCAACGACCTTCGCGGTAGTGCCGAGCGCACGCTCCGCATGTACACCGCATCTGGAGAGGTACTTGGCATCCAACAGCAGTCCTATGCAGCGGCGGAGCGCAATGCAATGGTGGCACTCGAGAAGTTGCGTGTTGGTAGCATTACGCCGCTGGAGGTGCGCCAAACCTTTCAAACCCTGCTGGAAGTGGGGGCTCAAGTGGCACAGTTGGAATACCAGCAGCGGCTGGCAGCAACCGAGATCCTGCGCATCTGCGGCCGGCTGATGGA
>CAZBOW010000027.1:14431-20991 GCA_964493635.1 uncultured Hyphomicrobiales bacterium
ACCAGCAGCGGCTGGCAGCAACCGAGATCCTGCGCATCTGCGGCCGGCTGATGGATTAGCTACTTGATTAGCTACTCGACTAGCTACCGGCCGTTGTAGTTTTGCATGCCCTTTTCTCACCTACCCCACAACCGATCATGTCTACTCGTCTTGAACGCGATACCATGGGCGAAATCGAGGTTCCCTCGACGGCCTACTACGGTGCTCAAACAGCACGCTCCCTGATCCACTTTGCTATCGGCGAAGAACGCATGCCGCGTGAGGTTGTCTCGGCCATGGCGATCCTCAAAAAGGCCGCCGCGATGGTGAATCGTGATCTGGGCGTTTTGAAGAGTGAAACGGCCGACCTGATCGTTCAGGCCTGCGACGACGTGATCGCTGGGTCGCTGGAAGCTCATTTCCCGCTCAAGGTTTGGCAAACCGGCTCGGGAACGCAAACGAACATGAACGTCAACGAGGTGATTGCCAACCGTGCTATCGAGATTGCCGGCGGCGAGCTTGGCTCTAAGAAGCCAGTGCACCCCAATGATGACGTTAACAAGTCCCAGTCGTCCAACGACACCTTCCCTACGGCCATGCATATCGCTGCAGCGCTGAGTGTATCGCACGCGGTTCTGCCGGCGGTCCGCACCCTGCGCGATACGCTGGCTGCCAAGGCCGTGGAGTTTGCCGCGCTGATTAAGAGTGGTCGCACGCACTTGATGGATGCTACGCCGATCACGCTGGGCCAAGAGTTTTCCGGATATGCACAGCAGCTCACCAACAGTATTCGACGGATCGAGCAGTCGCTGGACGGACTCTATGAACTCGCTCTGGGCGGCACGGCCGTCGGTACCGGACTGAACACACATCCCGAGTTTGCGGAGCGCTCGGCGGCGACCATTGCATCGTTGACGGGACTTCCGTTCGTGAGTGCACCCAACAAGTTCGAGGCTCTTGCTGCCCACGACGCTCTTGTATACGCACACGGGTCGCTTAAGGCGCTTGCTGCCTCGCTGATGAAGATCGCCAACGACGTCCGCTGGATGGCATCGGGTCCGCGCTGTGGGTTGGGGGAGCTCTCGATCCCAGAAAACGAGCCGGGCTCGTCGATCATGCCGGGGAAGGTCAACCCGACGCAAAGCGAGGCCATGACCATGGTGGCCGCTCAGGTGATGGGCAACGATGTTGCGATCAACATCGGCGGCGCCTCCGGGAACTTCGAGCTCAACGTCTTCAAGCCAGTGATCATCTACAACTTCCTGCAAAGCTGCCGTCTGCTTGCCGACACCTGCACGATGTTCAATGATCACTGCGCCGTGGGTATCCAGGCCAACGTCGAGCGCCTGAACTACTACAATCAGAATACCCTGATGCTGGTTACGGCGTTGAATCCGCACATCGGGTACGATAACGCCGCCAAGATTGCCAAGACGGCCCACAAGAACGGTACCACACTGAAAGAGGAAGCCCTCAAGCTGGGCCTGCTCACCGAAGAGCAGTTCGATGCCTGGGTGCGTCCGGAAGACATGCTGGGGCCGAAGGCCTAACAGCGTGAACGTAGTCCGTCACGCCGATCTGGCCCCCTACACCACCTTTCATATTCCGGCGGTGTGCGATACGCTGGTACCCGTCAGGTCGGTCGAGGAGGTGGCAGAAGCCGTCGCGCGCGATCCGGAGGCTCGGATCCTGGGAGGCGGTTCGAATGTGCTGCTCACGGACGACGTGGCGGGTACGGTCCTGAAGATGGAGATCATGGGCCGTAGGATCGTCGAAGAAGATTCCGACTTCGTGTGTGTCGAGTTCGGTGCCGGTGAAGTATGGCATGATGCCGTGACGTGGACGGTCGAGCAAGGCTGGGGTGGCCTCGAGAATCTGGCGCTTATTCCGGGGACCGTCGGGGCGGCCCCGATGCAGAATATCGGAGCCTACGGTGTGGAACAGGCATCATGCTTTGTGTCCTGCACGTATGTGGACCGTCGCACGCTGCGCCTGCATACGCTGGATGCCGAGGCATGTGCCTTTGGCTATCGCGAGAGCATCTTCAAACACGAGCTGCGAAACCGTGCAATCATTGTCAGCGTAACGTACCGGCTTCAGCGAGAACCAGCCGCGCACACGTCCTACGCGGACGTGCGCAATGAGCTGGCTGCGCGTGGTTGTGCCGAGCCGTCGATTCGCGATGTGTACGATGCCGTGGTGGCGATCCGCTCCCGTAAGCTGCCCGACCCTGCCGTGATCGGAAACGCCGGCAGCTTCTTCAAGAATCCCGTGGTGGATCCGATCACGGCTCATCGTCTACACGTTGCCAATCCCACCATGCCACAGTATGTGCAGGATGATGGTACGGTGAAGCTGGCAGCGGCCTGGCTGATTGATCAGTGTGGGTGGAAGGGGTACCGTGATGGCGATGCTGGTGTGCATGCCAACCAAGCGCTGGTGCTCGTTAATCATGGACAGGCAACGGGGCGGCAGATCGTAGATCTCGCCCATCGCATTCAGCATTCGGTGGTCGAGCGGTTCGGGATCACGCTAGAAACCGAGGTCAACGTCTGGTAACCCGAGCTACCGTGCCGGCCGAGAGTTCGATGATCAGGTCGGCGTCGGTGACGGTCTCGAGTCGGTGAGCAATCACCAGGACGGTCACATCGGCAAACTCCTGCCGAATCGTTCGCTGGATCAGGGCGTCGGTTGCCACGTCCACGGACGCCGTGGCTTCGTCCAAGACGATCACCTTCGCATCCACTAACAGCGCACGGGCCATGCAGAGTAGCTGCCGCTGTCCCTGTGAGAAGTTTGCACCTCCCTCGGTAACCCGTGCCAGCAAGCCCCCTTCCATCGAACGAATGTGCCGATCGAGCTGCACACGGCGTAGCGCCGTCCAGATTTCGTCGTCGGTGCATTCATTGAAGCGGTCCACGTTGCTACGGACCGTGCCGATAAACAGGGTCGGATCCTGCGGAATGATGGCCATGTTCCTACGAAGCCGATCCAGTGGAATCGATGATGTGGATACGCCATCAATCAGGATCCGCCCGGAGGCTGGTTCGACACAGCGGAAGAGAACCTGAAAGATGGTACTCTTTCCAGATCCTGTTCGACCAACAATACCCACCTTTGCGCGGGCCGGTATGGTAAAGGAAACGTCGCGAAGTACGAGTGGTAGGTGATCGGCATAGCGAACGGATACCTGCTGAAATTCGATGGCCCCAGCCGTTGGCCATGCAGTGGAATCCGGAAGCGTCGGTGTATCCGTTGTACGGGGCTCGGATGCGAGTGTGCCGTAGGACCGGAGCCGCTCGACGGACGTCATGCGGGATTCTACCTCGCTGAAGGCACGGACGGTCCAGTTCAGACTCCACCAAAAGCTCAGGGCGTAGGTCAGCACCACGCCGGCCAGGCCAGTGCTGATGGTGCCGTGATGGGCCAGCACCACAAGGCCGATACTCGTGGCTACGCTGACGGCACCGCTTACGATGGGCACGCGCACGGAGAACCAGCGGTTCAGTAGAATGCTGGTCCAGTACTGCTGCTGAAACGCGGTGAGGAGTCGTAGGTAGGTGGTCCTGAAAAACTGTTCGCGGGCAAAACCGTGGATCACATCCAAACCGGTGATCATCTCTTTGAAATGGGCATACCGTGGCGAGCGGGCGATCGACTCGAGCCGTTTGGCCTCCCGTGCAGCACTGCGGTAGTCGCGCTGCAGTCGGTAGTACAGCACAAGCGAGGGGACAAACACCACAACAATAACCGGCAGCACGGCTACGATGAGTACCAGGGAGCCGATGGTCTGTGACAACGACTTAAACGACTGCTCCCAATTCCAGGCCAGGAAGTCATCGACTCCCTCCATATCGCGAGCAAACCGATTCAGGACGCGTCCCATTGGCGTGCTGTCGAAAAAGCGTAGCGGTGCGGCCAGTACCCCAGCTAATGCATGGTCGTGGATCGACCGGCCGGCTGCAGCCGATCGATGAAGCCAGAGCAATCGCTCAGCCAGCCAGCCAGTAAGGACCAGTGTGCCCAGAGCGCCGTAGATGGCAACGGCAGTCAGTGGATCACTCACCATGCTTCGTGCCTGATGCTGTCCCTGATCAATCCAATAGCCCATCCATGAGGTTTGCATCATCGGCAAGACCGTGATGGCCACCGATGAGAGCACGAGCCCGGCCAGAATCAGCGGCGCCCATACCGGATGGGTACCCATCATCGCGCGTACGTACTGCACGTACGCTCCCAAGCGCACCGCTCCGGTGTCGCGATCCTCATCAACCGTGATGCGGGAGACGGTCTCCCGTGTTTCGTGAACCATGTCGTGCGCGGCAATCACGGGTTGTTCTGGTGTTGGATCGGGACGCTCCTCGGCCATCTCGAACTCGCTGGGAAGCACCATCCGAACCTCATCGAAGGTACCAGAACCAACCACCCGACCGTGATCCAACACCACAATGCGATCGAAGAGGTGCAGGTGTGCCAAGCGGTGGGTGACCACCACGCGGGTGATGCCCGACCACGCTCCGAAGAGCACATCGCGAACCAACTGATGTTCGGTGTCGGGGTCGACGGCGGACAACGGATCATCCAGAAACACAATGCCCGGCTGGTGCCAGAGGGCTCGAGCCAACGATAGGCGCTGTTTCTGTCCGCCGGAGAGATTCACGCCACGCTCGCCGATCTCGGTACGCAGTCCGGCAGGCAGGGCCTGAACGTCCGGACGCAGCGCACAGGCCTGCAGAACTTCCATCATTCGCTGGGAATCGGCCGCAGTGGTTTCGCCGAAGGTGATGTTCTCTTCGACGGTAGCATTCATGATGAAGGCCTCTTGCGGCACGTAGGCTGCGCGAGGCCGTTGGTTCTTCTCCTCCGAAGTACACACCACCGAGCCACGGTCGACGTGATGCAGTCCTGCCAGGCAGCGCAGCAGGGTGCTCTTTCCACTGCCAACGGCGCCAACGATTGCAACGCTCTGACCAGGGTTCACCGTGAGTGTAATGTTCTGCAACGCATCCTGCTCGGCAGCTGGAAACCGCAGGCTGAGTGCTACTGCGGCCACTCCCACGGGTTGCAGCGGGGCAGAGGTTTCACGCTCGTCAATGGCGCGCGTGCCGGCCGAGAAGTAGGCCTGTAACCGACCTGCCGCCACGCGGGCGTGCTGCAGGTTTGCCAGCAAGTGGCTGACCATGCCAAAGGGGTCCTCCAGCATGGCAAAGAGCGACAGGCTGGCAAACACAAGGGGAGCCGTTAGCGTGCCACCCAGCAGGACGTACGTGCCAAATCCAACAAAGGCAACGATCGTCGTGGTTGATACGAACAACGCCGTCGACAGTGCATCGGTGCGGACAATGCGTAACCGTGTGTGAATCTCGCGACCGCGCACGTCGGCGACTTCGGCCAGAACACTGGGTTCCCACGCCTGGTACTTCACAACACGAATGCCGTGCAGGATCTGCGACATCAGCGTCACCCGTTCATCGCGCAGTTCCATCAGCTGGTGATCTAGTTGTCGGTATCGCCGTGCCACAACCACCGACAGCGGTGAGAGAACCATGAGTGTGGCCACGGCTGCAAGTGCGGCAACTCCCAAGTACCACGTCAGAAGCGTCATCACCGCTATGGTGATGAGCAAGCTCCATGCAAACTCTGGAAGAAAGAAGGTGCTCTCAGCAACTGCATAGGTATCGCTCGACAGGTGGTTGACAAGGTCACCCGTGTTCATGCCAGCGCGCGAGGAGTGACGCAGCGCCAGTGCATGATCCACCACGCGTCGGTTGATCCCATTGACAACGATGGCAAAGGCCTGCAGGGCGTTGGCAAAGAAGTGCTGCATGACGATTGCCCCGGTCATCCCCATGAGCCCTAAGGCCGTGGCAAGGAGGAGAATCCCCACGGGAATCGACTCGGCGCCGGCAACCGACGGGAGCTGCTCCAACAGGCGCTTGATCAGAACCGGTGTAGCGAGCGACACAACCAAGCGCACTCCGATCAGCCAAGCAATCGATCGTGCCGGGGCGCCAGTTGCACGGAAGGTGCCAAGGATGAAGGGCCAGAACGTTGCCGGGTTGAGCGTAGTAAACGTCTCACTGGCTTGCTCCGGGTGCAGGACGTCGGGCATCGGCGCAGCGTCGGCTGCCTGCAGCGGACGCTCCCTGCCAATGCGAATCAGCGGCAGTGCCTGCCGAAAGAGAAGACGATCGAACCAACGCATTAGATCTGGGATTCCAGTGCTGCGGACATTCCTGGCGATGCAGCCTGCTCAAGGAAGTCCAGAAGTGCTGTCAGGTTTGCGTCGACGCGGATGAGTGCATGCGTTCGCGGGGTGAGGAAGCCATGGTCCAGCATCGTGGTGAACTGTGCTTCCAGATGATCGTAGAACCCTCCAACGTTGAGCACACCGATCGGTTTTGCATGCAGCCCAAGCTGGAGCCACGTCACGGCCTCGAAGAGTTCCTCCATCGTGCCAAAGCCCCCTGGCAGAGCCAGGATCATGTCGGCGCGCTCCATCATCACCAGCTTGCGCTCGTGCATGCTCTGCACAACAATGTGCTCTGAGACGTCGCGGTAGAGCACCTCGGCCGTGCAGA
>CAZBOW010000027.1:21091-28504 GCA_964493635.1 uncultured Hyphomicrobiales bacterium
CTCTGCACAACAATGTGCTCTGAGACGTCGCGGTAGAGCACCTCGGCCGTGCAGAGGAAGTGGGGGATGATGCCCGTGACGTGAACGCCGCTTTCCATCGCCGTGCGCGCCAGCTCGCCCATCAGACCCACGCCACCGCCACCGTAGACGATGCCCCACGAGCGATCCTTGGCGTGTAGCGCCACGTGTTGTGCCGCTGAGGAATACTCCGTACGGGTTCCATGCCGCGACCCGCAGTACACAAGAAGATTTGTCATGTCTGATTACTTACGGTCGCTTGGGGATGAACAGTTGTTGCTTGAGTCCGAATCGCTTGACCACATTCTTCCGCAGGTACTCCATTGCCTCGGGAATAGAGTCGGTCACGAGGAAACGGTCAAGGTCCGTTGGAGAAATCGTGCCCTCGCCAACCATTTTCTCAGCGGCGGCCATGATTTCGGCAAAGTAGGCCTTGCCGATCACCACCACAGGAAAGTTCCGAATCTTGCCAGTCTGCATCAGGGTGACCGCCTCGAAGAGTTCGTCGAGCGTGCCAAAGCCCCCTGGCATCACCACGAAACCGAGCGAGTACTTAATCAGCATGAACTTGCGCACGAAGAAGTAATCAAACTCGATCATCAAATCCAGGTACGGGTTGGGGTGCTGCTCATGCGGAAGAATGATGTTGCAGCCGATGCTGGTGGCACCCACTTCGTGCGCTCCACGATTTGCAGCCTCCATGATCCCAGGACCACCACCGGTCATCACGGTAAAGCCCATCTCTCCAAGTGCGGCACCAACGTCGCGTGCAAGCTGATAGTAGTGATGGTCCTCCTTGAACCGTGCCGAACCAAACACCGTGATGCATGGACCTACAAAGTGAAGTTTCTGAAATCCACGAATGAATTCCTTTGCTGTGCGCAGCACAAAGCCGAATTCCTTCAGCCGCGAATGGGGGCCAGAGAGAAATTCGATTTCGGTGCGATCAGGTGGCGGACTCGGGGGAAGGGGCTGATCAGACATACAGTGATTGATTGCTATTTCACAAACAGCGTAAAGAGAAAGGGTGCAACGGCAAGGGCAATGAGCGAGGCAAGGATGCGCGTGACGTACTTCATTTGAAGTTGTTGGCGATCTGCCTCGGACAATTCCGCAGCCGACGACCGTACAGTACCCAGGCGTTTGAAGTTGACCCAAGCAAACCGGACAATGCCAATGGTCACGAAGGCCAGAACAAGGTGCGACATGTCAAGGAGCTACATGAGCGTTAGTGAGTAACAACAAGCATCGTACTGGAAACCATCGAGCCATCTGCCACGGCAACAACCCGATACGTGCCACTTGGCATCGACTCGGTCGACACACGTCGCACAAAGGCGTGACCGGCAGCATGGGTACCCGAATACACGGCGGCCACTTGTCTGCCGAACATATCTACGATCGTTACCTCCAGCTGGCGGTCACGATCCAAAGGATCGATCGTCAGCAGCACGGATGTTGATGCCGGGTTTGGATGGGCAGAAATCGTACCTGAACCGGGGCGATCATCGCGGACCGATGTCACGGGCGGTGGAACGAAGTCGAAGCCGGCAATCTTGTAGATGTTGCCACCGAAGTCGCTTACCCAGAAGTTTTTGTCGGAGCGGTCGTACTCGATGCCACGCGCGTTGATCAGACCCGAGGGGCCAACAAGTTCCATGCGGTTGGTCTCGGTCGAGAGATCGCTGAGCTCCATCTCGATGATGTAGCAGGCCGACAGGGCCCCACCGCTCGATGGAAAGGTGGTGCTGGTTTGAAACATTCGGGAAACGTCGTCCCAAGCCAGGCAGCGTGGACCGTAGTTCTCTTGGTAGGGGTTATCGGTTTCCGAGATCAGTCCACCACTAAGATCCATGGTGTAGATCTTCTGGAATCCGTCGCGTTCACCGGCGATGAGTCGGCCATTGACGTACTCCAATCCGGTGGGGTACCGCCGAGCCTGCGTTGCGAAGGTATTCACCACTTGGCCGTTGGTGTCGATGGCAATCACCGACCCACCGTTTCCTTGGGAGTCGTTCATGCGGTGCATGTACAGGATCCCGTTCGCCCTGTCCATCGTTAGGTCGGTGAAGAGCGAGTCGCCAACGAAGGACGGCATCTGCACCACCCGCTCGACGTCGTAGGTCACGGCATTGAGCTTGTAGAGCTGGTTCGAATAGAAGCTGGTCGACCATAGGCCTCCCTTACCGTCCCATGCCAATCCGTAAGGGACCCACGGCACGGCCGTCTGCTCGATCAATCCACCCCGTACCAACGTTTGAATCGTAAATGTGCGGCTCACCACTTGCTCCGACGGCGTCGTTTCCGATGTGATACGAATGCGCCCGACGACGGTCGGCCAATTGGGAACCTTCCACAGCAAGGCCGAACCGATCACGCCGCTGGCGACGGGTTCCCACGTCTGACCATCGTTGACGCTGAACTCCACCCGCACCGGAGGGGTAAAGCCACCCCACGACACCACGGTGGGAATGGTCCCCATAAAGACGTCTCCGCCCGTTGGTCGCGTGATCACAGGATCATTCGGTGCTAGTCGGATCAGTGGGGCTTCCCAGGCTGATCGGCCGTGAGTCACAACGCGTACGTACTCGAAATCCGTGTTGACCTTGATGTCCAGCACCGGCGAGCGGGGCAGCCCCTTGCCATAGGGTACCCAGTTTCTTCCGGCGTCGAAGGACACGAACACTCCCACATCGGTGGCAACGAAGATCACGTTCTCGTCGTCCGGATGCGTTTCAATAGCATTGACCGGCACGTTGGGCATGGTTTCCCAGAGTGGCGTCCATGACTCACCAAGGTTGGTTGTCACCCAGAGGTTTTTCGTACCGTAGGTACTGAAGCTGATCCATGCCGTTCGGCTGTCGGTTCGCGAACAGTGGATGTCGCTAATGAAATTGTTGGAGAGCTCGGTACGGGGGAGTGTGGTCCAGGAGTTTGCATCGTCCGAGGACACCATCAGCTCACCGCTGGAGCTGCCCGCCCACACCACACCGGGATCGGCCGGAGAGACTGCCAAAGCCGACACTTGGTTGACGAAGGGTGGCGAGGTGGGAAACCAGAAGTCGCCACCGTCGAAGGTGCGCCACACGCGGCGTCGGCCATGATAGAGTGTGAACTCGTCGTCCGGGGAGATCACCATCGGTGCCACCCACATGGCACCTTCGGCGGCATCGATGCCGTTGGTAATCACCCGTCCCTGATTCGTGCGAAGGTTGATGCGCCACGGCTGTCCATTGGGGTAGTTGCCGTAGATCACATCCGGATCGGCCCAATTGACGATGGTTACCATGCCATCGCCCCCTGCCACCGTATCCCACTCGATACTTCCAAACGTTCCCAAGGTGCCGTTGTCCTGCGTACCGCCATAGGCGCGCTCCCGTCGCGTAGGATCAACGTCGAAGGAGTAGAACTGCGTGACTTGCAGGCCGTTGTTGATCTGGAACCACGTCGAGCCACCATCGGTGCTCTTGTGCATGCCGCCGTCGTTGCCGGCGTAGATGATCTTCGGATCGGTAGGATGAAAGGCCAGACAGTGCTGGTCGACGTGGACCAGGTTGGCACCGTTTCCATCGCCATAGCCATTGGTCATGTTGGCCCACGATGTGCCACCATTGGTGGTGCGCCAGATATCAATGCCGCCCACAAAGGCTACGTTTACATCGTGGGGCGATACGGCCGCGTAGTTGTCGTAGAAGCCCTGACTGGCACTTGGCGTGCAGGCGCCCGCAAAGAAGCAACCGCGGGAATCGTTGTAGCGCGGTTCCCATGTTTGACCACGATCCGTCGACACGGCAATAGTTGCCAAGTTGTTGAGTTCGGCCAGACAGTGCAGGACGTTGGGATCGATCGGGCTCTGCTGCACGGAGATGCGGCCAACGGTTCCTATCAGGCCTCGCATGCGCGGTGTCCACGTCTGGCCGCCATCGTTGGAATAGAGAATGCCCTCGTCCTGGGCTGCGATAAACCATTCGTTTTCGTCGGACGGATTGATGGACATGTCGTAGACGTTCCCCGCATACAGGCGGGTCCATGTGCGTCCCCGGTCGGCACTGCGATAGACTCCGCTATTGGTGTTCATGCAGGAGGCCATCAGCAGATCGGGATTTTTCGGATGACTGTAGATGCGTGAGAACGAGCCCACCTGCGTCAGGCCCACGGGAGTCCAGCTTTGGCCACCATCCTCGGAGCGGAACAGGCCGGCGCCAAGAAAAATCGTCGCATTGGTGACCTGCTCGCCCGTTCCAGCGTAGATGACGTCGGGATTTCCCGGCTCGAAACACAGCGACCCCATGGCAATGGCGTTACCGTCGTCGAAGAGGGGAGTCCATGATGCACCGCCGTCGGTGGTCTTCCATACACCGCCGGCAGCGGCTCCAACGTAGACCACGTCGGGGTTGGTGGGATGTACGATGATCGACTTGATCCGACCAGCCGTGGAGTTTGGGCCAAAGACGACCCATTCGGGCTGTTCAGCCTGCACGGTATTGAAGATCTTCGAGCGCTCCATGCGCTGTACAGCACCGATCGCCGCAGCGCGTACATCGTTCGGCAGGACGGCACCCTCCGGCACACGCCGACTGTTGTAGTCGGTGTAGCGGCGCATGATCTTCGACCCCTCCATCTCTGGCGTCAGTTGGGCAGAAGCCTCCAACACCATACCGACGGACAGCAGACAGAGCGCAAACAGTTGAGTCAACTTCATTGTAGGTCTCCGAATCGCGTGAATCTTGCGTGAATCGTGTGTGAACCCGTAAAATACAGGAACGTCGTTCGAGAATCATGTGTTTCTCACGGATGTGAATCCGCTGCAAACAGAGACGCTCATCCTTGGTGCTGGTTACGCAGGTCTTGCGGCGGCGGCCCTGTTGGCCCGTGAAGGCCGTGACGTCGCCGTCCTGGAGGCCCATGATACGCTTGGTGGCTGTGCCTCCTTCTTCAAAATCGGTCCCTACAGCTTCGATGTGGGTGCTACGACCTTCTCGGCGGTTCGTCCCGATCGTCCAGCAGGACGTGTCTTTGCCCACCTTGGCATCGAACCGGCCTTTGAGCGCCTCGACCCGGGAATGGTGATTCGGATGCCTCACGCCGACGTTGTACGCCATGCCACCGTTGAGACGTGGATCGCCGAGGCGCAGCGACACTTCGGGGGAAATCAACAGGGCTTCTGGAAGGAGCTCTATCGACTGGAAGAGCAGGTGTGGGGGCTGATTGATGGGAAATCCTACATTCCACCGGTATCCGTACGGGACTGGCTGCGGATGGCCGACCCCCGTAACCTACGATCGCTGCCATTATTGCCGGGTCTGGTGCGGCCCGTGTCCGATCTGATGCAGCGCTACGATGTGCATCGCGATCCGGTGTTTCGTCGGTTCGTTGACGAACAGCTCTTGATCAGCACGCAGAATACTGCTGCCGGAGCCCCCTACCTGACCGGCGCTATGGGGCTGACCTATCCCTCGGAAACATACTATCCCATCGGTGGGATGGTGCGTCCGGCCATATTACTGCTGCGGAGCATCACCCAGAACGGGGGAACGGTGCGGTTCCGACGCACGGTCGTGTCCGTTACTCAGCAGGGCCGCCGCTGGCGAGTGGAGTGTTCCAATGGTGAGGTTTACGATGCCGCGACGGTGATCTCCTCGATCCCGATCTGGAACATGCCATCACTGATGCAGGGAGGTCCGGCGCGGTGGTTTCAGAATCATGCCGATCGTTTTTCACGGGTGTGGAGTGCCGTAACAGTGTACTTCGCCGTAGATGGGGTGCCTGCACTGGCGAGCCCGTACGTTCAGTTGCACCTCGACACGCCATTGCCGTGGGTACACTCCGATTCGTTGTTCCTGACCATTTCGCGCCCAGGCGATACGCAAAAAGCTCCGGAGGGGCATAGTACCGTTACCGTGAGCACCCATGCCCGCATCGACGACTGGCTGGGATTGAGTCCCGAGGAACATGCCAATCGAAAAGCGGCGATGACGCAGGCGATCGTGGCGGTGATCAAACGGCGCATGCACGAGTTTGATGGTATGCAGTGGATTCACGAGGACGCAGGCACTCCCTGGACGTGGGTAAAGTACACGCACCGCTATCATGGATTTGTAGGGGGCTTGCCGCATGCAACGCGGCAGCCACTGCTAACACTTCCGCCAAACCAGACGCCCTTTCCGGGGTTGTACCATATCGGCGATACTGCCTTCCCCGGGCAGGGTATTCCTGCCGTAATGCTGGGAGCGTGGAACACGGTGGATCGGGTAGTTGACAACTGTTAGCCGTACCTTTGCCGGACGTATGAGCCAAGCCGTCCACACCATGTTCTCGCGCATTGCTTCCCGCTACGACCGGGCCAACACGGTTCTGTCGTTGGGCATTCATCACCTATGGCGCGCCGCAACGGTGCGGGCCAGCGAGGCCCAGCCTGGGATGAAGGTCTTGGACTGTGCAACGGGCACGGGGGACTTAGCTCTGGAGTTCAAGAAAGCGGTTGGCACCAGTGGTACCGTGATCGGTACCGACTTCAACGCCGACATGATCCGTTCTGCTCCCGAGAAAGCGCGCCGCAGAGGCCTAGAGGTGCACTTTGCCGTGGCCGATGCCATGGATCTTGGCTACGGCGATCACACATTCGATGTCGCAAGCATGTCCTTCGGCATCCGCAACGTTGATGATCCCGCGATCGCGTTGTCGGAGATGGCTCGCGTGGTGCGTCCTGGAGGAAGGGTCGTGGTGTTGGAGTTTGGACAGCCGCGTGGCGTCCTTGGAATTTTCTACCGGTGGTACAGCAAACACGTGATGCCGGTGGTAGGGGGCTTCATCACCGGCGATCGTGAGGCCTACACGTACCTGCCGCAAACAGCTGCAGCATTTCCCTGCAGAAAAGATTTCACAGCCATCATGATGAGCACCGGGCGGTATGCGTCGGCGAGTTACCGAGAACTTACCGGGGGGATTGCGTTTCTCTACGTTGGGGTTGTGAAGTAGCGGAACTGGCCGCTTCGTGCGTGTACTTCACCATCAGCGCTTCCAGATCGCGTACTTGGTTGGGCATGCCAAGGTTCCAACGAATCACCCGCTTCTGACCACCCATTTCGATTGTGAGGGTATGCAGTGGGGCATCCTGCACATCGGTGTTGACGTGGTTCTCCTTCATCGTCATCACATTGTTCTCTTCGATGAGCTTCTTCACCGTGCAGACGGTCGCAGCATCAACGGTTCCCAACCACTGCCCCTCATGAACGGTGTGCATGCGTCCAAGATACTCGACCGATCCGTCACCGAAGATCGTGCCATCATACACCGGACAGGCCCCGAAGCAGGCACCTTTGGTGAGTGTCACCCGAAAGTTTTGTCGGGTTAGGCCCTCCACGCAGGAGTCCACGGACGCGCAGGAGGTGAGAA
>CAZBOW010000028.1:0-3686 GCA_964493635.1 uncultured Hyphomicrobiales bacterium
CTGGTTCGGCCGACGCTGCTTCACCCATGCGGATGAACACCACGCCCTCACTTCTGCACACGCTGATGATCTGGTCATTCTTTCCCAGGGCGTAGAACACATCGGCAGGTGCATTCGGTGTAAGGGGGCCTTGAAACACACGGCGCAACACGGGCAGCATATATGTTGGCTGACCATTCAGCCACCACAGATAGCCATACGACTGGTTCAGCTCCTGCGACCGTGTGACCATCGCCTGTGCGTAGGCAGCATCGCCGACGATGCTATCCTGATCCCACACAAAGTTGTTCAGTGCTAATAAACCAAAGCGCGCCATTGCACGCGGCGTGGAGAAGAGAACGTTGTTGTACCCCTGGCGAAGAAAACCTCCACCCATGCCGATGCGATTGGCCAACAGCGAGCGGTACTGCTGATTGAGTGTGGATTGGCTAGCCCCTTGCACAACATCATCAAGGAGAGTGTAGGGAGCATTATGGTAAGCCCATCGAGTGCCGGGTTCGGCTTTGTACACCAGGCACGTATCATCGGTGCAGTACGGATCGCCGGCGCCATCGTCAAGGCCGCTCGTCATCGTGAGTTGATGCCAGATGGTGATGGCTTGCTCTTGCCCGCGCGTGAGCGACGTC
Organism: uncultured Hyphomicrobiales bacterium; assembly: GCA_964493635.1. Lineage (GTDB taxonomy): Bacteria > Bacteroidota > Ignavibacteria > Kapaibacteriales > Kapaibacteriaceae > OLB6. Next base: position 627 of record CAZBOW010000028.1, read on the forward strand.
CATCCTTCGCCAAGGTAGCGCGATGTGGGATCGCTGATGCTTAGTCTGCCATTCTGCTGCAGGATGCCGATCAGCGTAGCGGTGACGGTCTTGCCGGCAGAAGCCCAGTACCAGTTGTCTGTGCTGGTAAAGCCGTTGGCGTACCATTCGATGGCAATGCGACCATCCTTTAGCACGATGAAGGCTTTGCTGTTATTCGTCGCGAGATAGGCATACAGGGGGTCGAGTTTGTCGCTACACCAGCCAAGCTCTTCGAGCGATGCGGACTCCCACGTGTCTGAGTCAGCGGGCGGGAAGTATACCTGCGCCTGTGCAGCCGCGGCAGCGCAGAGGAATGCAACGCAGAGGAATGCAACGCAGAGGAATGCAACGATGGTGTGGCGGATAACCATGGTGGTGTAAAGTTAGATGGGTGGATGATGCCGGGAAAACCTTTTCCCGACACCATGCCGGGAAAAGGTTTTCCCGGCAACTCTCCCGGCAACGTCCAGCGTCAGCCCAGCGTTTAATTCGACCCCTGTATGTTTGCATCCCTGCATTACAGCATCCCATCTCGTATACACATCCACATACATGGATTCACCATCATGAAACTCTTCTCAACCTTTCGCTTAGGTCGCATCGAGCTCAAAAACCGCATCGTGATGGCTCCTATGACCCGCAGTCGAGCCATAGGAAACATTCCCAACGACCTGATGGTGGAGTACTATCGCCAACGGTCGAACGCAGGACTGATCATTACGGAAGGTACCGCACCTACGGCGAATGGACTGGGATATGCTCGTATTCCCGGGATCTACTCCGCTGCACAGATTGAAGGATGGACGAGGGTCACAAAGGCTGTTCACGAAATGGGGAGCAAGATCTTTGTTCAGTTGATGCACACCGGGCGCGTAGCGCATCCACTCAACATGGAGAATGGCACTCGGATCCTTGCCCCATCAGCTCTTGCAGTGGAGGGCGAAATGTACACCGACCAGCAGGGTAATCAACCGCACCCCGTTCCTGCCGAGATGACAACAGAAGACATTGAGCGCGAGCAGCATGGGTACGTGCAGGCAGCTAGAAACGCTATTGCAGCGGGGTTCGACGGTGTTGAGCTGCATGGTGCCAATGGATACCTCATCGATCAGTTTCTCAATCCTGCATCCAACCACCGGACAGATTCCTATGGCGGAAGCGCAGAAAATCGTAACCGCTTTGCACTTGAAGTAGCCCAACAGGTAGCTGAGGCAATTGGTGGTGATCGCCTAGGTGTCCGCCTATCGCCGTATGGTGTGTTCAATGGTATGGGTCTGTTTCCAGAGATTGCGGAGCAGTATGCAAATCTCGCCAAGGGACTAGCTACCAGTGGAATAGCCTACATCCACATCGTCGATCATAGCTCGATGGGTGCTCCGATTGTACCCGACGAGGTAAAAGATGCCATTCGACAAGCGTTCGGAGGAACGATTATTGTTAGCGGCGGTCTTACTGCCGAGACTGCGGAACAGGCCCTCCAAGACGGTAAGGGTGAGTTGGCAGCATTCGCGCGCCCCTACATTTCGAATCCGGACCTGGTGTACCGGCTTCAACACGGTGTTGAATTGCAGGTCCCGGACTTCGCCACGTTCTACACGCCAGGAGAGAAGGGGTACACGGATTATCCAGTAGCGTAAGTCGACGCCAACAAGACGATGCCGGGAAAACCTTTTCCCGACACCATGCCGGGAAAAGGTTTTCCCGGCAACTCTCCCGGCATGTATCTTCGCCACCTATGAAACACCTCACACACACCCTCGCCCTTCTGGCCGCCGCTGCCGTGACAGCCCTCACGCTCAGCGCCTGTGCATCTTCTACCACGCCAACGAACCCTAACGGCAACGACGACGACTTCCCCGAAATCGGTGGCCTTCTCTCGATCAGCGGCTCGTGGAACACTCTCGGTGTTAATGCCGATGCAGCTGCTCGAATCGCTATCACTGATGTTAACGCCAAACTTGAGGCACAGGGTTCGCCCAAGCGCTTCATGTGGCGGATGTACGATACCAAGCTCGAAGCAGAGCGAGCGCAGACATCGCTCAATGATGCAATCGAGAACGGCGTGCGCCTTGTAATTGGACCTCAGTCCAGCGCTGAGGCGTCGGCGATCCTTTCCATTGCCAATGCTCAAAACGTCCTTGTCATCAGCCCCTCCAGCACAGCTGGTGCCCTGGCCATCGAAGACGACAACCTCCTGCGAATGTGTCCGAGCGACCAGCAGGAAGGTCCAGCAATTGCTGCCATGATGCGCGCTGAGGGTAGAACTGTGGTTGTAACGGTAACCCGCAACGATCTTGGTAATCTTGGCCTTGCATCATCTGTGCGTGCGAACATGAGGGCCAATGGTGGCGATGTGGTCGGGGGCTTTGAGTACGATGCTAACACCACGGACTTTACCGCAGTAGTTGAGCGATTGCGCACAGAAGTTGGAATCGCCGTAGGCATCTACGGAAAAGACCGCGTTGCGATCTACAATCCCGCCTTCGATGAAGCTGCCGATCTGGCTGCAGCTATCCCGGCCAACGACACGTTGCTGCGCGGACTACGCTGGTACGGAGGCGACGGTACCGTTGAAAGCTCTGCTCTACTGACCCAAGCAGAGTTCTTCCAGCAAGTGGGATATGCCTGTCCAAACGTTGGAATCGGTGATGCAGTCGAACGAGCTCAGCCACTGATTTCGAGGATTGAGCAGATAACCGGTCTATCGCCCGACGCTTTTGCTTTAAGTACCTACGATGCGGTTACCCTAGCGTGTGGAGCTATCCTTCAGCTTGGCAATAACGCCAGTGCCGAGTCCCTGCGATCAGCGATCATTACGGCGGCCGACGGCTATCACGGTGTGTCCGGAGATGCCACGTTCAACGCTGCGGGCGATCGAAAGAACGGCATCTACAACATGATGGGCATCCGAATAGTCAATGAAACACCGCAGTGGATGGTGATCGGTACGTTTGATCCGGTGAACGGGTATCGGGCGCAGTAGGTCGACGCCGGGAAAACCTTTTCCCGACCCCGTGCCGGGAAAAGGTTTTCCCGGCA
>CAZBOW010000028.1:3786-10312 GCA_964493635.1 uncultured Hyphomicrobiales bacterium
TCGACGCCGGGAAAACCTTTTCCCGACCCCGTGCCGGGAAAAGGTTTTCCCGGCAACTCTCCCGGCAACTCTCCCGGCAACTCTCCCAAAACAGAAAAGGTGGTAGTACACCATGTACTACCACCTTCATTTGATTCGACGAGTCGCTGAGAAAACAGCTTTATGCAGCCTCGCGCCAGCCGTCGGCTGCCGACTTCTCCCGAGCGATGGCATAGATCATCACGCCGTAGCCAGCCTTAGCCAGAACGTCAGCGATGGCATAGCCCGTCTGGATCGATACGATCGACGAAGCAATGTCCATTCCGAAGTATGGCAAGCAGTATACGATAGGATAGAAACCCCACGTGGCGATCAGCAGAAGGCGGAGGTTACGGAACAGAACGCGTACGCGCTCTGGCTGCGACTCCATGGCTGCACCCAGCTTGCCCCACAGGACAAACAGAATGTAGGCGAAAGGAATCGTGGACAGGAAGCCCCACATGCCGTACTCGGACATCATGGATGTCTTTGCCGAAGCACTCATTACTTCGCCAGGATAGCCAAGGGCGATCATCAGCACGGCTGCAATCGACAGGTTCGTGAGCAGCGGACCCGACTTGTCACGGCCCAGGTTCAGAACCAGAATAAGCTCAACGAGCAACAACGGCACCGTCAGCAGCCAATCCACGTACCGGTAGGCATCGTTAAACAGCGCTGGATTATACATGCCTGTAGCGAGATCATAGGCATGATTCCAGCTATCGAAAATTCTCATGTAGTGGTAGGCAGCAATACCAACCACCAACGAGGACACCACCAGCGACATGCGGTACTGTGGTGCAACGGCGGAGCGCCGTAGAATGAAAAACACGAATGCCGACAGCATTGCCGCAATCGTGAAAGAGAACATGTTGAACACCAACATGTATCCATCGCTCCCAAGAGCGATCATCGTAGACTCTGTCCCCATAGCACGTCCTAACAGAGGTGAAAAGAAACTGTGAAAGAGATAACCAACGAAGCCGTTAGGGTGAGAGTTCCCGAAATCGGGGTTCACGTGCATTTTTTTCTTGCGCGGGACAAGCGCGACCTGTAATTGCGAAAGTTCCGACTGAAATCAAAGAACTTTTTCTCGCGATGATCTCCGACGTTATCAAAGATTTACCCCGCATGTGGGCTCTCCGGATGCATTTTCGCGCATCTATTCCATCATCGTGGAGTCTCCATGCGGATCGTGTACCTCGCCCTTGCCGTACTGCTTGCCTTCAGCGCACCAGCGGTCATGGCGCAATCCACCATTTCAAGCTCGATTACCGGCACCATCGTCGACGCCGATGGTAAGGGGCTTAGTGGTGCCACCATCAAAGCCACGCACAAGCCTACCGGTTCGGTGTTTGGCGCTATCTCGAAAAACGACGGCTGGTTTCGAATCCCGAACCTGCGCGTAGGCGGCCCCTACGAGGTTCGCGTTTCCTTCGTAGGCAAGAAGTCTGCAACCCAGACGGTGCCGCACATCGCACTCGGTGAGACGTTCACCATGAAGGTGGTGATGGAGGACGCATCCACGTCCACGGAAGACGTGGTCGTCTATGGCGACCAGAACACCGTGATCAATGCCGGTCGGACCGGTGCTGCCGAAACCGTGTCTGAAGAGCAGATCATGGCATTCCCAACAATCGCTCGTGACTTCCAAGACTTTGCTAAGTTCTCCCCCCAAGCAACGCCAACAGGTGCTGGCGTGTCCATCGGCGGACGGAACAACCGATACAACAACATCCAGATCGACGGTACGCAGTATAACGACCTCTTCGGTTTGGGCTCGTCCGGTACGCCAGGCGGCCAGGCCAATACGACACCGATCTCGCTGGATGCTCTGCAGGAACTCCAAGTTGTTGTAGCCCCTTACGACGTACGCCAGGGCCGCTTCTCTGCCGGCGGTATCAATGCCATTACCCGATCGGGTACCAATACCTGGGAGGGATCGGCCTACTGGTTCTTCCGCAACGCCTCAATGATTGGTGATCTGGCTACGACAAACGCCCTTACACGCGATGAAAACGGAAACGCACTTCCTGTAGGACAGTATCGCGACACCACCATCTTTACGCCCTTCAGTGACTTTAGCGAGTATCAGTTGGGGGCTCGTGTAGGGGGCCCACTGATTGAGGATAAGCTCTTCATGTTCCTGTCCGTAGAGAATACCGGCCGCTCGCAGCCGAAGCCACAGCTGGGACTGATTCAGAACGGCAGCCTCAATGAATCCATTCGCTCAACGATGGAGGACATGGGGTCGATTCTGCGCACCACCTACGGATACGACCCAGGTGCTCTGGATAACATCGAGGTAACCCGTCCTAGCCTGAAGCTCTTTGGTCGGGTAGACTGGAACTTGGATGAGAACAACCGCCTGACGCTGCGCCACAACATGGTGAATGCTTCGGACGACATCTTCAATCCTGGACGCACATCGCTCCAGTTTGGAAATCGGACGTATCGCTTCAACTCGATGACAAACTCAACTGTGCTGCAGTTGAACAGCACCTTTGGTACCAGCACGTCGAACGAGTTGATCGTAGGCTATACCACCATTCGCGATAGTCGCGACTATCTCGGTGCTCGGTTCCCAACGGTCTTCGTCTCCGATCCAAGTCTAACGGGTATCACGTTTGTGGCTGGTGCCGAGAACTTCTCGGTTGCCAACAAGCTCAGCACGAACGTCTTCGAGATTACCGACAACCTCACGTTTGTGATGGACGATCACACCATTACCGTGGGCACGCAAAATGAGTTCTTCTCCTTCAGCAACCTGTTCATCCGCGACAATGCCGGAACGTGGAGCTTCAACTCCTTGGATGATTTCCGCAACGGTATTGCTGCTCGCCTCCAGTATTCATTCGCCCGCCCCGGCTTCGACGAGGATTTCGCCGCAGCTTTCTCGACGGCGCAGCTCGGTTTCTATGCCCAGGACGAATGGCGTGTAGCTCCGAACCTCACCCTGACCTACGGTGTGCGGATGGACATGCCACTCTTCTTCGACAAGCCAACGTATAACCCTACAGCCGACACGATCAAGCTAAATGCTGATCCCTCGGTGGCACTTGGCTTGCGCACCGACAACGTACCGGGAGCAACGCCGCTCATCTCACCGCGCGTGGGCTTTAACTGGAATGACGGCAGCGATAAGCCCCTTCAGATCCGAGGCGGCGTCGGTCTCTTCTCGGGACGGATTCCCTTTGTGTGGATCTCCAACCAGTACTCGAACACCGGTGTACAGTTTGCACGCGTAGATACGCGTCCGTCGTCGGGAGATACACTGGAATTCGACCCAACGCTCGATCCTCGTAACGACCCGGACTTCCTGGCACGTGCTGGTAACGTAACCGAAGTGAACGTCACGGCTACTGACTTCAAGATGCCACAGAATCTGCGCATCAATCTTGCGGTGGATAAGGAGCTTGCGTGGGGCGTTATTGGCTCGCTGGAGGGTATCTACTCACAGTCGATTAATGAGATCTACTACACGGATCTGAACCTGGGAGACCGTTCCGACACCACGGCGCTGGGTTCTACGCTGCCGGGCGGTCGTGGAGTGTATGGTACCTACTCGGGACGTAACACCACGCCTCGCACACAGGTAGGAGCATTCCGCAGTGGACCATTCAACAACATCATTCAGTTGGGTAACTCTAGCGAGGGATACAGCTACCAGATTACGGCACAACTGAAGAAGCAGTTCAACGCAGGCTTCTTTGCCAGTGTGGCCTACACGCATTCAGCGGCCTACGACCAGAACTCGGGAACGTCATCACAGGCACTGTCGAACTGGCGTTTCACGCACACCCAAGATAATCCGAACGAAATTGGTCTGTCGCGTTCAGCCTTCGACGTTCCACATCGCTTCATTGCCACGGTATCGAAGCGTTTTGAGTGGGGCCCAGAAACCTCGCCATTGGCTACAACGATCAGCGCCTTCTATGAAATGCGCTCAGGAACACCATTCTCCTATGTGTACGACGGCGATGTGAACGCCGACGGTCAGGTGGAGAACGATCTGATCTACGTTCCAACGGGTCGCAACGACATTGTGCTGGGAAGATTCACCAGTGATTCTCTGGTGCACGCGTCTAGCACAACGTATGATCAACTGGAGGCCTACATTGCGCGGGACGAATACCTTAGCACGGTGCGCGGCAAGATTGCCGAGCGGAACGGCGCACGTAATCCGATGGTGCATCAACTGGACCTTCGTTTGATGCAGGAGATTCCAAACCCCTTTGTGAAGGGCCATCGTCTGGACATCTCAGTCGATTTCATCAACTTCCTGAACATGCTGAACTCCGAGTGGGGACGCGTTCAAACAGCCCCATTCGGCCGCGACCAGCTGATGCGTTTCGAGGGACTGGTCACGTCGTCCACCAAACAGGATCCAAACAACCAGGTTGCCGTTGGAACACCAATCTTCAGCTACACGGATAAGCGCGATCCATTCGGGTTTAGCGACTTAGCTTCGCGCTGGCAGATTCAAGTAGGTATTCGGTACACCTTCTAACGATTCTATGCATCGCAGTTTCATCTTCAAGGCGCTGGTGGTTTTCACCGGCGCCTTTGCTGTAGCGTGGGGAACGTTGCCGGGAAAACCTTTTCCCGGCGTCATGCCGGGAAAAGGTTTTCCCGGCAACTCTCCCGGCAAGCCCCTTACCATCCTCATCTCCTTCGATGGCTTCCGTCACGACTACCTCACCAGGGTCAAGCATCCAGGATTACTGGCGTACCTCGAACAGTGCTACCGGGCCTCAAGCCTGAAGCCAGTAAACCCAACAAAGACGTTTCCAAATCACTGGGCAATCGCAACGGGTGCCTACCCCCGCGACAACGGCATTGTAGGCAACAGCTTCTACGACTCTACACTCAACGACGTCTTCACGATGCAGCGCAAGGAGTCAGCATGGTGGAGGGGCACACCACTATGGATCGAAGCGGAACGTAGGGGGCTTACGGCAGCCTGTGCCTTTTGGCCTGGTTCCGAGACGCCATTCGCTGGAGTCCGTCCAACGTACTGGCTGCCGTATGAACCATCGCGCAACTACCATGCACGTATCGACTCGCTACTGAAGTGGATCGATGGTCCTAAACCTCCTCAAGTAGCTACCATGTACTTCGAGGTATTAGACGATATCGGTCACCGTGAAGGCCCGAACTCACCGAAGATTCTTGCGGGGTTAGCAGTGGCCGGCGATCTTCTTGTACGACTTGAGCACGAGCTGGAATCACGTGGTCTACTGGAATCGACGAACATCATTGTGGTGAGCGACCACGGCATGAGCGAGCTGCAGGAGTCCTGTACGATCGCATTGGAATCCGTGATGGATACAGCAGGTTTCAGGGTCATCCCCTCCGGTAACTTAGTGTACCTGTACCGTCAGCCCCCTCCCAACATCGATAGCTTGCGGCGTCACATTGCCGAACGTGTTGAGTGGGTTGACGTACATGCGCCAAACGACTCGCTGTCCGACATCCGAATGGATGCGCCAGATCGTGCGCCAGCAGTAGTCCTGATCACCAACCCGGGATGCTCCTTCCTTCGCAAGGGAAGGGCGTTTAGTGGTGGTGGAGATCATGGTCATCATAACTCACACACAGACATGCACGGCGTGTTTTTTGCGCGTGGCCCAGCATTTACACCGGGCGATTACGGAGAGTTGAGTGTCTTGGATGTGTTTGGGATTGTGATGGGCACGCTGCGTTAGACTGGGGACGACGCCGGTGACGACGCCGGTGACGACGCCGGGAAAACCTTTTCCCGGCATGGTGCCGGGAAAAGGTTTTCCCGGCGTAAGCTGCCGTTCGCGTCACGAAACCACCTGCAGTCCGCCACGGAAACGGAGCACACAGTTTCCACTTACTGCAGGAGAACACCATGCCCCGCCGTCGCGTAGTAGCCGCACCTGGCGAAATGTACCATGTTGTAAACCGAGGCGTACTCAAGTCCACCCTGTTTTACGACGACTTTCACTATTGGATGTTCATTGAACTCATCCACCGATATGCTCAGAAGTATCGGATCGCCATCATTGCTTTATGCCTGATGTCCAACCACTTTCACTTACTCATCCGAGTGGAACAAGATGGTGATCTACCAATGTTTATGGCGGGTATCTGTGCCACCTATTCACGGCGCTTGAATCGCCACTTACGTCGAGCTGGTACCATCTTCCAAGGCAGATATCATGTCGGCCACGTACAAACAGATAGCTATTTCAAGGCTGCCCTTCGGTACATCCATTTGAATCCGGTGAAAGCTGGGATCGTGTCGCACCCAGCACAGTATATGTACTCCGACTACCGGGAGGTGATGCAGAGGCGATCAGCAGTTCAGAGTGAACATAGCTTTGTTCGCTCAGTGTTTGGTGACAGCCGTGCCTATGAAGCCTTTGTTACCACCGACATGCTGAAGCACGCGATTTCTGACAAACAGCTAGAATCAGATTTGACGGAGGCCGGCCTCCTCTGAGGCCGGCATGGTTGAGAGTTGATCGATGCCGGGAGA
>CAZBOW010000028.1:10412-13386 GCA_964493635.1 uncultured Hyphomicrobiales bacterium
ATCCAGCGGCCTGTTGCCTAAGAACTCGGGAAGCTGCACGCTGAGTGTGGTCATGCGTCCCGCAACCGGGTTTGGGAATGCAAGGGGCTCGCTCCACGGTGTTTCCGTAACGGAGGATGTACGTGGCAGAATGTCGATGATGTTCATCATGCCCCAGTCTTCATGCGGAAGAAAATGGCAGTGAAGCACCGTCTTACCATCGAAATCCGTGTAGCGCTGACGAATCTTATACGTCGTCATCGGTGCCAAGAGCAGGACGTCGCGCCATAGCACAGGGTCCTGCCGCACACCGTTTACCTCGAGCAGCTCGAACTCATTTACGTGAATGTGGAACGGGTGATATCCACCACTCTCGTTGACAATCGTCCATTCCTCAACATCACCGGCCTTTACCGTCATGTTTACAACGTCGTGACTAAACGGTGAATTGTCGATTGTGAACGTGCGCGTAACGGCTGAAGAGTCCGTTGCAACCTCTCCGGTATTACCAATCCGGAACGTTACTTGTCGTGTACCCGTAATCTCTTCATCACGGATCGGCCCCTCCGCCATGGCAATGGGTAACTTACTCGGCATCGTCATGGCGGGCAGTACTGGTTCGCCCCCTACAACAATCTCGATCAACTGGCGGGACTCCATCACCTTCATGCTACGATCCAGTGCGTCAAGCTGCACGATGTATCGTGCATCGTCCGACGGAGCTTGAACAAGGACATCACTGCGAGCACCTGCAGTAAACGTTACTGTCGACGTTGGTAGCGGAGCGGGGAAGTACAAGCCATCATTGGCAATTTCCCAGTGCTCAACCGGAGTTGTGTCGCCATCGGCGATGCGAAGCCACGTGAGGCGCATCGTGGCCTCGTAGGTTGCATCCACAAACCTCCAGCGCTGGATCTCTCCGGGGCGCATCGTAACAGTACCCGACAAAACGCCATTGACGAAAACAGGGGAATCAACACCTGGTAAGGGGCTGAAGGCTGTGGCAGACGTAAGTCTCCGCGGATAGCCGATGGTGTTGGTGGCGGTGTCGATCATGTAGGACGAAAAGAGAAATACGCGATCGCTCATCGCAAGCAGAGCTGGATCGGTGATCGTAGGATCAGTTGGATCCTCGATCACGATTACGCCCGCAAGGCCATTGACAACTTGGGACCACGTTGACGTGTGATGGTGAGGGTGATACCAGTAGGTACCAGCAGCGTGATCGGAAGGCAGTGCGAATTCAAAATCGAACGACGTCTGTGGGTCGATTCCCAGAAGAACGTTGTCGCCGTTATCCTTGGGAGACACATTCAGGCCATGTACGTGCAGGTTGGTTGTGTTCGCACGCTGGGGATAGTTACCCTGGTCAGGCAGGTCGGCATCAGGATTGGGAGGCAGCTGATTGGACAGGTGGATCTTCATTGTCTCACCTGGACGCACTCGCCAAGTCGAGCCAGGTGCCGTGCCGTTATAGGTGCGGGCAAGTACCTGACGCTCGCCAACCGCGATGGTGGCCAGCACAAGGTTCAACGTGTCGATCAGAACGCCATCGCGTGCAAGGACAGATGGAGGTTGCGGAATCTCCTGCTGTTGGGCAAGGGATGATTGAGTGGTTGCTAGCAAAGTGATACACAGTGCCGGTGCGAGTAGGTAACTGAGTTGTTTCATGGCGCAAACTTGTGAAAACAGACGTTGCCGGGAAAACCTTTTCCCGGCATGGTGCCGGGAAAAGGTTTTCCCGGCAATTCTCCCGGCAACTCTCCCGGCATCGTGTGTTGTGGTGTGTTATCATTGTAGCACCATGAAAACACACCAACTAGCACTCCTCGCCCTGGTCGCAACTGTACTGGTCGCCACCGGGTGCACAACAACCAACCCAACGGACCCAACGAATTTGCGCGTACGTAAAAGTGTTACCCGCCTGACTGCCCAGGAGAAATCCGACTTCGTCTCCGCCGTGAAGGCACTCAAAACGGTACCATCACCATATGATCCTGCGCTGAACTACTACGATCAGTTTGTGAAATGGCACTACCTCGCATTCTTCTGTGAGCGGGGGACCGTTGGTGGCGACGGCATGTTTCCGGCCCACATGAACCCGGGATTCCTTCCATGGCACCGCGTCTACCTTGATCTGTTCGAGCGTGCACTACGGGATGTTAGTGGCAAGGATGTGACTATTCCGTACTGGGACTGGACAGATCCAGCAGCCAAACAGGTGTTGTTCTCTGATGAAATGGTAGGGGGCGATGGAGACCCATCACAGGGATATGCCGTTACCTCGGGCCCCTTTCAAAAAGATCAGTGGATCATAACCATCACGGATGAGGTGGACATCGATTCGGTATTCCTCGACCGGAACACCAGTCCGAACGTGGTGCCGTACCTCACGCGTAGGATTGGAAAGAATGTCGACAATGATGTGCAATTGCCTACAGTAGCAGAGGTGATGGGATCGCTCAGCATACCAACGTACGACAGTGCTCCATGGGACAGCTCGGTTGACAGTGCGGTCAGCTTCCGGAACTCACTTGAGGGATGGCGTGGAACGGCTGGCAATGAATGCGAGCCAAATGGTACAATGGACGTGATCAGCATACCAGGGGAGCGCAGAAGCACCCAGCACAATATCGTGCACGTGTATGTAGGCGGTATCTGGGAGGCATCCGATGGAAACGTTTATGCCGGTAGCATGTGTCAAGCAACCTCTCCCAACGATCCCGTTTTCTGGATCCACCATGCCAATATCGACCGGATTTGGTCGGGCTGGATGCAGCGACACGGAAAAACCTACGTTTCCGGTGGGGAAATGATGTCGGGCTTGAACGATGTACTCATGCCGTTCGACATGCGGATGGACGGACTGAATACTCCAGCGGCGGTGTTGGATGAGGCGGTGATGGGGTATCGGTACGACGAGCTGCCGTAGGCTCGATAGCCACCGATAGCCACAATGCCGGGAAAAGGTTTTCCCGACACGATGCCGGGAAAA
>CAZBOW010000028.1:13486-15751 GCA_964493635.1 uncultured Hyphomicrobiales bacterium
CCACAACCCTCACACCCACGCGTCGTTCACCTGCAACTCGAACCATCGCCTCGGCAACAGCGCGGGCCGATACCGCCCTCCATGCGCGGGGAATCAACCGTGAGAATGTGAGCATCAGCAGCATGGCCACCTGCTCTCCAAATCGTGGCTCGTGACGATCACCCAAGAGCAAGGACGGACGCACAAAGGTCAGTGACGGATAGCCAAGCTGCTGGAGGTCTCGCTCAAGTTCGCCCTTTACTCGCGTGTAAAAGGTCTTCGACGAAGAGTTCGCTCCCAGCGACGTCACCACGATGAAGTGTGATGCTCCTCGGTTCCGCACCTCTTTGGCAATCTTGAGCGGCATCTCGTAGTCAACCCTCCGGAATGCCTCCTGCGACCCCGCCACCCGTATTGTGGTACCTAAGCAACAGAATACAACATCCGGTTGGATCTCTTCTGGCAGATCGTCGTTGAGAAGGTCCATCACGTGCTGATGAATACTGGAGGGGGCTTCTGGCACGATGTTTCTTCCTACCGAATACACCTCCGTAAACGTTGCCGTGTTGGCCAAACGGTGCAGGACCTCTCTTCCAATCAACCCGGTGCCGCCTATGACGAGTGCCGTCATTATCTTTCCAATTGTCTATGCTATGAACTATCGCCCTTGTGGCAAAGGTAGTCACATGAAGCTGTGGATGCTGTCTTGGCTTGCTGCGGTGATACTTCTACCGCAGACCGTTAGTGGGGCGTACTACGAGGGCCGCACGCGCGTTACCTTTCAGGACGCAACACGAGCTGTTTCGATTACTGCAACCGTGATCTATCCTGCTGATGCACCAGGTGGTACCGACGCACCACTGGCCGGCACAGCGAGCGGTACGGTGTCCCCCTTCGGTGTAGCCGTGATTGCTCATGGCTATCAGCTGCCAGTCGCAGCATATTCTTCCCTAGCAACGACTGTCTGTCAGAGCTCGGCGAACTACATCGCGATCCTACCGGAAACAGGTTCAGGGCTGTTTCCAAGCCACGCTGAGTTTGCGGCTGATATCGTGTCCTGCTTAGCATGGATTCAGCAAGAGAACGCCCGCCCGGGTTCTCGCTGGCAAGATGCGATCCGAGACGAGTACGTGCTTATTGGACACTCGATGGGAGGGGGCTCCTCGTTTCTCGCTGCGAAAACCATCCTCGATCAAACCGACTGGAATCTTGCGAGTGTAATTGCGCTGGCGCCAGCCGAAACGAATCCTAGTGCTACAGCGGCTGCAGCCTCGGTGACGTGCCCAACGCTGATTCTTGCAGGAGGCGAGGATTGCGTTACGCCCCTTACCTCCATTCAGCCGATCTACAACGCAGTGACGGCCACGTGTAAGGTGCTGGGAGTTATTCCCGGTGGAAGTCACTGTCAGTTTGCTGACCAGAACACGCTGTGCTCCATTGGCGAGTTCAATTGTCCGGGGACCATCAATCGCTCACAGCAGTTTGCCACCACCTTTGCCTACGTTGATCACATGCTCACCAAGGACGCACGTGCCATGTCCGCGATCGGTGGAACGCAGATTCAAACAACAATGAAGATGTTGACCAGTAGTGACATCCGTATGAGTACAACGGTCGGCTGTGTTGGAGATACCGTTGTCCTCACATACACCGGCCCTGTTGAATCGCTGCTGTGGTTGCCCGATCGTGTGCGGAGTGCAACGTACCGCTACGTCATTCGAGAACGCGAGAATGTGATCACGTTGGTCAACGAAACATGTTTCGGCGGCGACGAGGTTGATACGATCATTGCATGGGCACGCCCCCCTGAGCTGCAGATGATTGGCCCCTCGGTCATTTGTCCAGGAGACACCGTTACGCTCCGCGCTGCGGCAAGTTCCGACGCCATAATTGAGTGGTCGACGGGAGCAACAACGCCTGAGATCATGGTGCACATGCCCGGTACCTATCGTGCCATTGCCCGAAGTACGCGTGGCTGTGGAGAGGTGATCGACTCGATTGAGGTACGCGGTATACCAGTGCCAACGGTTCGCGTGGTGATCCAAGGTGATACGGTGTTATGTAATCGTGTAGGAGGCTTACAGCTTTCTGTGAGCGTGGATGGACCAGGTTACAGCAGCACTGTATGGAGCACAGGTGACACCAGCGACGTTCTCGTGATCGACGAGCCTGGACTCTACTCCATCACAGCGAACGTTCTACCAGAGAAGGAGGACGGCTGCACTCTCTCGGTGGGTCCTGTGCGCTTCACCATGCGCAACTACGAGCCCCCTACCACTACCCTCA
>CAZBOW010000028.1:15851-24553 GCA_964493635.1 uncultured Hyphomicrobiales bacterium
TCCCGGCAACTCTCCCGGCGTCATCGTACTACGTCCAACAAACTAGCAATCCTCCATGGCCATCAACGACAACCCTGCCGTGTACCGCTACGTGAACTCCATCAAAGCATGGAGCGAGGAACTTATCATGCTCCGGCAGATCGTACGGGACACCACCGACGAGTTACACGAGGAGATGAAGTGGAGGCAGCCGGTGTACACATTTCAAAAAGCGAATGTGCTGATCCTTGGCAGCATGAAAGCCAGCTGTGTGGTCGGATTCTTCAAGGGGGCTTTGCTCGACGATCCAGAGGGACACCTCGTTGTGCCAGGTCCGAACTCGCAGTCGGTTCGGCGCCTGCATTTCACGTCGGTCGATGACGTTCAACAGAAGTCCAACGTGATCCAGCACATGATCCGCCAGGCCATCGAGCTAGAGAGGTCGGGAGTGCAGATACAGCGTAAGCCGATATCGGAGTACCCCATTCCCTCCGAGTTTCAAGAAGTACTCGAAAAATGGGGCGATGTCCGCGCGGCCTTCGAATCCATGACTCCTAGTTGCCGGCGTGAGTACCTGATGTATTTCTCCTCAGCCAAGAAGAGCGCAACGCGACGTTCCCGCGTTGAGCGTTCTCTCGATGCAATTCTCGAAGGCAAGACGAGGAGAACGCGGTAGCAGTTCGCTGGCTATGCCGGGAAAAGGTTTTCCCGACACGACGCCGGGAAAACCTTTTCCCGGCAACTCTCCCGGCAACTCTCCCGGCATCACGCCTTCGAGCGCACAAAAAACGCCACAATCGCCGATGTGACGATTCCAGCCACTGGGGCAAACAATGTGCTCTGGATCAGATAGCTGGTAAGATTGAAGTACTCCTCAGCCTCGGCCTGCGTTGCCAGACCATGACTCACACTGTAGGCAATCATGTTTTCGAAGTAGTGTGGTGTGATAACCAACGACGTCATCAGTTGCGAAAACGGTGCAAGTATCGTCACAACAATCGTGATCCCAACACCGGTGAGAAATCCTTGCTTGTAGGTCATCACACCGCCATAGTCCACGCGCTTTTTCTCGCGCAGTGCTAGGACGTACACCAACACAGCTGGGATGAGGATGAGGTTCGTTGCCCATGCATGCATCTCGATATGCTCATCGTGTAATCCCAATAGGCGCTCGAGAATCATCCATACAAGTCCCATTGCCGTAAAGATGATACCCCACTTCAGTTCGGATTGAAATCGTTTCATGGTATATCCTTGGTGGGCTGAATTGAACCGCGCCCTGTCGGTGTAATTTTGATCGATAACCAACCCAAAAAATATGAAACAGCGCGCCGTCCTTCGACTAGTTATTGTACTCGCACTATCTGTCTGCGCGTATCCCCTACAAGCCCAAGTCAGTCTTGGCCCCACGGGGCCCTTTGATCGAAAACAACTGAGTTCGAACTACCCCACACTCTTCAAGGTGACCGTTACCGATCCGAGTATTCAGATCGAGAACTACACCTTTCAGCTGTATACTCGGGAAGGGGCTCAAACGCGTGTCCTCCAACAGCAAAGCGGCACCGACTGGCAATTTGCCGTCAACCTTCTGGACGTACCAGTGAGTCCGGAGCCACAACTGCTAGCTGTACTTACCGTGCGTCATCAGTTCAGTGGAACACGGTATACCATAACGCGAAGTCTTCCCATTCGATTCACGGACCCGTACCAACTCTGTGAGATCGAACTTCCAACGTTTCGGAAGCGATACAACCTTGCGTCGTTGCCGGTTGGCCGACAAGCCGTGCATCTGTATGCCCTTGATCAGCAACCGCCAAATACGCGCCAGGTGACGCTATCGCTGGTGAACGCCAAGGGCGACACCGTGGCCATGAACACCGGAATCGGCAATCCCTTTCTGGATACGCTTGTGCTGCTGGGGTACGGCACACCTAACCATCAAGGGGCTCTCCGCCTGCGCGCCCACGTTCTGTATGACGACGGCCCTGCCGAAGGATACTTCACCGAAGTCGTCATTCCAGACTCGATTCCTGTGCCAGAGGTGACCGCATCAACAGGGTTTGGTCCGTTTAGCTACGGCGTAGAAGCTATCAACACATTTGTCGTACAAGGGCTAGGTCCGGCATGTACGGAAGTGGAATGGGGGATCCGCTATCGCACGGCATCGAACCGCCAGCGCACGCCCGTGTGGATCAAACGTGTGTACGATCCAGTAGCAGACAGCATGCACATTGTGTACAACATGCGCGATGTGACGATTGGCTCTGAGTTGATCGTACGTGCCCATTTCGGAGAGTTTCTTCCGTCAACGGAACGGACCTACCGGTTGGACATTCAGCCGAAGCCACCATCAATCACGAACTCCAGTCCGTTTCCACTCCAACTTGGAAGTAATCGGCGGGACACCATCACCATCGACAGTCTTCCACCGCGGATTCAACACGTAAAGCTTCAACTCACATCCAGCTCGGGCACTCCACTTGCCACGAATACCATCCGCACCACTGGAACGGACTACATCCGCAAGGCACAACTGGGTTTCGATGTGGCACCGTTGAAAGCAGGGACATATTTCGTGCGGGCCTTTTGCACTAATGATCAACGCGACGACGATCCCGTTGACTTCATTGCCTTCGACGTACGCGACACCACGACGTACGTTCTCACAGCCCGATCGTGGGGACCATTCACACAGGGTGATACTGCCGTACTGTCGGTTGCGGTCACCAACATCCGTCCATACAGCGGCGGAGACGGATGGGACGAGATCACGGGTCACTTCGTTATCGTTGATACCCTGCAGCCGGATGTACCGCTCTTCGAGTCTCCTGCGATCGACCTATCGCAGGTGAAGTCGCAGGACAGCATTCTCTACTGGCCGGACTCGTCGTATCAATTTGGTGCAGCGATTCGGAAACGGGCCGAGATTCCGACGGTTCAACTGCCTCTCTCGGCTCAGGTACGATTTGAGCGACGGATCAATTTCGCCGGACGCATCGTGCGCGACCGTTCAGTCGATCATCCGATCATCATGATGCCTGCCCCAGGTGATCTCCACAGCCAACCAGGCTTGGACACAACGTTTGTTGCAACGCGCCACCAGCCCCTTACCCTGTACGTAACGAACATCATTCCCAATGCCACGGCGATGAGGTTCGCACTGCTCGGTACGAGCGATCCGGAAGTAGTGATCGAGGGAATCGTACCACGCCGAACAGGTCAGGATTCGGTGGCATGGAGCACTGACGTGGGCGTGCTGCCAGTGAATGCGAAGGTGGTGGTGTCGGCTGTCACACCGTTTGCCGAAGACCTGGGTGCACAGATTGTGCGGTCCATTCATACGAAGCCGGACACTCTAACCATGACGGCTACGGTGCCGTTTGATGTACTGCAGTTGGAATGGAATGTTGATCCGACGACTCAACTGATTACCGGTGTGAAGCCATTCGTAGATACACTCACGTTCCACCGACTACCCGCCCAGACTCGTCAGATCGTGTTGCTGTCCAAGGACGACCAAGGCCAGATCATCGACTCAGTGTTGGTAGAGGTGCCGTATCGATTGATGTACGATTCCACACTTTCCGTGAGCACACCGTTTACCTTTCGCTCGTTTGCAACCGCGGAGCTGGAGGTGCGTTACTTGTCGGACGGCGGGCCGATCGACGGTATTCAGTACCGCAAATCGATCACGTCCATTCAGCAACCAATGCCTGCAACGCTTCGTACGGTCGATGTAACGGCTGTGCCGCCAGCAGTAGTAGTGCGGCCACTCCGCCAGGGATCATCAGATGCTGCAGAGATTACCTTGAAATGGGGGATGGGTAAGGGGCTTTCTGGCGCCGTGGTGGTCGACTCGGTTGTGATGGAAGTTCTCGACTGTGCTGGCACGGAGATTGACCGGCAGCTACTACCCGTTCCTGTTCAAAACACAGCTACTGGCGTGATAACAGAAACGCTCTATGCCGTCTCACGGCTGCCACTCGCAACCAGCGCCATGCGCCTTACGATGTATTCCACAAGCATGACGCTACCCCGCCGTGGTGCATCAACGACGATTCCTCTTACCCTTCGTACAAATCCTCAGTTGGGAATTCCGCTGGGATTCCGCTATCCATCGTATCGAGTAAACGACACAACGGCCTTGGAGCTGCGGCAAACGATGTATGCCACCAACATCAACGGTATCTACGAGATCGACTCGCTGCAGGTCGTTGACAAAAACAACCGCGTTGCGCGCATCCTACCAGCTGCTCGTCCTCAAGGCGATACGATATTCTTTGCCGAGATGGATTTCAACACCCTACGTCCGGAGAACAGCCCATATATCATTCGCGGCATCATCCGTACGCGTACCTGCGCGCAGCAGCCTACCATTGTTGATACGCTGGCTGCGATAACGGTACCTGGTGTGTTGAGCGGCCCCCCAGATCGCAACTGGGTGTATTCGTCCAAGGGATGGGGCCCCTTCCAACAGGGACGTGCACCTGCAACAAGCGTCATTGCCAGTATCGAACCATCGTGGTTCGTAACGCAGCGCGGAGAACAGGGCGACAGCCTTGCGGTAAGCATCGTTGGCTGGAGCAACGACGTTGGCATCTTTACCGACAGCACACCACAAGGCTTCTCGTACCCTGCAGGCGTGCCATTACCACCGGTGCAGTTCATTCGACAAACGATCAACCTCAATCCGTTCGATACCGTATCGGCGATTGGCGTGCAAGTTCAGCGCTTCCGCAAAGGTTTCAGCGGCACAACGAAGGTCTTTGATGAGCTGTACACGTATCCCGTTGCCATGCTGCCATTTCCCGATCAACCGATCGTTGCCGATAGCACCGGATACGAACAGTCCGTACTGGCTGGAACCCCTAATGCCAGTGTGATGAAGAGCATCTATGATTTCCGGATGGAGGCGCAGTCTATCGCCATCGACTCGCTGAAGTTTACAATGCAGAGTTCCGACGAAACCGTTTTGGACGGCACGGCCGTTGGTGTGCAGGCGCGCAACCTTTTGGACTCTACGTCGATCTTCGCCATGCAGCGGAACGTTGCTCCATATCCATGGCCACACGTTGCGCGCGACCGCGACCGCGTAACCATCAATGTTGGCTACCAGTTCACCGGGGCAGTCAAGCCAACCAAGATTCAAAAGACGGCTATCAGTATTCTGCCACGAGCCGACTGGTTGAACGGCCTATCTGTGCGCCTAGATGGCACTGCGACCGACACGCTGATCGACATTGCCGCCGAGATTCCCATGCCCTTCTTCGCAGAGAGTGATGCCATCCCGCTGTTTGGCCGTATCGAAAGTGCGCTGGTATCCAGTAATGCGAATGGATCACTCACGGTGCAGGCCAGCTACAATCCTCTGTCAGGGGGCTTTACGGTGCGCAATGGTAGCCAGTTGGAGTCGTTCTGGAAGCCAACAATAAGCCTACTGGAAAGTGCCAACTTTTTCGTGTCGAACACGGTCAGCGATGGTGCGACCTTCGATGAGTTCACGGCGCTGTATCGATTTGAAGACGCACCGTTGGCGGATAACTCAGACACTGTTGCAAACCGCGAACTCCGCATCCGTGGATTATACACTGCCGGTGGTGGAGGTGTAGTGGGCATGGTGCGCTGGCTGCGCGAGATTGGTGAAGTCATCAAAAAGCTCTCGAAGGCAACATCGATTTTTAGCCTGACGCCAACATTTATTCTGGATCTGTCGGCGAAACAAATCTCAACGGTCAACTTGGGTACGGAGGAAACCGGCACCTTAATGCACCTCAGTGAAGAGGATGGACCTACTCCGTCTACGGAGATGAACGAATTCCCAACGAGTCAGGGAATGTCCTGGATCATTACCGGCGGTGGTGGAATTGATGCCAGTCTGCTGGGAGTAGTGGGCGTGAATGCATCGATCACCCATAACATGATTATGGCCTATGGAAATACCTACTCTGGTTCGGTAGCCGCTCGCCAGGAGAAGTACTGGCCCGTAGGTAGAATCCACGAGAACTGGTTCAATCTGGAGATGTCACTGTTCTTCGGCCTTGTGAACATCGATCTGTATCGCGGACTGCTGAATCACTCGTTGCAGGACGACAACGCCATGCCGTCGTATTACGTCTTTAGCGGCGACTGGGAGTCGATCTTTAAAGCGGGAGTTCCGGAGAAGTCAGGCGAGTCTGTTCAGAGTGTTCAGCCCCTTGCCCGTCACCCTCAAGAACTACCATTCTACAGTTCGGCGCCGCAGGTTGCCTCGGATACATCGCATCTGCTCGCACTTCATGTGGAACAGGCGTTGATCGACAATTCAGGACGGCTGATGCTCTCTGCACTGAATGACTCCACCCGTGCACTGGAGGCATCCACGGTGATTGCACAGAACCGCAACGGCATCCACGATCCAGCCATGTGGCTGATCGGATCGGATGGTAGTGCCATTGTTGCCTGGATGCAGAATCGATTTGACACGCGCTATTACGGATCACTGCCGGTCGATCAATTGTTGGCATATGAAGAGGTGCACGCCGCGATCTATGATGCTTCAACCAACACTGTGCAGCAGCTACCAACCGTCTCTGACCCTGCTGCATTGGTGGGAAGTGTGCGTGTTGCTGCAGCACCGGACGGTGCATCGGCGTTGATTGTTTGGCAGACGATTGACCAAGATGGCATAGCACATATTCATGCCCGCCCTGCGCAGCGTACACCAGCCGGCTGGACGCTTGGTCCATCAAACGTGGTATGGTCGAGAGCGGGTGCTCGTGATGTGAACATTGCCGCTCTGGCCGATGGCACGTTTATGGTAACCTGCATCTACGACGAAGCCGGCTCGCAGCCCGAAACGGTTGCCTATTGGATTGTGTCGGCATCGAGTGGTAAGCCATGGGAGCGCGTTGGCATCATTGATGAATCACCTTTGGGAATAACATCCTCCGACATCGAGCTGATCACGAATGGTTCGGATGTGTTGCTCATTCATGGCACATCCCACGCCAAGGATTCAAGTGAGTTTGTGCGCTTGATGAACATTCATCGATACGTCGATGGATCGTGGAAATCACTCGGATCGCCACGCGTTGGGGGAACCCGAGGTGTGTTCCGCCACATCAAGGCAGATGTATCGACGTCCGGTACCTTCTTTGCCCTGATCGATGCATACGATCACGAGCCGGCGGATTCCGCTCGTCATAGTGTTGTTGCCGTGATTGGTTCAATCGAGACAGCTCCGGATCAATGGAAGGTGTTTACGAACCACGAGGTGTACACCGAAGGAGATCGCTCGATCTGGTCGGCCGATGCTTCGATCGGGCACAACAATGTGTTCTATATTGCCACGCAGGAACTTGACACCATCCGCGGCAACCGCCAGCAGTATCGTAACGGTGTAGCATTAGGGGCCAGCCGACTGAATACGGTCGTTCGGGCGATGAAACTCTCTGACGGCGGCGATCTGGTTGGTGTACGGTTCGACGGAACACCAACCACGGTTGCGGAAACGACCTTGGATGAACTAGAATCGTCGCTTCGCTATCGTGTTCGCCTGATGAACCCTATTCCGAACCCAACGTCTGGCATGTGCACTGTCCCGGTGTCCGTTATGAAGGCCTGCACGATCCACGTCCGTGTTGTTGATGCCTTGGGCAGAACGGTCGCTACGGTGCACAATGGACCGATGCCGGAGGGAATTCAGGGGGTACCGTTCAACGCTGATGCCCTTCCAGCCGGTAGCTATCATGTTGTAGTGTCAGACAACATAGGTGTGGTAAACAGTGTGCCATTCGTGGTGCTACCGTAGGAGACAATTGTGATGAATCGCGCGTTCTTGTTCTTGATTGTTCTGGCTCCGTACGTATTCGGATGCAGCTCCGCACTGGATCCTGAGGTCATGCCACGCTATGCGTGGGTCGTTGGCTTGGCCGACACCTCCGGCTATGCAACGGTGCTTCGCACAACCAATGGTGGAGAAACCTTCGAGAGGCAGGGAATAGGGCAGGACGCTCTGCGCGATGTTGACCTGCTGGATGTGTATGCGGTAGATACGCTGAACGTCTGGGCGGTTGGCACTCGAAACAGCATCGTATACAGTACTGACGGTGGAAATACTTGGCAAGCCCCCTCCCTTCCAACAACGGATATGGAGCTAGAGTACTATTCGATTAGTGCAGCACGAGCGTCGAGTAGCTCTGCGCCCACGCATTACTACGTGAGTGGCATTCAAGGTGTGGTGCTCACGTCGAGTGATGGAGGGCAGAGCTGGTCGCTGACGGATACGAGTGGATTCAATGGATCATTGATTCAGGGTGTGCGGGCAGTGACTCCAACACGAGTGTACCTCTGCGGAACAATGTATCCAGCAACGGACTCGGCACGGGGCTTCATTAGAGTGACAACCGATGGAGGCAGCTCGTGGGATTCACTGCAACTGGCCGATGATTTCAATCGACACTTTTGGATATCATCGGCTCACTACGGTTCGTCGATTATGATCTACGGTGGAACCAACTACTACACCGTGAGTACAGACAACGGTGCGACGTGGCGAAACGACTCCACCCGCGTAGCAGGGGGAGCTGCGGGCGGGGCAGACATTAACCACTTGATCATGCTGAATGAATCCACGTGGATGGCTGCCATGGACATGGGTCACTTGATCAAAACCACGGATGCAGGTGCAACGTGGTACGATCCATCGTTGGGTCTCGGCGGAACCTTTATGCTGGGAATTGATG
>CAZBOW010000028.1:24653-26051 GCA_964493635.1 uncultured Hyphomicrobiales bacterium
CACACTGCCCAAATCAATCTGCTCGTTGAAGAACACGAGATCCTCGTTCTTGCCAACGAGCGCCAGCGAGTACAACATCGGCAGATAGTGCTCAGGTGTTGGGATCGAAAGCGAGGCTGCTGTGCCCAACGACTGGTATGAAGCCAACGCTGACAGATCCCTTGCTGTGATGAGTTTCTTTGAAAGAGCATCAAACTCTTCGGCCCAATCCAGAGGCTTTCCCGATCGCCACTGTACGCGCGCAAGGTTGTGTACGATGTTACCGCTGCCGATAATCAGCACGCCACGATCCCGAAGCGTCGATAACTCGCGCGCTAGCGCAATGTGCTGAGCCGGACTCTTACCAACATCCAAACTCAGCTGCAGTACCGGAATCACTGCCTTGGGGAACATCCGCCGTAGAACGCTCCATGCACCATGATCCAATCCCCACTCATGGTCAAGCAGAATAGACCGGTGTGTAGACTCTGACAGATCAGCTGCCAGTTCGGGTTTACCCGGTGCAGGATACTGAACGCGGAACAGTTCGTCGGGAAAGCCCCCAAAATCATGAATTGTGCGGGGCTCCTGCATCGCGGTGACAAGAGTGCCACGAGTTTCCCAGTGAGCGCTAATGCACAGGATAGCCGTTGGCGCGAGCCCCTTTCCAATCTTCTCCCACTGCCGGGCGAAGGTCGAATCCGTGATGGCATTCATGGGGTTACCATGCCCGACAAACATCACCGGCATTCTGGTAGGGGGCTCGGCGGTGAGCAAGGAAGGGATCGAAGTCATGGCTAGTGTCGAGCCTATCATGTGGAGGAGGTTGCGTCGGTTCATGGAGGTGGTGGACGGGATTTGCGTTACTATCTTGTGCTTTCCTAACGACACAACCGTAGTCATGTCAGCATCCACGCGCGAGTTTCTTGGCCACCCGGTAGGGCTCACGTATCTCTTCTTCACGGAAATGTGGGAGCGATTCAGCTACTACGGCATGAGAGCACTGCTAGTGCTCTATATGACCCAGTATCTACTGCTGGATCCGATTCTCTCAAGCAGTGTCCTGGGATACTCTGCCATTGAGAGCTTCCTCACAACGCTCTTTGGTCCGCTGTCGGTTATTGGGGTTTCATCCCAGATCTATGGGTTGTACACCGGCTTTGTGTACTTCACACCGTTCTTGGGCGGGCTTCTTGCCGACAAGTACCTCGGAAAGACCAACGCCGTGTATGCCGGCTCGATTCTGATGGCCATCGGTCACTTCCTAATGGCCTTCGAGAGTCTGTTCCTGATTGCCCTCGTGTTTCTGATTATGGGCAACGGCCTTTTTAAACCAAACCTCACCGCACAAGTTGGATCACTCTATCAGCCAGGGGATCAGCGGGTTGATAGCGCGTACACGATTTACTACATGGGTGT
>CAZBOW010000028.1:26151-27409 GCA_964493635.1 uncultured Hyphomicrobiales bacterium
ATCTGGGCGTGGCAGCGCAGTCGCTCATCCGAACCATCATCGATTGTGAAGATGGCCATTGGCTGTGGGTGGATGGCTGTTGCCTTTCTCCTGATGATGTATGTCGCGGATCTGGCGCAAGGGGCTGAAAAGCTGAATGTGCTCTGGCTGGCGATGGTCGTCCTACTGTTTACGATCGGCGAGCTGTACCTCTCCCCAATTGGTCAGGCGATGGTATCGCGCGTGGCGCCGGCCCGCATGGTGAGCATGTTCATGGGCGTGTGGTTTTTGTCGAGCTTCTTTGGCAACTACCTTGCCGGTTTCATTGGCTCGTACTACGACAGGATGAGCAACCAGAACTACTTTGCCATCATGGTGGCCATGAGCGTAGTTGCAGTAGTAATGTTCATCGCCCCGAGGAAACAGCTCGCGAAATGGCTGAAAAGTTGAAGAAGCAGCATCTACCATCCAAGATCTGTGTGGTGTGCCATCGACCATTCACCTGGCGGAAAAAATGGGAGAAGGTGTGGGACGAGGTGAAGTACTGTTCCGAGGCGTGTCGAAAAAAGCGTGGGCCATCGAAGACCTCCGCCTCAGATGTACCGCAGTAGATTTGCCCCATGAAAGAACTTCTGATCTGTATCGCCCTATTTGCCACAACACTGCAAGCGCAGTCGGTGGATCCCTTGGCGTGGGATGGCCAGCTGGTGTACAATGCTAACCGTATCGAGGCCACAAAGCCTACTTCCCGATTCGTATCCGACGTTGCCACTCCGCTCTACGTTGCTGTGCCATCGGCGATGTACCTATACGGCATTGCCTCATCGGATCGCTACAGCGCTGAAACTGCCCTGCAGCAGTTTGTGACGATGGGCGTCACGTATGGAGTAGTGCTCGGACTGAAAATGGCGATCGACCGTGAGCGGCCGTATCAGGGCTATCCAGGGCTGATCATCAATGGGGAAGAGGGCAACGACAAATACTTCAGCTCAATGCCTTCGGGACACGCTGCCGGTGCAGCGGCCTTTGCCACCACTATGAGTTTGCGGTATCCGCACTGGTACGTGATTGTACCGTCGGTTGGATGGGCGCTCTGGACGGGCTATGCCCGAATGAACCTAGGCGTTCACTATCTGACGGACGTGCTGGCAGGCTATGCCATAGGTGCTGGCATTGCCTATGGTGTGCATCTGCTGAACGAGCATATCTTCAAGTTGGCCGATCCTATATTGCCGACGGGAGAGCAAGGTACAACGATGGGAATCATCGGCACGCCGTA
>CAZBOW010000029.1:0-21591 GCA_964493635.1 uncultured Hyphomicrobiales bacterium
AGGTTCTCACAGCGATGGATGTGAATGTCCTCGGCATGGAGCTGCGGCAGGATGTCGTCGGTAAAGATGCGTGCTTGCCGTTTGTAGAGTGGAAGCAACCGTTGGCGAATCTCCCGTAGCTGTTCTGCAGGAGTTGCTCCATCGGAGGAGAATTCTGAGACGCCCGATTCGCGCTGCTCCATCAATCCGGCTACCCGAATCATGAAGAACTCGTCGAGGTTGGTCGAAAAAATCGACAGGAACTTCAATCGCTCGAACAAGGGATGGGAGAGATCTTCGGCTTCTTCCAACACACGGGCATTGAACTCAATCCACGAGAGTTCGCGGTTGAAATAGAGCGATTCATCGTGAAGATCGATCGCAGGAGTCGTGGCGGATGTGGTCATAAGATGGCAAGCTACTGATCCACGCAGGTGGCTGCAACCACTGGCGTGTTAAGAATTCGGCTAGCGCCCTACAACGATCAACGCCGTGGCATGGTGTGTAGCCGACGATACGGCATCGACGCACTCCAGCACCACGATGTACGGACCGGGCTCGACGCGCTGTCCGACATCGTTCGTGCCGTCCCATGCCAGAGCCCCCTTCCAGAAGATTCCCTCGCTATTCAAGAGCGTTGCCACGCGTACACCCGACGGACGAACGATGCTCATCGTGGCCCGGGCCGTGCGAAACGGCTGCTGATAGGAGATCACCGCCGGATGCTGCAGGTCACGGGGATCCGACGAAAATGGCGAGGGGAATACCTGCAGGGTTCCCTCACCCGGAACAGGCCGTGTGGTGGAGTTGGTCTGCCCCGGAGTGCCACCAGCCGTGTCGGTACAGCTCGCCCACGACGTGCTGCGATCGGACTGCAGCGAAGGGTGGATCTTCTCCAGGGCGATACCCCGAGTACGCGCCAGGACGGAGCTATGCCACTTCGGGCTGTAGGTAAGCTCATCAACAACGAAGCCCGACGACGTGCACAGGGCGACACGGTCGCCCGTGGTATTGAAGTTAATCGACCGACTTAGTACCACGGGCGGATCGGTCATCATCTCGGCTACGCTCGCCTTACTGGCCAGCACCGTGTACCGGCCAGGTTCGACGGTGGTCGAGTCGGGGATCGAGGCCGAGGAACTAGCATCTCGAATCGTCCAGCCATGGAGGGTACGGGGCTCTGTGGCTTGCGTGGTGAGCTCGACGTAATCGGCACGTCCGGGTTGTGGATCGAACATCACTTCATTAATGATCACGGTACCCGGTGGTGGCGGCAACTCCAATGTTATGCTGAGGGTATCTGCTGGCACCGCACAGGTGAGTTCCACCCACCCGGTCACCTCCGGCCAACCGAGATCGGCAATGGCCACCTCGACAGCGACCACCTGCTCGGGTCGTACAACGGCCACGACTCGTTCGACTGTTCGCTCCGCGCTGGTGACAACAACCGGTACGTCGGTGCAGAATTCTTCGCCGTCATTGGCAAGCGTGATCACGACGTGGTAGTCCGATCCCCGAACGTTCTCAATCACGCAGGTCGAGGACAACGACATCAACACAAGACAGAGCATCATTCCCTGTCGTGGTGATCAGTCACGTTAGCGTGACACTACCAGCGACTGGCCTGCACGACAATCCGAGCGATCTCTTCGACGGCCTCCCGATCAGCTTCCGTAAATCGGTCGTACTCGGGGCTGTCCAGATCCAACACGCCAAGCAGGACTCCCTGATGAATCAACGGAACCACCATCTCACTGCGCGAGGCCTCGTCGCAGGCGATGTGACCGGGAAAGTCGTGGACGTTTCCCACCACGAGGGTCGTCTGTTGCCGGGCAGCGGCACCACAGACGCCCTTGCCGGGAGGAATCCTCACGCACGCAGGCTTTCCCCAGAACGGTCCAAGGACTAACTCCCCCGTCGACAATTCGTGATCAACAAGGTAGAAGCCTGCCCAGTTGATCGCTGGCACGTGGTGGCCGAGGACGGCGGCCACATTGGCCATGTTGGCGATGGCGTTTCGCTCGCCCTCCACCACGGCCTGAATTGTCCGTTGT
This sequence comes from uncultured Hyphomicrobiales bacterium, assembly GCA_964493635.1. Lineage (GTDB taxonomy): Bacteria > Bacteroidota > Ignavibacteria > Kapaibacteriales > Kapaibacteriaceae > OLB6. The sequence goes on from CAZBOW010000029.1 coordinate 2,034, forward strand.
ATCTGGCTCCAGGTGCTCATCGCTGAATCACAACAGACTGGGTTGTCATCGCACCGGCATTGGTTGTATGGAGGTAGTAGACACCAGTAGCCCAACTCTCGGTTCGCACTACGATTGATTGCTGGTTTGGATCAATTTCAGAGCGGTACAGGACCCGTCCCATCACATCAGTGATCGCTAGGTCTTCGATGCCACCTACCCAGTGGATTGAGATCTCATCCGCTGCGGGATTGGGGTGCAACGTCACCGTGAGCCCTCCCAGTGGTTCGTCGTCGGATACGGAAACGGGCTGCTGGACAAGAACATCGTAGCAGGCGGAATCCACGCAGCCGCCGTCGAATGTGCGCGTGATGCAGATCGATCCCAGCCCCGTGCCAGCCGTCCATGCCACACGTACGGCCTGCTCGACCGTTGGCGTCAGGATCAGTCCGTTGGTCACGCGATACGAGACGTCGGCATAGGGCGCACCATGCAGCGTGTACTCCACCGTGTCGCCAATGGTTACCGTGCGCGCACCACGCAGGGCCGGTGGCACCTGCATCATCGGCCGTGCTGTATCCAGCTGCCATTGCGGAGCGGTTGTGCCCGCCACATCCCATGCACGAGGTGCAAGATCCTGTGCAGCCGCACCGGCAGCATCATCCAATGGCCAGAGTCCCACAAGGTGGCTGGTGCTGCGTGGCAGTCGGTCGAACATGCCGGCCCGAATCTGCTGTGCCGACCGCTCTTCGTTCCAGAGACGGAAATCACTCATCAGGCCTTTGAACAAAAACCGTCCAATGCGATTACCACCAATGGTGATCGACGTCTGATCTGTTGGTGTGGTTGCAAAACTCGATTGGGCAAGGGGCTCGCCATTTAGGTAGACCGTCATGCGATCCAAACCATTGCTTGTCAAGGCCACGTGATTCCAACTGCCAAGCGCGTTGTCGTAGGCAGCTTCAAGGCGACCACCAGCTCGGGTATTGCCGAAATCAAAAAACACCTTTCTGTCGCGCCACGGAGCGTGAGCTTGGAATCGATTCGTGGATTCATCCGCCTGCCCCACGTTGAAGGCCGACCGATTGCCGACGTCGGCCGCTGCAACATAGGCCCAGTACTCTACCGTGACTTGCTTGCCTTGGAACAGCAACGCATTGTTCACTAGGAAATCGTTCTCCCCCGTGAACTGCACAACGCTCGTTTCACATGCCGAGGGCGTCACAACTGCAGCCTGCGTCCATGGACTCACACCGCCCGTTGCGTGAGCACGCACGCGCCAGGAACACGTCGTGCTGGCTGGAAGGCCTTGCACCGTAACGCTCGTAGCCGTGATGTTGGGAACGTAGTGTAATGGTGCACCACCGATGGTATCCGTGCCATAGACTTCCACCTCGTACCATTCGGCACCGGACACGGCATTCCATCGAAGAGGATACCGATGAACCGTGGTTGCGGCTACCGTGCCCGACGTTGGCAGCGTGGGAGCCGGCAATCGCTGAGTTGCCGTGCAGTTAACCTTGGCTCCGCTTGGGATCCGCTCACTTGCGCCTTGCATCGTAAGGCTTCCTCCCCTGCCACCGTCGTTCGTCAACACCGATCCGGACGATTCGTTCATTCGCCAGTAGGCATAGAGTCCCGTGCGATCCGACCCCGTAAGCTGAGCCGTGGTCATGGTGGCTCGGATCTGCTCGGCCGTGCGGGCTACGGTCCAGATCCGGAATTCATCGATCATCCCAGCGAAGAAGTTGTTGCCATGCTGCGAGCCGATGGTAATCTGCTTGAGATCGCTTGGTTGACCGCCGGCGTCTTTCGTGGCCGTTAGCTCGCCATCCTGGTAGATCTCCATGCGACCAGCGCCATCACTGACAAGGGCAATGTGCGTCCAAGCCCCGATGGTACGCATCCGTGTTTCGAGTCGACCATTCTCTCCAATGTTGCCATAGTCCCAGTAGATGTTCCGGTTCCCCCAAGGTGCATGCGCCTGGAAGCGATTGCGATTGTTATCGGACTCCCCAACAGCAAACACCGACGAGTTCCGAACGCTGTCGGGGTGCAGGAACATCCACCACTCCACCGTGACGGGACCGCCCGACCACGTGAACTCAGAGCCAAGGGCTCGACCATCCCCACCGTGGAACTGCACGGCACTGCCAGCGCAGGAGGCCGTGGTGGTAAACGACACGGGCCTACTCCACGGACCGGTGTACCCCTCATTCAAGGCGCGCACTCGCCACCACCATGTTTGCTCGGCCTGCACCGGAGGGGTCAGCCATCCATCGTTGCTGGTCACCAGCACGTACGATGGATCGGTAAAGTCCGGCGTGGTGGACAGTTGCACAATGTAGCGCTGGGCATGGGGCACGCTGGACCACACCAAGCGCGTTGGCAGGGGCACGTTCGTAGACTGCGGCGTTGGCCCAACGGCCGTTGGCGCCGAGAGCTCGGCTCCATACGGGGCTGTGGCCGGGCGCACTCCCCGACGATCGGTTGGCACACTGAGGCTTGTACCCACAACGGTGCGTAACGCATACTGGTAGGTCTGTCCGTCGCGAACCGCGGTGTCCAGCCAATTCGTTACGGTAGGAGCAACCGACTTGATGCGCTGCAACGCTGATCCGTCGTCGGCTCGCCAGATCTCGATCGCCGTTGCCGAGGCAAGACCATCGCTTGGCCAGCTCAGCAGCGCACGGTTCGGTCCGGGCTCCACGCGAAGCGATACGGGAGCTGCAAGACCCTCGGCAGTGAATTGGCGGGCGAATCGATCGTTCTCAGGATTCAGATCACCGTCGGCCTGAACACGAAGCGTTGCAACGTGAACCCCTGAGATCAGCAGTGGCGTTGCTGGTAGGTCGACCGTATCGGTCGATTCCGGCGCAACACGCTCTAGAATGGTGTCAAGAACGACCGATGCCGTATTGGAACGTACCCACGTCATGGCAAGCTGCACCCGAACGTTATTCAGGCGCTCGGATCCATTGTTGCGAATCACCACCTTTGGCGCCAGCGGTGTGGCAGCTGTGCTGTTGGGGGCCGGATGGAGGATGTCCACGGCTGCAATGTCCAGAGGCAGACGAATCGTAAAGGGCTGGTCGGAGAGGTCGTACACCTGAGCCTCACCGTAGCGCAGAATTCGCACCCTGCACTGCTGCGACGGTGTTGGTGGTACGATCCACTCCGCACCCGCGGTATCAATCGGCGCTGCACGACGAACGTTGTGCCACGACAGGCCGTTGTTGGTGCTGTACTGTATCGTTACCTGATCGGAGGCAGCCTGCCCTGTAGCCGTGTATCGTACACGGACCGTATCGCCGGTGGTGAGCGTTTCTCCCCCATTGGGCCACACAACGCGCAAACGGTTGGCACCTAGGTCGCCAATACGGAAGGGGCGGGTAAGAACGGCATTCGTGGCGAACGGAGCACCGGCCGCTGCGATTCCAACCTCCAACAGATAGGTTCCGGCCTGATCAATGCGAATGGCATTGAACCTCACGGTGTCGGATGCTCCCTCGTCGAGCGACAGCTCCTGCATCTGCGTATCCAGCGTGTCGTTGGTGAGGTTGGTCAGGCGCATGCGTACCGAGGCCGTCGCGATCGGCGTTGCTCCGGTATTGGCCACGATGGCCGACGGACTGAAACTGGTCCCGATGGGAATCGTTGCACCTGCTTCCGGAATCACGATTGCACGAACAGCCGCATCGATCTCCAGCGTGGGCTCCTCGGTGGTAATGCACGGCGTGGCAGCCATGACTCGGTTGAATAGCGACGCAACCCGTGGATGAAACGACAGCGCATTGCCCGTGTACTGCAGATGGCAGTACGACATGATGTTGCCGCGCTGTGGCAGGACGTAATCGTAGCAGCCCCCTTCGGCATACCAGCACGAATCAATCGGCGGATTCCAGGAGCAGTTGTGCGAGTGCGAGGATCCGATGTTGTGGCCCAACTCGTGATTGGTCACGTCGATATCCCAGATGTATCCCGAGGCCGGGAAGTTGACTCCGCCATCTACGCCGGACACATTAAAGCCGTAGTTGCCGCACAGGACACCTACCCAGGCCAGACCACCACCGCCCGAGCCCGAGAGCATACAGGTAACCGATCGCTGCACGTGCTGCATGCGGGACGTCCAGTACTCGCGAATCTTGGTCAAGCGCTCACCGATGGTGCCTACGTAGGGGTCGGTTTGTGTCCAGATCCGCAAGAACGGAACGCGAATGGCTACGTTGGCATCTCGACGATACACCGCACCGCACGCTCCGGCTAACGTAAGGGCATACTGTGCTGCCCGTGTGAGGTTCGACTCCTGACGGGTGTAGAATGTGGAATCACATTCCAGAGCAAGGTACAGCTCGTGCACCGTGCTGGACTGTACGTTATCGTCGGCCATCCCGAAGCCGTACGAGGTTACCATGGCCATCACCGAGTCCGTGCGTCGTTGATAGGACGGCAGGTCCTCCGAATGACACCGACGTGAAGCGCCGCTGATGTGATCGGTCAGCGGTACTTCGTATACCACACTCGGAGCCATGCTATGGTCGATGACCGTGTCGGGTGCGATGATGAATCGCCGCAAGCCATCGGGCTGTTCCATCTCTATTACACCGGTCATGTGCGTTTCAAACACCGCCAAGAACACGCGAGACCCCTCCATGCCGCGGATCGATCCAGACAGCATCGCATGCGATGGCACTGCAAACGGGACCTCGCCCTGCGACGTGATCGCCAACGTTGTGGCTTCAGGCGTGAGAACATCGTAGGCCGATACATCCATGACCCACGTGCCCGTAGGCGCCGGCAGCGAGATCTGCACCACACTGCCCTTCGGCAGGGATACTACCCTGTCCACCAGATCGGCAGGGGGCTGAATCAGCGTGGCAGCCGTGGGGACTTCCACCATCCGACGAAGTTGGGACGGCGTTGCCGTTGGCACCTCGACGGTAGCGGCAGAAAGTGTGGCTGTACAGACAACGAGAAGGAAGAGGAAATGCTTCATATCCGTGAATTTACGTCTGGAGGCGTAGTTTTCGGTATGGAACCTCACGGTCATGTTGCTGCACGCATCGAAGCGTTGCGATCCCAGATCCGCCACCACGATTACCTCTACTACGTCGAGGCACGGCCCGTTCTTTCGGATCGCGACTACGACGCCCTGATGGCCGAACTCGAGCAGCTGGAGCGTGCTCATCCCGATCTGGTAACCGCCGACTCTCCCACGCAGCGCGTTAGTGGTGTGCCCATTGGCACGTTCACCACTGCGCAGCATGCTATCCCGATGCTGTCGCTGGCCAATACCTACTCTGCTCAAGAGGTGGTCGACTTTAACCAGCGCATTGAAAAAATGCTGGACGTCCCAGATGACCCTTCCATCGACTATGTCTGTGAGCTGAAGATCGACGGTGTGGCCATGAGTTTGCACTACGTTGATGGCGTTCTTGATCGTGCGGTCACTCGTGGTGATGGCGAGCGTGGCGACGTGGTCACCCAGAACATCCGAACGATTCGGGCCATTCCGCTGCGTCTTTCCGAACCTGTTACGATCGAGGTGCGTGGAGAGGTCTACATGCGTCACGACGACTTCCTCGACCTGAATCGGCGCATGGTGGAAGCCGGAGAGGAACCCTATGCTAATGCCAGGAATACCACGGCAGGCACCCTGAAACAAAAAAACACGCACCAGGTAGCGCAACGCACACTGCAGTTTACCGCCTACTGGCTGGAGGAATCGCCGCGCCGCCCCACGCACATGGACAACATTCTACGCCTACGTCAGTTGGGTTTCCCGACTGGCCAGGATGTTCGTGTCTGTTCCGGCGTGGACGAGGTACTGCACTACATTCACACGTGGGACTCACAGCGACATACCCTTCCATTCCAGATCGACGGTGTGGTCGTCAAGGTCAACACCCTTGCTTTGCAAGAGGAGTTGGGCTCGGTGGCGCGGTCTCCCCGGTGGGCGATTGCCTACAAGTATGAAGCCGAAAAGGCTACCACGATCTTGCAGGGCATCACCCTGCAGGTCGGTCGCACGGGCGTGGTCACTCCGGTAGCCGAGTTGGAACCCACGCTCCTGGCTGGGTCGACGATCTCGAGGGCTACGCTGCACAATGAGGACTACATTCGCGATTTGGATCTGCGCCTCGGCGATCACGTTGTGATCGAGAAGGGCGGCGATGTGATCCCCAAGGTTTCCGCCGTGCTTGCAGAACGTCGCCCATCGACGAGCCTACCGTGGGAGTTCCCAACAACGTGCCCCTGCCCACTGGAGAGCCCCTTACACCGTCCCGACGGGGAAGCCAATCACTACTGCAGCCATAGCGCCTGTCCGTGGCAGATCCGCCGCCGCTTGGAACACTTTGCCGGCAGAGATGCCATGGACATCGATGGGTTAGGTGAAAAAGCCATCGAGCAATTCGTTGAGGCAGGATTGCTCACCACGATTGCCGACATCTACGATTTGCCGAACCGAACAAGCGAGATTCTCGCCCTCGATCGCTGGGCACCCAAGAGTGTGGAGCGCTTGATTGCCGGGATTCAGCGCAGCACGGAGCAGCCGTTTGAACGTGTGCTCTTCGCCCTGGGGATCCGATATGTTGGCGAGGGTGTGGCGAAGATTCTCTCACGAGCGCTGGGCTCGATGGATGCCCTATTGCAAGCACATCACGACGATTTGGTGGCTATCAACGACGTGGGCGAACGCATTGCCGAATCGATTCGCGAGTTCGCCAGCGATCCAACGGAGCGATCGGTTGTTGAGCGATTACGCAAGGCCGGACTGACGATGGAGTCGCAAGCCGGGGGCGCTGCCACGTCTCATCTTGCCGGTACGACGTTTGTTCTGACCGGCGAACTCGAGGGAATCTCACGACGTGAGGCCACGCAGATGATCGAGAACTGCGGAGGTAAGGTCACCAGCTCGGTCAGTGCAAAGACCAGCTATGTGGTGGCCGGAACAGCACCGGGAAGCAAGCTCCAAAAGGCGCAGGAGCTTGGCGTCCCAATTCTTGACCAGCGTGCCCTTCTCGACCTGCTTAGAAGTTCGTAAAGGTGTGGCGGAAGTCGATCACCAGCTGATTGCGAATCTGCGTTGCCGGGCCGCGACTGCCATCGTCGCGAAGCACAGGGATGCGATCGTCGTAGTAGACATCCGTTAAGAAGCCAACAGAGATGAAGCTGTTTACCTTCATCAAGATGGCGTTCTCGACGGTGACCACCCAGAGGTCAGGATTCTCGTAGCGCATAAAGCCGTTGAGTCGCGACTTCCATGTCACGTTTTCCACCACCTCCCAGTTAATGGTGGCATTCAGCACCGCACCCGGAGCCACGTTTACGGTGTTCCCAGGCGTCACGCCAAACGCACCGGCATTCGACAGGGCATCATCCACAACAAAAATGGCTCGAGCAGCAACCGGGGCAGCCATCAGCTTGAACTGTGGCAGCGGCGTCCACTCGGCACCCAGTGAGCTGGTAAGAAAAGCTGGGGCCAGAAAGTTGGACACGATCGCATATCCCTGGGGAGACGTGCTGTCGATCACATCGTAGTTGTATCCAACAGCGAATTGCGTCCGGAAATCTGCAAATGCCGTCCAGCGGAGATCGTCCGTTTGCCGCCACGATGCCTTGGTGACGTAGATGATCCGGTCGTCGGCCTTGCGAAACGACTGCGTACCAAGTTGGGTGATGGAGTAGCCCAGGTCGAGGTCGTTTTCCCATGCAAAGATGTGATGACGGTAATCCAGCTCGCCCAAGATTAAGCCTCGGATCGTGATCGCATTCTGACCTCCACCGGTCCAGTTACTCAGCTGCACCGCGTTGAAGCCAGCGCCGAGGACGGTTTTATATCGCCAAGGAATGGAATCGGCCTTGAACTTGACCGATGCAAGCGTGTCGATAGCATTCGTGGCGGTGACGGCATCAAGTTGGGCATGCAGTTGTAGCGGTACCAGAGCCGAACAGAGTACAACAACAAGCCAGGCGCGTGCAGTCATGATATCCTCCGGTATATAGGTAGACGTGGACAAAATTACGGAACGGGCCCCGAGCGGGCGACCTAACTTCGCACATGTCCCGTCATCAAAGTGTCAAACCTGTGCTACCGCTGCCCGTGCGCTTGCGTGCCGACGTGCGCTCGAAGGGTCGCGGTATTGGCATTGCGATGATCGACTCCGACTTTGTTCGTCATCCGGACTTGGAAACACCCACGTCGCGCATACGGCGCTATGTGGATGTGATTGAGGGCACCGAACATCACCATGCACCGCAGCCCCCTCCCAGCCAGACACTGGCACGCTACTGGCACGGCACCATGACGGCGTGCACGGTGGCCGGGAACGGATCGCTCTCCCAGGGAATGTTCACCTCGCTGGCACCCGAGGCCCATCTTTTGCTGCTGCGCACGATGAACAACGACGGACGCGTTACGACGTCGACGATCGTCGATGCACTCCACTACATCCGCGATCATGCCAATGCCTTGCACATCCGTGTGGTGAATATCAGCGTCTACGCCGACGAGATCGACCACACCCTGCAACATCCCGTCAACCAAGCTGTGGACGAGCTGGTGGAGCGGGGAATCTGCGTGGTATCGGCCATGGGCAACAATCCGTGGGCTCCGATCCGCCCTCCGGCGGCAAGTCCACGTGGCATTGCTGTAGGGGGCCTCAACGACCACAACTCGTTGGAGCGCGATGAGGATGCTGTCTACGACTCTACCTTTGGCATTACGAGCCTTGGCGTCCAGAAACCGGATTTGATCGCGCCGGCGATCTTCCTGCCGGCACCAATCCTTGTGGGAACGCCGCAGCAGCGCGAGGCAGCGGCGCTCTGTGCTATGGACGCCCTGACCGACGACATGCTAACCGATGCCGCACCACGGCTGATGCCGCACACGAAGATTCCGGTTGCAACATGGACCCTGCGCGATGCCACCGCCCTTCGCCAGGCTGTTGACGCACGCATTAAGGAGGAACAGCTCTGCAGCCCGTTCTACAAGATGGTGGACGGCACCTCATTTGCTGCTCCCATTGTGGCCAGCGTGATTGCGCAGATGCTCGAGGTTGATCCGACGCTCACACCAGAGGAGGTCAAGACGATCCTGATGTCGTCGGCCCAGCCACTGGATCGCGTCGACACTCTGGTTCAGGGAGCCGGTGTACTCCAGCAGCGCGCTGCACTGCGTGCAGTAGCAGCTCTTGCTCCGTAACTTGCGCGTATGCGCAAATCTCTCCTGCTTACGCTGTTCTCGGCGATCATGCTCGGCGCTCCTGCCGTGCTATCGGTGTTTGGTCAAGGACTTCCATCGGTGTCGACAAATCCGGTGGAAGGCCTCCGAACCAAGACCGTTCGACTTGTGGCCTACACCAATGCCACCATTGTGCCCGAACCGGGGCGCCTCATCACCAACGGCGTACTCATCGTGCGCGATCACCGCATCGTGAGTGTGGGTCGCGACCTGCCGATCCCCGCGGCTGCCGTGGTGTACGATTTGAAGGGGGCTTGGGTATATCCTGGCTTCATCGATCCGTTTGTGAACATCACCGATGTTTCCAGCAGCGATCGCTCAGCAGCGTCCGACGATCGCGGATGGCGGGAGGACCCCGTGACTCCGCCCCAGGTGGGTGCCCATCACTGGAACCAAGCCGTGCGTCCGGAGCGCAGAGTCACCGATGCCCTGCGCATCACACCGAAGACTGCCGCAACATGGAATCGGTTGGGGTTCACCGGTGCAGTGGTAGCCTCGCACGATGGCATCTTTTCAGGTTCGGCAGCAGCCATTACGTTGAAAGCCGGTTCGGCGTCCGATGTTGTGCTGTCCGACAACACGGCACAGATCCTCAACACGCGGAAAGGTAGTTCCGAAACACCCTATCCGAGCTCATTAATGGGCTCGATCGCCCTGCTCCGCCAAACGCTGATGGACGCCGACTGGTACGGCAAGGCGCTGTCCATGCGATCCACACCCACGACGAAGATCCCCGATGTAAACCTGTCACTCCAGGCCCTGCAGCAGGCCATGGCGAACAACATCCCGTTTGTGGCCGTCTCCTACGATGAGCACGACCTCTTCCGCTGGGATGCCATTGCCCGCGAAGCACAGATCCGTTTGATTCATCGCGGCACTGGCTTGGAGTACCGTCGGCTGAAGGACGTCGCACAACTGAAACCCACGCTGATTCTTACGCCGGAGATGCCCGAGACGCCCGACGTCCGCAATCCTATTGATGCGCGGTCGGTGGGACTACAGCAATTGATCCATTGGTACTGGGCAGCTGACAATCCGCGGTTGCTGGATTCGGTGGGCTGTACGCTGGCCTTCACAACCAACGGCCTGAAGGATCAGACGGACTTCCTCGCCCACATACGCACCTACATCCAACGAGGGCTCTCACCTACAACGGCTCTTGCCGCCCTGACCACGGTTCCGGCAAGCATCGCCGGTGTGGCCGATCGGGTGGGCACGCTGGCACCGAACAAGGTGGCCAACTTCGTGATCGTATCCGAGGAGCTGTGGAACGCCGATGCATCGATCCAAGGCGTGGTGGTCGAGGGCACCTACCGTCCCGTGGAGCGCCCAGCATCGATTGACATTCGCGGCACGTGGACCGTCACCGCTCCGGGCTTGGCACCAGCCGTGCTGACCATCGGCGGAACGCCCGAAAAGCCAACGATCTCCGCACAGCGCGATTCGGCTACGCTGACGGCCACCATTCAACGCTCCGAACAGCGCTGCTCATTTACACTCTCCGACACAGCACTCGACGGCGTCCTGCGTGGCACTGCCATGGCCGATAGCATTCTGATGCGCGGTGAGATGGTCCTTCCCACGGGGACGGTGGTGGCGTTTACCCTGCGACGAGACTCTGCCTTCGTGCCGCGTCCTGCCGAACCACCTACGGTACACGTGCGCCGCAGCCTACCGGCCATGCTTCCGTTGGGGCCGTTCGGTGTGGATAGCATCCCGGCACAGGCGGCGGTGATCCTCAAGAATGCCACGGTATGGACGTCAGGACCGCAGGGTGTTCTCACGCGCGCCGATGTCCACATTGCCGGCGGAAAAATTGTAGCCGTCGGATCGAACTTGAGCGGTGCGCCAACCGTGGACTGCACCGGAATGCATATCACGCCGGGGCTGATCGACGAGCACTCGCACATCGCCATCGATCGCGGTGTTAACGAGGGTACCCATGCCATCACGACAGAAGTGCGCATCGGAGACGTCGTCAACCCGGACGACATCAACATTTACCGTCAGTTGGCCGGGGGTGTCACGTCCACGCATCTGCTTCACGGCTCCGCCAATCCAATGGGTGGCCAGCTCCAGTTCATCCGGATGCGGTGGGGTGCCAACGCCGATGGACTGCGGTTCACCGGGGTAAAGCCTACAGTGAAGTTTGCCCTTGGCGAAAACGTCAAGCAGTCGAACTGGGGTGATCGGTACACCGTTCGGTATCCGCAAACGCGGATGGGAGTCGAGGAGATCATGCGCGATGCCTTCCAAGCAGCGCGCGAGTATCAACTGGAGCGCACAGCGGCGTCGGTTGGAGGGCCACCTGTGCGGAGGGATCTGCAGCTCGACGCCCTTGTGGAGATTCTCAACGGCGAGCGTCTGATACACTGTCATTCCTACAAGCAAAGCGAAATCCTGATGCTGATGCGGCTGGCCGAGGAGTTCGGCTTCCGTGTGCATACCTTCACGCACATTCTTGAGGGCTACAAGGTTGCCCGCGAAATGGCTACCCACGGAGCGATGGCATCGTCCTTCGCCGACTGGTGGGCCTATAAGTTTGAAGTGTACGATGCCATCCCAGAAAATCCGGCCATCATGCACGAGCAAGGTGTTACCGTAAGTATCAACAGCGACGATGCCGAGATGGCTCGCCGGTTGAATCAGGAGGCTGGTAAGAGCATCTCCTACGGTGGTGTTTCCCCAACCGATGCCATCACGTTTGTCACGCGAAATGCCGCTCGACAGATGGATGCTCTACCCACGGTAGGAACCCTCGAACCTGGCAAGGATGCCGACGTTGTGGTTTGGAGTGGAGATCCCCTGAGTAGCATGTCCCGCGTTGAACGCACGTACGTTGAGGGGCGGCTGTATTTCTCCCGCGAGATGGATCAACAGCTCCGTGCGCGTGATCGTGAATTACGGAGCTTCCTTGAGCAGCAGGCACTGAAAGCCGCATCGTCCGGCGCACCAACGGTAAAGATGACCGGACGTCAGCGCCGAGAGTATCACTGCGATGACATCGACGACGAAGTAGCTGGTACAGCGCGCTAATGGGGTCGGCACGGGAACACCAGCAGTACCCGCTCCGTGGACTTGTCCTTGGAGTGTTGCTGTTGCTACCCATGCTGACGTTCCCCCTCCACACGGATCACGCAACGTTTCTTCGTGGCGGACAGGCACTCCTCTCGGGCGGCACGCTGTACGTCGACTTCATCGATGTGAAACCGCCGATGATCTACATGCTCTATGCCATTCCGGCAGCAATTACGGGAGCAGATCCTCTGGGGGTACGCCTGTTCGACCTTCTCTGGCAAGGGGCTGCCCTTGCTGTGCTTCTTGCGGCCCTGCGCCGCAGCGGTGTGCGGAGTGCAGCAGCCCCGATGGTTGCCATTGTCTATTCGCTGATGTACGTTGCCGTACATGCGAACAACACCGCCCATGCCGAAGGGCTGATGTCACTGCCCTTGGCATTGATCCTGTGGGTCCTATCTCGTGATGCTCGTCGATGGTATCTGGATGCGCTGCTTGGAGTCGCTCTTGCGGTGATCATCCTGCTGAAGTACACCCTGGGAATCGTAGCGCCAGCCTTGGCGCTGGTAGTGCTGGCAACACGCACGCACGGGGTACGTACCGTACTTGCCTGGGCAGCATGGACCATCGTGGCATTGCTCCTCGTGCTGATTCCGGTGCTACGGCCAGGTTTTCTTGACGGATGGCGTGAGGTGACGGCCTACTTGGCCGTCTATGCCAGCTATCCAACGATGTCCTTCGCCGTGGTTCGCGACTGGCTGAAAACGATGGGGGTGCTGGCCGGGGATACCATTTCGATCGCCGTGATCGTGGCTGCCACCCTAGCGATTGGACGGCATCTCCTCCAGCCATCGGAGCGTGCAGAACGGCAGTGGACGATGTGGTCGGTTGCCGTTGTTGTTGGACTGCTTGCAACAGTGGTTCTCGAGCGTCGATTCAGCATCTATCAGCTGGAGAGGATCTACCTACCGCTGTCCATTCTTGTAGGCATGGGGCTTGATGCGATGTCTACGTCGTGGCGCCAGACGCAGCCCACTGCCAAGGTACTTCTTGGCAGTGTCGCCGTGGTGCTCCTTGTGCTCTCGCCACTGCCACGGTATGCAAACATTACGCTCCTAGCGGCACGATCGCTGTCCGACTCCACGGCCTACGACACCTACTTCTCGGAGCGTGGGCCCGAGGCCGTGGACTACCATGCCATGCGATTCGTACAGCAGTATCTGGCTAGTTCGGTTTCTCCAACGGGACACGTGATGCTCATGAGCATCACCGCCGCATCAATCGCCCCATACCTACCCTCGACAACTCCCTCGATCTTTGGCGACTCCCACCTTTATCTGGGCACCGGTGCCCGCGCAACGTGGCACCAGTGGGCCGCCGACGAACTGAAGCGATCAGAGTGGGTGGTGATTGACAGCTCCGACCGCCACCCAGTTGTAAACCTGCACGAGCGTTCGTCGCTGGAGTCGGTTCGTCGTGATCGGCTCTTGAGTTCTCTGCTTGCTGAACAGTTTCGCGTCGATACCATCATCGGCCCGTACCATCTCTTTCAACGGCGCACTCTGTGATCACTTCTCTACCGCTGACGACCGTCCCTCTTTCACCACTTGTGCAAACGGCGGTGCAGGAACAAACCATCACGCACATCGAGCGTGCCCACCTTGCCGTTCAGGAGCGCCTGCACACAGGAATTCCACGACTACGTCTGCAGGAGCTGGTCCAGAAGAGCATGCACACCGTGACGATGTCGGAGGCTCAACAACAGAACCTTGATGCACTGCGACAGCCCACAACCGGCATTGCCATTAGTGGTCAGCAAGTGGGCCCGTTGGGTGGTCCGCTCTATACGGTTCTCAAAATTGCCTCAACGGTTCAGGCCGCGCGCGAACTCACTGAGAAGCTCCATAGCGCCGTGGTACCCGTGTTCTGGCTTGAGGATAACGACCACGATGCCGAGGAAGCATCAACCACATGGCTCTCGAGCACCGATGGTACGGCCGAGCGCCGCAGTCATTGGGATGGAAGCGCCCCCCGTGTTCGGATTACCGATCGACGACTCTCTGCGCATGATGTTGACGCGCTCCACGCAATGATCGACGCCATCGATGGCCGATATGCAGACCAGGAGCGAGAGCGCCTTCGCACGGCCTACGTGCAGGGTCGCAGCTGGTCCGAGGCATTCCTCGACATTCTGCAACCCTTCCTCGCTGCGTGGGGTGTTCTCGTTGTCCGTGCCTCGAATGTGATTGCAAGTGGCATGCATGGTCCGTTGGTTGTGCGCATCCTTGAACACCACGAAGCTGTGCACACCGCCTTGCAGACGTCTACCGAACGCCTTGTCCAGCAAGGATTCCGGGCGCAAGCCACGATTCCGGACATCCCGTTGTTTCGTCTTGATCAGGAGGGCCGACAGCGGATTACCGATCCAGCCGTGGCGTTGCAGGACGCAATAGGCCATCCCGAGCGCTTTACGCCACATGCCTTGTCGCGTCCGCTGATGCAGGACGCCCTCCTCCCAACGCTGGTCTCTGTTCTTGGACCTGGAGAGATCGCCTACCATGCCCAGCTCCATGATCTGTATGCCGCCATGGGTGTTCCCCGACCAGCGCTGCTCCTACGACACATGGCCGTCCTGATTGACCCACGGACGAATCGGCACCTTGAACAGCTTGAGCATTCCGTTGCATGGTTCTTCCGGAGTTGGCAGGACGTCGAGGCCGACGTCACGGCCCAGCTCACGAGCGGTCACCTGCCGGAGCTACCGGACGTGCCAGCCCTTCTTGACACGTGGCGATTGGCTGCGGACTCCATCGACCCAACGCTGCGTGGCAGTGTGGGTGCCACGCAAAAGACGATACAGTCGGCCTTGGAGGGCCTTGCCGGGAAGTTCCGTAGTGCCGTTCGCAAGCAGCAAACGGTCACGTTGGATCGCTACCGCTCGGTATGGTGGTCGGTGTTTCCTCACGCCACACCGTCGGATCGGATGTATCCACTTGCACATTGGATCGGACGCCTTGGCATCGATACGCTAATCACAGAGCTTCCGAAGATTGCCGCGCAGCCACGTGATCAGATCAGCGTGTGGAGTGCACCGTGAAAACCGATCGCTCCGCAGTAGTCATTGGAGGTGGCATCGGCGGCTTGGTCACCGCTGCCCGATTGGCTAAGGCCGGTTACGATGTGGACCTCGTAGAGAAGAACGCCCAGGTTGGTGGAAAGATGGGGCGCGTCCAGTTCGACGGATGCACCTTCGACACTGGCCCCTCGCTAATCACCATGCCCTTTGTGTTGGAGGAGTTCTTTACGTCGATGGGGACAGATCTGGAAACGGAAGCCCCCTTACAACCCATCACTCCCGCCTGCCATTACCGCTGGCTTGATGGCACTACCTTGAATGTGCCCTTCGACCTCAACGACGTTGCCGATGCCATTGCATCTATTAGCCCACAGGACGGCCCGGCTGTTGCGCGCTACCTTGCTGATGCCGAGTTCCTGTACAACGCTACAAAGGACGTTTTTCTCTTTGACCGATTCGATGGCCTCCGTGAGTTTTTCAAACCACGCAACCTGCCCCTTCTGCGCTCCCTTCCGCGATTGCGATTCACCACCTCGCTCCATCGCGTCCACGCCTCGCTCTTCGCCAGCCGTAAGGTTGTGCAGCTCTTCGATCGATTTGCTACGTACAATGGATCGTCGCCGTACCTAGCGCCAGCAACGCTCATGGTGATTCCATGGGTAGAGTTCGGCTACGGAGCGTGGTACCCACGGGGCGGAATCTACACGATTGCCGAGGCAATGGCTCGCGTGGCCACGGCAGCCGGTGTTCGCATTCATCTCTCAACGGCTGCGGAGACGATTGATGTGGTGGATGGTCGGGCAGTGGCCGTAGCGGCGGGGTCGGAGCGATTCGAAGCACGACATATCATCAGCAACATCGATGTTGCTGCAACGAAGCGACAGCTGCTGCACCAGCCCACGAAGCCTACGAAGGATCTCAGCATGAGTGGCTTCGTGCTCCTGCTCTCAGTAGAGGCCGAGGACGTTGGTTTAGCACACCACAACGTATTCTTCAGCCAGGACTACCAGCAGGAGTTTCAGGATCTGTTCGTACATCGCACGTTGGCATCCGACATGACCATCTACCTGTCGCGCTCGTGCGCCACGGATTCCACGCAGGCAACCGCCGGCCGGGAGAACTGGTTTATTCTGGTCAATGCCCCAGCTGGCATCCAGCTTGCCGACGACGACGCCCACGCCTATGCCGCTCTGGTGCTGGATCGCCTGCGTCACTACGGCGTTCAACCACGAGTGCGCCAAATGCAGATTCGAACGCCGGCTTTTCACGCGGATCTGTGGAATGCCGAGGGTGGTGCGATCTACGGACGATCGTCGAACTCAATGTTTGCTGCATTTTTGCGTCAGCAGCAACGCTCGTCGGCGATTCGGAATCTTTGGTATGTTGGCGGCAGTGCTCATCCTGGCGGCGGCGTGCCGCTGGTGACGCTGTCGGGATCGATCGCTGCACGAGAGATTCTTGCAGGAGACGCACGTTCCACACACACGATAGTTCAATCATGATCCCAGTACGTATCGGAATTCTGCTTGTTGCCATGACTCTCGTTGCAACCGCTGGTTGTAAAAGCATCTCCGAGATCAGCAATTCTCTGCTCTCGCTCGAAAAGATGGAGTTCCGCCTTGCAGGCATTCAACAGATGCGGTTAGCAGGTGTTGGTGTGTCATCGATGTCGGCGGTGTCCGATCTGTCCATCCAAGATGCCTTGGCTCTTACCACAGCCTTTCAGCGGAAGAGCCTGCCAACTACGTTTGTGCTGAATGTTGAAGCACGCAATCCCAACGCTGGTGGTGCCGGCAAGCGCTCGACTCCGTTGAAGTTGACCTCCCTCGACTGGCGGCTGGTAATCGACGGCGTTCCGACCGTCACTGGCGACCTGGACCGACCAATAGAGATTCCCGGAACGCAGGATGTGGTTGTGATTCCGATCACTGTGAGCCTGGATCTCTACCGATTCTTCGCTGAGCAAGGGTATGAGAAGATCGTGAACCTTGCCATGGCCCTCGGCGGAAAACAGGGAAGCACGTCACGCGTCCAGCTCGACGCGAAACCAAGTGTTGAGGCTCCATTTGGGTCGCTGACCTACCCTGGGCGAATTACCATTGTCGATACGGAGTTTCGTCAGCGCTAATGGAAGCTCTTATTGTTCTGCTGATTGTGCTCGGTGTGGTACTCACCACCATTGCAGAGTACCTCTCGGCTGCCCTCCTTGACCTGCGCCAAACAGTGTTTACCGTCATGGCTGAAGAAGGCTCGGCTACCGGCGCGCGCTTTCGTTCGGCCTTTGATTCGATTGAAGAAGTATCGCTGGCCATTAGCCTTGTGAACGTTGCTGGCATCCTCGCGGCCGGAGCTGGATTGGCCATGCACTCCAACGGGAATTGGCTAGGTCTGACCACGGAGCTGGCCATCGTTGTGGTGGCCACGGTGATCCTCAAGGCAACGGCGTCGATGGTGGGCACACGATATGCCGAGCACTTTCTGCGGTCCACCAGTATGATGTTGGTGACCATCCGCACGCTGTGCTACCCAGCCCTGTTGATTCACCGTGTCCTGATGCGCCTCACGCATCGCGACAACTCCGAGGACGAGGCTCGCGAGGAGCTTGAAGCCTTTGTAGAAACCGCGCGTGAAGAAGGGGCCCTAGATCCCGGCGAGTACCGCATCATGACCAACATCATGCGCCTAAGCAGCGTGTCGGTGGGCGATGTGATGACGCCGCGTTTGGTGGTGTTTTCCCTTCCCGTGGAAACCACCATTGCCGATGCGCTGAAGATGCCAGAGCTACAGATGTACTCCCGGTTTCCAGTGTACGACGACAACGACCTTGACTCCGTTTCCGGGTATGTGATCACCAAGGACGTTCTTCGTGCAGCATTGGCTGGCCGTCATTCCATCGAGTTGACGAAGCTCAAACGCCCCGTGAAGTTCATTCCGGAGAACGTTACCCTTGAGCGGGCACTCGAGCAGTTCCTTCAGGAGCGCTACCACATGTTCATGGTGGTTGATGAGCACGGCGGCGTCGAGGGCCTCCTGACGATGGAGGATGTCCTGGAAACCATGCTTGGCGTCGAGATTGTCGACGAAGCCGATCGAGTGGTCGATCTGCGCCAGTTGGCCAAGCAGCAGCGCGACGCTCGCATCGCCCGCATCGAGCAGCAGCGAGCCGAGCAACGGAGCTAGGTTTCAACAACAGTGGTCACATGTACAAACTCCAGCATCCCCTGCACACCGAGCTCTCTGCCGTAGCCAGAGTCCTTGATGCCGCCAAATGGAAGTCGTGCATCGCTGCGAACACCATCATTGATGGTAACGGTGCCTGCTTGCAGCTGGCGGGCAATACGGTGGGCACGGTCCCGATTCTCGGAAAACACGGCAGCCCCAAGTCCGTAGGAGTTTCCATTTGCGACGGCAACGGCATCGTGGTCCGACGCGACGGTGATCATAGCAGCAACCGGTCCGAACAACTCCTCCTGGTCGGCCACGGAGCCCGGCTGTACGTTGGTCAAGAGTCCCGGTTGCACGAAAAAGCCAGGTCGGTCAACGTCGAGATCTGCCACGGTGGCAGGAGCCCCGTGCACCCAGAGTTGAGCCCCCTGCTCCACAGCTCGGCGAACCTGATCGATCAGCCCTTCCTTCAGATCAGCACGGGCAAGGGGGCCCAGGTTCGTCGCAGGGTCCATAGGGTCGCCAACGCGCAGGGTACTCAGCTGCTGCAGGACTCGCTCGCCAAAGGCCTCGGCCACCGATGCGTGCACCACAAAGCGCTTAGCGGCGATGCAGCTCTGCCCGGTGTTGACGCACCGCTGCTGAACGCACACGGCAGCAGCTCGATCCAGATCGGCATCATCGAGCACAACGTAGGCATCACTACCACCAAGTTCGAGCACCGACTTTTTCACGTATCGTCCAGCCAGAGCCCCAACGGAGCGTCCTGCCTGCGTCGAACCGGTAAACGTCACCGCCCGTACTCTGGAATCAGCAACAATGCTCTCAACCTCCGGAACATCTACACGCACGGTGTGGACCAACCCATCGGGTAGTCCGGCCTGTCGACAGAGTTCCACAGCAAACTCGGCACATCCCCACGTTGTGGGGGCATGCTTTAGCAGTACGGCATTGCCCGTGGCCAGCGCCGGTACGGCAAAGCGGAAGAACTGCCAGAACGGAAAGTTCCATGGCATTACCGAGAGCACGATACCCATCGGCCGATGCTGGACGATACTGGTGGTGAACTCTGTTGGGAT
>CAZBOW010000030.1:0-21554 GCA_964493635.1 uncultured Hyphomicrobiales bacterium
CGTCTGGCCGGGAAGGGCAAACATGAGGTCGAGGTTGATGTTCTCAAATCCGGCACGTCGGGCTAGCTGGATCGCCAGCTGGGCATCGGAGGCACTGTGAATTCGGGTGAGGAAGGCTAGTTCTTCGGCAACAAAACTCTGGACGCCCACCGAAAGGCGGTTGACTCCTGCCGCGCGATACCCCTCTAGGCTTGCAAGCGTGACAGTCCCCGGATTGCTCTCCATGGTGATTTCGCACGACGACGCCACGGTGTACTTCTGCTGCACGCTCTGAAGAATCAGCTGAATCTGCTCCGGTTGCAACAGCGACGGTGTTCCTCCACCGAAGAAGATACTCGTCAGCGGTCGGTCATCGCCCGGAAGCAGAGCGATCTCCGCCAGGAGGGTCTCCACAAAGCGATCGATTAACCCCGTTGACTCAATGGAGTAGAAGTCGCAGTAGGTGCACTTTTTGTCGCAGAACGGGATATGCAGGTAGAAGCCGAACACAATTGGTCTCTCGGGATAGTCAGTCAATTCGACGCAAGATCCGGTCCCAGTGAAGTGCCGCACCGTTGGTGCTCCATGCGATGGCCACGGCACGACCGACCACATGGTCCAGAGGAAGAAACCCCCAGTAGCGTGAATCCCACGAGTTACTGCGATGATCCCCCAGGACAAACACATGGCCGGGAGGCACAATCACCCGTCGCTCTCCATAGGGTAGGGGGCTCATGCTCGCCGATTGCGGCGGAGCCGGCTGCAATACACCATTGATCGTGATACCGAACCGATTCAATAGCACCGTATCGCCTCCTACGCCAATGACTCTCTTGATGTAGGCTTCATCTGTTGATGATCCACGCAGGGAATCCGGCAATGTGAACACCACCACATCGCCGCGAGCCGGCGGCGCAACAAGGTAGGCCAGTTTACTGACGAGCACGTGATCCCCAACGCGAAGCGTTCGCTCCATGCTGTGCGAGGGGATCGAAAACACTCCCAACACGAAGAGGCGTAGAACGAGAGCTACAGCAATGGCAGTCCCCGCAGCCGTTAAGAGGTCACGCGTCGTAATCCCGGCCAGCACGTCGCAGGCCTATCGAATGATGGTACCGATCCGACTCCAGCGGATCGAGCCCAGACGCTCAAAGAACGTCATCTGTGTACCACGAACAGGATCGTCAGGCGCCCACGACCAGTACACCAGCATTGGCGTGCCTACGACGTTCTCCTCGGGGATGAAGCCGAAATAGCGCGAGTCCTCGGAATTGTCGCGGTTGTCTCCCATCCCGAAGACGTAGTCGCGCTCAACAACGTACCGCGTGGCTGGTGCGCCATCGATCGTCAGTAGGGCCTCGTTCACCTCATGACCCTCCCGGCGAATGAACGTCGCCCATTCCCGGATGGTTGCCTGTGAGATCGGAACAACGTCGCCCTTCTTGGGAATCCGGAGGGGGCCGTAGTCGTCGCGTGTCCAGTTTCGACCGGCCGGGAACGTGCGTAACCGGTCATGGTCGTACGTTGCCGCACGCAGCTCAGGCGACATGCTCATGTATTGCGCATGTTCCGGTAGCGGATACTCCGTCCCGTTGACGTACACTCGTCCACCAATAACTTGCAGGGTGTCACCAGCCACGGCTACGCAGCGCTTGAGGTAGTAGGTGAATTCTGCTGACTCCCGCTCATCGCGATTGCCGGGAAAGATGAACACGATCACATCGCCCTGTTCCGGATCCTTCAGCGGCGGAAGCTTGAAGAATGGCAGCGGAATGTTAAAGAATGGAACGATCTGCGGTGTACTCGGGCCGTAGATGGCCTTGTTTACAAACAGTAGATCGCCAGCCATAACCGTACTTTCCATCGATCCGGTGGGTACCACGAAACCACCAATGGCCAAGCCGTTGATGATGGTCACCATCACCAGCGCCCAAGCCAGGGACTTCACCCATGCAACAACGTGCTCGGTGAAGGTTTGTGGTGGCGGTGCATTCTTTTTCTTCTGGCGATAGGCCTTGATGCGATCGACGATGTTCATAGTGACGTGTGCTACCTGAGTTAATCATCCAGTGAGAGTACGGCAAGAAAGGCCTCCTGTGGAACCTCCACGCGGCCAACCTGCTTCATGCGCTTCTTGCCTTCCTTCTGCTTTTCCAGCAGCTTACGCTTCCGCGAAATATCGCCACCGTAGCACTTTGCGATCACGTTCTTCCTCATGGCAGAAATCGATTCCCGAGCAACGATCTTCGACCCAATGGCTGCCTGAATGGCAACCTCGAACATCTGCCGGGGGATCAGCTCGCGAAGTTTCTTGCAGAGTTTCTTACCCCACTCGTGGGCCTTCTGACGGTGCACGATGGAGCTGAGTGCATCAACGGGCTCTCCGTTGAGGAGGATGTCCATCCGCACGAGTTCACCGCTCTTGTAATCACCCAGTTCGTAGTCCAGCGACGCATAGCCCCGCGTGGAGCTCTTGAGTTTGTCGTAGAAGTCAAACACCACTTCGCCTAACGGAAGATCAAAGGTTAGATCCACGCGATCGGCACTGAGGTACGACTGTCCCAGCATCTGTCCCCGGCGCTCGATACAGAGCTTCATGATGGTGCCGACGTACTCCGTTGGCGCGATAATCTGGGCGCGAATGTAGGGCTCTTGGATGTCGGCAATGTGTGTAGGGTCCGGCAGCTGCGACGGATTATCCACCCACAGCGTCTCCCCCTTGTTGGTGATCACCTTATACCGCACGTTGGGCACGGTAGTGACAATCGTTTGGTCGAATTCGCGCTCCAGCCGCTCCTGAACAATCTCCATATGGAGCAGACCGAGGAAGCCACAGCGGAATCCAAACCCTAGGGCGCTGGACGTCTCCGCCTCGTAGCTGATGGCTGCATCGTTCAGCGTGAGCTTTCCGAGTGCTTCGCGCAAGTCTTCAAAGTCATCGGATTCGGCGGGATAGATACCGCTGAATACCATCGGCTTGACTTCTTTGAAGCCTTCGATGGGCGACTCGCATGGCGTACTGGCCAACGTGACCGTGTCGCCGACCTTCGTATCCGTCAGGGCTTTGATTGCCGCTGTGAAGTATCCTACGTTGCCAGCCTCGAGCACCTTGGTGCGCTCGCGCTTCATGTACAGGATCCCAACCTCATCTACCTCGTAGGCCTGGCCAGTGTTCCAGAATCGGATCTTGTCGCGTTCTTTCAAGACGCCGTCGAATACGCGCACGTTGACCACCACGCCGCGGTAGGGGTCGAAGATGGAGTCGTAGATCAAGGCACGCAGTGGCTTCGTCGGATCGCCCGTTGGAGGTGGTACCCGGCTGACAACGGCCTCGAGGATTTCGTCGATGCCGATACCGGCCTTCGCCGAGGCGAGGATGAGATCTTCTTCCTTGCATCCCAGCAAGTCGATGACCTGCTGCTTGACGGTCTCTACGGTTGTTTGGGCTGCCGGCAGGTCGATCTTGTTGATCACGGGGATGATTTCCAGCCCTTGATCAATGGCCATGAACAAATTGGAGATTGTTTGAGCCTCTACGCCTTGCGTAGCGTCCACCACCAGCAGGGCGCCCTCGCAGGCGCTGAGCGAACGCGAGACTTCGTAGGAGAAGTCGACGTGTCCCGGCGTATCGATCAAATTGAGTTTGTAGACCTCGCCATCCTGGGCCTTGTAGTCCATCTGGATCGCGTGGAGTTTGATCGTAATACCCCGCTCCTGTTCCAGGGGGTTATCATCGAGAATCTGGTTGTATACCATCTCCCTCTGCGTGACGCGACCAGTGCGCTCGAGCAGACGATCGGCCAAGGTGGATTTACCATGGTCGATATGGGCGATGATGCTGAAGTTTCGGAAGTGTTTCATTGGCCTCAAAGATACGGAGCAGAAGGGCAGGTAGGGGGCTGTGGGAACGTGGAAACCGACCGGTCGGTCGGCATTCGCATGCTCCTGCCTATGTTTGTGAAACCAATCTCACGATTTCACTCACGGTTTCATAACGTATTCGGAGTCTGTCTCATGCATCCTGACTTTTCAGCTCTCTTTGCCGGAATCGATGCCAAGGATCATCAGCTGTTCGGGACGTTCCTCACCGACGACGCGCAGTTTCGCTTTGCCAACTTCCCACCAATTGTTGGTAAGGATGCCATCGTAGCCTTCCTCGAGGGGTGGTTCCAGAGTATCGCCGCCATCAAGCATTCCAATCTGAACGTCCGCTACGGCGACGGCTTCGCTTTGACGGAGGGTATCGTAACCTACACCCGTCACAGCGGATCGACCCTGGAGGTTCCGTTTGCCAACGTGTTTAATCTGGTGGATGGCAAGATCAAGGACTACCTGATCTACGTAGACAATTCCACGCTCTACACCGAAGAATAATACCGGAGAGTACCATCGAAGAGTAACCCCGGATTTATCTTTGCACCATGAGCAAAGAGATCACCTCCCGTGCCGACGATTACTCCCAGTGGTACATCGACCTTGTCCGTAAAGCAGGGCTTGCTGACTATTCCGCCGTCAAAGGCTGTATGGTGATCAAGCCCTATGGCTTTGCCATCTGGGAGAACATGCGTGACACCCTTGATCGGATGTTCAAAGATACCGGTCACCAGAACGCCTACTTTCCCCTGTTTATCCCGAAGAGTTTCCTGAGCAAGGAAGCTGCCCACGTGGAAGGCTTTGCCAAGGAATGCGCCGTGGTGACGCACTATCGGCTGAAAAATGCCGAGGACGGATCCGGCGTCGTGGTCGATCCCGATGCCAAGCTGGAAGAGGAACTCATCGTACGTCCCACGAGCGAGACGATCATCTGGAACACCTATGCCGGTTGGATCCAGTCGTACCGCGATCTACCGTTGCTGATTAATCAATGGGCCAACGTGGTTCGCTGGGAGATGCGCACGCGGTTGTTCCTGCGTACGGCCGAATTCCTCTGGCAGGAAGGGCACACCGCTCATGAAACCAAGGACGAAGCCGTCGCCGAGGCACGCACGATGCTGGACGTCTATGCCAACTTTGCCGAGAACTGGATGGCTCTTCCTGTGGTCAAGGGTGTCAAGACGGCCAACGAGCGCTTTGCCGGTGCCGAGGATACGTACTGTATCGAGGCACTGATGCAGGATGGGTGGGCTCTGCAAGCAGGCACCAGTCATTTCCTGGGCCAGAACTTTGCTAAAGCCTTCGACGTGCAGTTCTCCACGCGCGAGAATACCCGCGAGTACGTCTGGGCAACATCGTGGGGCGTATCGACCCGATTGATGGGAGCCCTTGTTATGGCCCACTCCGACGACGAAGGGTTAGTGCTACCGCCCCGGCTTGCTCCCATTCAAGTGGTGATTGTTCCGATTCCCAAGCCCCTTCCCGAACTCGACGACGCCGTACAAACTATGGCGGCGGAGTTGCGCGCCTTGGGCATCCGCGTCAAGGTGGACAACGACGATCAGAATCGCCCAGGCTACAAGTTTGCCGAATACGAGAAACTGGGTGTTCCGGTGCGACTTGGCGTTGGGAAGCGGGACCTCGATCAGGGCGTGGTGGAAGTTGCCAGACGAGATACCAAGGAAAAGCAGAGCGTGCCCCTGAACGACGTGGTACACCACGTGAAGAACCTGATGGAGGAGATCCAGCAGAATCTGTATCAGCGAGCGCTGGAATTCCGCACAGAACATACCACGCGTGTTGACACGTGGGATGAGTTCATCGACGTGCTAGAGAATAAGCGTGGCTTCATCAGCGCCCACTGGGACGGCACTCCGGAAACAGAGCAGCAGATTAAGGAGCTTACCAAGGCTACAATTCGCTGCATCCCGCTGGATGCCGTCACCGAAGAGGGTGCGTGCATCCTTACAGGCAAGCCGTCAACGCAACGGGTGCTCTTCGCTCGAGCCTACTAACGGCACACGAATCACTGGTTGCCACTAAAGAGCATCACCCGCTGTCCATCGGGGCTGGTGGCGATCGAGCTGCCGGTTCGACCTTCGGCGGTGATCGACTCTTGAGTTAGAACCACACCACTTGCACGCAGGATGTCGAGTCGGTCGGCCATGTTTTGAGCGAAGTACGTTAGCGAAAGCGATGGGATGTCGCGTTGATCGTGCACGCCAATGGTGAAGGTGCCATCGGTCAGCAGTGCAAAGTGGTAGGGGGCTCGCCCCTCGCGCTTTACGGTAAACCCAAGGCGTTCCCAGAAAATGAGCTCGTCGGTCATATCTCCGGATGTACCAATCGACAACTCGGTAAGCTTTCCACACAACTGATTGGAGTCGGCCAGGTGCGGGCGCCATGGTTCGCGCGTTGTGCTACGCACCGCCATGTGCACGCCATTGGGCGAGGCAAGGCGGAGTTCGCTGATGCTGGGGCCATCTACCGTTACGCCAAGGCGCGATCCTAATGCCTCCAGCGTATCCTTCAACGCACGAAGGTCGGGATGTTGAAACACCAGCGTGGGTGATGGCTGGGAGCGCTTCGTGAGGGTGAGTACCACCTGGCCATCGGAGACCGTGATCATGGAGTCAGGGCGCTCGTTGGCTTGCGGCACGGGAAGAAATCCCATCCGCGTCCACCACGCCAACGAGGTGATGACGTCCTGACACGCAAGCTCGATGCGGCTTGACGAACCAAGCAGGGTTGGTGATGGTGCCGACGGCTGGGCTAGGGCAATCCAGCTCGCTCCAAGGAAGGCCACGGCTGCAATGGTGATCGAACGATGTAGGTTCATGGAAGCACCTCGGTATCAAACAGTCCACCAATCTGGGGTGGAGCGGTCAGACCAATATGTTGGTAGGCAAGGGGAGTCGCAATCCGACCACGCGGAGTGCGCTGCACGAAACCCTGTTGGATCAGGAAGGGCTCGTAGACTTCCTCGAGCGTGCCGGCATCTTCACCAACGCTCACGGCAATGGTGCTGAGCCCTACGGGGCCACCACCGAACTTTTCAATGATGGCACGAATCACGCGAGCATCCATCTCATCGAGACCGTACTGGTCCACGTCCAAAGCGGTCAAGGCCATCTGGGCGATGGTGACGTCAATCAGTCCCGTGCCACGGACTTCGGCAAAGTCGCGGGTTCGGCGCAGCAGACGGTTGGCAATACGTGGGGTGCCTCGTGCACGACGGGCGATCTCGGCTGCACCCTCATGGTTGATTGCAGCACCCAAGATCGATGCTGAACGTAGAACTACGGCCGTGAGGTCGTCGGCACTGTAGTAGTCGAGGCGGTTGCTGATGCCAAATCGTGATCGCAGCGGCGCTGTGAGCAAGCCCTGACGTGTGGTAGCACCAACAAGCGTAAACCGTGGGATCGACAACTGTACCGATCGTGCCGCAGGTCCGGAATCGATCATGATATCCAGCCGGAAGTCTTCCATGGCAGAGTAGAGGTATTCCTCTACCACCGGAGTCAGGCGGTGGATCTCGTCGATAAACAGGATGCTGCCTTCTTCCAGACTGGTGAGCATCCCCGCCAGATCACCGGGTTTCTCCAGCACGGGACCGCTGGTGAGCGTCAGCTTCGCTCCCATCTCATGGGCGATGATGTGCGACAGGGTGGTCTTTCCCAAGCCCGGGGGTCCGGTCAGCAGGACGTGGTCGAGGGCTTCTTGGCGTCGTCGCGCCGCTTCGATGAAGATGCGCAGGTTCTCGACGATCTTCGGTTGGCCGGTGAACTCCGTAAATGATGGTGGGCGCAACGCTGCATCGGCATCATCGTCCTGCCGATGTGTACGTGTGGTATCGTTGCGTCGGTCCATCATCGGATGCTATCGTCCTCCCTGATAGATATTGCTTACACCAACAGCGATCAGGCCATCGTAGCCGCCATAGTCCTGCATGGTGTAGTAGGCAAAGGCAATCCACGACGTGCTCGCCGAGGCGGTGTTGCCCTCCCACTCCTCGTAGGAGAGGCGATTGACTGTGTTCTGCTGCAAATCTACACGTCCGGTGGCGTATAGGTAATCGTGCATCCCCCTACGGATCCATTGCCGTAATCGGTACCGACCCTGGCGCTCATCAAAGCGGAGCATCCAGGCAGGGTCGGCTGTCCAATTGTTGAAGGAGCCAACAACAAAGACGTCGTCGAGCGACGGATATCCCGGTGCCGGATCCAGGACGAACTCTAGTGGGACGTACTCATCATAGGCACTCGGCACCATTGCTGTTACCAAGGCACCGTCGTTGCTCCGTCGGTCGAACATGCCGTTGCGCCGTTGATCGGATAGCGGCAGGCGTACCGCTTCACCGGTATTCGGGAACATGGCAAGGTTGGTCACGTCCAGTACGCGATACTCGTTTTGTGCGGGCACTCGCGACAGTCGAAAAATCTTGGCATTCGGGAAGAAGCCGCGAATGGCCGTACCGGCCTCATCACGTGTGGCTTCCTGGCGATAC
Organism: uncultured Hyphomicrobiales bacterium; assembly: GCA_964493635.1. Lineage (GTDB taxonomy): Bacteria > Bacteroidota > Ignavibacteria > Kapaibacteriales > Kapaibacteriaceae > OLB6. The sequence continues at coordinate 8,360 of CAZBOW010000030.1, forward strand.
TTCGCCGAGACCACGTACGGCTCGGCCCAGCGATGATTCCGATACAACACCACCGTGTGCTGAAACCCATCGAGTAAGCTGGTGCGGGGCGCATCCACGACGGCTTCGAGCGTTAGTGCCGTTGAACTGACGCGTGCCGTCGGCTCGTAGAAGTCTGTCATGAAATTCAAGCGGAGGAAGGCTTGCTGGTCAACGACAAACACGCGCGTTTCAGCCAGCAGCCGGTCGCCGTCCATGTCGTAGATCTGGACCTTCCAGTTTCCGGAGAAGCGAAGCTCCAGTTGTGGGTTGGGGATCTGCAGCTTGCCCCGGTACGCATAGTACCGTGCACGCTGTGGGGCTGGCATCCAGTCGATAAGACTGGTACGCTGCATCACGCTGGTAAGAAACCCGTTGCCGTCCTCGGACCAATCGGCATTGCAGTGCACAATCTGGGCATACACGTTTGGAATGATGGGCGCCGAAATGTCGAACTCCACCGTGGCGAATGCAGCACCGATACCTGCTGCCGTGGGGTTTCCGTTCAGCAGGATAATGGGTGGCGAAACCTCGTTTGATCCACCATAGGCGCGAATGTAGCGCACCACGGTCTCGTCAGGGTTAAAGGTGTTGGATTCGTCAGCCCCCTGCCCAACGACAACGCGCGGTAGCACTACGAGCAGGAGCGCTACCCAACGGCTCATAGGTTGCTGCCTTCCATGGCAGCGCGAGCGCGCAGCCGCACCTCTCGACGCATGGCAGCCTGCTCGTAGCGCCGGCGCTCGTCGTCGGTCTCAGGAATGACGGGTGGGGCGGGAAGGGGCTTGCCGTATTGATCAATCGCGACGAACGTAAGGAAGGCACTGGACGTATGGGCCCGCGAGTTGTGCAGGGGATCCTCACGCTCCACGGTGACCTGCACTTCCATCGAGGTACGAAAGGCTCGGGTAATCACTGCCTGGATATGCACCACGTGACCAAGCTTGATCGGCTCGTGAAAGGAGATCTCGTCGACCGATGCCGTAACGCATACCTTACCGGAGTGGCGTTGTGCCGCCAGGGCGGCCGCGATGTCGACCCAATGCATTAACCGGCCACCCAAGAGGTTGCCCAGCTGGTTGGTGTCGTTCGGAAGGACCAGTTCGGTCATGATGACTCGGGACTGCGACGCTGGCTTGCCGGTCATGGAAGACTCCTTTCAAGTTGATCGACCTCCGCCGTCATGGAGGGGTCGGGCACGGTGGTGCGGTACAGGGCGATCGTGGATCGCACCTCATCGTACCGTGCCAATTCATACAGCACACGGATCTTCTTGACGATAGCCTCTTCGTAGTAGTGCGAGTCGGGATACTCGGCCAGCACAAGATTGTAATAGATCAGCGCCGCTTTGCGGCTTTCCGTTTTCAGGTAGTGCTCGGCGACCACCATGTATCGCTCTGCGAGGCGGTCGCGCAGCGAACGGATCTTGTCCAGCGATACCAAGGCAAGGGAGTCGCGCGGATAGATGCTTTGAAACTCCGTGTAGGCTGCGATTGCCTTCTGCGTGTAGTCCTGATCTCGATCAGCCGGCAGAGCCAGCTCCTCGTAACAGGTGCCAATCTTGAATGCACTCTCCTTTGCACGGGGACTGGTCGGGAACGAGCGTCGCACCACGCTGTAGTTGAATGCCGCCAGAATGAACTCACCACGACGGTAGTTTACCTCGGCAACATAGTACTGCGCATCGGCGGCAAACTGACTGGTGGGGTACTGAAGCTTGATGATGTCGAACTTCGCCAGAGCATCGATCCAGTCGCCATCGTTGTAGGCCTCCATGGCCTCGGCAAAGATCTCTTCAACGGTACGTCGGCGATCCTGCGACTCCGTGCTGGCGCACGAAACCGCGACGAGTGCCCAAAGACACCCCCACACCACAAGGAGATAGCGTTGCATCACGTGCAAAGATACGGCCTTGCTAGTAGCCAAGATTTGCCAGTTGGTTACGGTCGTTGCGCCAGTCGGAGCGGACCTTGACAAACAGCTCCAAGAAGACCGGTCGATCGAGAAACTCCTCGATCTTCTGGCGGGCGTCGATACCAATCTGCTTTAGGGCTTCACCACCTTTGCCAATGAGAATGCCTTTTTGGGTGTCGCGCTCTACGGTGATATCGGCAGTGATGTGCCACTTGGCATCATCGTGTTCGGCAAACTCAATGACCTGCACATCCGTGGCATAGGGGATTTCATCGCGGTATCGATGGAAAATGGCCTCGCGGATCAACTCGGCCACAAAGAATCGCTGTGGCAGGGTGCTGAGTGAATCAGGATCGTACTGAAACTCCCCTTCGGGTGCACACTCCGTCAGGATCTCGACTAAGGCATCCACCTCGCGTCCGGACTTGGCGCTTACGGCAATGGCGCGCGTATACAGGCCGGAGTGGCGTGCTTCCTCCATGTACGGCAGAACAAGCTGAGGTTGCTTTACAGCGTCCATTTTGTTCAAGACAAGAATCACCGGGAGGTGCTCTTTCTCTACCAACGGCTTGATGAGAGCCTCCAGCATCGGATCGCGGACGGTGTCGTGTTCCATCACCTTGGTGACATCCACCACAGCGCAGATCACATCACTCTCAGCCAGTGTATCGGACACATAGCCCATCATGGCCGACTGCATCCGGTAGCGCGGCTTCAAGACGCCGGGGGTGTCAACAAAGACTAACTGCGTCGTGTTGGTGGTATGAATGCCCAGCACACGCTTGCGCGTGGTTTGCGGCTTGGGCGTTACGATGCTCAGATGCTCGCCGAGGATGGCGTTCAGCAGCGTGGACTTCCCGGCATTTGGACGGCCAATAATGGCCACACTGGCGCACCGCGTTGGCGAAGGGTCCGTCATGCTTGCTCCAAGGCGAACGTTACCTCGGGATGCGAGGCCACCCACGCACGCTCTCGATCCAGAAGGTCGCGAACGGCGGGCTTGAGGAAGGAATCGTCCTCGATTCCAATCTTGGCAAGGGCACGGGCCAGAATCACGGCGGCTGCTTCGGCTGGCATGGAGCGATTGATCAGAATCAAGCGCTGATCGCGAATCACGCAGGCGCCGCCACGGAAGGTTCCGGTTTCACGGCGTACGGTGTAGTCGGCACCCTTGGCTACGTCCATCAGCGATTCAAGAATTTTATCTGCTTTCATAGTTGAATGTTATGCCTAGCGGCGCTCCCAGTAGAGGCGTCCGCGCAACTCCTGAACCCATGACTGCTCCATGCGCTGCTTCTTTGCATACATGGCCATTCGCTCGATGGTCTTGTAATCGGTGTCCAAGTTTGGGCGGTGAGCGGCAATCGTTTTCTTGCGGAACATGATGTGGTAGCCGGGCTTGGTTGGGTCGGCCGCGTAGGGAAGGGGCTCGGACACATCGCCATCCTTGAGCGATTCGATCTGCTCACGCATCGACGGCGGTAACTCGCTCAAGGTAATCTCCCCCATGGCACCACCAAAGCCCTTGGTTTCCTTCTCATCGGAAAACGTACGGGCGAGTTGCTCAAAGGACGCACCTGCCGAGATGCTATCACGTAGTTCGTTGAGTGCGGCCCGTGCGCGATCGCGGTCGCTGTCGGACTGGCCAACCTTGATGAGGATGTGACGCGAGTTGATGGCCGTGGCGGTCTTGTCGATCAGTTGGATGATGTGCCATCCGAATGGCGACTCCACCGGCTGCGAGATCTCGTTGGGATTCAACGCAAATGCGGCCGCTTCGAAGGTGGGAACGAATTTCCCCTTCTCGACAAACCCAAGGTCGCCTCCGGCAGCGGCCGATCCAGGATCGGCACTGTAGCGCCGTGCGAAATCGGAAAACGACCCTCCAGCCAAGAGGGAGTCGCGGATTCTCAGTGCAAGGTTGTAGGCTTCACGTTGTTGGTCGTCCGAGGCCGTGACGTAGCGAACAATGTGGTAGAGTTCCACCCGCTCCGGAGCTACGGGAATGGAGTCCTTGAACTCGGCGTAAAACTCTTCGACATCGCGGCGGGAGACCTTGACGTCGCCAAGTTCCTTCTGCCGCATCTTCTCCACCAGTAACTGCTTACGGATCTCGTCGCGGAAGTCGCGCTTGATGCGCGACATCGACATTCCGTAGAGATCTTCAATCCGTTTTTCGGAGCCGAACTGCTGCACCAGCATCTGAATCTGCATGTCCATTCGCTGAGTGATTTCGTCCTCGGTGACCTTGATCAGCGTATCCTCCAAGGCAGCGGCCATGATCAGCCGTTCGTTGATTAATTGATCAAGGATGAAGGTGCGGGCCTCGTTGTCGCTCATGACGGCATTCGGGTTCCGCTGCTTTAACATCGCCAACTGACCCTCGACATCGCTTTGCAGAATGATCTCCGGACCCACCACGGCGAGTATTCGTTCCATGGAGTTGCCAGGTTGTGCTCGCCCAGGTACCAGCGCGATGAGCAGTGCTGATGCAATCAGGAACGCGTACGTGAATGCGTGTGCCACTACTTCTTCTTTCGGGCGGTGGTCTTCCAAATGGCGTCGATCGACGTCCAGTTCATCCTCACGGGATGCTTTGTGCGAACCTGCTCCAGCCATGCGGCCGTCAGCGACTGCTGTAAGGCATCTTGGTAGGCCGTTGCCAGCTCCGGCAGCGCCTCTTCAAACGTCTTTTGTCGGGGGGCAACAATGCGCTCGAGTTTGACAAACATCCAACCGCGTTCATCCTTCTCCGGACCAACCCACGTGCCTTCAGCTGCCGACTGTTCTTCGATGGCGCGCGCCGCACTGCTGGTGCGGGGAGACACCGTTCCGAGTGAGCCATTCTTTTCGCGCATGCCGGCACGCTGGGTTGCCGCACCCGCCAGGGCGGTGAAGTCCTCGCCGGCTTGCAGACGTTGTTTGATGCTGGCAGCGGCGGAGTCCGTGAGCACAAAGATCTCGCGGAGCGTGTACCGCTGCTCCGTCATCCATCGAGACCGAGTACTGTCGAAGAAGACGCGGGCGTCCGTCGTATCGAACTTCAACTTGCTCCACACTTCCTGCTCCTCCACCTTGAACAGGAGGATGCCGTCGTTGAATTCGCGAACTAAGGCGGCGAAGTCCTCGTATTGCTGCTCCAACGAGGCCGTTGCCTGCAGCAGAACCAAGGGGTCAACGATCTTCGTCATTGCGCGCTCAAAACCCGCTCGGTTGAGCGAGTATCCGCGCATGTCACTGCGCAGACGCAGCGAATCGGCAAAGCCCCCTACGGTGATTTCACCCGTAGGCAGAAGGTAGAGTGCTTGGGAGGACAACGATGGAGGAATGTCCTTCCACCAGCTGGTATCCGATGAATTCCTCGTGGTGTCAATCGCCCGAAGCAACGCCTCGCGCGATGCGTCAACCCAGCGATAGCCACCGGTACGCTTAAGGGAGTCGTACAGCGCGCGCTTGTCCTCCTCGAAGTAGAGCCGTCGGTAGCTGCGCTTGGCGTTGTCGCGCTCCATGATGGGATCGGGCAGGCGCGTTGAGTCGCGAATGATCACGTGCACGCCAAATGGTGTGTACACTCGTCCGGACACTCCGCCATCCTTGAGGGCGAACAGGGCATCTTCGAAGGTCGGTGCCAGCCGGGCGTTGTTGGACTCCATACCTCCTGAGCGCGAGTATGGCGAGCCCAGATAGCCGCCCTTGGGCGCTGAGACATCGTCGTCGCTGAAGGTCTTGGCCAGCTCGCCGAACAGCTCGGCAGCGTTTTTGGAGGCCCGAAGAACCGTAATAAGCGAGTCGGCCAACTGATCACGTGCGATGCTGTCGCGACCATCCGTCTTCTTGAGGAGAATGTGGCGGAACTTCACCACTTCTCTTGGCTGACGATCAAGCACCGTAACCACGAAGTATCCAAATCGCGTCTCTACGGGCTGCAGGCTGTGCGTGCCCACCTTCAATCCATAGGCCTCATCTTCGACGGCCTTGATGATCGACCCTCCGGAGATCCAGGGGAGTGCGCCACCATTCTGTCCCGTCTCCTTGTCGTCCGACGAATCACGTGCAAGGGCGGTGAAGTCTGCACCGTTGGACAGTGCTGCAATCACTCCACGCGCCTTGGCCAGACTTGCAGCGGTGTCCCAGGTGGTCCTGCCTGGCATCTGTACCGCGCACAGAATGATCGCAATCTTCAGTTCCTGCGTCCGGCGCTTGGCCAGCTCGTCGATTCTGGCATCGGCAAAGGCCTTGTCGAAATACCATGTTTCACTCAGGAGCTTGCGGTTGGCAGCGATGTCGTCGATAACGGCCTGATCTTTGTCGATTCCACGATCGCGGGCATCAGCAACCTTCAGGCGGTAATTGGCATACAGGGTGATGAAGTCCAGAGCCGTGTCGCGAGGAATCGACGAAAATGGCGTGTCGCGTCGCGTGAGGTTCTTCTGAAAGGCACGCTCGACGTCCCGGTACAGGATCTGCTCCGCTCCGACGGTGGCAATCACCGTGGTAGGAGATACGGCCTTGGAGGTCTTCGTGGTACCCTTAGTGGTACCCTTCTGGCTATGGAGCAGTGAACCACCTGTAAGAAGACAGATCACCACCAGCAGGGTGGTGCGAGTTGATAGGCGCATAACAGTCAAACATCCAACTAGTGGTCAAACGACAAACGAACTGCAAAAATAGGCAGTTGTGACGGGTTATCCGGCCAAGAAGTCCAGTCCAACCTTCCATACGTCACCGGCACCGAGAGTCATCACAAGGTCGCCGGGCTGTGCAAGGGATCGCACGAGGTGGGTAGCGTCGGACAATGTTGCGGCATAGTGTACATTGGGGTGATCGGCAGCACGGGCGGCGGTGGCGATCAATTCCCCGGTGACACCCTTGATGGGCTGTTCCCGCGCTGCGTACACGTCGGTCACGATCAGGACGTCGGCATCGGAAAAACACACGGCGAATTCTTCGATGAAGTCACGCGTTCGTGTATATGTGTGCGGTTGAAACACGGCAACAACCCGTCGCTGCCATCCACGCTTGGCAGCTGCCAGCGCACTGCGTACTTCGGTGGGGTGGTGAGCATAGTCATCCACAACCATGACGTCGCTACGCTCACCCTTGATGTCGAATCGTCGGTGCACACCACTAAAGGACGCCAGAGCTGCGGCGATATCATCGAAGCCAATACCGCACTCCAGAGCCACCGCACAAGCAGCTAATGCATTGCGGACGTTATGCTCGCCCGGTGTGTTGATGGAGATGCGTCCCAGTGCTTCGCCGTGGTAGGTGAGCGTACACTGCGAGGAGCGCTCGTGGAACGTGCAGTCTGTACCACGTACATCAGCCCCCTCATCCAATCCATAGGTCACCACCCGCCGGCGGATCGCAGGCAGGATGTCCCGTACGCCCGCATCATCGAGGCACACGCAGGCCGTTCCGTAAAAGGGCACCTTGTTGGTGAACTCTACGAATGCTCCCTTGATGTCGTCAAGGTCGCTGTAGATGTCCAGGTGGTCGGCTTCAACGTTGGTAATGACCGCAATCGTTGGAAGGAGCTGCAGAAACGACCGGTCGTACTCATCGGCCTCAAGGACGATCCAATCGCCCCCTCCCAACCGTGCATTCGACCCACCCAACCCTTTGAGACGGCCACCAACGATAACAGTGGGATCCAAGCCGGCCTGCATCATCACCAACCCACAAAGCGATGTTGTCGTGGTCTTACCATGGGTGCCGGCAATGGCGAGCGTGTAGTTGAGTCGCGAGACTTCGGACAGCATCTCGGCGCGCCGAATCACCGGGAGGTGTCGCTCCAGAGCAGCGGCAGTCTCGGGGTTTGTTGTTGGATCAACAGCACTGGAGTACACGACAACCTCGGCATCGGCGATGTTGTCGGCATGGTGGCCAAGCATGATGCGGATACCCAAACGCTCGAGGTGATCGGTGTTCTCGCTCCGCTGGAGGTCCGAGCCCGATACGGCAAAGCCTTGAGAGACGAGAATCTCGGCGATTCCCGACATTCCGATACCACCGATGCCAACGAAGTGGATGTTGCGAACGCGACTGAAGTGCATGGCGCAAACATAGCTAGCGAAGCGTGGCTTCAGTACCGCGGCTTCAGAACTGCGTTGCGTATCTTCGTTGTATGCGTCTTGCCATTGTTGGTGCCACCGGACTGGTCGGCAAAACCATGTTGCGCGTTCTGGAAGAACGCGAACCCCAAGTTCAGCCCATCACGGAGATCGTGTGTCTTGCGTCGATGAGGTCGGCCGGAAGTACGGTTCACTTCAAAGGACATGAACTGCCGGTGTATGCCTTAACGACCGATGCCTTTTTGGGTGTGGATTATGTCCTGATGGCAACGGGTTCGGAGATCAGCCGGATGTATGCGCCGGCTGCCATTGCCTCTGGTGCCATCGTCATCGACAACAGCAGTGCCCACCGCACGCAGGAAGATGTACCCTTGGTGGTGCCCGAGGTCAACCCGGAGGATCTGCTGCATCATCATGGGCTGATTGCCAACCCCAACTGCTCGACCATCCAGCTGGTGGTTGCGTTGCATCCTCTGGACACGGCCTTTGGTCTGCAGCGTGTGGTGGTAAGTACCTACCAGAGCATCACGGGTGCTGGTCAGAAGGGACTCGACCACCTCCAGGCCGAGGTTGAAGCTTCCAACCCGCTGCGTCGCATCTCGCCCCATCGCCTGCAATACAACACGGTGTTTCACTCCTTCCCATCGGGTAGTGCCGAAACCGAAGAAGAGATCAAAATGCAACTGGAGACCCGCAGGATTATGCACCGTCCGGACTTGCGCATTGCCGCAACCTGCGTACGTGTGCCGATCATTGGCGGTCACGGCGAGAGCATTGCCCTGGAGTTTGATCGTCCAGTAGAGCCCGATGAAGCGCGAGAAGTCCTTCGCAATGCTCCAGGCATTACGGTAGTGGACGATCCCGCACACGACCGGTATCCCATGCCACAGTCGGCACGGGATCACGACGACGTCTTCGTGGGACGCATTCGTAAAGATCCTAGCTGCGATCGTGGCCTGCTGATGTGGGTTGTTGCCGATAATCTCCGCAAGGGTGCGGCCACCAATGCCATCCAGATTCTTGAACTCCTTAGCAATCCGGAGAAGCACGATGGCGCATGATGGACCCCACGCCGATGCCTACGTTGTGATCATGGCAGGGGGCTCAGGCGAGCGGTTCTGGCCACTGTCACGGACAACGCACCCCAAACAACTGCTGCCACTTCTTACCGCCGACGTCTCGATGCTGGAGCAGGCCGTCCGCCGCGTTTCTCCGCTGATTCCACGCGACCGCATTCTTGTGGTAACCAGCGACGTTCTCCAAGAGCCGATTCGTCGCGCGATGCCAGACCTGCCAGCAGAGAACGTGATTGCCGAGCCTGCCAAACGTAACACCGCTCCATGCCTGGCGCTGGCGGCCGTGACGATTTCGGAGCGGGCACAGGGTGATGCCATCATGGCTGTTCTGACGGCCGATCACTTCATCGGAGACGAAGCCGCCTTCCGTGAGAATGTTGCCACGGCGCTTGACGTGGCTCGCCGTCAGGACGTCCTCGTCACGATGGGAATCACCCCGACTCGACCGGAAACGGGCTATGGCTACATCGAGGTTGGAGATGGTTCGACGGCCCGGCACGTGCTGTCGTTCCGTGAGAAGCCGGATGCAGCAACGGCGCTTGGTTATCTGCAGTCGGGTCGGTACCTCTGGAACTCAGGGATGTTCTTTTGGCGAGTTTCAGTACTCCATGCTGCTCTCCGTGAGTTTGAGCCTGAGATTGGTACATGGATGATGCAGCCCCGCGATGGTGTGGACACGTTCGCATCACTGCCGAGCATTTCCATCGATTACGCCGTCATGGAGCGAGCTACCAACGTCGTGGTGGTGCCTGCCAGCTTCCCTTGGGACGACGTCGGCTCGTGGGATGCCCTGTTACGGATGCGCCCAAGCGATGAACATGGAACGGTAACGCAGGGCAGCTGCATCACGATCGATACGTCCGAGTCGGTGGTCGTCAATACCAGAACAGATGGGCATGTTGTTACCACCGTGGGACTTGCACACCACGTTGTGGTGGTTACCGACGATGCGACACTTGTTTGCCCTACCACGCATGCACAGGATGTGAAGAAGGTTGTCGTAGCGTTGAGAGAGCAGGGCAGAGACGATGTCCTCTGAGCTCCTGCACAGTGCCACCGAGCGCATTGCCATGGCCTTCAACACGGACGATCTTCCGCAGATCACCAGCCGTGAGGACCTTCACGAGCGTCTGGTGCAGGTGCTTATTGAACTCCTGACCAATCGGCCGGAGCGCCTGATGGCGATTCTCTATCGTATCGACGTACGCGAAGAGGCCGTCAATCAGATTTTTTCGACCTACCTGCCACCGGATGTCCCGGATGCCTTGGCGGAGCTGATCATCGATCGCCAGCTACAAAAGGCGGAAACTCGACAGAGGTATCGCTCATGACCGTCCTGACCAACATTGCTCAACTTGTAACGGTTTCCGCTGGGGGAGCCCCTTCCAAACCCGGACCTGCTATGCGCGACCTGGGCGTTGTTGAGAACGCGGCAATAGTGTTTACGGACGTCATCGAGTGGATCGGAGCAGCCAGCGACGTGCCCGCAGCGTACCTCGAGCAGGCCAACGATGTGGTGGATTGCCGCGGTCAGGTTGTTCTGCCGGGCTTCGTAGATGCTCACACGCACATGGTGTTTGCCGGTAGTCGGGCGCATGAATTTGCTCGGCGGTTGTCCGGTGTGCCCTACACGGAGATTGCGGCCGAGGGAGGGGGGATCCTCACCACCGTGCGTGCAGTGCGCGAGGCATCCATGGAACAAATCGTGGAGATCGGCGAACAGCTGGTGCAGTCGGCAATCGAACACGGCACCACAACCATCGAGATTAAGAGCGGATATGGATTGTCGACGGAATCGGAGCTGAAACTCCTTGCTGCTGCCGGAGCCTTGCAGCAGGAGATGCCCATCAACATCGCCGTGACGTTTCTGGGCGCTCATGCGATTCCTCCGGAGTACGCCTCGAAGCCCGATGCTTACGTGGATCTGGTGATCGACGAGATGCTGCCCTTGGTGCAGGAGCAGGGGATTGCAACGGCCTGTGATGTGTTTACCGACGTTGGATTCTTTTCCCGTCAACAGTCTGAGCGCATCCTGCGGGCGGCGGCCGACCGTGGATTTGCGTTGCACGTGCACGCCGACGAGATCGCCAATATCGGTGCCTCGCAGATGGCAGCTGAACTCCGAGCCCTGAGCGCGGATCATTTGGAGTACACCACACCAGAGGATATGGCCGCCCTGAGTGAAGCTGGTGTGGTAGGAGTCCTCCTGCCGGGCACCGCCTACACGCTCCGGCTGCCGTATCCAGATGCTCGCACGATGATTGAGCAGGGCATGGTCGTGGCCATTGCCACGGACTGCAATCCAGGATCGTGCCTGTCGGAGAATATGCAGCTGATGCTCTCGTTGGCCTGCGCCAACATGGGAATGAGCATCGAAGAGGCCATCACCGCGGCAACACTCCATGGGGCACATGCGCTGCGCATGGCCGATAGCGTAGGATCGTTGGAAGTGGGCAAGCTGGCGAACCTGGTGATCTACGACGTCCCATCGTATGCCGACATCGTCTATCACTTCGGCGTAAACCATGCCTATAGCGTGTGGTCGCACGGTGTGGAGGTTGCCTAGCCATCGGCTCGTAGTTTTGCAGGATGTCAACGTCACATCCCATTTCGCTGTACAACACGATCACCCGCAGTGTTGAACCCGTAACCCCTGTAGATGGCTCGCAGACCATTCGCATGTACTCCTGCGGTCCTACGGTCTACAACGTTGCCCACCTCGGCAACATGCGCGCCTTCGTTGCCGTGGATGTCCTTCAACGGGTATTGCGCACGGTAGGGGGCTTTGATGTGCGCTGGGTGATGAATGTGACCGATATCGACGACAAGACCATTCGAGACTCGTCGCCAACATCATCAGCGTGGCTGGCTGAGATGGGGCCACGTGCAGGAGTGCCGCACGAGGACTTACGCACCTTTACCACCTACTGGATGCAAGAGTTCTTCCGAGACATCGAAGCACTTGGTATTCGCACCAGTGACCTTGAGAGGCATCCACGCGCTACCGACTTCATCGAGCCGATGCAAGCGCTAGTGCGGCACATTCATGCTGCTGGCTTTGCCTATGTGAGTGCCGGCTCTGTCTACTTCAACGTTGCCAGCTATGCGGCCCAGCATCCCTACGGCCGACTCTTCGCCATCGATCGCGAGAACTTCCGTGAAGGCGTGCGCATCGATGCCGACGAGTACGACAGAGAGAGTGTCAGCGACTTCGTCCTCTGGAAAGCCCGTAAGGATGATGAACCGTACTGGGACTTCGAGCTGGACGGCCAGAGCCTTCCCGGACGTCCGGGGTGGCACCTGGAGTGCTCGGCGATGTCGCATGAGTTGTTAGGCCCCTTTCCCATCGACATTCACACTGGTGGCGTGGACCTGCGCTTTCCGCATCACGAGGATGAACTGGCGCAGTGCTGCGCTGGATACCACGTCCATGATCAGTCCCGCTTCTGGGTCCACAACGAGTTCCTGGAAGTGGATGGCAAGAAGATGAGCAAGTCGCTTGGCAACTATTACACCCTGCGCGATCTCCTTGCCAAGGGCTTAGATCCCTTGGACATTCGCTATGCACTGTTGAGCACCCACTATCGCGCGGTGTTGAATTTCACGTTCGACGGTGTTCGGGCGGCTGCGGCTGGACGCCAGAAGATTCAGAACTATATCTGGGATCTTGTCGATCGCACCGATGGCTATGAAGTGGCCGACGATGGTGCCGTCAATCCTCTGCAGGAGGTGTTTGCCGAGCTTGCCAACGACGTTCATACACCCAAGGCACTTGCTGCCTTGAACACCTTTGTGAACACCCATCCAGTGGCTGAGATGGAGGAGACCGACGCTGCTCGCGTGCTGTATGCCTTCGGACAGCTCAACCGCATCATTGGAGTGTGGACTGCTCAACCGCGGCCCGAGCTGGATGTTCCTGATGAGGTGCTGGATGTTGCCGATGCACGCTGGGAAGCTCGCCTTGCGAAAGATTGGGCCGAGGCTGATCGCCTGCGCGACGTTCTGAAAACCATGGGCTGGCAGATGAAGGATGGCAAGGACGGCTACGACATCCTGCCACTCGGATCTGAGTGACGTGGTGAACCGCAGGCCCACCATCTCAATTGTTGGTCA
>CAZBOW010000031.1:0-14420 GCA_964493635.1 uncultured Hyphomicrobiales bacterium
GTGCCGTGGCAGAAGCGATGGCACCGATGATTCCGGAGGGAACAGAGCTCTTGGCTGGCTTGGAGATGGGCGGCATTGCCATTGCCACAGCGCTGAGCTTGCACACGGGTATTCCCGCCGTCTTTGTGCGCAAGAAGGCGAAGGAGTACGGTACGGCAAAGCTTGCCGAAGGGCCGTCGGTGGCAGGGAAGAAGGTTCTGATCGTGGAGGACATCATCACCAGTGGAGGGCAGGTTGTCCTGTCGCATGCGGACTTGGCGGCCCTCGGTGCCATTATTGATCATGTCGTGTGTGTGATCGATCGGGAGCAGGGCGGACGGGATGCACTACGTGCCGACGGCTTGGAGCTGTTAGCGCTCTTTACACGCGGCGAGCTTGAGGCAGCTGCATGAAGATCATCTCCTTTAATGTGAATGGCATTCGCGCCATCATGAAGAAAGGATTCCTCGACTACGTCCACCAGACGAAGCCGGATCTGCTGTTCCTGCAGGAAACCAAGGCCGACGTCGACCAGATCCCCGAGGAGGTGCGCTCTCTTGACGGCTATCATACGGTGTGGCATTCGTGTGAGCGCAAGAAAGGCTACTCCGGCGTAGGCGTGTTGTCCCGCATTCAGCCCGATAATGTGCACACCAAGATTGGCATCGAGGACATCGACAACGAGGGACGGATCATCGAGGTCCAGTTGGGCGATCTGAGTGTGTACGGCGTCTACTTTCCCAATGGATCACAAGGCAATAAGCGTGTTCCCTACAAGCTGGCCTTCTACGACGCCCTTTTTGCCCGGTGCGAGCAGCAGCGTGCCGCCGGTCGGAGAATTGTTGTCTGTGGCGACTACAACACGGCCCATTATCCCATCGATTTGGCGCGGCCGAAGGAAAACGAGAAAACCACGGGCTTTCTACCAGAGGAGCGGGTAAAGCTTGATGAGCTCGTGCAGAGAGGATGGCTGGACAGCTTCCGGGAGTACTATCCGGAAACATCCGAGAAGTACACCTACTGGGACTACTTCACCAAGGCCCGCGATCGCAACGTTGGCTGGCGTATCGACTACCACTGGATCACGCAGGACCTGCGCCCGCAGTTGAAGAATGCCTTTATCCAGGATGAGGTCACCGGCAGCGACCATTGCCCGGTGGGTATCATTCTCAATCCGTAGGCACTCGTCAGCCCGTCGGCGCTGGTTATTTCTTCTTCTCGGTGAATTTGCTGTCGCTGATCGGCACGTTGATCTTGTAGTCCGTGTACTGAATCTCAACAACAGCTCGCGTATCCTTTGTATCCTTCGAACCGGATTTCGATGCCGACTTCGATGCTGACTTTGTAGCATTTGCTGCCGCGGCAGCCTTCTTCGGATCTTCCTGGCTGTTGCGAAACTCACCGCTAATCGTTTTGGGAAGCTCGAAGTTGGCAACGTCGAAGCTCAGCTTTGCAAAACTTGGTAGGCAGTACTTGCGCGCTGCGGCGTTTCCATAGGTGAGCTCAGCCATAAACGTCCCGCCCTTTTTCAGGGTGGTAGAGATGCGCACAGGAACCATTTGCGTTGTGTCGATCCACGCCGTGGCAACGGCCACAGGCGACGATTCGTCGATCGGCAGGATGCGCACCTTCTTCATCAGCTTCGACCCCACAACTTCTGTTCCTGCATCGACGGCCATAAACGGTTGCGAGAGCAGTTTCATCGCGTTGAGATCGGCACCCTGTTTTGGGATCATCGCAAACGTTGGCGACTCGATGTGGGTCTTGTCGGGAGCCTTAAACCACATGGTGGCCGAGGCTTCAGGAGCCTGAAGAAAGGAGATATCCACCTTGATCTTCATGGTGGCGATGTAGGTCTTCGCCCCTTGCATCCGTGTTCGGATCGCTTCGAGCAACTCCTGAGCCGTGGAGGCACGCACCGAACCGGTCAGCGCGCATACCGCAAGTACCGATGCCGTCACCATACGCATCATGTGAGAATATCCTTCCGTTGAATCACAAAGAGGGCCCCAACGTAGCAGGCCACGATATGTACCAGCAGCACGCCGGCACTCGTCAGTGCACTGGACCATGCAACCGGTTGATTGAAGAAGTCCTTCCAGCCAATCATGTGGGACGTAAAGAAGAAGGGCCGGATGTAATCGAACATCGGAACATCAATCGCTGCGATGATCGTCAGCACGATGATGATCGCCATCGTGGTCATGATCGGGCCAATGCCATTCTCCACAAGCGACGAAAAGAAGAAGGCAATCGAGGCTACGGTGGTCATTGCCAAGGCCGCGAAACCGTATCCCAGGGCAAAGCGCCAGAGCGCATCGTCGGTAGCGATGATGGTGATGCTATCTCGAATCACGATAACCTCGCCAGGGCCAAGAATGAGGGCTCCAAGGCCAAGACTCAGAATTGCAAGGAAGAGCACCAACACGTTGGTGTGGATCAGCACAGCGATGAACTTCGACGTCACCATCGTAAAACGTGAAATCGGACGCGTCAGAATCAGGCGATAGGTGCCGGCCGTCGCTTCTCCGGCCAGAATATCACCGGCTACCAGCGTGACAAGGAACGGTACATGAACATAGAGCGATCCAAGCAGCACGTAGCTCATCGTGTACCCGTTCATCAGGTTGCCAGAGAACGAGAACATCTGTTGAAGGTTGGCCGTGGCAAAGTCGAAGTACTTCATACCCTCGACGCCCATGGCGACAACCACAACAGGGATCAGCAGGCCCAGGGCGATAAAGCCAATGTAGGTGCGCCACTTGGAGAACACCTTGGAGAGCTCAACACGAATGGCTGTGAGCATCATGCTGCCTCCTGCGTGATGTTCATGAAGTATTCTTCCAGAGATCGTACGGGAATCACGCCCTCGACATGCACGCTGTGTTCAATCAGGAACTTGGTTACCAGATGGACGTCGCCACGATGCAGCGACAGAATAACGGCTCCTTCACCAGTGGACTGCACGTGGGGTGCAAAGTCGCTCTGGCGAAGTAGCTGTTCGGCGCGTTGAACCTCGGGTGTCTCGATGGTTACCTTCAATCGTCCGGAGTTCAACAGGTCCTGTACCGATCCCTCGACGATGGCCTTGCCGCGGTTGATGATCACCATCCGCGTTGCGGTCAGCTCTACCTCGGGCAGAATATGCGAGCTAAGCAAGATGGTTTTCTTGTGATCGCGTGCCAGGCTGACGATGATGTTGCGCACGTCCACCATGCCATGCGGATCCAGGCCGGTCGTGGGCTCGTCCAGCACGATCAGATCGGGATCGTGCAGGAGTGCCTGGGCGATTCCAAGTCGCTGCTTCATGCCGTGGGAGAAGGTCTTCACCTTGCTACTGGCTCGCGCTTCTAACCCCACAATGTCGAGCACGCGCATGACGTTCTTCTCGGAAACATCCGCATGCGACAGCCTGCCAAGGAGCTCCAGATTCTTGCGCGCCGAGAGGTAGTTGTAGAAGTCGGGCCGCTCCACAATGGCACCCACGCGTTGCAGAATCTCGCTGCGATGGGTGGTAAGGGGCTTACCGAATAGCTTGATCGATCCGTCGGTTGGGCGAATCAGGGAGAGCATCATCCGGATGGTTGTGCTCTTCCCAGCGCCGTTCGGGCCTAAGAAGCCATAGACGTCTCCTGGTTGCACGGTCAGGTCAAGGCCATTGACCGCCACAAAGGATCCGTAATGCTTCCGCAGACCCCGAAGTTCAATAATTGGTTCCACGGTGCCTTATAACACAGGTCGCTCGAAAAACGTTCGGTCAGGAGAGGCGCACCACAGCTTCTTTGAACGCGCGTCCCCGTTCTTCAAAGTTAGCGAACATATCAAACGACTTGCAGGCCGGGGAGAATAACACCACGTCATGGTCGGAGGCAAACTCCTGAGCCAGACGCACAGCCTCCTCCATGCTGTGAGCCTTTTCACAGCGCTTGGTTGTGCACCAGTGGTTGAAGATGGTATCGGCTTCTTCTCCAAGACAGATCACGGCCTTCACATTTGTCTGCACAAGCTCATCAAGGGCTGCGTAGTCGTTCTGTTCGGCGCGCCCGCCAGCGATCCACACAATCGGTCGATCGTAGCTGCTGAGGGCATACCATGCGGCGTTGATGTTCGTTGCCTTGGAGTCGTTGATCCACCGTACGGACCCCATCGTCCGAACATGTTCCAGGCGGTGCTCCACTCCTGAAAACGATGACAGTGAATCGCGGATGTTCTCGTTCCGCAGCTCGAGCGTGCGTGCGGCAAGGGCGGAGGCCAGGGAGTTGTACGTGTTGTGCAACCCGGCTAAGCCTAGTCGGCGAGTCGGCATAAGAAACTCCTCTTGTTGCTGCTGCCGGAACACCACATCGCCCCCCCGGACGAATGCTCCCTCCACCTCTTGCTGAGTACTGAAGAAAGCTGTTGTGCACCGAACATGCGAATGAGCACGTGCAACGTTGCTATCATCCGCATTCAAAAGTACAACATCACCATCGCGTTGGTGAGCAAAGATTTTCCACTTAGACTCCACGTACTGTTCAAAAGATCCATGGTAGGCAAGGTGATCGGGAGTGATGTTCAGGATCACGCTCACCATCGGACGAAACGTTGTTGTGGTATCAAGTTGATACGAGCTTGCCTCCACCACAATCACCGTGTCGTCCGTGAGGGTTCCCACCAGACTCGAGAGTGGAGTTCCAATGTTTCCCGCAGCAACAGCCGGCAGGCCCCCTGCATTCAACACGTGCGTTGTCAGAGCCGTTGTTGTGGTTTTCCCGTTCGTTCCTGTGATGGCAACCATGCGATTGTTCAGGTAGCGCGAGGCAAACTCCAACTCGCCGATCACGGGAATACCCTGGTGCTCCATGGCACGACGCACCGGATGATGCGGTGGGATTCCGGGACTCACGATGCAGAGATCTGCACGGAGGGCCGCATCGGTGTGGCCGCCGGCTTCATAGGCGATTCCCGCCGTGCGCAGCTCCAACAGCGCCGGCATGATGGCATCTTCCGATTGAGCATCGGAAACGAATACGTCATGGCCGTCGCGTTGCGCCAACAGTGCAGCCGCACGTCCAGAACGGGCTGCGCCAAGTACGGTGATCTTCATGATGCTTCTCGGTAGAGGCTGCGTTGTAGCAGATCAGTTCGTGCGACTCATCAAACGATGGGCAAGGGTGGCCAGCGCCTCCCGTGCAGGTGAGGCCGGCAACTGGTTGAGGTGCTGGAACGCCTCTTCGGTGATCGACCGGATTGTGTGTTCTGCTTCGGCCAGAACGCCCACCTCGGCCAGTGCCTCTGTCATGGCCGCCACCTGTTCTGGTGCAATGCCGTTATTGGTAAAGAACGCATCGATCATGGCGCGGTGTTCCGCACGGGCTGATGGATCCTGACACCGGTCGCGCATGCGGAGCACCATCCATGTGCGTTTCCCTTCAAGGAGGTCGCCGCCGGGCGACTTACCGAATGCGGGCGAGCCAACGAGATCCAGCAGATCATCCTGCATTTGAAAGGCAATGCCGATTTCCCGCATGAACGTGGTAAGATGGTCTAGATGCGCGTCCGATCCGCCGGCAATCAAAAAACCGATTGCAGCCGACATCTCCAGGAGCTTGGCAGTCTTTTTGTCGATCATCGTGAAGTACTCATCGATGGTCACATCATGACGCTCCATGAAGGTCATGTCCATCGACTGTCCCTCGCATACTTCGATCAAACCGGTCGTGAAGGCCTTGATCACGCGGATGGGCGCAGGAGCACGCTCGGCACTCCGCTCCAGCATTCGCATGGCCATTCCGATCATCACGTCGCCAGAAAGAATCGCCGTGTTTTCGTTGTAGCGAACATGCACCGTTGGCCGACCACGCCGGATTAGGGACCGGTCCATGATGTCGTCGTGCATCAGCGTAAAGGTGTGCAACAGTTCCACAGCAATCGCCGCCGACATGGCACTGGAACGACTGCCTCCGCCAGCTTCGCAGGCAAGCAGACAAATAATGGGGCGCACGCGCTTGCCACCTGCCTCAAACAGGTATTGGACAGGCTGATAGAGCTCTGGCGGGGTTGTGAACTCGGCAAGGCAGTCCGCGAGGGCTTGCTCAATCTGCTCGGTGTAGGATGCTAACAAGATCGTTGACAGTTGGTGAACCAGTGAGAAATAACCACCGACGCAGATCGGTGCGCCAGTTGTCTAGCAAGCTAACAACTCCGGAGATTCCACCATGCTCCAGTGCTTGGAGCACGGGCCGAGCCACGCCACCAAGATGGGCGCCGAGCGCCAGGGCCTTGGCCAAATCGGTTCCGCTGGAAAGGCCACCGCTGGCGATGAGTGTTGGGACCGTTCCGGCACACTGACGAAGGCAGTCTACGGTGGACCACCCTACGTCCCAGAAGGCCTCAGCGGCATCGGGATCGTCCCGGCGAAGAATCTCTATACCTGCCCACGATGTGCCTCCGGCACCCGCAACATCGATGATTTCAACACCAACTCCGGCCAACTGCCGAGCCACCTTCCCACGGATGCCAGCCCCCACCTCCTTGACGATCACCGGTACCGGGCTCTGCTCAACAGCAGCGGCAATGGCATCGAGAACACCTGCATACTCGGGTTCTCCTTCGGGTTGCATCAGCTCCTGGAGCGGGTTCAGATGCAGTGCAATGGCTGCAGCATCCACGAGACTGATGATGGTTTCCAGAGCCCGTTCGAGGGTACCTGCGCGATACTCGCGCGCTACCTGTACGGCACCCAGATTGGCGATAATGGGAATCGTACTGGCAGCCCCCTTCACAACGGAAAACGTTGACGCATGCTGGTGATCGTCCAGAACGGACCGCATCGAACCAAGGCCGAGTGCTACTCCGGCTTCCATACAGGCTTCGGCAAGCTGTCCGTTGATACGTTCGGCGTCCGGATATCCTCCCGTCATGCCTGTGACCATCAGCGGAAGAGCAAGCGTATAGTTCAACCACTGGGCGGTTGTTTGTACGCTGGCGTAGTTCACCTCGGGCAGAGCGGTATAGGGTAGGTCGATCATCTCGAATCCCGAGGTCTTGGATCGGAACCCAACCGGACCGTGGAGTGCGAGCTGAACGTGAGCTTCTTTGCGCGAGGACGACATACCAGCAAGCTAGCGAAATCACAGCAGTCGATATTGACTCCCCGGAATCTGTTCGACCAAGCCGTCCAGTTCGAACACGAGCAACCTGCTGTGCGCTTCCGAGATACTGCACCCCCACATCACCGAGATCTCTTCGACACCAAGCGTGCGATGCACGGCGTCGGCTAAAGGGGCCAGCGCTTCCGGGAGGGGGCGTTCCACAGCAGCACGATGCGTCAGCGGGAGCGTTACCAGAACATCGCTCGCATCCAGACAGGGCAGGGCATGTCCGTCGGCCAGGAGACGATTGGTACCCATCGATCGCGTCGACGTGATCGGCCCAGGCACGGCCCATACGGGCCGCTGCGCTTGGCGAGCAATCGTTGCCGTGATCAGTGCGCCGCCCCGATCTTTACTCTCGACGACAACAACGGCGGCGCTTACGCCTACGATGATGCGATTACGCGCTGGGAAGTACGGAGGCAGTGCTGCCACATGCCACGGGTGCTCGGCTACGATGGCGCCATTGTGGTCGAGGATGCGTTCCGCCAGATGCTTGGCGGACTTTGGGCTGATACGGCCGGCACCACTGGCAATGACGGCTACCGTACGTCCTCCCCCGCGCAGACAGGCCTCGTGAGCATAGGTGTCCACACCACTGGCAAGGCCGCTTACGATACAGCACCCCGCCTCCACCCAGTCCCGCACGAGACGGTCGGTCACCGGTTTGCCGTAGGCGGCCGTACACGATCGGGTTCCAACAACGGCGATGGAGGTATCCGACGGTGGGAGTGTGCCGCGCACATACAGTAGCAGTGGCGGAGCCGGTACCGTGCGCAGTTCCGCCGGATACGCAGCGTCGAACCATGAAATCAGGTGCATCTGATGTTGCTGTGCTTCCTGACAGATACGTTCGGCCTCGGCACGGACATCGATGTCCAATGCGCCGATGGCCTGCAGGGCATCCTGCAAACCGGCATGCGAGGAAATCAGCGAAATCCGGTCATGGGCGTCCATGCGACCGATTCGACTTAAGGCAACAACGTCCGGCAGGGTCCAGCTGTGGGGCAGAGCGCACATGTTGCTCCGTGCGCTCTAAGCGGCTAAACGTGACTGTCTCCGGTAAGGGCCTCGGCAACCTGCGGTCGAATGCTCTCCGGTATGGCTGCAAGCATCTGTTCACGCTGCTCATGGTAGCGTGCAGAGTAGGCGCGCACCTCGGCTAAGAGCTGGGGGTGCCGGCCTGCATCGGTTGGGATGACCACGGTTCGCACTCCGAGGTTGATCAGCTGCGACATCAGCTGGGCCTCATCGGACGTCGTGCAATCGATGACCGTCACAATCTGTCCATCGTGGTAGCATACCGTCTGTGGTGTAAACATCGAATCGACGGCTTCGGCATGGGTGACCTGGCGCGGGATGAGTACCTGCTGACGCTGATCGCTCGCGACGCCCTCCAGAAGATGCCGGTACCACGTGGCAATCGGTGCGGTGGAGCGTTGAATCTCCATCACGGTACTCACCGAGCGGGCCAAATGACGAACGCTCGAGGGGCAGGCACGCCAGTGGAGAACATACCGGTAGAGCACGGTTTGTTCCTCCATTGTCAGCCCGAGAACCTCCTCCATCCAGAAGCGATCCACACGACGACGGTCGCGTGCCACCATTTCCGGGCGCACAACTTCGGGGATCGATGTTCCGAGCTCTTCCTCCACGGTGGTGACCGGCCGATAACACCAATCCTTGAACATCCGTGGATCGATCGTTGCAAGGACCTGTTCCCGTGGGACGAGAAACTCGTGTACATCACGCACGGTCACATCGGCAACGTGATGGTGTACGTTCAGCAGTTCGTGAATGAACATTCCCAGTGTTGAGTTCATCCAAAGCACAAGGCGGTCCGTCAGCTCGGGCGAACGGAGCTGCACGCCTACGTAGGCATCGCTAATGTGTGCCCTACTATGGTTCGCGGCCCAGATCCAGTGGGTTCGCTGTTCCTTTGGAATCACAATCGAGGGAATGGTAGGGGGCTCGAGGTACCACCACGGTGATCGGTGCCGCACCGACGGGCGGGTGTGCACACCATCGCGCTCGGCGCGTTGCAGATGATCTCCTACACGGAGATGCTCGAACTC
Organism: uncultured Hyphomicrobiales bacterium; assembly: GCA_964493635.1. GTDB lineage: Bacteria > Bacteroidota > Ignavibacteria > Kapaibacteriales > Kapaibacteriaceae > OLB6. Next base: position 9,188 of record CAZBOW010000031.1, read on the forward strand.
CGCCCGCTGTGGCGGCAGGAGCAACAGTCGCCGGTCCGAGCGCGGAATGCCGAGCGGCGACTCTACGTCGTCGGCCGACGTTAGCATGATCGTGTCGATCGTTTCTCCCGTGGGTAGCTGTCGTTGCCAGAACTGTTCCTCCAACCCCTGTTCGGCAATGGTGCGTACATCGGGAATCAGAACATCGCTGGCACCGGTGCGCAGGCCACTACTGACGTCTCCCATGGTATGCAGTGGGACCAGAGCGGCATGGAGCTTGGCAACCACGCGGAGCAGGATATCGGCCGGGAGAAAGACATCACCGTCCAAGAGCGCATCACGATCGCAAACCCGAACCGCAACCTCGGCATTGAGTTTTCCCTGCTTGCCGGCACTGAGGTATCGCAGCAGAACGCCAACGTTACCAACGGTCTGAAGAAGGTGGGGAAGCCCCGTGCGAAATGTTACGGCATAGGTCGCGCCGGACGGTGTCGTATCAGACGATGTCCGACGGATCACCGCAAAGCAGAAGCCACCACTTGGTTGCGTGAGCGGCTCGGTGTCGCTACTAAACAGCCACGCCACCGTACCAACCCGCACAAGACTTGCCCGCACGGCCGCGTATTCCGGGTACTCCATCGCCCGCTGCGGTAGCATCACAATACAGGATCCTGTTTCGGCTAATGCTTCCGGGCGGGTGGCATGATCGATGGCGTGGGCCATCTGCTGAGCATCGGCAGCGTGGTCTACGGACACCACCACGAGGTCGGCCGGTGGATGATCGTCCACGGCAGCGGTGCGGTGCACCGCCTGAATCCGCAGAAATGGTTCTGCCGCGATGGAGAGGGGATCGATCACCGACGTGAGTTGCTGTCGATGTTCTCGATGTTGAGACAGCCAACGGGAACAGGCGCCAACGGAGGTGCCATACTCCCGCACGATGAGTGGTCCCGACGATGGGAGCTCTACCGCTTCCACTAACAGACCAAGGATCTCAACCGACGGTACAACCGTTCCACGACGTGCTCCTCCCCAGGCGCTGAGAGCATCCAGCAGCAACTGCACAGCGTCGTGCTCCCACGTGTGGAAGGGGATCGACTCGATGGTAGCCAGCAGATCGGTTACCGTGGTGGTAAACAGCGGACGAAGTTCATCGATCAGCTCGAAGGTGGTATCCAGTGCCGGAAGCTCGGGCAGGTCATAGCCAGCTCGTCGTCCGTGCGAGAGATAGGCCTGCAGGATATCGATCAACAGGCGCTCGTCGCGGATACCACGAGGGACATGAAACGGAGGAAGATCTTCCGGATCATGCGACGCAGCCAAGGCGTAGCCGAAGGTGGCCGCCGCCAGATGTTCGGTGAGGTGCATCGAGCCCGACGGACTGGATTGACAGGCGTGCAGCTCGTCCATCATGGCAAGGCATCGCCGGCTGAGGAGCGCGACGTCGTCGGGCAGCGGAGCATGGGGATCGGTCGCCAGCAGCCAGGCAATGCAGGCACGGAGCGACTCGGTGTACGCAACACGGACAGCAGCCGCGAGTGTCTGTTGGGCCCGAAAAACGCCAGCCCCCTTCCACTGCATGGCTACCATCTGATACGGTAACCGTCGCTGTGTGACGGCCTCGGTAGCATACACCAGTGTGGTGCGAATCGACGAGACCACCATCCACGGGATCTGCATGCGTGCGGCCACGCTGCGCAGGCGATCACGCACAACGTCGTCGTACGGGCTTTGATGGGGACTCACCGATGCTAGAATGGCTAGCGGATGGGTCGCTCCCGCTGCCGTGAGAACAAGGAACTGTCCCTCCAGGGCTCGCAGCTCACCAACGGCACCGTCCCACGAGAGCCGGTCAACAGCATCCTGCGCACAGGACTGGATAATGTGGAGCAGATCGCTGGTCATGATGGCGGAGTGTTCGGTGCCGTGGTCGGTGCCGTTATCTGTGCCGTTATCTGTGCCGTGAACTTCTGTACGTCCTCCAACAGGACCTGAGCGGCGTCGGGACTGCTTGCCTCGACGATGATCCGCAGAATGGGCTCGGTGTTCGAACCTCGGACATGCAGCCAGCGATCGGGCCACGAGGCATAGAGTCCGTCGCTGCGATCCATCTCGGCACCCGCAGGAAGTGCAGACTCCAGGCGGTGAAGCGTGGTGGCAACCGAGGTTCCATCCTGGAGGGCAACCTTGTGTTTGATCATGTGGAGTTTGGGCAACTCGTTGACCGCATCGCGTAACGAATACCCTTGGCTGCGCAGATAGGCAGTAATGCATGCCAGGGCTACAACGCTGTCACGCCCCATGTGGCACGCAGGATCGATCACACCGCCGGAGCCTTCACCGCCGATCACGGCGTCGACCTGTCGCATGCGCTCCACAACGTTGATTTCACCAACTGGGGCACGATGCACGATCTGGCCACAGCGCTGGGCAACGGCGTCGATCATCCGCGATGTCGAGAAATTCACCACGGCAGGTCCGCGAACCCCTGCATGATAGACGGCCGCAGCCGCAAGGGCTACCGTGCACTCTTCACCGATGGGTTGGCCATGATGATCGATCAGCACAAGGCGGTCGGCATCGGGGTCTACAGCAATACCCATGCTTGCCTCGTTGGCCATCACCGCTTCCGACAAACTGGTCAGGTTCTCGGGAAGGGGCTCGGGCACATGTGGGAACACGCCGGAGCCGTCGCAGGCCAGCTCGACAACGTCATATCCCATTCGGCGCAGCAACGACGGAATGATCACCGATCCGGAGGCATTCACGGCATCGACAACAACACGATCGCCGGTGGCCAAGGGTGCTGCCGCAACGGCCGGTAGCTTCAGCACGCGGTCAAGGTGGTCGGCCACGGCCGAGTCGAGCCGCACGAGTTGGCCATGCTGCTGGTTGCTGCGCAGGTCGTAGTGGTCGCGATCGAGATGGTCCCACAGCACGGCGTTCGCGCTAGCATTGAGAAACACACCGTCGCTGCCAAGAAACTTCAACCCGTTCCATGCCTCTGGATTGTGTGAGGCCGTGATGATCAACCCGCCGGCAGCATCCGAGTGTTCGGTCAGCAGTTGGACGGTAGGAGTGGGAACCATTCCCGCTACGCGGACCGTCCGCCCGCAGGCTTGGAGGGCGCCGATCACGACCGACTCGATCCAGATGCCCGATGGACGGCCATCGCGCCCCACAACAATGGGTCCCGGCGGTAGCATGGTGGCGAATGCCGTAGCATAGCGTGCTACCAAGGCAGGGGTGAGATCGGTGCCAAGCGTGGCACGTAAACCGGAGATCGAACGAATGCAGGCCATAGACAAAGTTACTTCCTCACTCCGTCCGCTTCATTGTCCGATTCATCGTCTGATTCATTAAGAGCTCGATATCCTCACTGGTTCGCTCCAGTGATGCACTGAGGTTCTCGGGCCCTGTGGCGGTCACAAGAATGTCGTCTTCGATCCGGACGCCGATATTCCACCACCGTGGGTCGCACGGCGAGCCTTCGGCGATGTAGATACCAGGTTCTACCGTCAGCACCGTGTTCTCGCGTAGCGGCCCGCGTGTGCCGGCGTCGTGAACGTCCAGGCCAAGGTAGTGCGACGTCCCATGCATGAAATACGCTCGAATCTGCGCTGGATCCTCAGCATCGCTGATGATGCCAAGTGCTGCAAGCCCCCTTCCAATAACGCGTGCCGCAGCTTCATGCGGTGCTCGAAAGGCAGCTCCTACGGTGCAGGCTGCAATGCCACTGTCCTGCGCCTCCAGCACGATGGCATAGATGGCACGCTGATCATCCGTGAATGTGCCCGATAATGGGAAGGTCCGGGTGATGTCGGCCGTGTATCCGTGGTATTCGGCACCACAATCGGCCAGAATGAGGTCGCCTGTGGTCATCGCCCGGCGATTGGTGGTGTAATGCAAGATGCAGGCGTTGTAGCTCGAGCCCACGATCGACGGATAGCCAACGTCCTCGGCGCCTCCGTGTTTGAACCCAAACTCCATGAATGCTTCAATCTGATACTCTTTCATCCCAGGCTTGGCAGCCTGCATGGCCCGTCGGTGTCCGTCGATTGTGATGGCAACGGCCTTTCGCAGTAACCGCAGTTCAGCGGTGTCCTTCACCTCGCGAAGCGTATCCAGAACGGCCAGTTTAGGCGTAATCGATAGGTTCCCGTACCGCTCACGGAGGGCACGCTTTACCTCCGTGTCGATGTACATATTTCGACCCAGCAGCGGCAGGGCAATACTCTTGGTGGGCCATCCATCAAGGTAGAGGCGCCGAGGTTGCGGCGACGGACTACCATCCTGGCCGCGCTCGTCGGCGAAGAGTCGATCGAGTGTAGGGACGAGTGCGGTTGTTGGCCGTGCCATCTGCAGTCCATAGACGGCCATGGCTTCCTGCGGACCTGCCGTAACGCCGGTCCACTGCTCCGACGATTGATTGCGCTCCGGAACAAACAGCACTTCGGTTACCGTCGTATCGCCAACGGCAATGCCATCCGCGCACAGGACCAACACGGCACCGGGATGAGGATAGCCAGTCAGGTACAGCAGGTTGGAGTTCTGGCGGTACTCGTAGTCGACGTCGTTTTGCCGGTTACGCACGTCGGCCGCCTGAACCACGGCAACGCTGCCGGGTGGCAGCGAGGCCAGCACACGAGCTCTGCGCTGTGCATGAACATCGGGCAGAATGTGGTCGCTGTCGAAAACCTCGTAGCGGAAGGTTTGGGCGAACGCTGGCAAAGACCACGTCATGCTGAGCAGAAGAAGGAAGAGTCTCATGGGCGAAAGATACGTCTTAGACGGTCGCCCCAAAGGTGATGGCATCCACACGGGCAGCGCCGGCGTGAAGCAGGACCTCGGCGCAGGCATTCAGTGTTGCACCGGTAGTGCATACGTCGTCGATTAGCACGCACACAGCCCCCTCCAAACCGACACCTGCGATCGACGCGGACATGCCGAACACAGATCGAACATTGATTTGCCGCTGCCGATCCTGCAGTGTGGTTTGTGATGACGTGTTCACAGTGCGGCGCAGGGCTCCAACCACCGGAATGCCCGTGACGGCCTGGACTCCTCGGGCAAGTTCTTCCGCCTGATTGTAGCCCCGCTCGCGCCGCCGTGCTGGGTGGATGGGCACGGGTACGAGCATCGTCGGTGTTCGGGGAAGGTCAGCAATCAGGGGCGCCATCCACTGCCCACAGCTTCTGGCTAGAGTGGTCTTGCCGCCGTATTTGATCGCGTAGATGATCGTGGATGCGTCCGG
>CAZBOW010000031.1:14520-21322 GCA_964493635.1 uncultured Hyphomicrobiales bacterium
CTAGAGTGGTCTTGCCGCCGTATTTGATCGCGTAGATGATCGTGGATGCGTCCGGGGGTGTTTGCGGAGCTAATTCCGGCGACCCTCCGATGGCGTATAACGCTCGAACCGACGACACGCACAGATCGTCGGCATCGTGATGGCGCTGCAGCGTTAGCAGGAGCTCCAACGGACGTGGAGCTGGTGTTAATGCATCGAGAGCCGCCTGACTCACATGTGGTAGGGGGCTCTCGGTGGTAATCGGCAGGCCAGTGACGATACAGTGGTCGGGAAAGAGAACATCGGTCACGGCCGCAAGGATGTCGGCAACCCTCATCCGGTCTACGATGATTCATTGACGAACTGCAGCTTCGTGGCAATCTCCTGAGGAAGGTGGGGGGCTACAGAGCTGGGAACAAGGTAGGAACTCAGCGACGTAATATCGTCGAAGACGCGCTGCAGCATTGTTGTCTTCATCAGGTAGTCGTGGCCACTGGATCCGCCCGTACCAACGCGCATGCCGATCATCCTGCTCACCATCATCGTATGGCGATATCGCCACACCGACACCAGCCGGTCGAATTCAACGATGGCATCGAGAAACTGATAGGGGATCTGCAGCAATGGATATCTCTGGTAGGTGGAGATAAACAGTACTGCCAACGTTGCCGTTTGTGACATGCGTCGGCTACCGGATGCCAGAAGCTCCGCATATCGATCGGCCTCAAAGAGGGCGTCGAACCCAGCCTGGTTTGCGTCGATCTGACGGAGTGCCGCTGCGGGGTCGCGCTGTTCGGCCTCGGCCAGGACACGCACTTCAGCACGGTCGTTCTCCAGCATGCGGTGAACCGCTGTGCGGTATTCGGTCCAGAAGGCATAGTCGCTGGTATGCATGAAGGGGATCTTCTCCAGCCAGCGCGTGACCACGTCGAACAACGTTGGTCCACTGGTTGCCCGCTCCAGTTCCATGCGGTGCTCCTCGCGGAGGGCATCGGTGTAGTGTTGGAGCACACGCCGGTCCTGGGCTAACCCCATCGTCCGCTCCAGGATCCGCCACTGCATCGACTGGAACCCACTGGCCGGATTGAGGAAGGCACGGAAGTCCATGAATTCACTCGGCGTCATCGTCTCGAGAATCGTGAACTGATCGCAGAGCAGTTCCATGATACGGTTGACGCGTCGTAGGCGATGCAAGCACAGGGCTAGGTCAGCCTCGGCAACATAGTCTGCGTCCAGCATCGTAATCACCGATGTTACCTCGGCCAGTACCTGCTTAAACCACAACTCGAAGGCCTGGTGCGTCACAATGAATAACAGCTCCTCGTGGGCAGGCGATCCGTGTTTCGCGCTCTCAAGAGCTTGAGCGTCAAGGATTTTGTCCAGCTGAAGGTAGTCGGCGTAGTAGACCATTAGTGCACATCCTCCCGATCATAAATCCCCGTTGCGGCGATGCGATCATGCAGAGCCAGCCGGTCCTGACCCAGAACAAAGAAACAGCCGATAAACACCACAAAGCCCAGAAACGAACCGATATCGGCCACAAAGGCCAGCACTGGTAGTAACGTAAAGATGTTCAGGAAGGCCGACACATGCTTAACCAGGCACCGACGCATCCACACTTGCGTTGTGCCGGCAGTCCCATCTTGGTTGGCAACAACGATTCCCAGGATGCGTTTTCCCGGTGAGGCGCCGCTGAGGCCTTCGATCAGTGCATACATGATCGCGGCGATGATGCCACCCAGCGTCAGGGCGGGATACCACGCCTCGACAATGCCGATGGTAGCCTCATCCACGCCAAACGTATCGTACATCTGCCGAGCCTCGGCGAGGTTCTGCTGGATCGACTCCGGCATCCCCACACCAAGGGGTTGAAGCAGCACCCCTAACAGGATGCCAAACAACAGTGATAGCAGCAGGTCGATAATCCACGCACCAAGGCGTGGTCCGAATCCCACGCGCTCGGCCGGTGCCGGCAGCATCTCGGTGTTGCCGCCGAATGGATTTGTGGAGCTTGGTACGTCGCTCATGATGCCCTCCGTTAACGGTCCATGTTTGGCTGAATGACTCGATGAATGATTTCGACAGCAATATCATACTTCTTGAACGGCGGCATCAAGTACACGCCGTCAATACGGGGTCGGACAGCATCAAGCAGCTCAACGGCCAGATCAACGCCTACCCGCGTGGCGGCTTCCGGCTGATCTCCGGCCTGACGCATCCGTTCCCGCACCCACGCCGGAATGGTCATCCCCGGAACTTCGTAGTGCAAGAACTCCGCATGACGCACAGTGCGCAGCGGGATCACACCCAGCACGAAGCGGATATTGATCGATGCAATGCGATCCAGAAAACGATCCACCACCTCTGGGTCGAACAGCGGTTGCGAAAACGCAACGTGCGCCCCTTGCTCTGCCTTCTGCGCCAAACGGTCCAGTTCACGTTCCAGATCATCGGCCGCCGGGTTCACTGCGCACGCAATGCAGAACCCCGTCGTGCCACCAAGGGGATTTCCAAGCAGATCCTTCCCCTGATTCATGTGATGCAGTGCACGCACCAGACCAATACTGTCGACGTCATAGACGCTCGTTGCCACCGGAAAGTCGCCGATGTGGGTAGGGTCGCCGGTAACGGCAAGAATGTTTCGTACCCCCATGGCATGGGCCCCAAGGACCTCACTTTGCAATCCTACCATATTGCGATCCCGACAGGCCAGATGGGTAATGCACTCCATTCCGGTGGCCGCAGTCACAACGGTTGAAATGGCGATGGGGCTCATCCGCAGTCGGGCGCGGGCCCCATCACTGATGTTCACGGCATCCACGCCATGCTCCCGCAGGTAGGCTGCTCCATCAATGACCGACTGCATATCCAGGCCGCGGGGAATATCCAATTCAACCGTCGTCAGGAATCGCTCGCCGAGTGCCGCCTGGAAGGGTGTCGGTGGAAGCGCGTCGTGCACCACCGGTTGTCGGGCTCGATGGGCAGCCGGAGCTGCCGGAACGGAACCGACCGTGCATCCAGCAACAGCCTCTGCGACGGCCCGTACGTGGTCGACCGTGGCACCACCATCGGCACCGATGATCGACGCACCGCGCTCAACAAGTCGCACAGCGGCCTGGGCCACGTAGGAGGGGTCGGCGTCGTAGCGTGGTTGTCCGTCGATGATCGTCGGAATCCCGACATCGGGTAAGGCGACCAGCGGAAGCGAGCTTGTTCGCAGCGATTCAACAATCCCTACCATGCGCTGCGGACCAACGGTACCATTCGACCCAATGGCTTGAATGCCATGCTGGGATAGCCGCTCGGCCACCAAGGATGGAAAGGGGCCTGCAAGGATGGCGCCATCCTCTGGAAACGACTTGAGTGCCAGAAGCGAAACCGACGTACTTACGCTGCGGACGGCATCGATGGCAATCTCCAACTCCGTCATGTCGATGAACGACTTGAGCATGACCAGGTCGCAACCGGCGGCGAGCAGGGCACTTGCCTGTTCGGCAAAGCAGCGCATCATGTCCGATGGATCCAGAGGGCCGAGGGGTTTGGCTTGTCGTCCGGTGGGTCCGATCACACCGGCAACGACTGCTGCCGATCCAGCTGCTTGGCGGGCAAGCCACACACCGGTGCGGTTCAACTCGGTCACGCGAGCGGAGAGGTGGGCCCCTTCCAAGGCATAGCGGTTGCTGTGCAGCGTGTTACTCTGGAGTAGGGTTGCGCCGGCCTCGCGAAACTCAACATGAATCCGCTCGACCAGGGCCGGAAGCGTCAGGTTGTAGCGATCGGCAGGGCGCTCGGCAAAGCCTCGGCGGAGCAGTTCGGCGGCCATCGACCCATCGGTGACGATGGGATGCATTCCGGTGCGGTGCAGGTTCACGCTCAGTGGTCCAGTCGTAACCATGAATCCGGTTTCCACACGATCAGTCCACATCCGGCAATCATCGCCAGGTTCTTGAGCACCTTGATCCAGCTTACCTCTTCGCCGCCCTGAGCGCCGAAGCACCCGCAATCAATCGTCAGGTTATTCACCACGGCCCATGCTACGGCAACGGTAAACACCGCGATCAGTGCACCGGTAAGTCCCGCCGAAACTCGTAGCCGAAACCCAAGCACCATGGCCGTTCCGAGAAGAACTTCCAACCACGGAACGATGAGCGCAAAACCGTGGACCATCATCTCCGGAAGGATGTTGTAATGGCCGATGCTGGTGGCGAAGGCCAGAGGGTCGGCAAGCTTCGGCACGGCCGACAGCAGAACGTATCCACCGATCAGCACACGGGTGAGCAGGGTTACCATGCCGAGAGGGGTAGGAGCGCTATACCGTATCGAGCTCATGGTTGCTGTACACTCAATGCACGTTGGATCTCAAGCCGAAGGTCGGCCCAGTGAGCCCTGGTAGAGGCATCACCGCGCACGCGTTCCAACGTGGTGGCCAGCTTCGTGGCCAAGTCTTGGAGACGTCCTCGGCAGATGGCACGAACATCCGTGTTGTAGGTGTCTGGCTCTGCCATGAAGCGAGCAAATCCGGACGGTGCTGGTCCGGTTCGCTTCGAGCACTTGGCAATCAGGTTCTGCACGTAGGCACGCTGGAGGTTGCGTCGGTAGGCATCGGGCCGTGTACCGGCGGAGAGTTCGGTAAACAGTAGTTGCTCAAGGTCGGTAAGGAGCTCGCCAACAGTATAGGCATTCACATCACCTCGCGCCTCGTGCTCCAGCATACGCAGGAGTTTGTCGCTACTCATTGCCGTGCGCAACAGAGATACCTGAGCCCCCTGCAGTTGCTCGACGTAGTCCGTACCGGTCAACAGATCGATGATACGGTAGTCCAGCAACCAGGTCGGAGCCGTGAACACGTACGAACCAAGGAACCGTACGGCATCGCGCTGGCGTCCCTCCGAAACGGGCGTATATACCGGACCAGCCTCCGAACCGAACACCTTCCGCGTAATCTCAACACCGCCAACGACGTTTGCCACATGACCCATTTCGCGTCGCCATTGGTTGAAGATGTCTTCGTAGCTCTCGGCGAGGAGTTTGAAGGACGTGCCGTCGCGATACGTGGCATCGTAGAGGTAGGTCATGGCAAACTGAAGGTTCTTTACGCCGTACGTCGACGCGGCAACGGGGTCGTCGCCGAGATCCTCCGTCTGTGCCGTTGGATCAACGATCATCCACTGCTGGGCACCAAAGCGGAGCTTCGGATCGGACTCTGCCGCCGTAGCCCACGCATGGAGCGTATCGAGCTCCTCATCGGGGGTTGCAGCATTGAGAATCGGACGGTATCCAAAGCGCACCGCGTGGTAGTCGTACGGACCAACCTTGGGAAACATTGCCGCGTTATCACCTGGCTGGGCGATATAGTTGAATCGGGCATAGTCCATGATGGTTGGAGCCGTGCCGTAGGCTTCGGTAAATGTTCGGCTGCGCAGCGAATCCACGGGATAGGCGCTCGAAGCCTTCATGTTATGGGGCAGACCAATGGTGTGGCCAAACTCGTGCGCCGCTACAAAGGCAATCATCTCGCCCATCAGGGAGTCGTTATACGGCAACTTCCGCGACATTGGATCGGCAACAGCTTGGGCAAAGTACCAGCCCGTCTGCAGTTTCATGATGTTGTGGTACCAGCCGATGTCGGACTCGAGGATTTCACCGGTACGCGGATCGTGGGTGTTGGGTCCGTAGGCATTCTCGATCGGCGAGGCATAGTAGCGGATCACGCTATAGCGCGCATCTTCCGGCGACCATTTGGGATCTTCGTCGGCGGTAGGGGGCTCAAGGCAGCGCACCGCGTTTTTGAAACCGGCCTGCTCAAACGCCGGGTTCCAGGCTTCGATCCCTTTCTTAAGCCACGGACGCCACTTCTGCGGTGTTGCAGGGTCGATGTAGTAGGTAATCGGCTTGATGGGCTCGACGAGTTCACCGCGAAGGAAGGCTACCGTGTCCTTGGGCTCCAGACGCCAGCGCAGCAGATACTCCCGGCGAACGGCTTCGTTCTCGTCTCGGCCGTAGTCTGTCTGCCGCAGCGAGAACCACCCCACGCGGGGATCGGCCAGCCGCGGCATCATTTTGTTTTCGGGCAACAGCACCATCGAGTGATGCATGGTGAACGTCATGGTATTCGACGACGACGTTTGAGCCGGCTGACTGGCCGCGAAGGTAATGACGTTCTCAACTTCGACGTTCTCGGGAAAGACGTGGACAAAGTCGATGTAGGACCGATCCTTGTCAAGGCGCGTGATTTTGTACTCTTTGCGAACGCCCTCGCCCGGCGTGAGTAATCCAACATCGGACGTAAAGAGGTTGGTCACATCGATCACCACACGACTCGAGTCCGTGTTGTAGGCCTTGATCGGGAATGCCTCGATAATCTCCTCGAAGTTGGAGGACTTCACGGCGCGCGAGATCGGCAGCGAATCGTCGGCAACATTCACATAACTCACCGCGCGCAGGAGAATCTTGTCGTAGCGCCGCTCCCACCGCACAACGGTGGTATTGATCTCCTCGCCACCGTAGCCGACGGCCGGAGTTTTTGCTTGGCGTGTAACGAGCAGTAACTCTCGGCCAAACAGGTCAGGATGGATCTCGTAGAAGAACGAATCGTCGATCTGATGCACGATCACCAGGCCAGTATCGGACACCGCTCCCTTGGTAATCACCTTGTCGTAGGGCTTGATGGCGTTCTTGCTGGCTGAAGTGGCAGCCTCGGATGCCGGTTTTTCTGCCTTTGGAGGCGCGCTGCTGCAGGAGGCAGTGAGTGCACCAACAACCAGGATGAGGGATGCAAGCCGGTACATAGGGTACGCAGGAGGATGAAACAAGCACTCGAAAC
>CAZBOW010000032.1:0-20650 GCA_964493635.1 uncultured Hyphomicrobiales bacterium
GAGCGAAAGCGTTTTTTGCATCGTGGTGGTTCTTACACACACGATGCCGGGAAAACCTTTTCCCGGCAACTCTCCCGGCAAAGGTTTTCCCGGCGTGGGTTGGCACGGTTGGAGATTACCGTACAGGCACCACAGCCGTTATGCGAACGACGCGTTCGAGCATCCGTTCTTCCGGAAGCTGCTGCGGAACTGTCACTTCTGGCTCACCACGACCAATCACCTTTACTGCGCCTGGCAGCTCAGCTGCCACGGCACGGGCACGGTCGAGACTGATTCGCATGTTTTCATAGGTGCTGCCAATGACATCGGTGCATCCTTCAACCGTCACACGTGCATTGCTACCGATGCGGCTTCGTACGAACTTCAGAATGCGACGATGATCTGCAGACAGATCCGCGCGCCTGAATGGGAATACCACAAGCTCATAGCGTTCAACGATGCTGTCATTGCGTCGTTCTCGCCGTTTGTCGGTCAGACGAATTGCATCGACGGCCACCGATAGCGTGTCTGCTACGCAATCGCCCTGATGCGTGCTAGCCAGTATAACGCGAAGATTGCCATCGCGCATGAGCGCTTGTGCGCCTGCATCATCGGGTGCGTACTCGATCGGCGATGCGAAGGCCCTCGATGAACTGTCGACTCGAACATCATTGACTCGCACGCTCCAGTTCTTGATCGGGAGGTCCCCTGTTGAGCTAGCCTCGATGAATATCCTTGGCGGCGTCATCGTTGTAATTGTATCAGCGATGCGGTAGGGGGCTAGCAGCTCGTCATTCGTTGATTGGATCTCGACACGTCGATTCTCTTCATCGGCGAGCGAAGCTTCGCTGCCCACAGCTATCGAAGCATTCCCGGGTAGACGTCGCGCACGCACACGTATGCGTTTCGTGGAGATACCGAATCCATTAGTGAGCGTTGATGCAACAGATCGTGCACGCGCGAGTGCGACAGTTGAATCTGCTTCATCAGCAGACGTTGTGCCGACCAGTGTGATGTCCGCAGTTGGAAACTGCCGCAGACGTTGCGCTAGAACGGAGAGAACTCTGTGATGGAATGAAACGACTGATATTGTTGCTGCCATTGGCTGCGCAGTGTCGCGTGTTAGGTATCTCGATGGAATTGTCGATGACGAAGCATCAAAGAAGATGTAGGGAAGAATCGGAAGGAATCGCTCCTCTTCTGTCTCCTCGATGCGGAGTTTGTCACGCACATTGGCACGTACAACAACGTCATGCTTCACTGTAGATGTTTCGGATGCCGTTGACGATGTGATTGTAGGCGCTTGCTCCGCTACAGAAGTGCTCGGCATATTGTGTGTGGAAGGGGGCTCACCAGGCAAACTCCGGAACTCATACGATATGCGAAATCCGATGGATGGCACGATCATGTTCCACTTCGTAGCGGAGGAAAGGCTTGAAAATCCGTAGGCAAGTGATATCTCGGGTGTGAATCTCCATCGATGTGTTTTTGTGAGGGCGATGTCGAGCCCGATCGCACTGATACCGTACAACGTGGTGCCTACAGATTGTGGCAGGGCACCGCTACGAACGTTGCGCTCCGTTGTTTTCGTGTCGGTAAAGACTGCGCCTGATGGGGCTACGAGCTCTTCCTTCGCACGGAGCTGACCGAACGACCGCGTTGCGAACCCAAGACCCTGACGTAGTGTGACGTTGCCAAGGCGGTAACCAACAAAGGACTCAACGCTGTATTCCGAGAGCGGTGTTTCAATCGTGTGTTGAATCTCGCCCTGGACGATGAAGTTGTCCTCGATAACATCTACAACTTCACGTGTTGTCAGTGTGTGCGAGCGGTCGCTGAGCGTTAGACGAATCCCACCGATCAGAGATCGCCATATCGTGATGTCGGAACCAAGACTCAATTGTCCGCCCACGCCTGACCCACCATCGAATGATGGACAGCATGAAGGGAATCCCGGAAGCTCACGGAACGCAGTATTGGCTGTCGTAAAACCCAGCGCAGTGCCAACATCAACACGCACCTGTGCAGTAAGGATTGACGAACACGCTATGATCACGACACAGGCGCTAATGATTCTCATCGTACCACTTCGAAGGTGCTTGAAGCAACCGCCGACCCGGTTTGAACAACAAACAGGAACCGACCGCTCGGCAGCGACGGAGGAATGCTCCAACTGATACTGCGTCCTGTGTTGTCGATTGTCGTGAGCATGATCTCTTCACCCAGAAGGGTAACGATGCGCGCTGTGGCTCGCGTTAGATCACCGCCGGTGGCAATACCTACAGCTCCGTCAGATCCAACGGGGTTTGATATCACAGAGGTGCGCAGCAGCGGCTGACGTGTTGTGATAAAACGTCCCACCGAATCAAGACGGCAGATGCCCGCCGTGCGGAATGGCAGTGCGACAGAATTGGACTCTGGATAGCATGGATCAAGGACAAGGCTGTCGATGATGATGTCCGTTGAGTCGCGCTCTCCTAGTGCTACCGCAAGCTTAAACGTTCCCAGCGTATCGCTCTGCAACGCTCGGCGTCCGGAGAGTCGCACGCTGCGTAGTGTATCATCAGTTGTACCTACTCCAAGGGGTCTCAACGGTAGCAGCATCGTCTTATCAAATCGTGCAATGGCAGACCATTCGGTAGGGAGTGAATCGAGTGCTGTACCATCTGGCACGGAGATGCGCAGGACAACTTCAATCGTCGACCCTGCGTCGGCACTATCTGGGCCTGCGTACGACAGCAGTAATTGCGTGCTTCCATTCGACGAGGATGAGACCACCGTGACGGTATCGGTGTTTACCGTGCAGCCATCCGAAGAGAAGAGCGTCGCGCTATAGCGTCCGGGAGTGGTTACGCGTAGTGTGGTGTCTTGACCGATCACGCCGTTCGACCAGGCAACCCGCTCGATATTGCTACCGTCTCGGATGGTAAGTACAACGCCGACCGTGTCGCAGAGACGAATCGTACCTTGTGGCTCGAGACGTCCCGATGGACCATTGCCGCGTTTGATCTCTACGCTATCGGTGATTTCATTGCATCCGCCTTGTATCGTGTAACGAACGCGTATCAATCCCGGACCTGATACAGTGTAACTCTGTCCCTGAGATCCATCAGGCCACACAACTGTAGCCGTCGGTTCCATGAATGTTACAACTGTAGTATCGTCTGAACTGCACAGCACGGAGTCTGACGCCACGAGTCGCAATCGCTTGCTGGAGCAACCCGTACGCACGAGATAACCATCCGAGATACCACCACGATTCGACGTCTGAAATGACTTCCCAGGCACGTTCGTTTCCGGTAGGAGCGTGCTGTTCGTGGAACCGCAGAAGTACTCTCCTTGCGAGCCCAAGCGCAGAGCCCTGCCTCCAAATCCGAATCGCTGTTGATCCGCATCGAGTATACACTCATCAGCATTACCCTGGTATTGTTCGGCAAGATCTCGACCAAAGCCGAAATCAATTGTCCAGAGATACGCATTCATTCCGTTTGTACCCGCAAAGGGTCCTACGGGTCCATTAGAGAATACCAATGGCAATCCAAAGAGGCTTTGATTCCTGGGCAGTGCCACACAAATGTCATCATTGATGGTCGAGATCGACTGCACCCAACGAACATTATTCTGAAATCCCGATGTCTGCAACGCGAAGGCGTCGCCCCCGAATTGACTGCCACCTGCATACGGAGGATTGACTGGTGATGGAACATTCCGCATTGGATTGATGAATGGACCACCGTTGTACACACCACAAGCAGTTACCGATACCGCCGAGGTGAACAACGTAGGGTCATACTCGACCCGAGGCTGCACGGTGTACACAACGTCGTTACCCGTGCCACCCATGTACATGTGCCATACTGGACGAAGATTACTGTCGAGACGGGCCATGAATCCGTCATCGTTGAACACATCACCCAAGCGGCCCGTTGAGATGTAAGGACTTCCCGGAAGATTGTCGCTGCGTGTTCGACCAGCAATGTATACCTCACCCAGAGTATTCTGCCGGCGTATGCACAGGATCTCATCGAGGTATCGTCCACCGAAGTACGTCACGACGTCTGGCACAAGACGAGCCGTACCGCCTGTTTGATCAATGATGTACTTGGCAACAATGCCATCACCGATCCCTTGTCCCAGTGATCCGCCCCCTCCATATAGCCGTTGTGGTGCACCGGCTGTCGTGGGGAGATCCGTTGATGCCGTGATTCCGGCGACATAGATACGATCGTTGATGATGTCGATGCTCGTTCCTATGTCGTCGCGTGTTCCACCCAGAGTCATTGACGCAAGCCGTTCACCGTTCGGTCCAACGAGTACGACACCCACGTCCGTGGTTCCACGGGTACCCAGCTGTGTACCTCCGAGGGTGTTTGCTCCAACATCTGCACTGCCTACAACAACAGCGAGTCCGTTGGCAGATACAGCCACTTCGTGCGGAGAGAACCCCTGGAACCACATCAGCCAAAGAAGTTCACCTTCTGGTGAGAACTTTGCAAGGTAACCCGGTCCAGCAGTGTCTTGCGGACCCGACACGCCGCGTGGTACGGGGAAGTCTGTACTCTCAAACACACCGCACACGTATGCGTTCTCGTTGTTGTCGCAGTCCACATCGCGTGCTTCATCGCGGCCACCACCACCAAGGTACGTCGCCCATTGCACCTGTACCTGCTGCTGAGCAGGAAGGTATACTGATGTAACAATGAGCAGCAACAGAGCGAGTACCGCACGTGCTCCAATGATCATCGCATTCCTCCATCAAGAAGCAATCGCGACTGAACGGTAGTGCAGAATCGCATCACAACAACATACGGCTGGTGTGAATGCTCGGGAACATAGTTCGCTCCACGACCAACAGAACGGCCGTCCATTGTGTACCACAACACCTCATCTGCGCTGCGCAAGTGCTCCATTGAGAGAACGTCTGTGTCTGTCTCTGCGTCAACAGATGAAACTGGTACAGGCCATGGATCTCGTAGTCGTACCACACGTCCGTCTGCCGTACCGGCGATCATCACTTCGTTATCAGGGTGGACGGAAAGGAATACCACCGGTGACCCTCCTGTCTCGAGCGTTTTCACTCGTGCCCCTGTTTTCGTCTCTACGATTACGATCGTACCGTCGTCCTGCCCCACGGCGACAAACTCTGCTGATCTGGAGCAAGCAACTCGATTTCCGAGGAAGCCATCAATGAAGGGAGTTCCGATCGACGGTAGCACGGTCTTCTCCTGAAGACTCTCCGCGTCGAGAAAAACAGCATCAACTGCGTCTGGGCGTGTACGACCGTATTGAAGGAAGACCAACACATCCGCTTCGCCAAGCTGAGATGCCGGAGCAAGGATATCGATGACCGGGGCAGGAACTGATATCGAACCGAAAGGCTGACCACTTAGTCCGTCGAGGATGCGAATTGTGGTGTCGGAACAGCTCGTCACGATGCGTCCATCACGGGTTAACAGGGCAACCCATGGGTTGCAGGCATCGATCGCCCACGAGGCAATGGGCTCAGGGTTACCCGATTGTAACGTAAACGAACTGTCACGACTGAGCACGATCAAGCGGTTTGTGGTCCTACTCGCTACCACCGACGTAGCAGGACGAAGGAATGTGGTATCCATGGACTTCAACGCGATGTCATACCGGCGCAAACGACGTTTCCCGTCATCACCAACCGGCGTGAAGTACAAGGACTGATTAGTGTTATCGAACGCCATCGACGCTGGTGTACCAAACCCCCACGGCGGATTGCCAATACTCTCGATCACCGATCCATTTGCAACATCGATAAGCCGTACCCTATCCGAGCTTGATGACGCGGTGGCAATCATGGTTCCATCAATTGACCAAGCGGCACGGCGTAGGTAGCCAGTCATGCCCTCGAGGTCGAACATGAACGTATCCGTCGTAAGGTCCCATACCTGCACGTCGTTGCCCTGCGTGGCCACGTAGAGACGCTTTGCAGGCTGGTCGATGGCGAGGGCCGAAATCTGGCGTCCAAACTCGATAATCGTATCAGCATCGGTGCGCCCGTCCGTGTACCGACGCAGTCCGGCAAAGACCACGCCCGCCGTAATCGTTCGTGTTGGGTCTTCAAGAGCAACAAACTCAGGTCCACCGGCGATGCCGTAGTCAACATCACGTCTGTTCAGAACGGCGCCTGTAGCTGCGTCCACGGTAAGGATCGCATTCGATGCGGCCATCCGTAAAGTGGTGGATGTGACATAGGCCGCAGCATAGATAGGCGAACTTCCTCCGGAGCCGGGCGCAGCGCCGTCAACCACCGCGCGTACGGTAAGTCCAGGAACCGCTACGATTCGGGCAGGGTTTGGCACCGATGGCTCGTCCTTTCCACCTGGTAATGACGTCGTTATCGTCATCGAAGCTCCGTCCGGGTTCACGGCAATAGAGCGGATGGGCGACGAAAGGCGGATGGTGTCGAGAATCGTTCGATTATTCAAATCCCACCTTCGTACCACGCCCGCATTATCCCCTACGGCAACCCAATCTCCTGTTGGAGAGCACGCAACATCATTTACTTGAAGGGTGTGTTTCCCAAGAGTAAAGAGTAGTCGCCCCGATGCGATCGACCAACACCTTACCCAACCGTCGGTATCACCCGTGATCACCATTGCTTCATCCGGCGTCACTGCCATGGAGCGACCACCGAGAAATTTGGTCGTTATCAATGTAAGGGTGGCATTCTTTGTTGCTAGGTCCCATACACGCAACGAACCATCAAAGGAGCCAACCAGCAGACGTCCCTTCGACAATGGTACTACGTCGTAGGCTGGACGCGTATTGCCACCTCGTTCCCAGAGGATGTCGGGGAACTGTGACTGCGCAGTGAGAGCAGATGTACATCCGACGAACACTGCAACAACAATCAAACATCGTATCGCCTTCATCGCTGCCCTTCTGAAGCTTTTGCCTACTTACACCCGTAATACCCAATTCCGTCACAGACTAACGGCCACGAATGTGAAACAGGTAAACGATGCGTGCGGTGGCTCGCTCTGTGATTCCCACAGCCGATCTTTGCCAGGAATCCGTTACGTTTCGCGTTGCTCGGACATTCGGTTGTGACACTTCAGGCCATCGTGGGTGTAGCTCATGGACAAAATGCGCACAAGGGCGACCATACAACTCGATGAGGAATTGCAACGAAGGCTTGCATGCTCACGTGAGCGCAATGCAGCATTCGGTGAGTTCTATGATCTGCTCTCTCGATACGTGTATGCATATGCGCTCCGCATGACGGCAAATCCGAATGATGCAGCCGACGTTACGCAAGAGACGTTTATTCGTGTTCACGCTCATCTGGTGCGCGGTAATCGCATTCAGGATCCGCTTCCATTTTGTTTGATGATTGCACGACAACGCATCATCAACATTCACCGTGACCAAAGAGAGACGATCGAGTTAAACGAGCATCATGCCATAACCGACCCATACATAGATATCGAGCGTGAAGATATTCGTCGAATTGTGGAGCAATCCGTAGGCCGCTTGCCACTGTTGCTGCGTGATGCTTTCGTATTGCGGTACTATGATGGTCTATCCTACGATACGATTGCCTCGATGATTGGTGAAACATCAGGTACGATCCGGATGCGTGTTCATCGGGCTAAGGCAATACTCCGTCATCAACTTCTTCACCTTGTCAAGGAGAAACGTTGATGCGTGCTAGTGCGCTCATTTTGGTGCACAGATACTTAGATGGCGATTTGTCTGAGCATGAACTCCGCGCATTCAAAGAGGATCTTGTTCGAGATGTAGAGCTGGCCTCACTTCTTGAGCAGGAGGTGCGAATCGATGCATCGATCATCGATGATGTATACTCGATAGAGCCCCCTACTCATCTCCGTACGAGCATCTTAGATGTTTTGCCACCGAGCAAAGGACACCATGGTAGGATGATCCCGCAACACGCGGTCGTCAGCACGATTCTCTCTTCTCTGATGTTGTTTATGGTGATTGGTGACATTGGTAATCGAAGCGTGCCCATCGATAAAACATCAGCCGAAGCTGTTGTGGCTGGGAGTACAGCAGTTGTTGCGCCGCGTAATAGGATGAGCACACAGACCATCAACCAGACTCACAACCAGACTCACAACCAGACTCATGATGTTGATAAACACTACCGTGACCAACCCGTTGATGAGCATGTTTTACATTCGGTTCAGTTGTCGGAGGTTACTGTAGGTGAGCGTGCTATGGTATCTGATGCCTCTGCACGTATTGAGACGTTGTCTCTTTCATCGGACTCTTTTCCATTGAACGCTTTTCCGTTGAGTGTTGCAGAGCAGACTGCGGGCCTGCAGTTGTTAGGAAGTACGTATACAGCATCGGCCAGCTACGAGTTGGGTTATGGTGAAGATGTTCAATTGTTCGTTGAAGCGGGAGTGTTGCAGCAACGATATGCAACGGCCATGTATGTTAACGGTATCTCTTCAGCGGTGAATACGACCACCATTGCGCCATTTGTTGCCCTCGGTGTACGAGGAGCGTTGTTTCATGTAGACATGGTTGATCGAACCATCCATGCATCGGCTTCAGTTGGAGTGTCTCAACTGGGTCCACTGGTGATGGCTGATCTCTCAACCTCACTGCTCAGCATTGGAGCTACTTCTCTGGACATCGGGATTCGCCTTGCCAGTACATTCGATTCACGTGCTCACCTTGATGCACATGTCAATGTGGCTCCGTTCATCCGAATGGGGATTCCGATTCGATAGAAGGATTTCTTGGCGTTGTCGCCGGCAACGCCCAAATGCCGAAAGCCCCTTGCAAGTACTATACCTGCAAGGGGCCTGTTTGGTTGAGAGGGGTTCATTGAGTGAACCTCTGCGGGTTACTCACTGATCACAACTTTCCTTGATATCGTGGTCCCTCCGATAGTGACCTGAACGAGGTACACCCCTGATTTCTCAACTTGCAAGTCAATTGTTGCTTGTGGCGCATCGAGATTGTTTGCAGAGTACACAGGCTCACCAAGAAGAGTGAAGACTGTAACGTCGTAACGTGAGTTCACTGGCACTCGGACCGTAAATACACCTGTGTTTGGATTCGGAAAAATGTGCACCTCTTCGCTAAACCGCTCCGAGTCGACTCCTACAGGCGAGGAGTAGAGGTCCGCACTCCATAGGCCACGTCCATAAGTTGCTGCCCACAGCGTGTTGTCGAGATATGAGATCTCCAAATCAGTGACAACCACAATTGGAAGGCCTGCTTGGTATGGTATCCAATCTGACATCGTGTTGTCGGTATAAAACACTCCTATGTCGGTACCTACATAGAGTGCCTCGTTACTTCCCTTTTGATACACGATACAGTTCGCAGGGACATTCGGCAGAGTCCCGGAGTAATTAGCCCACGTAGTTCCACCATCAGGGGACATAAACACTTTTTTACCCGCGACGTAGCCCGATACTGTAACAAAGAGGCGTTGCGGATTTGTAGGATCCACGGCGATGTATGACACCGCGCCATTCACTTTAGGGTCCCACTCCGTAACATATGACCACGTCTCTCCTCCATCGGTGGTGCGCACTATGGTATCGTGTGTCGCCGCATAAATCGTGGATGGGTTCGAGGGGGCAACCGCAATAAAGCGCAGTACGTCGTTAGTCAAGGCCGGAGATATTGGCGTCCACGAATCTCCTCGGTCTGTTGTTTTATACAACCTATCGTATCCAGCAAACAGTGTTTGAGGATTCGTTGGATGGATCACGAATGGTGTGACCCAGGCTCCTAACGGGGACGCACCCGTCGCTTGTCCTCCTGGAATGTTTGTTGAAATCACTGTAGCGGAACTATCGACGGCACTCAATCGGTAGATAACTCCATTCTGGACCGATGTATAGGCGATTCTGTGATCAGAGTAGTCAAACGCACAACTCATCCCATCACCGTCAGTGAGCTCCACCCAATTGTCTGCACGTAACCACTTGCTTCCGTTGTCTTGAAGTCCACATACAACATTGTCAGCTACAGTCTGTGCAACTCCAATTCTATAGATCTGGCTGATCTCCAGTCCATTACTGAGTATGGTCCAGTTTGCTCCAGCATCGGTTGTCTTATAGATTCCACCATCATTACACGCGAACAATGTTCCACTCTGCAGCGGGTGAAATGCGAGCCAGTGGCAGTCAGCATGAACAACAGGTATTGTGTCAGGATGGCCTACTCCAGCAGCCGCAAGTGCCGTTGCGCTATCTGCCCAAACGCTTGTGAGTCGCCAATCAGATCCACCATTCTGTGAACTCCAGACGTTAACGCCACCGATCCAGATATCTTGCTCATTCTCCGGATTGATCACGTGAGCAAGATCATAGTATCCTTGACCATCGGTTCCGGATGCATCTCCCCTGATGTTCAGCACGTTGTTTGATCCCGTACCAACGAGATACTGTGTAAATGATGCGCCACTGTTCGTCGATCTCCACAAGCCACCCAAACCACCTGAGTTGTTTGCACAAAGCGCATCAACGAGGTCTGGCGAAGTAACAGAGACCGCTAAATCTATTCTGATGATTCCAGGCAAGGTCGCAACAGACGACCATGATTCGCCATAGTCTGTTGAACGATAGATCGCCGAATTACGGAATGTTGAGGCATACATAATGGACGCGTCTCCAGGCTTGCACTCTACATCCATGAAATACCCGTCTTGAACGTTCACCCAGGTTACCCCACCGTCCGTAGTACGCCACAGTCCATCGCTTGCAGCTGCAACCAATATCTGAGGGTCACTTGGGCTCATTAACAGACGCCGAATCAGCTTAGCTGAACTCACATCCCAATCTAAACCAGTCGTATTCCAGGTTGCCCCGCCATCTGTAGACTTCAGCACGCCAACGCTCTTTGTATCTCCAAGCTTACCCGCAATCATGGCGGATAAACTGCCCAGGTCTCCATCGCCGGTTGCGATGTACATGATGTCGGGATTTGTTGGATCAATAGCTATGTCACTCACTCCTAAGACTGGAAGTGTATCGGTGCGAGTGCTCCATGTCGTGCCTCCGTCGGTCGTCTTCCAAAGACCTCCGGCAGGCGCGCCAATCCAAAACGTGTTAGCTTCAGTTGGATGAAAGGCCATACAGTTGATTCGACCAAGTCCGGCATCAGGGCTTAGAACGGTGGAAGGCCCCCTACTTGTCCAATTTGCTGATGACATGATCATCTCTGCTCGCTTGCTTGCCACATGTTTATGCGTCGCACGATATTCGATGCTCGCATCCCATGTCGCAGCGGGATGTGGAAACTGACCGTTCGGCAGCAGTCGTGATTCCCAAAACCATTCCCATCGCTTGAATTGCTTGTAGCCTTGCCCTTTTACGATGGGTTTATCTTTCCAGTAATCATTGAACGCCCCACGGATTTCCTGAAAGGTTGGATTCTCTGAATGAACCCTCTCTACCCAAGATTGGGCAGGCATTGTTTGAGCAATGCCTAGTAAACAAACCACTGCTACGATTCGATTGATCATGCTCATGTCGTCCCCTTGTGATCCAGGATGTCAAGGCCTGTTGTGACCTTCTTGCGATTGAATGTTCTTGACCGTCAGGAATGCTGGTTTACCATTGACGTGATACATGATCCGTGCCTGATCAACATGGTCAAGTGATGACTCTGCCTCGGAAGTTCGGACTTCCTTGCGCACCATGATCGAAACCAGCAGTACGATCTGGTCACCATTTGATATCATTACTGGTTGACTCGAAACTCTACCGACTTCCTTCGCTACCGCGATTGCATAGGCACGATTGCCAATCCAAGCTGTGTCAAAGCTAATCGGTTCGGTTGTAGTGATTTGCACTTTGAATGAGTAGTCTATGCCTCGCCCGCCACTTGCTACACCAGAAAACCAACGTCGTGATGTCGCACTCAACACCTTGAAATGCTCACTTGACACATCTGAGTCACGATTCGACTTCTGATCCATTGCGGCTTGATCTGGGCGGTTGGCATTCATAGTCTCGTCCTGCACGGCGCCCGGTACATCCGTGGTACGAGACTCCGCGTTTGCGCGACTATCAGATGTAGCTACTCTCGACGAACCTGCTTCTGGGCTACGTTGACATGCAACGCTAAGCGTTATCAGTAGTCCGACAATGATCGTTGAGGCATTCATAGCAATTCGTAATGTGTTCGAGGTCCCATGACTAAAGCTACGACTACTCAACTCCAATCACATGTAGTTTTCTCCACTGTTAGGCCAGGCTATCGAGGTGATCGACCTACTCGTAGTATCACCCGATACCGTATCGATGAGTTGTCTCAACAAGTGGTGTCGTTTTTCTGGTTTCTGTCCTCGTAAGTCCTTACAAACAAGGAAAAAGGGACAAACAGACAGACCCTCTGAAACAGAGGGGTTTCAGAGGGTCTAAGTATATTCCCATACAACCACTTACGTGGTGAGGGGTTGTGGTTCGGGAGGGAATTGAACTTACTGGCACTAGCCACCAGTGGATGAGACATAAGGCACACTGTATCATGATGTTATGTAACGCCTTACGTATTCATCTGATCTTTGAGTGCCAATAGAAAGTATCTGATACCGTAGATTAGTGGCCCCTATAGTGGCCCCTCTGGAGACGCAACATGCCATCATTCAGACTCTACCCTCGCTCTCGTAGCGCAGACCGAAGCTCGATCCAGCTACGCATACGTGCTGGAACAGCAGGTGTGAACTCGATCAAGATCGGAACAGGGATCGTCATTGATCATCCTGATAAGTCCTGGGACTTTGAGAATGATCGCGTTCGGCGGTCATACAGCCATGCTCAACCCATCAACATGCGTCTGGCAGAGATCAAGGCGGAAGCGGAGAGGCTGTACTACCATGCCGAGGCTTCTCATATCGAGAATCCGATCCAGTACGTCAAGGAGCAACTGGAGCGATCACCACTTGTCGGATCTGCAAGGCCAAAGTCTAACCTGGACGCCGAGTCCTCATCGCCCGCCCTCCTCGTTGATGTGTTTGACCTGTTCTGCGATGCCAAGTGGGGCGAGTATGCCGAGGCGACCCTGAAGTCCTACGCCACGACGCGAATGCACCTATCCGAGTTCGAGGCGAAGCGTGGTGTTCCTTCCGTGGCGAATGGCGTGAACGCAGAGTGGGTGGACGCATTCAGGAAGTACCTGCGCAAGCGTGGGCTAACGGACAACTCCCTTCGCCGGAGCCTCAAGATCCTGAAGACCTGTCTCAAGTTGGCCGACGAACGCGGTCACATCACTGATGCGTCCTACATCCGCGCCATCAAACTTGGCAACGAGAAGGAGTCGCTGGCGATTGCCCTAACCAAAGAGCAGCTTGAGCAGATAGAGCAGGCCGACCTCACCGCACGACCCGGACTAGACCGCATACGGTGGTGGTTTTTGGCCCAATGCAGTACGGGTGTGCGCTTCGCGGACCTACACCGGGTCTCTGCGGCCAATGTGAAGGACGGATTCCTGCCGATCCAACCCAGGAAAACAAAGGACCAGATGGTCAAACTGCCAGTGTCGCCCTTGTTGAAACGCGCCATGGAAAACCTTGGCGATCGTCCCCTCGACTTCTCCGCCCAACACTACAACCGCATGCTCAAGGAGATGGGTCGCCTCCTCGAGTTCAACGACATCACGACGCATCTTCGCTTCAGGGGTGGCAAGCGTGTGGAAAAGCCCGTTCCCATGCACGATTTGTTTGCGTCCCACACCGCACGCCGTACATTCATCACCATCCTGCTTCGCGCCGGGCATCCACAAGAGCTTGTCATGAAGCTCTCCGGACACAAGGATATCCGTAGCTTCATGAAGTACGTAAAGATGACGGAGGAGGACGCCGCCGATGCTGTTTTGCAAGCCTTCGACTGATCGGCATCTTGCACACTACATTGTTCACTTTGCAACAGTGGTACTAGATGGCAACCAATTCTCCTTAATACACCGCTGTCCTTTAAATAGCTGATGACATTTCTCATTATCCCATCATGTTGGATAGAAGTGCTCAGGTCACCGTGAAGGATATCCTTCAACACAATTGTTGTTTCCAGCTGGCGACCGATAGCTTACCGATAGATGTTCTTGCACTCATCTCAGTTTTCATCATGATGGTACAGAAGTCTAGATGAATTTCTTTTGGCGGTACTCTTCTACCTTAGTTCTTTTGTCGATCTCTACTTCGCCTGCACGAAGAATGGCATCATGCCGGGACGATGTGTGTCGATTGCAGATAGAGTGGTCCTTCCTATTAGACGCCTATCATAACTATTGAAGTGGACCATATTTCGGGGCACAGGTCATCTTGGCCGGAATGAAAGGAACAGAATGACAGATCAAGATCCATATGTAGACTTCACCGCACGATTGAAGCTGCTCGCGAGCAAGTACCCAGAGCTCATTACGATGACGCTCAGCAACATCTTTACTATGCGTCTGGTAGGCAACAAGACTCACGGAGATCTCGCCGAGATTGCGATTGCCGAGTTCATCAATCAATACATGTACGACTTCAAGTCCGTACACGTCGGCAAGGATCTATACCGGGCGAAATCGCAGGAAGAAGACATTACTATTGTCAGCGAAATCACGAAGGCAGAGTTTCCTGTCAGCTTAAAGGCATATGGGGATGGCCCTCTTCAGCTTTCGACTGACAAGAATTATCGAATGTTTCCACGGCTAGAGAAAGAAGGGGATCAGATAACCGGTCAAGACGATGTGCAGAAAGTACTAAACGATCCTGCCTTCACGGAATTTCGCAACATCAACGTCCTTCCATTGATTTACAATGAGAAGAAACAGCAGTGCAACATCCTGGTGTTTGACTACCATCGTGCTGAAAGGGAAACAGTACGTATCACGAGAGAGCAAGGAAAACGGGGAAGGAAGCACCCTGTGTATAGATTCTATGACTCAGCGGACGAGTACATATGTGAGGTGAGATATGGAGATGCGGAAGCAAACGCATTGCAGCGTGGGCTCTGGACGCACACCAAGAATGGCTTAAAGTACTTTGACAGCGTAACGAGTGGCTGGATTGACTACTCACACAACCTTGTACTCGTAAAGCTTTTCTCTCATGCTCTAGTCTCTTCCCAAGATGGTCATGTGACTGCCTTGGAGACGATCAAAAAGGACATTGTGCAGCTCAAGCAACGTTCGGGACTCCCTACGTAATGGAATCGCTTTCCCTTTTCGACGATCTTATACTTGAGGCGCCGCCTACAGAGGGCATCAAATACGCGGGTTCGAAGCTGAAGCTGATTCCCTATATCCTTCAAATGGCAAAACGAGTCGAGGCAAAGACTGTACTTGATGGCTTTTCTGGCACCACGCGCGTTTCACAAGCATTCGCAAGGTCTGGATACAACGTTCTGTCTAACGACATTGCCGTTTGGTCCGAGGTTTTTGGACAGTGCTACCTCCTGAATCGCAGAACACCAGAAGAGTACACGCCCCTCATAGAACATCTCAACGCCGTGCAGCCAACCGACGGATGGTTCACAGAGCACTATGGTGGAAAACCGAATAGGGGCAACGCGATTCAAGAAGATGGATTAAAAAAGCCTTGGCAGATTCACAACACGCGCAAGCTCGACGGCATCAGGCAGGAGATTGAGAATCTCAAGCTGACTACAGTCGACAAGGCAGTAGCACTTACGAGCCTGATTCTTGCACTTGATCAAGTAGACAGCAGTCTTGGCCACTTCGTATCCTACCTGAAGGACTGGTCTCCTCGATCATACAGAGACCTAGTCCTTAGAGTTCCGAAGGTGTTTGTGAATGAAGAGCAAAACCAAGTATTTAATTGTGACATCTTTGATCTTGTATCGCAAGTATCCGTTGACCTTGCCTACCTCGACCCGCCGTATGGGTCGAACAATGAGAAGATGCCACCATCACGTGTTCGCTACGCATCCTATTACCATGTGTGGACAAGTGTCTGCCTGAACGATCGTCCTCCAACCTTTGGCAAAGCACATCGTCGCAAAGACACTTCTGATAAGGTTGCTGTTTCTGTTTTTGAAGAGTTTCGGCGTAATGACAGCAACAGATTCATTGCACTTGAGGCTATCGAGCGGCTCATAGAGGAAGTCCAGGCAAAGTGGATCATCCTATCATACAGCTCTGGGGGCCGCGCCACTGCCGCAGAACTAAATGATATCCTGCAGAACAATGGAAAGATTCTTGACGTATTCGAGATCGACTATAAGAGAAACGTCATGGCCGGAATGAAATGGACCAATGAGTGGCTGCGTGATGCCGAGAAGCCCAATCGGGAGTTTCTCTTCTTAGTTGCAAAACACTAGCTCAACAAGAGCATGCAAGTTTCAGTATGAACCGAGTGGCGGTAGAATTCCCCACGCATCTCGGTATTTTATGTTCTGTCCCATATTGTCTCCGTGTTCGTTGTGATGATGCAGTATCATCACAACGAAGTCATCCTCTAATTATCTGTCATGCACTGACTTTTGACAGTCACCAATACTCCACTTGGTCCGGCACGGCCTCCGCTGCACGTAGAATTCTTCTGGACCACTCTGACCCAGGATTCTTAAGCTCAATAATTAGAGTGTCCGCAGGCCGGGTGAACGCGATCAGTGCCCAGTAGCTTGCTAAACGCTGGACACGCTCTTCTTCAGTCTCTAGTCGCAGCTGCCGATCTTCTTGCTGACTTAGCTCGCTGCCGATCTTTTCGAGAAACAGATCTACATCCTTAGCGATCAGCGTCCAACTTTCGATTCCGCGAAGAGAATTGTAGTACACCAGGCGAGCCTTGTCTGGGTCCATCGGAATCTGTCCCGCAACTCCAAATCTCTTCTTATCCCTACCTCTGAAGTCATAGCAACCTAGCGGCTGAGCATCGTGGTTCTCTCCCAGTTTAACCGAATCGAGCAGCGCTTCCGGTGTGTCATCATTACCGCTGGGAACTGCGATGAGTAGGTCGTATCCGACGCACCTATCACTTGCGAATGATGACACTGCTCTCTGAATATGCTCGGGAGTCAACTCACTCTTGATAATGACGACCCTTCCCCCTATCAGATCGTCGCTAGCATCTATGTCCCAGTCAAGTTCACACTCTTGCGCAAATGCATTAGCGAAGTACACAATGCCACGTTTTTGTCGAAGTGACTTCTTTTCAGGCTGCTTGCGGTGGACCTCAGTTCGCCCTAGGCCTTGAATCCAATCGCAGTGCAGCCCGTGCCTAACCAGTTGATCCTGACCGTCGGAAACGATCACACTTCGATTCCTGAAGATTGTCCTGATCAGGTCTCGCTCTGGTTCATACCAGTCCTGACTCTCATCTATGAACACATGATCGAAGGCAACAAGGTCGACATGTTTGTTCATCAGAGACTGTATCTCTTCTGTACTCTCAGCTGCCGAAAGAAGCTCTGTGAGGCTCGTGAGCTGCTTCAGATATGCATCAATCCCCTGATCAAGGAAGCTATCCCCTTGAGGCAGTAATCCGAAGCCCACCAGTAGGTCATAGAAGTACTTGTGGAGCGTAGATATCTCGACGGTCTTATCGTAACCGCCAGTCTTTCCATGAAAAACGAGCAGACGCCTAATGTCAAACACGAGCGCATGGTTGTATGTAAGAATCAGGCAGCGTCGACTTCGCTCTACTGCTAGCTCAACAGCAATTCGAAGGAGTTTTAGTGTCTTTCCCGTGCCGGCTCGTCCTCTGATGATGACCAGCTTCCCCTCTTCTATCGCCTGTACGTAGTCCTGTTCATCAAGAAGGCGACGCGAAAGCATCTCTAGCTTCTTCTTGGTCAACGCCCCCTTCTCGACTTGCTTTGGCTTAAGCATCCCTCTCAGCTGTTCAACAACACGCTGACCATCAGACATCCTGTTGTCACCATGCAGGAAGAAGTGCTTGTCAGATGCATACCTGGGCGGGCGGTCTATTAAAGCCTCCGAGATAACATCGTTGAAGGCGGGTCTGTCTGAAAACACTGGGGGTCTATTTGGGTGGTCAGCTAAAAGGTCTGCAAGCGCAGTCTTATCGAACTCTGTCAGCCAGACGACGGAGGACACTGGAGGACTACGCTTAAGATGGTCCTTGAAGAACGACATAACAGTGAATCGTTGTTTTGTAGCTTGTTCCGAAGCTCCATGCCAGTGATTGCTATATCGTACCTCGATCCCGCTGCCTCGTATCTGCACACCCTTAGGACTGTGGCTCTTGACCTCGATTGCGAGACAGACTTCATTAACGTAGAGAGTGGCTGGCCAGCGCTTAGGCTTGTTCTCACTCACTTGCTTCGAAGTCTCTGACTTAGCATCTGACCTGAGATCTGGTGCTGCCTTATAGACGTCAAACAGAGAGCTGGCTTCCTGGACGGAGGGGTCCTGCACCTTGTACGTGAGGTTCTCAAATCGTCCATACAACAGTATGTCAACGTCTTGCGTGTCATAGCTGTAGAATGGTTGGTTGGCAGATATAACGATCTCACCCTTCAGGTCTTTTGGTGCTGTCTTCTCTAGTATATCTCGGAGGAGACGAGCTGCTCGGGCTTCATGGCTGTCGCCTTCTATGTGAGTATAGAACTGGAGCATACTCCTACCACCTTATCTGCCAATACAAACAAGTATTCATGTCTCTTTGCTAGATCTGTCCACCGTGCTATCTAGCAGATAAATCTAGCATCTGGAGGCCTTTGTATGGCAAAAGACAAGCCGACACCTGACAAAGCAAGAGTCGATCGCATTCACGCTATCGCTGGTGGCAAGATCAGACCTCAGCGACCAGAGCCTGATACCGTTCCAGCTGAGCTCGCCGATTTCGTTGATAGTCCGAAGGCTATGCAGTCCTTTGAGGCTTTCTGGCAGGACGTCAACATCGAACGCTTAGTCACCTACCTAGCTGAGACTCGAGATTCGTTCAATTCGGACAGTAGTGCTGACGACTATCACGTGCACTCTGCGCTTCTCGATCATCTCGACTCGGTCCAAGGCTATCTGAGTGAGTTGACTCGGCAGCTTCGTATGGACCCCAAGCATGCTACAAGTCCTGAATTGCAGAGGCTGGAGCTAGCCCAACGGAACATGAGCAGTGCTCGGAATAGCATGCGCCCTGAAATGCTGAAACCGTTCGTGCTTGAACTCCCACCACCAAAGAGAACTGCGGTCAACTACAAGGGTGATCGTATCCGAGATAAACCCGAACAGACCGTTGCTGTCTGCGTTCCATTCCTGCGGTTGATCAATGGTGTCTTTACGAGGAAGTTCAGAGATGAGGAGCTTGATTACCTCATATCGCAGCTGACCGGGTACTCATATGATAGTGTCCGGCAAGTTCGCCCAGATATGAAGCTGACCTGCCCCCGTTTGTTGGTCCACCTGCAATGTTAGTCATCACACGGCGAACCTGAAAATAGTTGGTTGAATTGATTCGGGTGCCGGTGGACGATACCCGAGACTGCTGTGCGGACGCTTGGTGTTGTAGAAGCGCCGCCATTGCTCAATCAAGATCTTGGCTTCAACGAGTGTGTGAAATATCTCTCCATTGAGAAATTCGTCTCTCATGCGGCCGTTGAATGATTCGATGTATCCATTCTCCCAAGGACTCCCAGGCGTGATGAATGAAGCCTTGACGTTCAGCTCGTCTAACCAATAGACTAGGTGCTTGGCGATAAACTCCGGACCGTTGTCACTTCGGATATGCTCTGGCGTGCTGTGCTCAACAAACACATCTGTCAGCAGATCGAGTACATCCGATGCCCTGATCCTGCGTGCTACGTGACATGCCAGCGCTTCGTGCGTGTACTCGTCGATGATTTTAAGTGTTCTGAACTTACGCCCATCGCTGGTCTGATCTGTGACGAAGTCATAGCTCCAGACATGATTCTTGTGCTCTGCTCGCAGACGGATGACCGACCCGTCGGAGAGGAACAGCCGGGCACGCTTGGGTTGCTTTGATGGCACCTTGAGGCCTTCTTCACGCCATACGCGGTAGACGTACTTGTGGTTCACCGTCCAGCCCTCCATGCGCATCATGGCACATATCATCCGATAGCCATAGCGTCCATACTCCTTAGCAAGTGCAATGATGCGCATCCGGGCCACATCGTCTGCTTTGCGCTTGAGCGGCTCATGGCGCTGTGATGATCGCACCTGTCCTAGCGTCTTGCATGCCCGCCGTTGGCTTACCTGGAAGACACCCATCACATGATGAACTGCCTCACGACGCCGGGCCGGGCTCAGAAGTTTCCCCGGGCGACCTCTTTGAGAATCTGATTGTCGACCGTTAGATCTGACACGGCACGCCGCAAGCGTCTGTTCTCTGCCTCGAGCTCTTTGAGCTTCTTTACCTGATCCAGACCAACTCCGCCGTAGATCTTGCGCCATCGGTAATACGTTGCCTCAGTGATCTTTTGATCACGGCAGAATGCATCGACCGTGCCACCCTTTGAGATAACCACCTCGGCTGCACGCAAGATCCCGATGATCTGCTCTTCGGTATGATGTTTCCGTCCCATTCCATGCTCCTTTCACTACCAAACTATCATTTCAGTTGGTAGCATTTATTGGGAGCAGGTCATGAAAGCAAGGATAAGAAGTGGACTTATGTAGAAAAGTGGCCCCTATAATGGCCCCTCT
The DNA here is from genome assembly GCA_964493635.1 of uncultured Hyphomicrobiales bacterium. Classification (GTDB taxonomy): domain Bacteria; phylum Bacteroidota; class Ignavibacteria; order Kapaibacteriales; family Kapaibacteriaceae; genus OLB6. The sequence goes on from CAZBOW010000032.1 coordinate 20,572, forward strand.
AACGAGCAAGCCCCTTGCAAGTAGTATACCTGCAAGGGGCTTACGATTATGTGGTTCGGGAGGGAATTGAACCCCCGAC
>CAZBOW010000033.1:0-7850 GCA_964493635.1 uncultured Hyphomicrobiales bacterium
CAGCGCAGCGAAACGCAGAGCCCCCTACCGTCCGAAGTGCAGGAGGGCCTTCAAGCCGATGTAGTTCTGGTGATTATTCTGTGCACCAAACACGTTGGTGCCACTCGGTAACGCAGCGTTGTAATCCACCTGCAGGAGGAGGTTGTTGCGGTAGCCAAGGCGGAAGTTCAGACCAACGGCCGGCATGAAGCCAACATGAACGTTCGTAGAGGAGAACTCATACAGGCCTACGTCCATCACCTCGGTAACCACGTAGGCACCAGCACCCAGGGAGATGTATGGACGAATCTTCTGAATCGGATCACCGATCGTGTGCGTAGCCTTAATCAACAGGGGAATCGCCGTCACCGACCGCACCTGGGTGCCGTAGACAGCACCGCCGGAAAACTCCGAAAGGGCATTGCGGTACACGCCATCGAAACGCTGCCAGCCCGCGGCAAACCCAATGTGGTTGGCATCCGTGGCCAAGTAGGTTACCTCGCCACCAAAGCCCTGCCACGAATAGCGATCCACAAAGTCGTGCGTAGCGCTCACGGGAATGGCCATGTGATATCCAAGGGTCAGGCCCCATTGATCATCGCTTGCGTGCAGGGGGCTTTCGGCACTTGTGTACCATGCCGTGCACAGGACAATCAAACAGGAACGAAACGCAGTTGAGATGGTCATGACGTGCTGCTTGATTACGGTTGAAGAGGAAGTGCCAAGTACGGAGACTGGGTGAACATCTGGCGGAGTTCCACGCTCAGCATGTTGATATTCGACTGCTGGTCGTTGGTCAGCAAACCATTACTTGTGCCCAACCAAATTGGATGCAATGCTGCCGTATCCGATGGTGTTGCTGGGGGAATGATGCGGTCCTGCTGAATAAAGAGCGAGCCCGTAGCATAGGTGTATCGTCCACCACCACCCCAATACGGTGGATACCAGCCACCCCAGCCCCATCCCGGATAGCCCCACCAACCACCACCCCAGTAGGGATCCCATGTATTCCAGTTGTTGAGGTAGTAGCCAATGTTCGTCTGCGAGCTCACCGACACCCGCACGATCGTGGTGGGCACCACACCCCCCACCGTATCCGTGATCTGTGCCCAGTTCAGTGAACGAAAATTGGTGGCAACAAAGTCCAGCAGCCGATGATCATAGGCACGGGTGATCGTATCGCTACTGTTCCCATCCAGGACGTGGAACACACTGTCGATCAGGTAGAACGATCGCAACTCTGCCTTCACGGCGGGATTGTCGAACGTAGCCGTATCGTACTGCGTAAACACCGCACGGTAGTCGTCGACATCCAAGCCGTAATCCGGAAAACACGACGGCAGCAGAAGGATGGCGGTGATCACGGGAAACAGGAGTGCCTTCATGAGCAACTTTCGAGTGTCGTTGGTTAGAACGAGAAAAACAGGCCGCCAGAGAGTTCACCTTCCACCGTGCCCGAGCCCCCTGCCCCAGCACTGCAGCCACCGGTGCCACAGAAGAACCCTAAACTTCCCCAAAACAGAGGCATCAACAACCGACCCTGCAGGCGCAGGCCGATGTTGTCGGTGAGGTAGATCTTGGCTCCACCCACACCCGAAACGGCAAGGAAGACATCAGTGCTCGTTCCTTGGATGGTAGAGGTAAACCACGATAACCCTACATGGCCACCGATAAACGGGACAACAACGTCCGAGCTGCTATGGAAGGTCTTGATTGTCCCACCCTGCAGGTAGTGTGTCTCCAAATCACCGATGACGGCCGTCCGTCCCGGCTGCCATGGCGAACCCGTACGCTCGGTGATGGTGCCGCTACGGTACACGTATGATACCTCCAACGAAATGTCGCGACGAAGGTGATAGTCGACGGTGGCACCATACCATTGACTCGGATCCAAGCGCACCTGTTCGTAGGGTGTCGACACCAGTGCCCCAAAGGAGTAGCCCGTCTGCACGGCAATGTCAACCTGCGCCGACACTGGAAGCGCAAGGACGAGTGCCGCAACACACAGTAGTAATGATGTTCTCATCGGCGTGGCCTCATACCCGGTGGACCAAATCCTGGAGCTGTTGGTGGTGCGCCACCGGCAAAGGCACGCAGGTCGTAGGAGAACGTTAGCATGAAGTACTGTTGGAGGAGTTCCGTGGTACGCGTGCTCTCCTGAAAAATATCGTTGATGGTGCGGTTCAGGGCGTTGTTCTGGCGCAGGATATCGAAGACGGTTAGCCGGACCTCGGCCTGCTTATTGTCAAGAAAGCGATAGCCGATGCCGGCATTCCAGATGGTAAACACGCGGTCGAAGTCGTCGCCCAAGCCACTGTATAGGGAGTTGGCCACATCGGTACTACACGCAAGCGGACCGATGTTCCAGATCAGTCGTGCTGTGGCGACCTGCGTAAAGTAATTCAGATCGCGCTCCGCCTGGATCGTGTTTGCCACAATGTTGTAGTTCCCCGTGTACGACACCGAGAAATCGATGTCTTCCGAGATGTTGGAGCTCAAATACAGCCCACCGTTAATGGTGGTGTTGTTGGCAAAGTTCTTGGCACCATTCACAATACCCGGCGTTCGGGCATACGTAACTCCACCGTTCACATTCAGATTGCTCTCGATGAACGGAACTCGGAAACCATAGGTCATAAAGGAGCGCACATTCACGTAGCCTGACAGGTTAACCGGCCGTGTGACTTGGGCACCTGGCCCAACAATCGTTGTACCGATGGTGGTGTCGCGCAGAGTGATGAACGTCTCGTTGCCGATGAAGTCCTCCACCAGCGATGCCGACACAAAGCCGAAGAGTGTCTTGCCAGCCATCCAGTTTACGTCGCGGAACCGCATGAACAGCGAGTGCGTGTACGTTTGATTGAGGTCGGGATTTCCAGCGGTGATCTGAATTGGATTGGTGTTGTCCAGCACGTTTTGAAGCTGTGTGGCCGACGGTGGTGCAATCGACGTGCGGTACACCAAACGTAGATCAGAGGCCAGCGAGAATTTCTGTCGCCACTGAAACGTCGGCAGAATGTTGTTGTACGTGCGCGTAATGGATGCCACCGCAGGGAAGGTGTTCTCGATATTCAGCGTGGAGTTTTGATAGGCAACGCCAAGCTGAAACTCCGTATCCCCGAAGTTGGCCTCGTATTCCGTTTCCACGTTGTGCGTCGTCCACGTGTTGGTCAACGTATTCGACAGTGCTGGCTCGATGGTAGAGAATGCTTGCGTCGTGCTGTCGTAGCTGGTTGTTTGCCGGTCCGAGTACGAACGCGTAACGCTCGGCCGGTAGTCGATTTGCAGTTGATCTTTATCCCGGAACGGCTCGGTGTACGACAACCGTCCATTCACCCGCACGGAGTTGGTGCTCTGCAAGGAGAGCTGATCAAGTTCTACCAGTGAGTCGATCGGTACGAAGTAGTTGTCGGCGTGGAGCAATCCATCGGAGAGGCCATTGTTCCAGCCTGCATCGCCTCCAACCGACAGCACGCGCCCTGGCGCAAAGCGGTGACTGTACCGGAGCTCACCCGACATCGTAACGCCATCCGAGGCCGACGACGTGGCGGTGTTGGTGGTGTTGACCACCTCCTGCAAGGCCACCGTGCTGCCCAGACGGTCTTGCAGCGACGAGCCCGACTGATACGTCAGGCGCGGCGTGAACAGAATGGTATTTACCGAGTCGATCTTGCCTTCCATGCGCAGATTGACGCGGTGGGTACGCTGCAAGGCATTGGACACGGACGAGTCGTTGATCACACGGTCGGCATTTAGAAAGTCCTGCTCCAGGATCGTGCCGTTGTTGTTATCGGCATAGTTAAACAGGTACGAACCTGTGAGATCCCAATCCTTAGCCAGCTCCAAGCTGACGTTTGTGCCAAGCATATGGGTGGTGGTGATTCCGTTTTGGTTGTCCACGAACAGGTCGGTAAATCCACCGCCACCTGATCGGGCCAGCATGTTGCTGGCACCCATGCGCGAGGCCATGCCACTCATCATGCGTCCCATCGAGCCCCCTACACCCATCGACGACAAAATGTCGGAAATCGAGAAGTTCTGCTGGTTGATGTTGTTGGTCAACCCAAGAATGGTGATGCGCTGTGGACCATCGAAGTAGTTGTGCGTAGCCCCTCCGCTGAAGCGTTCGTCCGTGCCGTAACCACCATAGTACTTGCCGAACTGTCCGGATCGCTTATTCTTCTTTGTGACCAAGTTGATGGTCTTCTCCGTGTTGCCGTCGTCCATACCGGAGAAGCGCGACTCATCGCTCTGGGCATCATACACCTGTACCTTGTCGACCATATCGGCCGGCACGTTCTTGAGCGTACCGCCGGCGTCATCGCCGAAGAAACGACGGCCGTCGACTAGAACGCGCTGCACGCTTTCCCCCTGAGCCGTCACCTGACCGCCTTGGACCTGAATCCCGGGCATCTTCTTAACGAGATCCTCGGCCGAACCAAAGGCGTTGGTCTTGTAGGCGCGCGCATCGAACTGAACGGTATCGCCCTTCATCTCCATGGCCACGACGTCGGCCTCGACCTCGATGCCGCGCAAGGCCACGGTGTCGGATGTTAGGAGTACTGTGCCGACGTCCACCGTGCTGTTTCGGACAAACACGGTCCTGTTCTCCGTGCGAAAGCCCAAGAACGAGGCTGAGAGCATCCATGCTCCCTTGGGAACATTGGCAATCTCGAATGATCCCTTCTGATCGGTGATCGCACCCTTGATCTGGGTGGAATCCTTCATGCTGACAAGACGCACGGTAACGCCCCGCAGGGGTTGTTTCCCGTTGGCATCGGCCACGGTTCCGCGAACATCTTCCTGAGCAATGAGAAGGTAGGGGGCTAACGCAAGTAGTACGATGGCGAGCGCAGATCGCAGGTTCAATTGCAGGTTCAAGTGCAGATTCAAGTGCAGATTCATGGGGTGTGGCGTCTGGGAGTTCGGTACAAAACTGCCTATAACGTTTTTCCCAGCGAAAAGTTTGCGGAAATTCCGTTGTTTGAGGGCTGGAGGGATGAACACTTTCTTTTCACATTCGGGGACATCAGGCATGAAGAACATCATGTACGTTTTTGCCGTGCTGCTCGTTGCCACTGTGGCGCTCAATGCGCAGTCCGGCGCAACGCTACGCGGAACGGTCACGGAGGCCGAGAGCTCGGCTCCGGTTCCGGGAGCAAGCGTCAAGCTCACGCCGGACGGGTCGGATAGGGTTGTGGGAACCTACACCGACGTTCGCGGTCGCTACAGCATCAAAAATCTGCCGGAAGGCACCTATACGATCGTGGTCAGCAGCGTTGGATACCAAGTGCTGGAGGCCGGCACCGTCAAGATTGGCTCGCAGGACGTCACGCAGAATTTTCAACTTGCTCCGCAGATTCTGCAGACGGACGTCACCGTGGTGACGGCCTCGCGCATCGAGCAGAAGGCGCTGGATGCACCGGCAGCAATCACGGTGGTTGAGCAGCGCGCACTGTTGGAGCGTCCGGCCCAAACTCCGGTAGAGTACCTCGAGGGTACGGCCGGCGTGGATCAGGCGCCAACGGGTATCTCGCAGCGGAACGTGAACGTGCGCGGTTTTAATAACGTGTTCACCGGGACGCTCCTTACCCTGACGGATTATCGCATGAGCGGCGTACCATCGCTGCGGGCCAACATTCCGTACTTCATTCCAGCGACCAACGAAGACATCCAGCGTATCGAGCTGGTCCGCGGCCCTGGATCGGCTCTCTACGGTCCAAACGCCGCCCAAGGGGTGATGAACGTGATTACGCACACGCCGTTCTCGTCGCGTGGTACGTCGATGTTTATGACCGGTGGTTTCCGCAGCGGAACGGATGTGCCTGGCGATGACGGGAACTACTACTCCCACGTTGGCGTGCGTCATGCCGGTGTGGTGGACGAGCGTTTCGGCTACAAGATTTCGGGTCAGTACGTCAACGCGTGGGACTGGGTGTATCAGGATCCGGATGAAATTGCTCCCCGCGACAACGTCCATCGTCACTTTAACGTGGACGCCCGCTTGGACTATATCCTGAGCGACGATGCTACGGTCACGCTCTCGGGTGGTTGGAACCGGGCGGTGTCGTCGGTAGAAATGACGGACATCGGTACACAGATGGGGCGCAACTGGGACTACTACAACGTGAACGCCTCGCTGACGTGGAGCGATCTGTTTGCCCAGGTCTTCTACAACAAGTCGGATGCCGGCGAAACCTTCAACCTGCGTACCGGTCTGCCATTGGTGGACCGCTCCAGTCTGCTGGGCTCGCGCTTGCAGCATGCCTCGTACGTAGGCGATAACCTGCGACTGACCTACGGTGGTGACTTCTTCATGACCAGTCCGGACACCGACGGAACCATCAACGGTGCGAACGAAAACGACGACTCGTACAACGAGATTGGTGCCTACCTGCAGGCGGACTACAAGTTGATCAAGGATCGTTTGAACGTGCTGGTGGCCGGCCGTATGGACAAGCACAGCGTACTGGACGAAGCCGTGTTTTCGCCACGGGCAGCCTTGGTATGGACGCCTACCACCACGCAGTCGATTCGTGCGACGTACAACCGCGCCTTCACCACACCAACATCCGTAGACATGTTCTTGGATATCCAAAGCCGGGCCGACCTCTTCGGCTTCAGCCAGCTGAATCCTGGACAGTGGGGAGCCGTTGGTATCTGGGCGTCGGGAACGGGACGCAATGGCTACTCGTTTGCTCGCGACGCAAATGGACTGCCATTGTTCTACTCGCAGTTCAACAACTTCGCGGCCCAGTCTTCTCTGAGCAATGCATCGGGTAACGGTGTATGGCAGTCCGCAACCGCAGTAATTCTTGGTCGCCTTGCTGCCGATACGTCTCTGCCGGCACAGACGAAGGCGCTGCTGCAGGCCTTCCTGCAGGGAATTCCTGCGCCGGAGAACATTGCCGGTATCATGGCCACACTCAATCCCTCGACGGGTAGTTTCGATCCCGTATCGGACGTGATCGACGCACCGAAGCTGAAGCCAACCATCACCAATACGTACGAAATCGGTTACCAGGGCAACATCGCCGACAACTTCTCGCTGTCGGTTGATGCGTACTACTCCGTGGTGGAGAACTTCATCAGTGGTCAAGCCATCATTACTCCAAACGTCTTCCTGCGTTCCGACCAAACCTATCAGTACCTGCAGCCACTGATGAAGGGTGCGCTGATGCAGCAGGGCATTCCAGAAGCGCAGGCCGAGCAGCTGTCGGTGGCCTACGCTCAGCAATTGGCTGCCAGCTACGCCCAGATTCCAGTGGGTACGGTCTCGCCGTCCGAAACGCCGCACAAGGGAGCAATTCTGTTGACGCCACGGAACTTTGGTGAGATTTCCTACTTCGGTACCGACGTTGCCTTCCAGTGGGTAGCCACGGACTGGTTGGAGCTGGGCGGTGCGTTTACGTACATGACGAAGGTAGGGGGCTCCGATACGAGTGATACGAAGGGACTGTACTGGACTGCCGAAGAAATCGGTGGCGTTCAGGACTTTGCCTTCAATGCGCCGCAGTACAAGGCCTCGATGTACGCTAACTGGCGCGAGCCCAGCTCGGGCCTTACCGTTGGTGCTCGCTGGCGCTGGACCGATGGCTTCCAGATGATCTCTGGCGTATTCGTAGGGGACATCAATGCCATCAACATCGTAGACCTCAACGTGCAGTACTTGATTCCTGGTGTGGATGGTCTGCGTGGTACACTGCAGGTGATGAACCTGCTGGACAACCGTGCCCAATACTTTATTGGCGCGCCGCAGATCGGACGCCTGACGACCTTCCGGATCGACTACACATTCTAACGATCCAGACCGCCGATGACAAAAAAAGGGGCACCTCTGACGAGTTGCCCCTTTTTCGTTGCGATCTTTC
>CAZBOW010000033.1:7950-11073 GCA_964493635.1 uncultured Hyphomicrobiales bacterium
ATGACAAAAAAAGGGGCACCTCTGACGAGTTGCCCCTTTTTCGTTGCGATCTTTCGTTGCGATCTTTCTTTGAGATAGTATCGATGTTTAGTGAATTGTCCGTGAACTACACGGCTTTTTGTGTAGATTCGGTCTGGTAGTCGCCACCATTCACGGAATGATGGAACATAAGAAGACAGAAGCTGCCGGTTTCGTTACAGCGGGACCGGGTCTTCTTGTAACGACTGCGGCATTACGGTGGCAAAAAGCCGTAACGGAAGCCTTGGGATCGCTGGAACTTACGTACGTACAGTACCTGCTCCTCCACGGTGTGGCCGCATTACAGGGAGACAATCCAGTATCGCAGGTCGAGGTCGCTGCCTATTGCGGCACCGACGTGATGCTTGCATCCAAGCACCTGCGTGCTCTGGAAACAAAGGGCCTCGTGCTCCGACGCCGTCATCCGACGGATACGCGAGCACGTGCGCTAGAACTGACGCCCCACGGTGTGGTATGGCTGGGTAGAGCAGCGCGCGCGGTAGTTCGCGTAGATGCTCGTATGTTCGGAGATCCCGAACATGCCGACCGAGTTAGGATTCTCCTAACGAAGGTCGTTGGTTGGAAAGAATGACGCCTGCCCTCATATCATCCTTGGGTCTGTACCGCATTGCTGCGGTCAGTGTCCCCGTGCGCCTTGCCGATCCCCGAGCAAATGCCCAGGCCATTAACGATGCGGCATCCCATGCCGTTGCCGAAGGTGCAGACGTAATCCTCACGCCGGAGTTAAGTCTCACCGGCTACACGCTCGGCGACCTTGTACGGAACGAAGATCTCCTGCGTTCTGCTCAGCACGCCCTGTCGATGATTGCCGAATGGAGTGCCTCGCATGCCTGTGTCGTGATCGTTGGGCTACCGATGCCCGTGGGCTCGCAGATCTACAATGTTGCTGCCGCAGTTCAAGGTGGCGCAGTGCGGGCCTGTGTTCCAAAGACCTACCTCCCATCCAGTAATGAATTCTACGAGCATCGCTGGTATACCTCGGGGGCAGAGTCCAACGTGGATCATGTGGTGCTCGACAACCTTGCCGTACCCTTTGGAACAGATCTTCTGTTGGTGGACGATCAGCATCCTCATGTTGTCGTTGGGATCGAAATCTGCGAGGACCTCTGGGCGCCCGAGCCTCCCAGCGGAGCTCTGGCAGCAGCAGGAGCAACCCTCATCCTGAACCCATCGGCAAGTAATGAACTCGTAGGAAAGGCCGACTATCGACGGCAGCTAGTTCAGGGGCAGTCCGGACGAACACTTACGGCGTATGCCTATGCTTCCAGCGGACCCACGGAGAGCGTGACCGATACGGTGTTTAGTGGTCATTGCATGATTGCCGAGCGTGGATCGATGGTTGCTGAGTCCCAGCGGTTAGAGCCTCAGGGAACGACCGTGATGGCCGATGTGGATCTGCATCAGTGTCTTCGCGATCGCCGAAGGACCAGCAGTTTTCAGTCGGTAAGCCGCCGTTCGATGCGTCGGATCCCCGTGGAGTTTGTGTGTTCAACGAAGTCGTCGATGATGCTGGGGCCACATGCGGTAAGCCCCCTGCCATTTGTGCCGTCTGATCCGTCAACGCGGGCAGAGCGGTGCCGGGAGATTCTGCAGCTGCAAGGCACGGCGCTGGCCATGCGCTGGCGTCACACCGGCTCACAACGCCTGGTCCTGGGGCTGTCGGGTGGCTTGGACTCAACCTTGGCGCTGCTGGCCTGCATGCAGGCCTGTCAGGTACTGGACCGACCGCTGTCGAACATCCTTGCCGTGTCCATGCCGGGGCCTGGAACAACGCAGCGCACGCGGTCGAACGCCGAAGTGCTTGCCAACGCTGTTGGATGCGAGTTCCGAACCATCCCGATTCATCAGGCCGTTGAGCAGCACTTTTCTGATATCGGACACGATCCCAACAACCACTCCGTAGTGTTCGAAAATGCACAAGCTCGCGAGCGCACGCAGATTCTGATGGATCTGGCCAACAGTGTCTCGGGAATCGTGGTGGGTACGGGCGATATGAGCGAACTGGCCTTGGGCTGGTGTACCTACAACGCCGATCAGATGTCGATGTACGGGGTCAATGCCGGCGTGCCCAAAACACTCGTTCGCCATGTGATCGAGTGGTATGCGTCGGCTGCCTCCAGTACAGCTGTATCGGATGTCCTGACCGACATTCTCGATACTCCCATTTCACCGGAGCTCCTGCCTCCCGATGCCTCGGGCGAGATTCAGCAGCGTACCGAGGACCATCTGGGTCCGTACGAGGTTCACGACTTTTTCCTCTACCACATCGTGCGCTTGGAGCAGCCAATCCGAACGGTGGCCATTCTGGCCATGGTGGCCTTTGATGGTCGCTATTCCACGGCGCAGATCATCGAGTGGTGCGAAGTCTTTGTACGGCGATTCTTTACACAGCAGTTCAAACGGTCGGCCATGCCCGATGGCGTAAAGATTGGCTCGGTGGTGCTTTCGCCCCGTGCCGACTGGCGTATGCCAAGCGATGCCCATGCTACGGCATGGCTACAGGAACTTGCCACACTCCGTGCGGACGTTGGAGGGGTGTCGTGAGCATGCAGGTTCCTTGCTCGGTGGTTGTTGCCCACCGCCACGACGTCGTGCGGGCGGGTGTGCGACGGATCATCTCGCTGTCGTCGAGCATCGAATTGGTTGCCGACGTCGTCACCGGTCCGCAAGCGATCGATTATGGCCGTACGTTGGAACCGGACGTTGTTCTGATCGACGAAGGCGTTCCACTCATCAGCAGTGGGGACATTGCCCGAATCCTCAGCCAAGAGGTACCGCGCTCCCGATTGGTACTCTGGGCCGACGCAGCAACCGCCGACTCGATTCGTCAGGCAATGCAGGCCGGATTTCACGGCGTCATTACACCCGACGTTTCGGCGAGTGAACTGCTACACCTCATCGAGGCGGCAGCTCGTAACGAGCCAGCGATGAGTGCTACGGCCCTTGCATTGCTATCGAAAACCAGCTCCCCATCATTGTCCGAGGGCATCCGTCACGACTTTACCAGTCGGGAGCGGGAGATTGTTCGTATGGTGGTTCAGGGACTCACCAGTCAGCAGATTGGCAAGGCGTTGTTCATCTCCG
>CAZBOW010000033.1:11173-13907 GCA_964493635.1 uncultured Hyphomicrobiales bacterium
ATGGTGGTTCAGGGACTCACCAGTCAGCAGATTGGCAAGGCGTTGTTCATCTCCGCACGTACGGTGGAAACCCACCGTGCACGCATCATGGATAAGATTGGCGTGAAGAAGACCGCCGGCATGGTGCGCTTTGCGTTCGATCACCCCGAACTGTTTGAGCTGGCAGATCCTGCTCCATGAGTCAACACCGAACCACGCTGTCGTACCTTCAGCCGGACGTCGTTGCCAAGCTTGGCTCGATGGAGCTTCGTGCACGGTTAGTGGTGGAAGGCTTCATTACCGGGTTGCACAAAAGCCCCTTTCACGGCTTCAGCGCAGAGTTTTCGGAGCACCGGCAGTACCGAGCTGGCGACGACCTCAAGCACATCGACTGGAAGATCTACGGCCGATCCGACCGCTTCTACGTCAAGCAGTACGAGGATGAAACCAATCTCCGATGCTTGATTGCCGTAGATCAGAGTGCCTCGATGGGCTATGCCTCCCCAGGCATGGTTACCAAGTTTGCGTATGCCAGCTACCTTGCGGCGGCGCTATCGTACCTGATCCTGCAACAGCGCGATGCGGCAGGCCTAGCTACCTTTAGCACCGACGTCACACACTATCTGCCGCCACGCTCGGCGATGTCGTACCTGCATCAACTCATGGGTACCCTCGAGCGCATAGAGCCATCCAGCAGCACGGGCACCGCCACGGCCTTGCATCATCTGGCGGAGCGATTCACCCGGCGTGGACTGGTTGTCCTGATCAGCGACCTGTTCGACGATCCGCAGCAGATCCTGCAGGCGCTGCGCCACTTCCGCCATCAGCGGCACGACGTGCTGGTACTGCATGTGATGGATCCCCGCGAAGTAGATTTCAATCTTGGTAGCCCAGCCGTATTCCGCGATATGGAAACCGGTGCGGAGATCACGACCCAGCCACAACAGATTCGGGCTGCATACGCGGCAACCGTCGAAGACTTCTGCAGCGCGATCAAGCGGGGTTGTTATGCACAGAACATCGACTATGTTCGTATCACAACCGACACGCCCTTCGACGTAGCCCTGCGCGAGTACTTGGTCAAGCGGCGTCGGATACGCTAACCACATCCACCACGGACGAAACGACCATGGTCATTTCCGGACTGTACACTGCTCTGATTACACCCTTCCTCGCCGACGGATCGCTGGATCTGGTGGCGGTGAAACAACTGTTGGATCATCAGATCAACGCTGGTGTGCAGGGGGTGGTGGTAGGGGGCTCGACGGGTGAAGCCGCAACGCTCACGCTGATGGAAAAGGAAGTCCTCTGGCGCACGGCTGTGGAGCACGTTGCCGGTAGGATGCTGGTAGTGGCCGGTACCGGAACCAACGCCACCTCGACCACCGTGGAAGCCTCGGTGCTAGCCCAACGCTGCGGCGCCGACGCCCTGCTGGTGGTGACGCCCTATTACAACAAACCCACACGAACAGGGTTGCTGGCCCACCACAGTGCCATTGCCGATGCAACGCCGCTACCGCAGATTCTCTACAACGTGCCCGGGCGAAGTGGTCTGAACATGTCGGCTGAAACCCAGCTGGCGCTTGCCGAGGCCGTGCCGACAATCGTTGCAACGAAGGAAGCCTCGGCTAATCTTGAACAAATGAGTCAGATCATCCGAAACGCCCCGGATACCTTTTCACTGCTGGCCGGCGACGATGTGTTGGCCCTGCCCGTGATTGCACTTGGTGGTACGGGCGTGATTGCGGTGATGAGCAACTATGCTCCAGTGCTGTATGGGCAGCTTGTGCAAGCGGCGCTGCGAGCAGATCTTTTGGAAGCACAGCGGATTCAGGACATCCTCGGACCATGGTACAGCGCCAATTTCATCGAGACCAATCCGCTGCCGGTGAAGTACATCATGCACGTACTGCATGGAATCGAACTGCGCTACCGCCTGCCCCTTACCGCCCCTACAGAGTCGACGCAGCGAACCCTTCGGATGATGCTGGAGGATGCTTCGCTTGAGTAAGCTTGCTGTTGTTGGTACGCTGTGTGCGGTGGCTGCTCTGCTGGTTGTTGAACTGATGCGCATTCTGTGGGCTACCGGTGGTGTGTTGATCTACACGCTGGACGATCCCTACATCCATCTGGCTTTGGCCGAGCAGCTGCTTCAGGGCATCTACGGTGTGAATCCCGGTGAGGTATCGGCACCATCGTCGAGTATTCTGTGGCCCTTTCTGATGGCTGCCATGGGCGCGTGGGAGTTCGCCCCGTTGATGGTGAACGCTGCTGCGGCCCTCGGGACCACGTGGATCTTCACTCGCATTGTTCCTTCGGGAGGGATCGCCGTTGGACTGGTACTGCTCCTGGTTGCGTGTACCAATGTGGTTGGTCTTGTGTTCACCGGCATGGAGCACTCGCTTCAAGTGTTCATCACCGTGGCCATTGCCTACGGGCTCTGGCGGGCGTCCAGCAGCGAGCGCTCATGGTGGCTGCCCCTGCTGCTGATTGCAGCGCCGCTGATACGCTACGAGCTGCTGGCCATTACCGTACCGTCCATCGTCTTGCTATGGTGGTGGGGGCAGCGCAGATCTGCCATCGGCAGTGTTCTTGGTACCATTGTGGGTGTAGGGGGCTTCTCACTGTTTCTGATGAGCATCGGCATGGGTGCACTGCCAACGTCGATCCATGTGAAGTCGGCCGTTGTGGAGTCGAGCGGTGCCCTCCATCAGCTATTCCTCACCCTCCGTGAAAATCTCAAACAACGTCAGGC
>CAZBOW010000033.1:14007-19386 GCA_964493635.1 uncultured Hyphomicrobiales bacterium
GTGGACCGAAGAGTGGACTGTGGCTGGCCGTGGTTGGTGCCGTCATGCTGCACCTGCTGGTGGGGCAGTTCGGCTGGTTCTACCGCTACGAAGCCTACATCATGGCGTGGGTGGCTACACTGCTGGTAGTGATGTATCGCGACCAGCTTGCCAGCGTGCTTCGCGATGTGAACCTTTGGATGCGAAGCCTTGCCGCAGTACTGCTGGTGCTGGCAGCCGGAGCCCCCTACATTCAGGGGCTTGTGGCAGTTCCCGGTGCCAGTGCCAATATCTACCTGCAGCAGTATCAAATGCACCGGTTCGTCACGGGCTGGTGGAAGGACGATGTTGCCGTGAACGACATCGGCTGGGTGTCGTACCGCAATGGTCATCACGTGCTGGACCTGTGGGGACTGTCGTCACGCAAAGCACTGCAGATGCGCTCGCAGAGTGCCGACACAACGCTCCAGTGGATGGACGATCTGGTCCAAGAGCGCAACATTGGCCTGGTGATGCTCTACGAAGATTGGTTTGGTGGTGTCCCGAACCAGTGGACACTTGTTGGAACGATGCACATGGATCGACCACGGGTAACATCCACGCGGGACTACATCTCGTTCTATGCCACAACGTCGGCCGACGTTGGCCGCATACGCCGAGCTATGGACAGCTTTGGCGCAGCAGTACCAGATGGAGCACGAATAGAACTGGAGCCTGACAAGTAGCGATGGACACATTCCCACTGATTATGGGAGTGGTAAACGTCACGCCGGACTCATTCAGCGATGGCGGGAAACTCAGTACCACTCAACAAGCCGTGACCTATGCCATGCAACTCGTGGGTCACGGTGCCGATGTGCTGGACATTGGCGGCGAAAGCACCCGACCTGGAGCCCAACCCGTGGACGTGGCTGCCGAGCTGCAGCGGGTGATTCCAGTGATCGAAGGTATTCGCCGTGTGGATGCCAACATTCCCATCAGCATCGATACGATGAAGGCCCAGGTTGCACAGGCGGCCGTCGAAGCTGGGGCAACGATGGTCAACGACGTCAGTGCAGGAACACACGACGCTCAGATGTTTGCCGTGGTTGCGGCTGCGCGGGTACCGATGATCCTGATGCATATGCAGGGCGAACCTCGGACGATGCAGCAAGGTCCAACCTATACCAATGTTGTCGAGGACGTGGCGGCCTACCTCGAAGCACGTGTCACGGCTGCGCTGGATGCCGGCGTTCGGGACGTGCTTGTTGATCCAGGGATTGGCTTTGGCAAGACGTTGGAGCACAACCTTGAGCTTCTGCGCCATTTGGATGTGTTCGCCAAGAGCGCTCCCATTGTTCTTGGGATTTCACGCAAGCGCTTTCTGGGTGCACTCACTGGAATCGACAACGCCTCGCAGCGGGATATCCCCACGGCACTGATGCACGCACTACTGCTGCACCAACCGGTGACGATGATTCGCGTGCACCATGTACAGATTCTCCGCCAACTGCGGACGCTCTGGGAAGCGCTTACCGGCCGCGGTACGTGTTAACGTCGATCTCGTACTTGCGGATTTTGTTGTGCAGCGTTTCCCGACTTACACCGAGCATCGCGGCGGCCTTCGAGACATTCCCCTTCGTCTTCTCTAGGGTTTGCTCCACCTTGAGCTGATCCACGCGTGCGAGGTCGTCCTTGAGCGATCGCTCACTGGACAGATCCAGATGATCGACGCTACCACCGGCGCCCGTGTCCATCGGCGACTTGATTTTCGGCGCCGATCCCTCCGAGCCCACGGTTACGGACTTCGATCCCGGTGCCGAGGGTGATCGCTTTAGCAGTCGATCAACGTCGGCTACCTCCAGCTGATTGCTGGACAACGTCTGCAAGGCTACGCGCAGCACACTGGTGAGCTCGCGCACATTACCGGGCCACGGATACTGCTGTAGGTAGTCCATGGTAGCCGGTGCAATGGACTTCTGATCACCCATCTCGGTATTGTGTACCTGCAGGTAGTGCTCAACGATATGGGGGACGTCGTCGGCCCGCTCTCGGAGGGCGGGAATGTAGATCTCACACTCTCGCAACCGGTGGTAGAGCTGATCACGGAACCGGCCATCGGCCATGGCTGTGACCAAGTCGCGGTCGGTTGCCGAGATGAAGCGGATATCGACCTCCTCGGTTTCAACCGATCCTACGCGGCGTACGGCCTTTTGCTCCAGGGGGAGCAGGAGGTTGGCCTGCAGGGGAAGGGGCATGTCGCCGATCTCGTCCAAGAACAGCGTCCCCTTATGCGCCTGATGAAACAGTCCACGCTTGTTCTCCATGGCGCCAGAAAATGCTCCGCGCACGTGACCAAACAGTTCCGACTGAAACAAGTCGCGAGGAATATTCGGAATGTCCACGGTGATAAAGGGATGCTTCGCACGTCGACTAACGGCATGAATCGCCTGGGCAACCAGCTTTTTACCCGTCCCGGTCTCGCCGGTGATCAACACGTTCAAGCCTGTTCTACCGAAACGCATGATGCTGTCGGCAACATCCATCATGGCAGGACTCCTGCCGATGATGCCCTGATGCTCAATCACCTTGCGGAGTTCTTCGTTGTCGCGATCGGCACTGATACGCTCCATCGCCGTTGTCAGGACGCCAATCAGCGTTTCGTTGTTGAGCGTCGACTTATCGATGAAGTTCAATGCACCGAGCTTGGTAGCCCGCACTGCCGTGTCGATGGTTCCCTTGCCAGAAATCATCACCACCGGAATACGCGGGAAGTGACGGATCGAATGGCCAAGCATGTCCAAGCCAGTCAACTTCGACTCGGACCCAAACTCGATATCCAGCAGCATCAATCCGATCTCGCTGGCACGATCGTCGAGGACCTTCAGAGCTGCTTCAGGGCTGTGACAGACATCAGCCTGCCAGCCCTGGTCGCGCACTACGTCGGCAAGGGTTCCGCAGAAGTCGCGGTTGTCGTCAACAATCAAAATCTTCATGCAACGCAGGAGGGTTAGTCGGATGTGGAGGAAGTGAGCTCCATGAGGCTGTCGAACAACCGCCGCATGTCTCTGCTCTGAAACGTTTGCAGATCGGGATTCCACACCGCCTGTAAATATACGCCTGTGCTTGGATTGCGATACCGAATGTACCGTGCTCGCTGTCCGGGAGAGTGCAGGGCCTGTACCTTCAGGAAGGCATCCGTAACGGCCGATGCCGCATCGCAGTATGCCTCGTAGCTAACCCAACCGAGCAGTGTCATCGTGGTGTCCGCATCGATTTCTACCTGCATGATGGCACCGCGTGCGTCGATGGTGAACGCGTCCTCGTTGACCGTGCCCCACTCGATCACCTGGTCGACCTGGGTAGGCTTAACGCAGGGCGCCGGTCCTCGGGCTGATTGAGCACTCCCGAGGCATCCCTGGAGCATGGGAACCGCGAGCAACAGCATCATGATCCGTGCCATTATACCTGCTCCTCGAGGAAGAGATCTAGGCGCGGCAGGCAGCGATCCACGCCCAGCAATGCAACCGTATCGTACAACTCGGCACCAACGTCGCGATGGGTCAGCACGATCCGCAGCGGCTTCATCATCGCTCCCACCTTGATGCCG
This sequence comes from uncultured Hyphomicrobiales bacterium, assembly GCA_964493635.1. Classification (GTDB taxonomy): domain Bacteria; phylum Bacteroidota; class Ignavibacteria; order Kapaibacteriales; family Kapaibacteriaceae; genus OLB6. Next base: position 17,576 of record CAZBOW010000033.1, read on the forward strand.
GCCTCCGCGGCACACGAAGAGGCAAACTGCTTGAACGTGTCGGCACTCTCCAGGACGGAATCGGAGAGCCCCTTTCGAAAATGCGTGAGTGCAGTGCGTAGGGCATCGTTGGAGGTTAACTCCAACCACACGGCGGCATCGACGTCGGTGAGGGTATCACCAAAGAGATAGTCGCCGAATGTTGCAATGTCCTGCAGGAACACCACGCGCTCGCGCAGGAGTGTGATGACCTGTGCTACAAAGTCGCGATCGATGTATTCATATCCCTTCTGTTCCAGCACAGGAAGCAGCTGTTCGGCGTAGTCCATCGGATTGCCGGCCTTGAGGTATTCGGCATTCATCCAATCCAGCTTGCGGTAGTCGAAGATCGCACCGGCCTTACTAACGCGATCTAACGAGAATGCTGCAATGAGGTCGTTGTGCGAGAAGATCTCCTGTTCCGTGCCGGGATTCCATCCGCACAGGGACACGTAGTTCACAAGTGCGTCGGGGAAGTAGCCCTTTTTGATGAAGTCGGCCACCATAACGTCGCCATGGCGCTTACTCATCTTGGAGCGATCGGGATTCAGCAGTAATGGCAAGTGGGCAAAGGTAGGGGGCTCCCAGCCAAAGGCGCGATAGAGCAAAATATGCTTCGGCGTGGAGGGTAGCCATTCCTCACCACGGATCACGTGAGTGATCTCCATCAGGTGATCATCAACAACGTTGGCGAGGTGATAGGTTGGGAATCCGTCGGACTTGAGCAGAACCTGATCATCGATCTCGCGACCATGCACGACTACGTCGCCACGCACCTCATCATGAAACCGAATGTCTTCGTCGAGTGGCACCTTCAGGCGAATGACGTGATCGGCTCCTTCGTCTAGCAGACGCTGGGTCTCGGACTCACCAAGGGTAAACTGATTGCGCATCGATGAGCGATCATACTTCGGCGCAATTCCAGCATTCTGCTGACGGGTGCGCATGTCGTCGAGCTCCTGGGCGGTATCGAAGGCATAGTACGCTGTACCATTCGCTACCAGCTGCATGCCGTACTGCCGATACAGGTCGAAGCGCTCGCTTTGCGTGTACGGACCATGTTGTCCGCCTACGTGCGGGCCTTCGTCGAAGGTCACACCTGCCCATGCCAGCGAAGCAATCTGCTCTTCTATTGCCCCTTCCACAAAACGAGTGCGATCCGTGTCCTCGATTCGCAGGATGCACACGCCGTTATGCCGGCGGGCAAAGAGATAATTGTACAGAGCCGTGCGTAAACTGCCGATGTGCAGAAAGCCGGTGGGGGAGGGGGCAAATCGAACGCGTACCATGCTGGGTGTTACCCTAACTGTATCTGTTATTGGATCGAAAGAGACCTGCTGACCTCAGCGTAGGTCTTCTCGGTTTCATAAATCCTCACCTTCACCTCGGAAATGCGGTGGCCTGTTGGTAGCTGATCCAACTGATGAACGATGTGTTGCAACAGGTAGGCAGCGATATTCTCCGCCGTTGTAGGAACATCAACCTCGACCACCTTCATGGGATGCGTGGCAAAGAAGTCCTTCATCAGCGTGTCGTGGCTATCCAGCAGAAAGCAGTGGTCCAGTTCATCAATCAATGGCTGCACCAATGCTTTCACATCGAAGTAATCCATCACCATGCCGGTGTGATCGGGCTCGCCGATCAGGATTACCTGCGCTTCATACGAGTGCCCGTGGATGTTCTTGCATAGTCCCGGATGATCGGGCAGACGATGCCCCATCTCCCAGCGAAACTGCTTGGCGATGGACGTGCGCATACCGTTACTCCTTCCGTTATTCCTTCCGTTACTCCTT
>CAZBOW010000034.1:0-11021 GCA_964493635.1 uncultured Hyphomicrobiales bacterium
GATGCCGGGAAAACCTTTTCCCGGCAACTCTCCCGGCAAAGGTTTTCCCGGCAACCGTTTCCCGAAAGGTTCTAGCAGTGATGAGTTATCGTTGTACGGGTGTCATCTGGAAACACGACGGGCCCACACCTTGGCACTTTGTATCTCTTCCCGTCGAGGTGTCAGCCGAGATTCGAGCGATGTACAGCCCGGCAGAGACAGGATGGGGGAGACTTCATGTGCGGGCGATGATCGGGGGCGTCGAATGGCGCACGGCAATATGGTACGACACGAAGCGCTCGACATACTTGTTACCAGTCAAGGCCGATGTTCGCCGCAGGGTTGGAATCGATGAAGGAACGGTGGTAGAGGTAACGATAACCGCCTGAGCTGCTTTACATAATGATGCCGGGAAAACCTTTTCCCGGCAACTCTCCCGGAAAAGGTTTTCCCGGCAAATCTCCCGGCAATGAACGGATTCACCAAGAGTTTTGTTGGCACCTACACCGCAGGACCCCACCTCAGCCCTACCAACGCTAGTTAGGTTCACTTTGTAATTACTAAAATTGCAGGGGGTCTACCTAGCCGGGGCAGATGACTCAGACTAGAGACACTGTGTTCCGATGATGTTGGCTCTTCCGAAACCAATCTGACAATGACACTCATGAATACAAGAGCATTGGTCCGTTCCTCAGGTGTACTATGTCTTTCGCTGGTCCTGCTGCTTGTCGGTTGTAGCGATCGCATAGTCGACGGACTCTCCGCACCTGACTACCCGAAACGAGGACAGGTCTTCATTGATGATTTCGAGAGCGACCTGATCTATGCTGCCTTTGGTGGTTCGGATGTAAAGGCCTTCCAGGTCGATTACGAAACGACACACAACAACTCCAAAGCATCCATGAGATATGAAGTACCCGACGCTAACAGCCCGCAAGGGGCCTATGCCGGCGGTGCGTACTTCAGTCGAACAGGTCGGGACTTATCCGGATACAACGCGTTGACGTTCTACATCAAAGCGACGCAACCAGCTACAATCGATGTGCTCGGCTTTGGCAACGACTTTGGTGCTTCGTCCTTTCAGGTGGCAATGAATGCACTACCGATCAACACAAACTGGAAAAAGGTAATCATTCCAATCCCGGATCCTGCAAAACTCCGCGTGGAGAAGGGGTTGTTTTACTACTCCACTGGTCCGATCGATGAAAAAGGGTACACGTTCTGGATCGACGACGTTCAATTCGAATACGTACCCGACCTAGGAACATGCGTCGGCGTGATGTTTAACGGCGAGGACAGAAAAGTACCGTCCACTGAGAAGGGGGCTTCAATACGCATTGATGGGTTGCAGGCCCTCGCGGGCCTACCCAATGGCACAACGCAGGCAATCGCCGCCTCGCCAACCTACTTCCAATTCGAGTCCTCTGATTCCAGTGTTGCTACTGTAACACCACAGGGCATCGTACAGGTTCTCGATTCAGGCAATGCTACCATTACAGCTCGGCTTGGATCGAGTATGGCAAGGGGCTCACTAGAGTTGTCAGCAAAGAGTGCTGCGCAATTCCCCCTCACTCCAGCGCCGACGCCAACAGTGAACAGCGGCAACGTGATATCCCTGTACAGTAATGTGTATCAGAACGTGCCGGTGGACACATGGAACACTCGTTGGCAATATTCAACGACGGAGAGCTCATTCATCAAGGTGGAGAACGATGATGTTATCCGCTACTACAATCTCAATTTCGTTGGGGTAGAGTTCTCTTCAAGTCCAGTTAACGCAACGCCGATGACGCACTTTCACATCGACCTCTGGACGCCAGATGCTACTCTCAGTCCAAACAACGTCAAGATAAAGCTTGTCGATTTCGGCGCGAATGGCGTGTACGGTGGTGGTGATGACGTCTCTCACGAGGTTACGATCAGTGCACCAGTATTGCAATCCAACAGATGGGTGAGTCTGGACCTTCCTCTGGCGAGTTTTTCTGGGTTGACCACGAGAGCCCATCTCGCACAGCTTGTGTTATCAGGTACTGTCGCAAACCTGTTCGTTGACAACGTATATCTGTATACGTCGCAAACGGCTCCGTCGACTCCAGCACCTGTGCCAACGTTTCCTGCAGGGGACGTGATCTCGATTTATAGCGACGCGTACCAGAACGTGGGTGGGACGAACTTTGCGCCCAACTGGGGCCAAAAGACTGTGGTTACGCAACCATCGATAGGTGGCAATGCAACACTGTTGTACTCAGGCCTCGATTATCAGGGCATCCAATTCGGATCGAGTCAGAATGTGTCCTCGTACGGATACCTCCATCTTGACTACTACTCAGCGAATGCCACTGATCTGGAGGTGTACTTGATCAGTCCCGGTCCAGTAGAGACAGCGTACTCACTGTCAGTTCCAACCGGTTCGGGTTGGAGAAGCGTCGACATACCTCTCGCGGAATTCACCCCTGTGGCATTGGCAGAAGTGTTTCAGCTGAAGTTTGTCGGCAACGGTAATGTATATCTCGACAACATCCTATTTCGTCGGTAACGCTGTTGTTTCGACGAACCCACCTACCAAACAATCAACGTTCATGCGACGACTACGAAGTTTGATCCTCGGTTCTATCGTGCCATGTGCCCTCCTCCTGTTTGGGTGCGAGCAGCAACCCATACAATCGATACCTCAACGAACATGGACATTGTCCTGGAGTGACGAGTTCGACGGAAGTGCGGGCAGCAGCCCTGATCCTACAAAGTGGACGTTCGACATTGGCACAGGGTCAAATGGCTGGGGTAATGCTGAACTGGAGTACTACACAAACCGACCAAGCAACGTCCAGCTAAGTGGCGAGGGCACTCTCGTGATCACAGCCAGAAGAGAATCGTACGCAGGCTCGGGATTCACATCTGCTCGGTTGAAAACACAGGGATTGTTCAGCCAGAAGTATGGCAGGTTTGAAGCGAGAATACAAACACCATCTGGCCCCGGCATCTGGCCTGCCTTTTGGTTGTTGGGCGACAATATCAATGAAGTGAGCTGGCCACAATGTGGCGAGATCGACATCATGGAGCAACGGGGGCAGCAACCGGCGATAACACATGGAAGTGTTCACGGGCCGGGATATTCTGGTGCAAATGCGTTGACGAAACCCTACGCGTTGATGGAGGGCCGTTTTGACACGGGATTTCATGTGTACGCCATCGAATGGGGTCCAGACTATATCGATTTCTACGTCGATGAGTTCCTGTACCAGCGCATTCAGCCTAATGATCTTCCTGGCGAGTGGGTGTTTGATCAATCGTTTTTCATCATCCTCAATGTTGCTGTTGGCGGCAACTACGTCGGTTATCCAACTACCGAAACGCCCTTTCCCCAATCGATGATTGTTGACTACGTGCGAGTGTACAAACAATCATGAACAAGGATGTAAGTCCGCAACGCGACGTAGCTCTTCAGATCGTTCAACGCGACAATCGAGAATACTTCAGGATTAGTAGCGTTGACTCGATGCCAGTGTTCCTAATGAGCATCGTGAGTGATTCCAATCACTGGATGTTTCTTGCAAGCAATGGTGGCTTAACGGCGGGAAGAGTTAATGCCGACAGCGCTCTGTTTCCGTATAGTACCGACGACAAAGTCGTGGACTCCAGCGAGACCGTTGGGAACAAGACGATTATCCAGGGCTATCATCAGGGGGTCTTGTACAACTGGGAACCATTCTCCGTCAGGAGTGATCGCTTTGCAATTGAACGCAACCTTTACAAGAGTCGACTTGGCAATTCGGTCATCTTCGAGGAGTTTAACCGGGACTTGGGTCTATGTTTCTCCTATGGGTGGTCGTTGAGCGATACGTATGGTTTCGTCAAGTCATCATCGCTAGTGAATCATTCGGGGCAAATCCAAGAACTGCGGATTCTGGACGGCCTGCAGTATGTGATGCCTGCCGGCGTCGAGAGTGACTTGCAGAACACGTTTAGCAATCTTGTCGATGCCTATAAGCATGCTTCAATCCATGCCGAAACAGGAGTGGGCATGTTTGCTCTCAGTGCACGCATCACTGATCGAGCAGAACCCAGTGAAGCGCTGTTCGCAAACACGGTGTGGTGGGCAGGGATCCAAGATCCGGTAGTGCTGTTGTCATCGAAACAGCTAGAACGGTTTCGCCGCGGAATGGCAATCACAACAGAGAATGACAACAAAGGAAGTCGGGGTGCATATCTAATCTCCTCCACTATAGTGATGGCACCGGATGAGTGTTCGACATGGAAGTTGATAGCCGATGTCAAACAGTCTCAATCCGAGGTGATTACGTTGATTGACGCCCTTGCAACACGGGAGGATGTTGTACGAGCTGTGGACATCGACATCCAGCGTGGAGATGATCGACTACTCAATACGGTGATGAGCGTCGATGGCGTCCACGTCACCGGAGATCCGTTGATTGATAGCCGACACTATTCCAATTCACTCTTCAATGCAATGCGTGGTGGCTTCTTTCCAAAGAACTACCTTATCGAGAAACACGACTTTGTCGAGTACGTCAGGTCCTGTAACCTCCCATTGTACCAGGAGCTGGGTCATGTGCTATCTCAACTTCCTAGCGAGTTCACCTATGCTGCGATGCGGAACGAGGTTGCGTCGATTGGAAACGTATCGTTAACGCGGATCGCTCTGGAGTATCTCCCACTCACATTCAGCAGAAGGCACGGAGATCCTAGCCGGCCATGGAACAAGTTCTCGATTAACACAAAGAATACTGACGGCACTCTGAGGTACGATTACCAGGGGAATTGGCGCGACATCTTCCAGAACTGGGAGGCGCTAGCTCACTCCTACCCTTTGTTCCTCGAAGGCATGATCCGAAAGTTTCTCAACGCGACGACAATCGATGGGTTCAATCCATACCGGGTACAAAAGAGTGGTTTTGATTGGGAGGTTATTGAGCCACACAACCCTTGGTCATACATTGGCTATTGGGGCGACCACCAGATCATTTACCTGTTGAAACTCCTGGAGTTACTTCGAGATACGCAACCTGACGTACTCCACAATCTCGTAATCGCCGAAGGATTCGCGAGTGCCTGTGTTCCCTACAGGTTGAAGACGTACGCCGACATCGTGCGAAATCCAAAGAATACGATTGACTTCGACCATGCGCTACATGCCACAGTCACTTCGGAAATGGAGCGTGTGGGGTCAGACGGTGCATTGGTCAAGAGTGCAACAGGGGACATCTATCATGGTCCCTTCATTGAAAAGATTCTGATAACCTTACTGGCTCGGCTAACGAACTACATCCCAGATGGCGGCATCTGGATGAATACTCAACGGCCAGAATGGAACGACGCAAACAATGCCTTGGTTGGTAACGGTCTATCGATGGTCACGTTGAGTTACCTCCATCGCTTCATCGTCTTCTTTAGCGAGATCCTTGACAGTCACACCCACACGGACTTTGTGATCTCAGATGAGGTAGACGAGTATCTATCATCCACGTTGGCTGTGTTCAAGAGATATTCACATGATTCCAATGGATACACGGACGAGATGAGAAGATCCATGATGGACGAGCTCGGTGTGATTGGAAGCACCTATCGCGAGTCCGTCTATGCCACCTCGTTCTCGGGCAAGAGATCAAGAGTATCGCAGCAAACACTTCAAGACTTCTGTGGCATTATCCTTAAGCATCTACGTTCCTCGATCAGCAAGAACAAACGAGCTGATGGCTTATTCCACTCGTACAACCTACTGACCCTTACACCCGGCCGTGCTTCAATAACACGACTGCCATTGATGCTTGAAGGCCAGGTTGCTGCTCTTAGCTCGGGAGCTGTCTCCTCCTCTGATGCTATCACCCTGATAACGGAACTCAGCACGAGCCAACTCTATCGAGAAGATCAAGCTAGTTACATGCTCTATCCGATTAAGAGCGTTCCGAGCTTTCTCGAAAAGAATGTTGTTCCCAAGGAGAAGGTAGAAGGCTCACGGTTGCTTGCCACGCTGGTTGCAGACGGCAACACCAGCATTCTCGAACGTGATGTGCGCGGTGAATACCATTTCAACGGTGCCCTAACAAACACTCGTGAATATCATGCGGCATTGCGTGCCCTTGACCCTATTTATCATGACATCGTGAAAGCTGAAGAGGAATATCTTATTGCTCTCTATGAGTCCGTCTTTCACCACAAGCAGTTTACTGGAAGATCAGGATCGTTCTTTGCTTACGAAGGCATTGGATCGATCTATTGGCACATGGTTTCCAAGTTGAGATACGCGGTTCAGGAAGTCTACAGTTCAGCGGTACGTGAAGGACAGCGCACTACTGTAACCTCGGTACTGCAGAAGCTCTATACGCAGATCAGCGACGGCATCGGAATCCATAAGTCCCCGCAAGACTACGGTGCGTTTCCAATAGATCCGTATTCGCACACGCCAATGTTGAGAGGTGCACAGCAGCCGGGGATGACGGGACAAGTCAAAGAGGATGTGATTTGCAGGATGCGAGAGCTCGGCGTGTTCTTTGACCGCGGAGTCATTCGCTTTATGCCGAACGTAGTATCGGCAAACGACTTCCTCCAACACAAGTGCACCGTCGACTTCGAGAACGTGCGAGGCAACCGCCAAAACATCTCACTCGATGAAGGGATGCTGTTCTTTTCTATTTGCCAAACACCTGTCCGGTACGCCCTCGGGAATACACATGAGGTCACCATCTACTGGTCTTCGGGCAAGGCTGAGTCCTTTGAATCACTTGTGTTGCCTCCGCTCGTTAGCAGCAGCGTTATGGAACGGACCGGCGACATTCAGTTAATCCATGTCACACTCGACCGATCAAGCATGTGCGTGTGATGAGGAATCCATTGTATCAGGCTACAATCGTCGCTTTTGTTGCATGCATTGTCAGTACCTCGCTGATGAGTGCTCATCTCCCGGTCCCAAAACCAATGTTGTTCGATACTAGTATTCCATCCTCGGTTCGCATCTTCGAAACATCGGCAGCAGGGAACGCGTTGGCAGAGATCCAAGCGGTGTTACCATGCTCTGATGCTGTTACGATTCAGATTGACACGCAATCGCGGCATCAATCTATCCTCGGTTTCGGAGGATCATTTACAGAGGCATCTGCATATCTGTTGGGCATGATGAGCCCGACACAACGGAATAACATCATTCGTGCGTACTTCGCCGACGATGGTGCTCGCTACTCCTTTGCGCGAACGCACATCAACTCTTGTGACTTCTCACGCGATCACTACGCCTATGCGATGATTCCCGGAGATACCTCTCTTCAGCATTTCGACATTCAAAAGGATAAGAACGACCTCTTCCCCGTGATCCATCAAGCTCAGACGGTATCAACTGATGGGTTCCGTTTGATCGCCTCACCCTGGACTGCACCTCCTTGGATGAAAGACAATGCTAGCTGGGTCGGCGGTAAGCTGCTTGACATGTACCGTGACACTTGGGCACTGTACTATGCGAAGTACGTGCAGGCGTGTGCAGAGAACGGCATTCCCATTTGGGGCATTACTGTTGTAAATGAACCACATGGCAATGGAAATAATTGGGAGAGTATGCTCTTCACGCCGAAGGAGATGACAGATTTCGTGAGAGACTATCTCGGGCCAACCTTAGAGCGAGAAGGACTAGGCAACGTTCAGATCCTAGGGTATGACCAAAACCGCGCCGGGTTACGCGAATGGGTCGACGAAATGTATCGAGACGCATCCACTACGAAGTACTTCAGTGGCACTGCGGTTCACTGGTACGAGAGCACGTACGAGATTTTCCCCGAGGAACTACGATACGCTGCCGAAAAAGCTCCCACGAAGTATCTGATTCAAACAGAGGCTTGTATTGATGCTGAGGTTCCGCGCTGGAACGACGATTCATGGTATTGGCGTGAAGAGGCCACGGACTGGGGTTGGGACTGGGCTCCGCAAGAGCAGAAGTACCTCCATCCGAAGTATGCACCGGTACATCGATATGCACGCGATATCATCGGATGCCTACAGAACAAGGTTCATGGGTGGATCGACTGGAATATGGTGCTCGATCGACAAGGCGGGCCTAATTGGGCACGTAACTGGTGCATAGCACCTGTTATCGTAGATCCTGTCGAAGATTCCGTGTACTATACGCCACTGTACTATGTGATGTGTCACTTCAGCAAGTTTATCAGGCCTGGAGCTCAGGTTGTTGCCAGTCGATCTCATCATCCTGAGATCATGGTGGTTGCCGCAGAGAACCCTGACAAGACATTAAGCGTCATTGTGTTCAATCCAACAAAGCAACGGTATACGTTACGCGTTGAGTTCGCAGATAACAGCATCTTCGTCCCAATCAACGGACAAGCATTGCAGACCATACTCTTCCCCCCGATGTAACATATCATGCTGTCAACCTCCACAACATCCAAGGTCCCGTTGATCCAAAAACTTGCGTTTGGCTCAGGGCACCTGGTTAACAACCTGTTTCCCGGTTCGCTAGGAGTGTTCTCGTTTTTCTTGCTGACCACGTATGGGATGGATCCGGGCTTGGCTGGACTTCTCGGTGGTATGCCACGGATCTACGATGCAATCACAGATCCCATCATGGGCTACGTATCCGACAACACTACATCAAGGTGGGGTAGGAGGCGTCCATACATCTTCATCGGTGCCATCACAAGTGGGCTATTGTTTGCTGCGCTATGGCAGCTCTACACCGTCAACAGCCAGACGTATAACTTCTGGTACTTCATGATCTTTTCGCTTCTGTTCTTGACGGGAAATACCATCTACTCAACGCCACTCATTGGGCTGGGATATGAGATGACGTCCGATTATCAAGAGCGAACAAGGCTAATGGGATTCTCACAGACGATCAGCCAACTCGCATGGATGATCGTCCCTTGGTTTTGGGTCATCATTGCAGACCCATCAATATTCCCCAATCAAGCTGTTGCCATCAGAAGTCTGTCTGTCTGGGTGGGACTGTCCTGTCTGGCCTTGGGGATCATGCCCGCGATTTTCTGTCGTGAGGTCAATCAAGATGCTCTCGCAAATCGGGACACCATAACGTTCAGGAACCTCGTGCAAAACATGAAGGGGTTGATCAGAAGCATGAAGTTGATCTTCACCAACATTCCTTTCGTACGTCTCTGTGCGGCTACATTTCTTGTCTTCAACGGTTTTCAGATGGTTGCCTCCTTCAGCTTCTTCATCATTGTGTACTACATGTTTAACGGGAGTTTTGAGAATGCCGGACAGTGGCCAGCATGGTTCTCAACCGTCAGTGCTGTGTTCACGGCTTTCCTGATCATTCCTGTTGTGACTTGGATGTCGAACCGGTGGGGGAAACGAAATGCCTTCTTGGTATCAACAGCTATTTCCATCGTAGGGTATATCCTGAAATGGTGGGCATTCGACGCCGAAAACGTCTGGTTGATGTTCATCCCCATTCCACTGCTCTCATTTGGGCTTGGCGGCCTATTCACACTGATGATGTCGATGACCGCCGACGTATGCGACCTTGACGAGCTTGTAAATGGAATGCCGCGAAAGGAAGGAACCTTTGGAGCGATTTACTGGTGGATGGTCAAGCTGGGGCAGGGATTAGCCCTAGTGCTTGGTGGAGTTGTGCTGAAGTTCATTGGATTCGATGGCAGCGTCGCGGTGCAAAGCCCCGATACGATTGTGTACCTTCGACTAGCAGACATCATCATTCCATCACTGACCGCTTTTTTGGCCATCATTGTGATGCTGAATTACGATCTCAACGAGGAAAGAGCACGCCAGATCAAGACGGAGCTGGTACAGCGGCGAGGCGAGCTATAGCAACCGCAGGAAGGAACTATTCCATTTCTGGCCACGTTGCCGTAACGTTGCCGAAACGTTACTAAAACATTGCCGCTACCTGGCAAGCAACAAACCCATTCACTTTCTTAGGTCCTGTTCATGAAAAATGCATGTACCTTGTTATTGAGCTTGATCACCGCCGCTGTTGGGATGATAGCCCAGCCCACATCAAGCGCGCCAGAGCCCCCTACGCGAAATGCCGCTGATGTTGTTTCGATTTTCAGCGGTGCGTACACGAACATTTCAGGCGTTAACTACAACCCTAACTGGGGTCAGTCAGGAAGCGTCGACCCGTCCTATGACCCGGGTGACGGAAACGTTGTGCTGGCCTACACGAATTTCAACTACCAAGGAACAGGGTTCGAAGGAAATGCTCAGAATGTCTCTGAGATGGAATTCGTTCACATCGATGTTTGGACAACCAGTGCCACGGTGCTGAAGTTCACGCCGATCGATAATAGCGGCAACGGTGCAGGTGAGGTGCTTGTTGATGTTCCTCTTGTATCGGGACAATGGAGCAGCGTCGACCTGCCGAAGAGCGCTTTTGCAGACATGTCGTGGAATTCGGTGATTCAGCTAAAGTTTGATGGTCAAGCGGGCGTCTCGCCGTCCGACATCTATCTGGATAACATCTACTTCTGGAAGAACCCAGCTGCTCAGGGTGAAGATGCTACGTTGAAAGATCTGCAGGTAGATGGTGTCACCGTTCCTGGCTTTGCTCCAAGTGCCCTGACATACTCATATGGCGTGCCAGAGGGCAGTGCCATCCCGCAGATTACGCTTGCTGAAACCAACGACGCGAGCGCAACGGTTACTGAGATCACGCAAGCATCCGCTATTCCAGGAAATGCCACAGTTCTTGTAACGGCAGGGAATGGTACGACAACATCGACGTACACGGTATCGTTCTTCTTCAACGCACCTGAGAACCCTGCACCAACCCCAACAGCAACAAATGTGATTTCGATGTACAGTGACGCGTACACAAATGTTGACGTTGACACATGGAGAGCAGATTGGAGTCAATCGTCCTTCGAGGAAACGACGATCAAGGACAATGCAACCTTGAAGTACACGAATCTCGGCTTCAATGGTATCGAGACAATTACAAAGCCTATCGATGCCACATCAATGACAACGCTACACATGGACGTATGGTCTCCAAACATTACGGTCTTCAACGTCAAGCTTGTGAGCTTCTTGGGTGATGGCTA
>CAZBOW010000034.1:11121-18157 GCA_964493635.1 uncultured Hyphomicrobiales bacterium
TGGTGAATGGACAGAAGTTGTTCATCAAGGGCATGAATTGGGACTACTACCCGACTGGCACGAACTACTCGTATAGCTTATGGAACCAGCCGGATGCCACCATCATCGCTGCACTTAACTACGAAATGGGGCTGTTGAAGAACATGGGGGTGAATGTGATTCGACAGTACAGTGGAGTCCCGTCGAGATGGATCACATACATCTACAAGAAGTTCGGAATCTACACTGTCTTGAATCACACGTTTGGGCGATACGGACTGACCGTCGATGATACCTGGATCCCCAACATCGACTACGCTGACCCAGAGATTCAGTCGATGTTGCTACAAGAAGTACAACGCATGGTGTCGGATTACAAGGATACTCCGGGCTTGTTGATGTACCTCTTGGGGAACGAGAACAACTATGGCTTGTTTTGGCGTGGTGCTGAAACGGAAGACATCCCTGTTAAAGACAAGCAATCAACCAAAGATGCCGTTCAGATGTACAAGCTCTTTAACACGGCGGTACGTACAATGAAGGCTGTTGATTCTCGACATCCTGTGGCGATCTGCAATGGGGATCTTCTGTTCCTTGATATCATCGCAGAGGAGTGCCCAGACGTAGACGTTCTGGGGATCAATGTGTATCGCGGAATCTCCTTCGACAATGCATTTGATAGGGTGCGCAAGGAGTATGGTAAGCCCCTTATGTTCACCGAGTTCGGCGCCGATGCCTACAACACGCAAACAAACGCGGAAGATCAGGAGTCGCAGGCCAAGTATCTGGTCGGCAACTGGAAGGAGATCTATGCCAACGCTGCAGGCAATGGTAAGGCCGGTAACTGTTTAGGCGGGTTCACCTTTCAATTCAGCGATGGTTGGTGGAAGTACGGGCAGACGTCCAATCTTGACGTGCACGATGTGAATGCCTCATGGTCGAATGGTGGATACCAGAACGACTATGTCGAGGGTGAAAACAACATGAACGAGGAATGGTTCGGCATCTGTGCCAAAGGGAAAGCCGATGAACAGGGATTGTATCCGCTCTACCCACGAGCAGCCTATTATGCACTGAAAGAAATCCATGCTTACAGTCCCTACGAGGTGTCGATCGACTCACTGGAGTTACAGTTTGACGAGACAACAATCTCCCAATCGATGCTGCTGGCAAATACTGCAATGTCCGGCAGGGACCAAAACAGAGGTGCGATCTATGTGAGCGACCTTCAAGCCACCGTTACCACATTCAACACGGGCGGTAGCCTCATCAGCACGGGGCAGACCGGTATCTCGAATGTCCCGGCCTACCCAAAGAAACTCGGGTTTGATCACATGCAATCGTTTAACGTAGGAGTGACAGCCAACCCTGCACCGAATATGACTGCGAATGTTCAGTTCAATATTCTGGGAAATGTAGCAGAGAACCCGATCGACGAGGTGTTCTACGAGAATCGCGGCAGGCCGATTACTGTGAGGAATCCAGATGGCACTCAGCAGAACATTGTGAATGACCGCATCGTCGTCTACAAGAGTAGCCTCTCATGGAACTCAGCGTATTTCAACCTCACGGGTTTCTACCGAACAGGACACTTCCATTGGGGCTATGAGGGTGATTTCTTTGGCCTCTATCCGGAGGCGAACTACGGACCCAATATCGATACGTACTCTGCAAACACGCCGTTCGGATTTGAAGTCGAGGGAAAGAAGTTTCTGAAGGGGTTGAAGGTTGCCTTCGGTCCGGAGTTGTGGTGGGGTGCAAACCCAGCCATCTTGATCAAGTATTCCACTTCACTCTTGTCCACAGATATCACAGGCATGTTCCAAGAGGACCTGATGCAAAGGGATAACGTCCAAAGCTCCTTTGCTGTCCCAGTCCCGAAGACCAGAAAAGCAGCGCTGAGTCTGCAGAAGAATTTCAACAACGTGCGTGTAACTGTTGGCGGTTTGTGGGCAGGACAACCCCTGAATGGAAGACCCTTCCAGTTGATCAGAGGCGACATTGCCAATTACGCTGTGTATGAGGACACGATACGTTCTTCCGACAACTTCGGTGGGAAGATTAAGGTCACCTATGAGAGTTCGAGGTTCAACTGGTATGCTCTTGCATCAGTGATGGGCTTGGTTGCCAACGGAGGCTTCGATAACACCAAAACCTTCACGGGTTGGAAACTGAAGGACATTGGAAGTGGCAACATGATGAACTTCCTAACTGGCTTCACCTTCAACGTGGGAAAGCTACAAGTAGCCCCCAACATGTTGTGGCAGAAGCCCCTTGAAGGGCCAATCCCTTCTTGGGTTGAAGCTCCGGCCAGGCCGCGGAACATTCTGGATGACCCCTTCTCGGTTCGTTCGAATCGCGAGACACTTGCCGGCGAACTTCTCCTCACATACGATCCCACACCTGCAACGTGGATGTATGAGTGGGACAACGATCGGGCTGAAGATGCCGAGTTTGCCGCCAGTGTGAATGTTCTGTACCGGCATCTCCCCACAACACAGGACGCTGCGATTGGCATTTTGGCGAACGGACGTACAACGTTTGTGTTTCCAGGGGCAGCGCCCGCCCAGGACCTCTGGGAGGCCACCGCTCGAATCGTTTCGAAGGTCAACCCAGAGTTCGGAGTTATAGCCAACTTGTACGTTGGTAATGGACAGGCCAACGGTAGCGACGATCGGACTATTCATCGATATGGAGCTGACCTGCGGGCGGTATACAAGCAATCAAAGTTGATCCTGTTCTGCAAGGTCAACGACTGGGGTCCGTTCGATTACCATCGCGATTTCAACCTGACATTCCCTCTTCAACTGATGGCCGAAGTGTCGACGGAGCTGGCAAAGCCCGACTGGTTCATGCTCCCTGGAACGAAAGTGGGAATGCGAACCACGTATCGCACCTTGAACAAGTATTCACCACGTTACTCCCCAACGCTCACTCTGGATCCTGCTGGTGATTGGGTTCCCGATCCGAATGCCATTGGATTTCCGGACGGAAATGAGTGGGAGATCAGGACCTTTGTCCAAGTATCGATTGGGACGTAAAAGGCTTGCATAATGGACAACGCCGGGAAAACCTTTTCCCGGCAACTCTCCCGGCAAAGGTTATCCCGGCAACTCTCCCGGCAACATGAATCACATAAGCGCAAGGGTGTGAAGAGGCCTTGAGCCAAGGGTTCAGTGAACCACAGAACGCTTTACATAATCTTTCCCGGCAAACCTTTTCCCGGCAACTCTCCCGGCAAAGGTTTTCCCGGCAAAGGTTTTCCTTGTCAGCAACGACAACATCCTCAAAGCGATTCGCTGGCTCTTGAACCAGGAGTTCGTTGACTACGGCTACGTGAAGGTCACACGCTGGCTTCAACGCCTTGGCCTGATCATCAACAAGAAAAAAGTGCTCCGCTTGATGCGCAGCGAGGGCTTGCTGCTGGCGCGTCCCAAGCGGCGAGGCTCCGGCAAGACCTGGGTCAAGGACCTTGTCCCGCAAGCGGACAGGCCGTTTCGCTACATGGAGGTGGACATCAAGTACGTCCGGGTTGACGGCATCGGCAGGCAGGCTCTGTTGCTGACCGTTATTGACGTGCACAGCCGCTTCAACCTTGGGCACCTGCTGCAGTACACGATGCAGAAGGACGACGTCAAGGAACTCTTCAGGCACATCTTCGCGACCTACGACATGCCCGATGGGGTGACCGTGCGCTCGGATAATGGCAGCCAGTTCGAGTCGGAAGTCGTCCGATCATACTTCGCTGAACAGGGTACGATTCATGAGTTCACCAAGCCGCCACTCCCGAACAGAATGCTCACATCGAAGCGTATCACAGCATTCTTCAGCGTGCCGTCTGTGATCAGTACCTGTTCACAAGCCTGGATCATGCACGAGAGACGCTCGATCGATTCCGGGACTTCTATAACTTCGAGCGACTGCACTCAGGCATCGCCTTTAGAACTCCGTCTGAAGCGCTTGCCGACATGCAGGTCATGGTTCCAATCCCTGTGACGATCAACGTCAAGTTCAGCGACCACATCATGTCAATTTTCAATGGTTCCCAGTCCTAACAATAGGGGTCCGGTACAGTCCGGGTGGTCTCAGAGTTTCACGTCATCCCTACTACTGAACTCTTGATTTGATTTGACACCCTGTACTGGCAAGAATGCAAATGGAGGTGATCTAGTTTCAGATGGGGAGTTCACTCAACTCGGGTCAAGTGGTTGTCCGTCCGAAAGGACGGACACACCACAACACCCGTCTATGGTTTGACTTCCTACACGGGTGGTGGGATAGCCCTCATCGTGAAGCGGCTCGTGTTCGATCCTCGTGCACGCCAGCAGTGACGCCGTGAATGACACTTGGAGCGACGCTGGGAAGCTCCGGAGTGGTAATTTCAGCCGTCATTTATTCACGTTTTGAAAGCTTTCATGAAACGTTTTGTTGTCGCGTGGTCTATCGCCATGCTGGTAAGTGCTGCCAGTGTATCTCTGGTTGCTGCTAGTGATTCGACAAGCCCCTTTCACGGATTCAACATCGGCATGCACGGAGGCTACGGCTCTGCCCAGCGTGTTGGTGTAAACAGTTGGTGGTTTGAAGGTCTTGACATCGAGAGAGGATGGGATCAGTTCTCACAGAGTGGTGGTCAGATTGGCGTACACATGGGGTACAACTACGTTCTTCCTTCCGGGCTCCTGTTTGGGGCTCGTGTAAGTTTTGCTGCCTCCGACATTCACGGCATGGATATCGACAGCGTTCGTGACGGAGCAGATGAGTTCACGTCGGATGGAAGAAACAGGCAGGAGAGTATCACAATGGCACAGGCTCGCATCGGCTATGCCACAGACACGTGGTCGGTGCATGCTATTGGTGGTTACACGATAACTACGTCGCGGAATGAGGGCTCGTTCACGTCATTGACACCGGCAGCTATTCCGCCAGGTGGTGAAAGAATCTATGGATCCTGGAGCGGCGTCGAAATGCAATCGGGTTTGGTTGCGGGCGTTGGAGCCGGCTTCATGCTGACAGATCGAGTTTCCGTCAGCTTGGACTATACCTTGCTGTTGTTCGATAAGGTGACCAATGGCCTTCCTGGATCCGCCGGTATCTTGGGATCCGGCTCTGTGCCAACGTATCTCACGTCCGTTGTTGAGTCTGAAATGCACCTGTTCACGGTGGGTGTTTCGTATCGCCTCTAAGACCACGCCGGGAGAGTTGCCGGGAAAACCTTTTCCCGGCAACGTCTTCGGGCAGAGATCACAGGAATTGAGCAGTGCTGCATCGCAAGAGCCCTAGCCAACTTCCATTTAGTTTACAATCCTGAGAGACCAAAAGGAACCTGGGAACAAGAGAGCTAGCCTTATGACTCATAGCGAACTATGCGGTGCACTGTCATGCGACTAAGGCTAGGCTATCAGGAGTCAACAAGAATCCTAAGTATCTCGCTTTGACCACCGACCTTGCGGACGACTAGAAAGTACAGCCCGGTGGGTAGACTACTGATGTCTGCCTGCACACTTTGCCCCACGACAGACACTCGAATGTTGAGCTCGTGACCTAAGATGTCGAACAACACACCACAATTCTCCACAAGCTCACTTTCGAACCCGTGCTCAAGTAATCCACCATGGATTGTCACAATATGATCTTCATTTGCTCTGACTGAGGAGTAGTCTACGCCTACTGTAGAGCAATACTCAGGCAGCAAAGTTGGATTAGAAAGGAAAAGGTCGTCGCGTTCCATGACTAGACGTGATGATGTATTGGAACCCCAACACCAGACACTCTGGTTGGAGCCCAAGGCAAAGGACGACTTGTAATCCGCATGGACGTCGACGATATCAATAAGACCTTCAACGTGGTGAAAGCCAGTGATTCGATTCAAATGTCCTTGCCCAAGTTCCCCGCTTGAGTTAACACCAGCTGCATAGACCTGACCTGTACTTGTAAGGACGAGGCAATGGTTAGCAGCGATCGAGACGGCCGCTGTGACTCCACGAAACTGCTCGAGCTCAATCGGATCAACGATGGAACCAAGCTGATTGTCAAGGCCAACGTAAAACGCACGGCCACCCCAAACGTATACCTCTCCGGCCTCGTTTACAGCTATCACAATGCCTATACTGTTCAATCCCGATGCAAGCGAAAATGACTTCCATGGTCCGAGCTCTGGGTGGACAGGCGTCGGATCCAGATAGAGTTCCGTCTCAGATGCTGAAATGGTATGTGACCCATTATACCCCCAACCGTAGAGCGTACCGTCACTTGTCAGAGCCAGACTAACGTCTACTCCAGCCTCTGCAGCAACGACTCCAACAAGTGCAACCGCTACAGCTCCGATCTCGATCGGATCAGTGTGACCCTGTCCCAGCTGGCCTCTATCATTGCTGCCGCTGACAGACAAGGTTGAGTCTCTGTTAACAAACAGGACGTGTCGATCTCCCAACGACAGGTCTAAGACATTCTGCACGAATGACAGCGGCTTTGGCTCATAAAACACTGTCGGTAGTCCTGCAATACCTAGCTTGCCCGGCCCCCAAACACCCCAAATACTTACACTGCCGTCACTCGAAACGGAAGCCACCGAAGACTGATCATCCGCAACAACACATACAGATCTGCCAAGTAGGTTCGCTTTCGATGGTGGTGCTATGGCTCCATCCGTGCCATCTCCAAACGAACCTGCATAGTTGAAGCCGATGGACGACACTGTTGAATCGCGACAAATGCGAGTGGATGATTGCTGAGTCGTGACAGGGAATAGTTCTTGGGAAAACACGGTCGGATTCAACGATAACTGGATCGCAAGCACCAAGAGTGAGGCGCGCACCACCGGACACCTATACATACATCACCTTCAATATTAGTTGCCTGACGGACAAAAGGGCCCCGTGAACACAGTCGTGCACACGATAGTGCCATCGTACGATCTCAACTCGACGACTAGGGGTAATAGTACATCTTCGCATGCGGTTGAAATATACGAGCCAGGTTCGCCAGCGTAGCCCTCAGGTACAGGTGAGTAGGGTCGAAAAATCAGACCAGTCTTTGTGTATGAAATGTGTCCATCAGG
>CAZBOW010000035.1:0-12263 GCA_964493635.1 uncultured Hyphomicrobiales bacterium
CTCTCGCGGCGGATTCACACCGAGCTTGCTCGGCACGATCTTGCCTCGGTCTCGGCGCACTGCAACGTGCAGATCACCGACCGCCACCGGGCCATGGGGGATACCGAGGCCACGGTCGAAGTGTTACGCTCCATTCTGCAACGGGCTCAGGACGATCATCAGGCTTCCACGCTTGGAGATCTGATTGCACTGCAGTACACGGAGCGCTCGCCAGCTCGGCGTGATATCGAGGTGCGCCAGGCGTTGGAGAAGTACCTCCGAGATCTACCCGATGCGCCCGGAGTGTATTCCTTTCTGAGTTCCAAGCGCAATGTCCTGTACGTTGGTACGGCGCACTCGCTCTCGACTCAGGTGCGCTCGTATTTCGCTGATCCGCCGGTACATGGCCGGCGTATCCACAAGATGCTGCGCTATGCCAAGCACATTCGATGGAAGCAGACGGGAACATACCTCGGGGCCATGTTGCTCGAGGCACGTGAGCGCAGCGCAAAGAAACCGACGTACAACGCCCCTGCCTCGTCGGTGAACCGTTCCGCGATGGATACTCCACCGGAAATGGATGTCCTGATCGCCGTGCCGTCTGCCATCAAGGCGGCGATGGTGGACCTCCTGCTGTTGCGCGGCGGACGCCTCGTAGCGCTGCATACGGTTGAGGAATCTCTGGATTCGGGAACGGCCGATGAGCTTCGCCTGGCTGCTGCTGAACCGGTGCGGAGTGGTCGGTTTTCTGCTCAGGATCTGGAGCAGCTACGAATCATCACGGCCTGGCTCAACACCCACAAACCGCGTACAGCCGTTGCCCAACTTGACGCGGAGCGCATCGTGGATCAAGCGCGTGAACTGATCGCCCACGCTCAATCGCTGGTAGCTCATGCCTGAAACGCCGATGCTACTCGTTGACGTGCGATCTCCAGCGGAGTACGAGCAGGGTCACATTCCGGGTGCGTTGTCAGTACCCTTGCTGGGCAACCACGAGCGCGCCGTGGTGGGTACGGCCTATAAACAACAATCACGTCAGGCGGCTGTTGATGCCGCACTGCGCTTCGTTGCACCGCGGATGGACCGTATCGTCGACGAGGTTCGGCGGCATGCGGAGGGGCGAGCTGTGCAGGTGTACTGCTGGCGCGGTGGCATGCGGTCGGCAAGTGTTGCATGGCTGCTGCAGGATTCGGGAATCACCGCCCAGCAACTCTCGGGCGGCTACAAGGCATATCGGCGTGGCGTGCTGCACATGCTGGAACAGCCATGGAAGATCGTTGTCGTGGGAGGGCGCACCGGCTCCGGGAAAACGCTGGTACTGCACGAGCTCCGCACACATGGTCAGCAGGTGCTGGACCTTGAAGCATTGGCCCATCACAAGGGTAGCAGCTTTGGGTCGCTACAACAACCAACTCAACACCCATCGCAACCAAGCAGCGAACACATGGCCAACCTGATGGCCGCCGAGCTGCAGCGTATGCAGCCGGATCGAGTCCTCTACGTCGAAGACGAGAGCCTTCGCATCGGTACCGTGGTACTGCACAAGCCATGGTACGATGCCATGCAGAAAGCCCCGCTCATCGTGCTCGACGTTGATCGTAGGGAACGGGCACGCTTCTTGGCCGAAGACTACGGCACGGCGCCAACGTCTGGACTGATTGAGGCGTTTCAGCGTATCGAGCGGCGCATCGGAGGTCTGCGCCTCCAGCGCGCGCTCCAGGCCATCGCGGAAGGCAATCTCCAGGAAGCGGCCATTCAAGCCCTTGAGTACTACGACAGTACCTACGACTACGCCATCGAACAACGAAGTCCCGACCAGCTCGTACGCGTTGCAGCCACGCACCTCACCATGGAAGAGCGCGCGCAGGCCGTCGTTGCCGCTACAGCAGTGTAAGCACCGGTTCGGTGCGTTCCACCATGTTGCCGATGGGCCTCAGGTGGTATCCATGGTTCGTTGCCACCGTCTCGAACTCCATCTGGTGCTGGGCGTCCACAGCAACCAGCAGTCCGCCGCTTGTTTGGGGGTCGAAGAGCAGCGCTCGCTGGGCCGGTTGCAGGGGGCTGACCAGTGCACCGTAACTCTCGGCATTTCGACCCGTACCCGACGGGATCTGCGCCTGATGGATGTACCAATCAAGATCAGGATGGATGCGCGGAATAGCCTCGAAGGTGATCTCCGCGCTTACCCCAGCCCCCTGACACAGTTCGATGACGTGTCCGCCAAGCCCAAAGCCGGTAATGTCGGTCAGCGCATGAACGTAGGGCAGGGTTCCGAAAACCGCCCCGACGCTGTTGAGGCGAACCATCACGTCACGCGCGACTCCGGCATGTTGTGGCTGGAGCGTCTTCTGCTTTTCCGCTGTTGCTAGGATGCCCACGCCGATGGGTTTGGTAAGATAGAGCAGATCGCCTGGCATAGCTCCGGCATTGGTTCGCAGGTGAGAACGCTGCACGCGCCCCGTTACGGCCAACCCAAAGATTGGTTCTAGGGTGTCGATGCTATGGCCTCCGGCAAGGGGGATTCCAGCCTCTGCGCAGGCCAGCCGAGCTCCATCGACGACCAGCTTGGCTGCTTCGATCGGCAAGGTGTTGACCGGCCAGCCCAAGATTGCAATGGCCATCAGGGGAGTGCCACCCATGGCATAGACGTCGCTCAAGGCATTGACCGCCGCAATCCGCCCAAAGTCCGTGGGGTCGTCTACGATCGGTGCGAAGAAATCCGCCGTGCTGACCACGGCTGTTCCATCGCCAAGATCGAAGACGGCGGCGTCGTCACGCGTTTCGTTGCCCACCAGGAGCCGAGGGTCGAAGGCACTTGTGACTTCGCTTGTTAGGAGCTGCTCAAGGACGTTTGGGGCAATCTTACAGCCGCAACCAGCCCCGTGGGCGTACTCGGTGAGTCGAATGGAGGCCGGATCCGGTCCGGCAGGGCTCATGTCCAACAGATTGATCACACCTACTCCACCCAGTCGGCAACGAAGACGTTCGTATCGCGCGTGCCGTTGTTGTTGCGGTTGCTGGAGAATACCAGCTTGGTGCCATCGGGCGAGAACATTGCAAAGGCGTTGAACGCACTCAGATTGGTGATGCGCTCAAGACCCGTTCCATCAACGTTAATCATGAAGAGCTGAAAGTCGTAGCCACGGGGAGAGTGGTGATTCGACGAAAAGATGATCTTCTTGCCCGAGGGATGGAAGTAGGGGGCCCAGTTGGCTTTCCCGTGATTGGTTACCTGACGCAGGTTTGAGCCATCGACGTTGCACACGTAGATCTCCATGTTCGTCGGGGCAACCAAACCCTGGGAAAGGAGCTCCTTATACTCGGCCTGTTCGTCGGCGGTGCGTGGTCGCGAGCTGCGAAACACGATCTGAGAGCCGTCTGGTGAGAAGAAGGCTCCGCCATCGTAGCCCAGCTCGAAGGTGATCTGACGTTTGTCGGAACCGTCAAGGTTCATCGTCCAGAGTTCCAAATCACCCGAGGCATCGGACGTGTAGACGATCTTATCGCCCTTGGGCGACACGACGGCTTCGGCATCGTAGCCGGGGCGATCGGTCAGCTTGCGCACGATGGTGCCATCCGTTGTTGCGACGTAGATGTCGTACGTGGGGTAGATCGGCCAGAGGTATTTCCCATCTGAGCGGGGCTCGGGCGGGGCAGGGCAGTCCGTACCACCCTCGTGCGTGCTGGCGTAGAGGATATGCTGATTGTCCGGTAGGAAGAACGAACACGTCGTACGCCCCTGCCCCGTACTCACCATCCCAGGACGGTAGGTGGCGTTCCCAGCAGCCTTTTCGATGTCCACATCGAAAATCTGATCGCATTGAAGTCCCCACGCGGGATTGTTGCTCTGCATGGACAGGCGGGTACCGTCGAAGCTGAAGTAGGCCTCGGCATTATCGCCACCAAAGGTGAGCTGACGGATGTTGGACAGGTGTGGCTCCGGATCGGACGGTGCCAGCAGGGCAAGAGCAAGCAGGAGTGTATTCATATCGGCAAAACTACGGTGGCTACCCGCATCTGCGTATTTTTGGCGCTTATGAGCAATACACATCCATCTGGAAAGAGGGGTATCGACATCCTGCGCGATCCCCGTTGGAACCGAGGCACGGCGTTCAATCGAGAGGAACGGGCAGAGTACGGACTTCTTGGACTCCTGCCGGACATTGTCTCCACGCGAGAGGGTCAAATGGCCCGGATTGAGGCCCACATCGACTCTCTTCCCACGAACCTTGATAAGTACATTTACTTCACCGACCTCCAGGAACGGAATCAGTCCATCTACTACCGCATCCTGATGAAGGATCCGGTGAAGTACATGCCAATTGTGTACACGCCTACCGTTGGTGAGGCCTGTCAGACCTTCGGCCGAATCTATCGCCGCCCTCAGGGGTTGTACATCAGCGTGCGGCATCGTGGTCGCATGGCGCAGTGCTTGCGCAACTGGCCCGAGAAGGACGTCAAGTTTATCGTGGTGACCGACGGTGAGCGGATCCTGGGTTTGGGCGACTTGGGTGCCCAAGGCATGGGCATTTCGATCGGCAAACTGGCGCTCTACACCACGGTGGGGAGTGTGCCGCCGCACGTGACGCTGCCGGTGGTCCTGGACGTCGGCACGAACAATACCGACCTGATGGAAGATCCCTTCTACATTGGCGTGCCACAACGCCGGCTCGAGGGCGATGAGTACGCGTCGTTTGTTGAGGAGTTTGTGACGGCCGTTGAAGAAGTCTTTCCAGATTGTACCATTCAGTGGGAAGACTTCGCCAACCACAATGCCGTAACCCTGCTGGAGCGCTACCGAGAGCGCATTCCCTCGTTCAACGACGACATCCAAGGTACGGCGGCCGTCGGGCTTGCTGGAATCATCTCCGGTGTGCGTGGGAAGGGCGAGTCGATGGCCGAGCAAACCTACCTGTTCTACGGGGCCGGGTCGGCCGGCATGGGAATCGCTGATCTGCTGACGACGGCCATGCTCAAGGACGGCCTTACGGAGCAGGAAGCCCGACAGCGCATCTGGTTGTTTGATAGTAAGGGGCTTGTGACGTCGGAACGCACTGATCTGGGCGAGCAGAAGCAACGCTATGCCCACGACGGTCCCTCGGAGATCACCACGCTCGAGGCGGCCGTGCGGGCCGTGAACGCAACGGCGTTGATCGGCACCAGTACCATTGCCAAGGCCTTCACCAAGGAAGTGATCGAGGGCATGGCTGTCAATACGGCACGTCCAATCATCTTTCCCTTCTCCAACCCAACGTCCAAGAGCGAATGCACGGCGGAGGAAGCCTACGAGTGGACGAATGGTGCGGCGATCTTTGCCTCGGGAAGCCCCTTCCCAGCATTTGAGTACAACGGTAAAACCATCACCCCAAGCCAGGGGAACAACGTCTATATCTTCCCGGCGATGGGACTGGCCGTGCTGGCTGCCAAGCCGTCCACCATTCCGGATCGCGCCTTCAGCCGGGCTGCCAGAGCACTGGCAGCGCTGGTCAGCCAGGAGCAATTTGAGCGGGGCATCATCTTTCCGCCTCTGGCCCGAATCCGTGAGGCCTCGCTGATTGTGGCGACCGCCATCGTGGAGTACTTCTACGAGGCAGGCTTGGCCACGGTGCCAAAGCCCGACGACGTGGCAGAGTATGTGCGTAGCATTGCCTGGGAGCCGGAGTACTAGCGAAGATCCTTCTCGTGCAGTTGGCGCGTCCAGACAACGGTTCCGCGCGCATCGTAGAGCGTGAGCGTGAGCACGCGTTGCTTGCGAGGTCCGCTAACCGAGAGAGTGCCGTAGTTGTGGGCGCCGTAGGCCGTGCCCTCCACGCGACGGTCATTCGGCTGCGTGGCAATGCCGGTGTTGCTGCCGGCCGTCATCGATGACGATGTAAACTCGTAGATGGGGTAGGTGCCGCTGCGCTCGAGCTTCGAAAGTTCGGCAGCATGGATGTCGCCACTCACAAACACCACACCAGAAATCTTGTTGTCCGTGATCGCTGTCATCAGGCGATCACGTTCTTCGGCTGCATGGACGAAGCCCTCCTTACGCGTGTCGGTCGAGAGCACCTGTGATCCAACGGCGATAATCTTGAAGGTGGCTGTTGATGACGCCAGGGCACCGATCAGCCAGTCGAGCTGTTGCTTGCCCAAAATCTGCTTCTGCCCGGTGAGGTTCTCCGGCGTGCGGTACCAGCGTCCGTCCAGCAAAAAGATCTGCATATCCAGCAGCTCGAAGGTGCTGGTAATGCCGGCAAACTCTGGCATCCCTGCCGACGGATTCGGCCAGAACAGCTGATGGGCCTCGAGGGCATGATGTTTACCCCAGAACGTTGCGTTACTGTTGTTGGGGCCAAAGTCGTGATCGTCCCAGATGGCATAGTGGGCGCGTGATGCCAGAAAGGGCTGCAGCCCCGGATAGGCGCGCGTGTGCGTATATCGGCGCAGAATGCCGGACCGCGAGTTCCAGTCGGGCTCGCGTAGGTATACATTGTCGCCCAGCCACAGCATGGCGTTGGCTGGTGTCCGCATCATGGCATCAAGGATCTCGAACTCCGAACCGTAGCCGCTCTCAACGCCATCGCGGTAGCGCTCGTAGCCAGGTTCATTCACGTAGAAACATGATCCAATCATCAGCGTTGCCGATGGGTAGTTGTCGGAGCGCCACTTCCAGATCGGCTGCGTGGTGAAGGTTGTTGCGTATAGAAGCCTACATTCCTGACCGTTGATCATGATGGTGTAGGCATAGGAGATTCCTGGACGCACGCTGTCGGCGATCAGCGTAGCCGTGCAGGCTGTGGCCCATTCCGTGCGAACTGGTGCCGATTGATACAACGTGCCAGAACCATCTTGACGACGATACGTCATCGTCACGGTGGCTGGTTCCGTTGTTTGCAGCCAGATGCGAGCTTCCTGCATATCCACGTGGCCGATCATCGGGCCGGAATGCAACAGGCTGGCCTGCCCTGCTCCATCAACCACGCTGCAGAAGATGCCGATGAGAATCAACGCGATGATCATGCGTCCTCGTAGCGGAAGTGTTTGATAGCCTCGCCCTCTTCACCGATATGCATCATGGCCTCGATGCCAATGTCCAGATGAAGGTCGGCGTACCGCTCGCTAACGATGCGGTCGCTGGCCTCGGTCTTGACGCCCTCGGGCACAACGGGTACGTCGCTCACCAGCAGCAGCGCACCGCGTGGAATGCTGTTCTTATGGCCTACGATGAAGATCGTGGCCGTCTCCATGTCGATGGCAAGCGCGCTCAGGAGTTGAAGACGCTCACGGAAGTCCTCGTCCCATTCCCACACCCGACGGTTCGTTGTGTAGACAACGCCCGTGCGATACTCCTGCCCCCGAGCCAGGATCTTATCAGACACGAACTTGTGCAGCTTAAACGACGGAAGGGCGGGCACCTCCGGAGGGAAGTAATCATTGCTGGTACCGTCGCCGCGAATCGCAGCGATGGGGAGCACAAAGTGTCCAATCTCGGTGGATTCCTTGAGCCCGCCGCACTTGCCCAAGAACAGCACGCCCTTAGGGTTACGGGCGATGAGCAAGTCCATGATCAGTGCAGCGTTGGGGGAGCCGATCCCGTAGTTGATGATCGATAGCCCGTCCTTGTTGGTGGCTGTCTGCATCGGTCGGTCCTGGCCGAGAATCGGAACGTCGAATCGTTCTGCAAACGATCGGACAGCAGAAGAGAAGTTCGTTAGAAGGATGTAGTCACCCAACATTCCCGTTGGTGTACCGGTGTAACGCGGCAGCCAGTTGTGCGCAATCTCTTCCTTGGTTTTCATCGGAGTACTCCTGGTGGTCGTACAAAGGTACGGTGGAAAATGAAGGAGGTCGGAGAGGCTATCTTTGCCATGTGCCAACACTTCTTGAACGTCTTGTCGCTGCAGAGCATCACCTTCGTCCGCTCGTGGGCCATCTCCCACCGGCGCTTGCCGTCCGACTCTTCTCATCTGGACGCACGGCGGTGGCTAAATGGATCGTAGCGCAGCATCCGGTGCACCGTGACCTTCCTGCCGATGGCCGTGTGGTGGCGTGGGGCCTCGAGTTTGGCATGGGGCTATGGAATGCTGCTGGCATGTTTAAGGATGGTCGGGGCTACGAGCTAGCCGTACGCCAAGGAGCCGGTGCCTTTGTTGCCGGTACCACCACGTCCCGTCCACGTGCCGGCAATGTGCGGTCTGGGATTCGATGGCCGGCAGCGTCCTATGCGCGATCTGGCAGCGCATCAAACTGGATGGGGCTGCCAAATCCAGGTCACGAGGTTGTTGCGCGGCGGATTCATAACACCGTTCGCCGTCCGGCCTGCCCTCTGGGTGCCAGCGTAGCTGCGGAGCCGGGCCTTGATGCCGATGTAGCTATTGCTGAGCTTCTGCATGGGATGCGCCTGTATGAGCAAGCTGGTGTGGATTACTTGGAGGTCAACGAGAGTTGCCCCAATACCGAGCATCATGATGTGGCTGATAGTCTGGTGCAGCGTTTGCAGCAGATTAGCGATGGATTTCTGCGCCACCGCACGCGCAGGCTGCCCGTTGTGGTGAAGTTCTCCGTTGACACCGATCCGCAACAAATCCCGGCCCTGCTTTCGATGCTCATCGATCTGAACTATGATGGGATCATTCTTGGCAACACCTCCACGGATTACAGCAAACATGCCGCCGCCGTCGATCCGCACGACCGGCCCCTGTACGACTTCTTTACGAAGCAGTTTGGTGGAGGGCTCAGCGGAGCTCTTGTGCGTCAGGATGCGCAGGATCTGGCTCGCATCGCGCAGCAGACACTCGACTCGATGAAGCCGAGTCGTGAGTTCCATGTTATCCGTTGCGGAGGTATTGCCCAGGCCTCGGATCTTCGGTCATCGCAGGCCGACGGCCTTCAGCTGCATCAGTGGTACACGGGGTACTACGAAGCCTTCGCGCGGCACGGGCATGATCTCTATGCCGTTATGGCGCAGCAGGTGTTGCACGGATAGAATCTCGCTGCATGCGTAGCTGCGTGCTTACGCTATCGTAGAAGCTCTTGAATAACTCCGGGCTGGCCGACATCGACCGCAGCGCATCGAAAAATTCTAGCGAATCGTAGCCATGTGCGGCCAGAACAGAGTCGATCTTCTTCTGCACCTGAGCCGAGTCGAGGCCCGTAGATCGTGCTACGATAACATCGGCATATGTGCGAATGAGTTCTTCATTCGGAATGGTATCGGCGGAGCACCCTGCAAGAAGAAGCGTGAGCGAACCGGTGATGCCGGCTATTGCTGTTCGAACTCGCGTACCAACCATAGCAGTTCGTTTAGGATCATAGCTGTAGCGCCCCAGAGCGGGACCGTTGGATGAACGTGCCATTGCGGGACCTTAATGGTAAGATCGCCAACGCTACGCGGAGCGAGGCGAAGGGTGGAGGAATCAAGAAACTTCGACAGTGGAATATCGAAAATCTCGGCCACTTCACGCGCAGAAGGCTGGTAGTGGTGCGGTCGTTCAACGACGCCGACCACCGGAACCACCAGCGAATGCGATGGAGGGATGTAGATCGGTGAGAGCTGTCCCAGTACCAGCACGTCGACGGCAGCAATGCCCGTCTCCTCCTCAAACTCGCGAAGTGCTGCCTGCTGATAGGATTCTCCCTGCTCGATGCGTCCTCCAGGAAACGAAATCTGTCCTTGGTGGCTTCCCACATGCTGGCTGCGGAGCGTAAAGAGTACTGACAGTTCATCTGCAGATGGCAGCAGCGGCACCAACACTGCGCTCTGTCGGGCATCGTCCGGCGGTGTGCGCAGCCGCTGTTCATTCCCGGGCAAGGGTGGTAGGAGCTCGCGGTGAGCTTGGAGGCCCGGCAATGGCTTCTGGAGACGGAGGCGCAGGTAATCGTGAACAGGCACGTACAAATCTACTTTGAAGTTCGCGCTATCTTGCTGCTATGTGGACCATCGCTGAACTCTGTGAGCACCTTGTCGATCCTGTTGTAACAGGAATAACGAACCGTGCTGTTCGACGCGTGATCGGTGACTCTCGCCTGGCAGCACCCGAAGATCTCTTCGTGGCTGTCCGAGGAACAGCGATCGATGGTCACGACATGATTGCCACAGCAGTTGAACGCGGGGCCACGGCCGTGGTGGGCGACCGACCGATCGATGCCGTGGATATCCCAGTAGGAACGCCCTACATTCAGGTACCGAATTCGCGTCGTGCTCATGCAGCATTGTTGCGAGCCACACGTCCAGAGGTGCAGGATGCACTTCGTGACCTTGCGTTTCTTGGCGTCACCGGTACCAATGGCAAGACCACCGTAGCCACGGTGCTGGAGCAGGCCTTGCAGCATCTTGGCGAGCCCGTTGGCTTCTTTGGAACAACGGGCTACCGCTTCGCTGGTGAGGACCGCGTCGCGACGCATACCACGCCCGACGTCGACCAGCTCTACCATCTCATCGTGGAAGCCCATCAGCGCGGCGTTCGCACCATCGTGATGGAGGTCAGTTCGCATGCGCTCGATCAGGACCGTGTTGATGGAATCGCCTTCAACGTTGCCATCTTCACCAACCTTACGCGCGATCATCTCGACTACCACGAAACCATGGAGTCGTATGCTGCTGCCAAACAAAAGCTATTCTCGAGCCTTGCGCCATCGGCGGTAGCCGTGCTGTACGGCGACGACTCGTGGTCGTCCTTCATGAAGCGGGATTGTGCCGCGCAGACCATCGTGACCGTTGGACGGGACCCCGGGTCGGTGGAGAGAATCACCCACGAGGAGTTGGATCTGCAAGGGGCTAGCTATCATGTGGCTGGCATGGATCTCCATGTTCCAATGCTCGGATCCTTCAACGTTGTGAACACGGCGCTGTGTGCCGTAGCACTGCGGCATCGTGGATGGCCGGCCGATCGCATTGTGCGTGCCCTCGCCGAAGTACGTGGTCCGGTTGGACGGATGCAGCCGATTGCGCTGCCTGAAGGGTCGATTGCTGTGGTCGATTACGCTCACACGCCCGACGCCTTGGAACAAGCTCTTGGTACGCTTCGACCATATGCTCGAGCTTCGGGAGGCCGCCTCCACGTGGTATTCGGTTGCGGCGGCGACCGCGACGCGGGGAAGCGTCCGGAGATGGGGCAGATCGCTGCCGCCCATGCCGACGAACTATGGATTACGTCCGATAACCCCCGCACGGAAGATCCGGCCGCCATCATCCAGGATGTTGTTGCCGGCATCCCTGCCCAGATCGCCAGCAGTGATGCCGTGCACGTCGTTGTTGACCGGGCAGAGGCAATTCACGGGGCGCTGCGCTCTGCGTGCTCCCATCCTGGTAGTGTGGTTCTTGTGGCCGGAAAGGGTCACGAGCAGTTCCAAGTGATTGGAACCCAGAAGATTCCGTTCAGCGATCACGATGTGATTGCTTCGTTTGGCGCGACGACGTCGTGAGTGTAGTGAGTGTAGTTCGTGTAGTTAGTCTACGCCAATACGAAGTCCAACCTGCCAGACGGTTGTTGGCTGAGCCCCAAGAAGGACTACCTCGTCGAACTGTGTCTCAACGGCAGCCACAATGCTCCATGCTGCGGATTCCGACACGGCCGAAAGGAAGATTTCTGCTCGTGCATCGTGGGGTGGAAGGGTTGTTTCAGGTGCGCCCGCTCGGCTGTTCCACATGGGAGCGGCTACGTAGGACGTTGCTCCCAGCCGCCAGCGCTCGGCAAGGCTGTAGCGCCATTGAAGGCGTGCCCATAGCATCGCCTGGAGGTGTTCCCACGAACCAAGGCTCGCCCACGGCGTACGATAATCCTCGGCCACCACATACCACTCGCCCCCTGCCTGAACACAAAGCTGTCCACCCAGAACAGCGATGTTCTGTTGAGCCACGGAGATCTTTGGTCCGGAAAGGATGATCACGCGTGTTGTGGGCACGAAGGGGGCTGGATCACCCTCGCGCGCAGGCTCGTTGTTGTCGATGTCGTGTTTGCAGCGATGGAACCACCCTGCCTGAAGGTATGCATCAGGGACATGGGAAGGACGGATGTGGACGAGGAGTTCTTCCTCCCATCGTCCAGACCGCGGATTGAATCCGATGGAGCTGTAGGGATTGGCGGTGAGTTCGTGGTGGAGTTGCAGTGACGTGGTGACGTTGGCCCAGCGGTAGAGCTCGACGCCGCCATGCAGGCGATACTGCCACGCTTGTTCCTCCAGAAAGGAGCCCCATCCTCGGTATCCCTCGCCGATGAACCACGACGATGCCGCGGGACCCTCGGTGGCTGCGCGCATCAGGGGTTCGATGAAGACCGACCGTGACGGACGGATTTGGGCTA
>CAZBOW010000035.1:12363-16746 GCA_964493635.1 uncultured Hyphomicrobiales bacterium
TGGAAAAAACCAATAACCTGTAGCCAGATGAGGGAGTTAGCGACGGAGTTAGCGGCGGAGTTAGCGGGCCTTGGCCAGCGTGGATTTCAACTTCTGGATGACCGGCACCGGCGACGGATCAACGCCGTTGAGCAGCGCCAGATGATACGAGGTCCAATCACCGAGGTAGATCGCTGTAAACATTCGCGCCAGAAGGGACTTACCCGATCCTTCCACAGTGGTTACGCCCCCTACCGATCCCTTAATAATCGACTGCAGAGCATCGAATCGGATCTTGGTTCGGTCATGGTCGTCGTTGTCGCGCAGGAGAATTACCTCAAACGGTTTGGTTTTACCCTTGGGAAACTGCCATCCGTTGATCTCGTTATGATTCATTTCCGGCAGGACGTTACCAAAGGCTACCTGCTTGGCGTTTTCCTGGATCTGTCCACGCCAGCGCAGGTTGACGGCCTCCATACGCTCGGACGCAGAGTAGATGACCGGATAGGTTCCGTGCAGTTTCTTGGCTAACACCAGCGCTGGGTTCTTCGCTGCCTTCGAGGCGTAGGTGTCGCGTACGGCCTCGAGCTCACGAATCAATTCGTTCACGCCACGGGAATTCATCCGCACGCCATGGGCATCAATCATACCGGAACGGCCCAAGGCCACCAGCAATGGGAAGAAGGAAAACGCCAACGCGCACCGCGGTTGGAAGCCCGGGGGAATATTGATCACGGGTACGCCCCAGGTAACGGCCTTCTGCTGCAGTGTACCACCGGTGGTGATTGCCAGTGCGCGCATGGTGCGCTTCCGCACCTGATCGAAGGCAGACAGCGTCTCCTCGGTTTCTCCGGAGTAGCTACTGACAATGATGTTGGTATCACCATTGATCCACTTGGGGGCCGTATACGAGCGGTGCACGGAGATGTCCAGGTGCTCACCCCAATCGGTTGACGCCAAGAAGCTGCGCAGGAGGTCGCCGCCAATGGCTGATCCACCTAAGCCAAAGATTGCTATGCGGTTAGAAACTGGTGCCTGGCGGAAAATCGGAGCCTGCTCGCCAATCTCGATTGCCTGCCGAACCTGTTCGGGGAACGAGTACAAAACGCTGAACATGTCCTGTGTGTCGAGCTGAGCAGCCGGATTTCGCGGCATAGAGAGACTCCTGGAGGTAATCCGAGTAAGGGCACGAATATAACCGCATGCGTGACCTATCCAAGGAAAAAAACGTAAAAAATGGACGTGGAGCGCTAAATTGTTGGCCATGAAGCGCATAATCACCCAACTTCTTGCAGCATCGACAGCCTTGTTGGTTGTTGGAACGGTTGCTGCGGTTTCGCAGTCGCCTACGTGGATCCTGAGCCTGCCTCCGGCGGGGAGTGTGCAAACTGTTTCGCCGGACGCCATCGTTACGGCTCCGCAGGGCACCTTCCAAGCCACGGTAACGGATCTGCGCTACTACATTTCGGAGATCGAGCTCATCACCCGTGATCGTCAGGTGATTCCCCTGAAGGATGTCTATGTTCTGGTTGATCTTGCCAATCGCGTTCAGGAGTATGAGCTTGGAGCTTGGCCAGCGGCCGATCCTGCCAACATCGCTGCCCTCCGCTTCCACATCGGGGTTGATCAACAACACAACCACCTCGATCCGACGACGTATCCTCCCACGCATCCTCTTGCGCCACAGAACCCTACGATGCATTGGGGCTGGGCCGCAGGGTATCGCTTCTGTACCTTCGAGGGCAAGGCCGGAGCTCTTGGCGCTGTTCCACAGGTGCCATTTGAAATCCATGCCGTCGGCAATGATCTGTACACCGAGGTAGAAGTGCCGACAACATGGATCGTGGTAGAGAACGGCCGTGCGGTGCTCAGGGTGGGGGCCCATTACGACAACCTCTTTACCGGAATCGATGCGCAATGGGGGCCGATCGAGCACGGCAACGGACCCGAAGCAGTGCAGCTGATGCGCAACTTCGCTGAACGTGTTTTTGTGGTTCCCACATCGGTTGCGTCGTCGGCACCTGCGAACCTTGCCCGCCTGTTTCCCCAGGTTGCCAGTCACGACGTATGGCTCCGTGGTTCGATGCCATGGACGGACGTCCAGGTGTTCGACATTACGGGCACGCCAGTCCAGGCCGGCATGCAGATGGACGGCCTAGGAACTACGGACGTTCACCTCGGGCTTCAGAAGCAGCCGGCAGGGGTGTACGTTGTTGTGGGCACTGATGCTACGGGCCAGTACCACCGATCGTCGTTTCTGCGTGTGCACTAGGGCATGAGAAACCGTACACCATGGGCAGAACGATGGACAGTGTGGATCGTGGTGATCCTGCTTGGTTCTACCGTAGGGTGTACCGATTCTGTGGCACCGGTTCCTGTAGCGCAACGGGCGCTACCCCCGGGCTTTGGGCCGGTGGAACATCCCGAGGATAATCAACCAACCGAGGCTCGTCTTGAGCTGGGAAGAAGGTTGTTCCATGATCAACGGCTATCCAGCGACGGCACGGTATCCTGCGCCAGCTGTCATCAATTCGACTACGCCTTCGCCGATCATGAGCCTGTCAGTGCCGGGGTGTACGGCCGAAGGGGCACACGGAATGCTCCGTCGCTGATGAACGTTGGCTATCGTCCGTTCTTCATGCGGGAGGGGGCTGTGCCAACGCTTGAGATGCAGGTCCTTGTGCCGATTCAGGAGCATGCGGAGTTCGACATGAACATTCTGGATGTATCTGCCCGGCTGAGTACGGACAGCGCTCTTCAGCAGCTGAGTTGGTCGGCCTACGATCGCGCTCTGGATCCGTACGTGATCACCAGGGCCATCGCGGCCTATGAGCGGACGTTTGTCAGCAGTGGATCGCGATACGATCAGTTCGTTCGCTTCAATGATCCCGCCTACCTCACCGATGCTGAGC
Organism: uncultured Hyphomicrobiales bacterium; assembly: GCA_964493635.1. Taxonomy (GTDB): domain Bacteria; phylum Bacteroidota; class Ignavibacteria; order Kapaibacteriales; family Kapaibacteriaceae; genus OLB6. The sequence continues at coordinate 15,255 of CAZBOW010000035.1, forward strand.
GCCGGGGCATGTCGCTCTTCTTCGACGAGCGCACGGCCTGTGCCGAGTGTCATACGCCTCCGCACTTTACAAACTTCGGTTTTGCCAACAATGGCTTGTACGCTACCACGCGCGATCGCGGGCGTGCACGCCTGACAGGACGCGCCGAGGACGACGCAGTATTCAGTATCCCGTCACTTCGAAACAGCGCTGTAACAGCCCCCTACATGCATGATGGATCGCTCATCAACCTCCGGCGTGTGCTGGAGCACTACAATGGTGGTGGTATGGGGCATCCCAATCAGGATGAGCGGATTCGTCCGCTGGGGTTGTCGCAGCAGGATCTTGCTGACCTCGAAGCATTCCTGCACAGCGTAACCGACGCGGACGTCCTACATTCACCAGCACTAAGAAAGTAGCCGATGCTTCAGCTATTGATCGTGATTGTCGTGTTTGCGGCCTATGGCTGCAGCAATGCAACCGTCGAGCCCGTCGACCCGCCGGTGTACGATCCTACGCCGTACGTGCTGAATCTCAAGGGACTACCGCCTCCTCCAGGGATGCCGGCGGATAATCCGCTGACGGTTCAGGGAGTAGCGCTGGGAAAGATGCTGTTTCACGAGCGACAGCTCTCGGCAACGGGCACACAGTCCTGCGCCGACTGCCACTTGCAGAGCACGGGATTTAGCGATGGTCGCAGGTACAGTGTTGGCGTCCGCGGAGCCGAGGGTACTCGGCAGTCGATGGCGTTATTCAATCTGGCGTGGCGCCGACCCGGCCCTCAAGGTGGGTTTTTCTGGGATGGTCGTTCTCCACAGATCCGCCACCAGGTGCTCATTCCGATTCAAGATCCGGTGGAGATGGACGCTACCTTGGACGACGTGATCGACCGACTGCACGCTTCAGAGCGGTATCGCGCTCAATGGATTCGCGCCTTTGGCACGGATTCGATCACTCCGCGCACGCTGAGTCTGGCGCTGGAACAGTTTCTGCTGACCATCGTCTCCGGGAATACTCCGTTTGATCGTGCGCAGCGCGGAGAGATTCAACGAACGGATGCCGAGCAACGCGGCCGTGATCTCTTCTTCCGGGAGGTGGATCCCATCCGCGGCATCAAAGGTGCGGAGTGCTTCCACTGTCACGGTGGTCCGCAATTCACCAACAACCAGTTCATGAATAACGGACTTGATTCCGAGGCTGGCTTTACGGATTTGGGTCGGTTCCGCGTGACGCAGAATCCCCGCGATCGCGCGCGATTCCTCTCCCCAACACTGCGCAACATTGCTCTGACCGCTCCCTACATGCATGATGGGCGATTCGCAACATTGGAAGAGGTCATCGACCACTACAACACCGGTGTTCGCTCCTCGGCTACGCTCGAGCTACCCCTGATGCAGTTCAACGTTCGCCCCGGGGGGCTCGGACTGACGGCACAGGACAAAGCTGACCTGATTGCGTTTCTGCACACACTAACCGACGACTCGCTGGCTATTGATGCGCGCTATTCGCCGTA
>CAZBOW010000036.1:0-15021 GCA_964493635.1 uncultured Hyphomicrobiales bacterium
ATGCGGTAGTTCATCACAGGCCAAAAATACCCCCTATTTTTGGGTCTATCGCAATACAGGAGCAATCGTGGACGGACGCATCGAACAGCTACGACAGTTGAAGGCGGAGGCCAAGCTTGGCGGCGGGCAGGACCGCATTGATGCCCAGCATGCAAAGGGGAAACTCACTGCTCGGGAGCGATTGGATGTGCTGCTGGATTCGGACTCGTTTCATGAGTTTGATATGCTGGCTCGTCATCGCTCTACGAAGTTCGGCCTAGAAAAGCAGCGGCCTCTCGGCGATGGTGTGGTCACGGGTTGGGGCACGATTCATGGCCGGACTGTGTGCGTGTTCTCACAGGATTTTACGGTGTTTGGTGGGTCGCTCTCGGAAGTGCATGCCGAGAAAATCTGCAAGCTCATGGACCATGCCATGAAGATCGGTGCACCGGTCATTGGATTGAACGACTCCGGAGGAGCCCGCATTCAGGAAGGCGTGGTATCGCTTGGTGGTTATGCCGATATCTTCCTGCGGAATACCCTTGCTAGCGGTGTGATTCCTCAAATCAGTGTTGTGTTAGGCCCCTGCGCCGGTGGTGCCGTGTACTCGCCGGCACTGACGGACTTCATCTACATGGTGAAGGGAACGTCGTACATGTTTGTGACTGGCCCAGAGGTGGTGAAAACCGTTACGCACGAGGACGTCACATTTGATGAACTTGGCGGAGCCGACACCCATGCCGAGAAGAGCGGTGTAGCCCATTTTGCCGTCGACGACGAGGTAACCGCACTCCTCTCCGTGCGAAAGCTGATGAGCTTTCTACCACTGAGCAATCGCGAACAACCGCCCGTCCGACCCACGAACGATCCCTATGATCGGTCGTGCGACGCACTTCGGACGGTAGTTCCGCCCAATCCCAATCAGCCGTACGACATCAAGGACGTGATTCGGGAGGTTGTTGATGAACGCGACTTCGTTGAAGTTCATGAGCAGTATGCCACCAACATCGTCGTGGGATTTGCCACGCTGGACGGCATGCCCGTTGGTATCGTTGCGAACCAACCCGCGTCCTTAGCTGGTGTACTCGATATCGACAGCTCAACAAAGGGAGCGCGTTTTGTGCGGTTCTGCGATGCCTTCGGAATCCCCCTTGTTGTATTCGAGGATGTTCCCGGCTTTCTGCCAGGCACCGATCAGGAGTGGCGGGGAATCATCAAACACGGGGCGAAGTTGTTGTATGCATTCTGCGAAGCCACGGTACCAAAGCTGACGGTGATTACCCGGAAAGCCTACGGTGGCGCCTACGACGTCATGAACTCGAAGCACATCCGTGCCGATTATAACGTTGCCTGGCCGACGGCAGAGATTGCCGTCATGGGGGCAAAGGGAGCTGTGGAGATTCTGTACCGGAAGGAGCTTCAGCAGGCTGATGGACCGGAGGCGAAGGCACAGCGGATGCAGCAACTACAGGACGAATACAACGCCAACTTTGCCAACCCGTACGAGGCAGCCGAGCGTGGTTACGTTGATAATGTGATCGAGCCGCAGGAAACCCGCAAGGAGTTGATTCAAGCCCTACGGACACTTCGCACGAAGGTGGATCAGAACCCGTGGAAGAAACACGGCAACATCCCCCTGTAACTCACCTTGGTAGATGCTGCTCGATGACAAGACCACACAGGCGGACCAAGGTGGCAGCGTCCTCGGGCGACAGAACAGCGGCAAGCTTTTGATCCATGGCCGTTATGTGCGGCTCGATGCTCTCGAGCAAGCGCAGACCCTTCGGCGTGATGAAGGTAAGCGATAGCCGTGCATCGGTGCTACTCTTTCCGCGTTTTGCCAAGCCTGCTGTAACAAGGCGATCGATCAACCGCGTGACATCCGGTGCCGTTGTAATCATCCGGCTGATGATGTCGAAGCGGGCATGGCCCTCCGGATACACGCCGCGGAGAATGCGCAGGACGTTGTACTGCGCAGCTGTAATCCCAAACTCGGCGCAGGTTTCCTCCGTTGCCCGCTCCAGGGCATCGGCAGCAACGATGATGCTCAGGTAGGCTTCCTGAAATGCTGACGTGAACGAAGTCTGATGAATTCGCTGATGTAGGGCACTAGACATAGCACAAAACTACGACAGATATGTGTTGCAACACGCTACGCAGATTGTAGAGCGTGTTCAACGCGTAAGGCGGCAATGATCTCGTCCAGCTCGCCGTTCATGACCTGCTCAAGGGGGTGGTTTTTGTTGTCGCCCGAAAGCCGATGATCGGTGACACGATTCTGTGGGTAGTTGTAGGTGCGGATTTTCTCCGAGCGATCTCCGGACCGAACCATATCCTTTCGCGTTGCCCCAAGGGCTGCCTGCTGCTTTTCTAACTCCAACTCGTAGAGACGTGCGCGCAGCACCTTCATGGCCTTCTGCCGATTCTTGAGTTGGGAACGCTCATCCTGACACTGCACAACGATGCCGGTAGGGATGTGCGTGATGCGTACGGCTGTTTCCACCTTGTTCACATTCTGACCACCAGCTCCACCGGAGCGAAAAACGTCGATGCGAAGCTCGCTCTCCTTAATCTCCACATCGACATCTTCGGCCTCTGGCAACACCGCCACCGTTGCCGCCGAGGTATGGATCCGCCCCTGTGCCTCGGTAGCTGGTACACGCTGGACGCGATGGACGCCCGACTCGAACTTCATCAGCCCGTAGGCTTCCTCGCCACTTACGCTGATGATGATCTCCTTGAAGCCCCCTGCTTCACCCTCGGTAAAGTCCATGGTTTCGATCGTGTAGCCAATGCGAGCAGCATACCGCTGGTACATTTCAAAGAGATCGCCAGCAAACAACGCAGCCTCATCGCCGCCGGTACCGGCCCGAATCTCCATAATGCAGTCTTTGAAGTCGTTCGGATCGCGGGGTATCAGTGCTGTCTGGAGCTCGGCTTCAAGGACCTCGAGCGACTCCCGCAGCTGGTGGAGGTCGTCGTGTGCCATCTCGCGGAGGTCAGCATCGGTTGTGGAGTCCTGAATAAGAGCTTGATTCTCCGTGATCTGCGACTGGATTTTCAGATACCGCCGAACAAGCTCAACCACGGGCTGAAGGTGCTTGTACTCGCGCGAGGTTTCACGTAGCTGCTTGGGGTTGTTCACAACAGCCGGATCATTCAGGGCCTGCTCGAGCGCTGCGAATTCATCGAGAATTGCATGAAGTTTGTCTTTCACGACCACGAAAATATCGCAAGTTGTGGTTCGTACGTGGCATCTTTCTTCTCTGATACATCGAAAATGAACAGAACTGTGTGCCTGGCTGGACGTACCCTAGCCCTGTGTGTGCTTGTGCTCACCGGAGTGCTGGTAGGGGGCTGTGCCAGTGAGGATCCCAACATTGTCAATCCGCCTCCTGGTGATGCCAATATCTCGGTGCGGTTGTTTAACATGGTACCCGATGATCGATCGCGGTGGCTGCAAATGGAGTTGGGCTATCAGTCAACGGTAGTCGACCCCGGCGGATTCAGCGCTGCCGTCCAGTCGCCCGGCGACTCCACGCACATCACCGTCTACGCCGGTAGTCAAGAGGAATATCGCTCCCCGATTCGAACTCGGTTTATTCGTCAGTCCGTAAACAACGTGTACGCCGTGGCCTCTGCTGAGAACCCTACGGCATTCGACACCGTCCTGCTTTCCAACGCAAATCGATCGCTGACCACACTTCCGGTGGCGCAGGTCCGAGCAATCAACCTGCTGCCAGACTCTACGAGTCGATTCGACATCCGTCAGGGCTGCCCCAGTGGATCCAGTCTGTTGTCCGGTCCGCTAGCATTTCGAGCGTCGTCGCTCTATCGCGAGGTTCCGCCCGGCCAGAATGTGTTTTCTGTTCTACGGCTATCCTCGGCCGGTATCGAGGTCGTGGGAACGTTTGAATGCACGTTACAGCAATTCACACCGTACACAATTCTGATCTACACGACCGTTGTCGGAGAGCCCCCTACCATCTCCCTGTTCGATGAGTCGGACTTCACGACGCAAGCCATTCGCCCCTTTACGCCTGTACGAGATCGAGAGTCGCTGGTACGCGTTGCCAACCTTACCTCGCAGACAGCGTCGCTCACGATGGTTCGGACGCAGCAGAACGTAGCGCAGGATGTCGCTCCAAACTCCCTGACAGCCTATCGCTCCGTGCCGACCTGCGAAACCAATAATCCGGATGTTCTGCAGGTATTGCTTGGTGACGGAAGCACAGCCGTCGACTCCATCTCCCTGCAAGTACGTGGACAGTACACCGTAGTGATTGCTCGTGCTGCTGATGATCAGCCACAGCTCATCATCGTGCCTCCAACCCCCGTCGTCTACAATGCCTCGGGCAGAGCGCTGCTGCGAGTTGTGGGTGCAACGAATCGCAGTGGTGGCGTCAATATCTCTACGGGTGGTCGCACGTCGCCAACGGCAGCGAATGGATACTCATCGGGTGTGACCATTACCAACCGTATCGGCTTCGACGAGGTATCCGCCGTTGCCATTCTCGAGCCAGGTGAGGTACCGCTCACCATATCGACAACAACAGCACCAGCAGCGATTCTGCAGGTGTTGCGGTGTTCGCTGAAAGCCGATCGGAGTTACCTCTTGCTCGTCACGGACGGTTCTGCCTACCTGCTGGATGTGACCGATCAGCCGGGTCCGATGGCGCCGGTCGAGGATGCGGCGCTGTTTCGCTATGTGAATGGAGCTTCCAGCGCGCCATCGGCAGCCACAACCATTGGATCCGTTGTTCAAAACGGTACGGTCTTCTACCGCAACTCGATTGCTACGGCTGTACCGTTTGGCGAGGTCACCGTTGCGGCCGGCAGTACCATCAACAGCTATACGGCCGAACGCGAGAAGCGAACGCTGGTGGTGTACACCGAGAAAAATGGTGGGCCAACGCAGTTTGGCATTACCGACTTCCCACTCTCCCAAGATGTACGATACTCCTACCGCCGTGTGATCAATGCCACGGACGATGTGCCCCTCATTGGAGTCTCCTACGATACCTCGTTCGTAGAAGATCCGGACGATCCGTCAAGTCCGCACGTTGCGCGCCGCGTTGGCTTCGGCACGGCCTCGCCGCCCCATCGCTTGGATCGGGTGATTCGAGGGTCGATGTACGTGTACAACCACGATACCAGAACGCAGATCTTCTCCCTGCCGATCGAACTTGGTCCCCTTGGCAATAACTACTCACTGATTGTGGTAGGAACGGCATCGCGAGGGTACGATGTTATCGTACTGCAGGAATTCTAGCGTGCGGGACGTGAGTACCGGGATTGCCGTATCTTCGTTGGATTTCATGCACATCGTACCCACCATACGATCCTTGAGTACCATCGCTGCTGCCTTGATCGCCGTGATCACCATGATCACTATGATCGTTCCAGGCTATGCAGCCGAGTCCGTACGGATCGAGGCTCCTACCGGACCATTGACGTCGGGCCAGCAGGTACGTCTGCAGGTTGTTGGCACCATCGAGCGTGCTGGAGTGGTCGAAATCGAACTGCAGTACCCGGCAACCTTGCTTCGTGTGGAATCGGTGGTAGGGGGCTCTGGGTTCTTGATGACCTGCCCCGAAGCGCAGATCATCAGTTCTACCATTGCCTCGGGTGTGGGATCTCTGCGATTTCGGTGTACGACCACCACTGCCGGTACCGATCAGCCGATCGCAGAAGTGATCGGTCAGGTGCTTGTGGGTGCCAGCGGAACAGGGTCGGTCGTGCCCACAGCCTATGCCTTGGATTATGTACCGCAAACAGGGGTGACGTTTTCCGGTGCTGATATCGATGTGCAATCACAGGATGACATTGGCATCACGCTGCGCGAGGGGATTACCGGTAACTATCCCAATCCGATGGGTGCCGAAACTCGGTTCGTGTATACGGTGCTGGAAGCCCAACCTGTACAGTTGTCGATCCGAAATCTTCAAGGTCGGCTCGTTCGCGACCTTGGCACCATCGAAGCTGCTGCCGGAGAAAACCAGTACCTGCTGCTCGTTGCGCCGAACGAACTCTCACAGGGCGCCTACGTCCTGCAGGTAACCACGCGTCGTGGATCGTATCTCCATCCCTTCATGAAGTTGAGCGAATGATGGTACGCCTTGCATCCATCATCGTATCGCTCCTGTTGTTGGCACCCATGGTGCTACCTGCTCAGTCCGTTCCTACCGTAGAGGTTGTGAAGAACTCCGAGGGAACGGAGTTCTGGATGTGTTTCATGAACAACTTCCGAGACCAGGTCGACAACACCCGTGCGCGAGCTCAGGGGTTGAAACTTCAGTTGTTTATCACCAGCAGCTACGATGCAAAGGTGACCATCGAAATCGATGGAATCGGATATAAAAACACGATCGACATTCGTGCCAATACGGTGATCCCCATTCAGTTGCCGGGTCGTGCGGAGTTATCGCAAACGGAAACACCGGAGCGCTTGGCGGTGCATATCACGGCCGACACAGCCATTGCCGTGTATGGCCTTAATAGTCGGTACCAGACCACCGATACCTTCATGGGCCTGCCCATCACCGCCTTGGGAACGGCGTATCGCGTGATGGGGTACACCAAGCTGGCCAGCGATCTGCTGAGCCATTTCTCGATTGTGGCCACCGAGGACAACACTACCGTAACAATCACACCAACTACGGCAACAAGTACTGGTCGTCCCAAGGATCGTCCGTTCGCGGTGCAACTCCGTAAGGGCGATGTGTACACCGTGAGCGCACTCTGGCAGTCGCTCGGAGCATGCGACCTTACCGGAACACTCGTCATGGCGAACAAGCCGGTTGCTGTCTTCAGCGGCCATCAGTGTGCCTACGTGCCTCCAAAGGTGAAAAGCTGTAATCACTTGATTGAACAGCTGCCTCCCGTCTCCGCCATGGGCAAACACTATTACCTCGGTCAGCTCAAGGAGCGGTCGAAGTATACCTTCCGTGTTGTCGCCTCCGAGGATCAAACGCGCGTCTTCAAGAACTCGAAACTCGTGGCTGTGCTCAAGGCTGGCGAGTTCTACGAAGAATTGAATGTAAGCGATCATATTCAGCTGACGGCCGATAAGCCAATCTTGGTGGCTCAGTTCGCTCAGGGCTTCGAAAACGGTGATAACGTCGGCGATCCGATGATGATTCTCGTGAGCCCTACGCAGCAGTTCATGAATAACTATCGCTTTGCGACACCAATTAATGGCGAGTGGCACCACTACATCAATGTGGTTGCTCCAACCGAATCGATCAAGGATGTGCGCCTGAACGGGCGTCGGGTAGAGTCGTCGCTCTTTAAGCGGTTAGGCGACAGTCGCTATTCGATTGCGCAGGTGCAGATTCCGTATGGCACGCACGTCATCCGCTCCGAACAGCCATTTGGACTGTATTCGTATGGCTTCGGCTATGGCAAGGATGCCTACGATGCCTATGGAAATATGGCAGGACAGTCCTTCATCGAACTGGCAGAGATTCCCGACACCTTGGGCCCGATGGCCGATGGTCGGTCGCGTCGTGATGACTTCGAGGTAGTCGTTCGTGACGATCGAACGTTTGATCGTGGCCTGCAAAGCGTAACAGTGGTGGAGTCGCTCTACCTCGATGCCGATGTGCCGAAGATTGAGCGTGGTTCGCCTCTGGCCGTACTCCGTATCCGACCAGCTGTATCCGGTCGATCCGGAAGGGTAGTCCTCAACGTGGCGGATGCAGCCGGAAACTCAGCCGAATACACCATCTGCTACGTGTTTGATAGTCGCAGTGAGCGCTACGTGTACGTTCTGAGTGACGGACGGGACACAGAGTGCGTCAGCGAAGATGGCTGGCTGGTTGGGGCCTTCGCAGTGGCGGCATCGCACACGCGAATGGACCTGGATGCAGTAGCCACCGGTGAGGTACAGGGAGAGCAATCGTTTGGTCAGGCTGAGGGATATGGTACTGGGGGGGGCATCTTCGTTGGTAGGCGCGTTTCACCAAGCGTGATCTTCAGTGGCCGACTGTCTCTGACGACGATGGGAGGATCGCTCCTTTCGGCCGACTCTACAACGCGCGCCCTCTACGACCCTGCCGGTGATCAGCAGATCATCTACCAAGAAGGAACGTTGCTCTCGATTTCGGCCCCCTATCTCCGCCTGGGAGTGGCCGCACAGTGGTTCCCACTCCGATACTTCTACGTGACGGCAGGTGCTCAGTTGGCAATGCCGCTGGGATCGTCTGTGCATGTCCGCAGAGCAATTCTGCGACCAACGAACTTCGACTTCGTATCCGGAGCGCAGGAACGCACCACCAGCCCATCATCGCTGTCGTCGCTGGAGATGCTTGGATTTGAAGTCATGGGCGGATTTGGCTTCTCCTATCCGGTCTCGTATCGGGTGTCTGTCTTCCTCGAGAATACCTACACCCATCGATTCAATAGCCTCGCTACCGATGTAACCTGGACGACCGATGCAATCGGGCTGAATGTTGGCGCCATCTGGCGCTTCTAGGAAAGGGCCTGCGTCATGCACAGCACACTGCAGGGTGTTCTGGCTGTAGCCGAAAAAGATGCGCGCAGCGAGCTCCGCACCAGGATTGGTCTTACCTCCGTTGTCCTGTTCATCGTTACGACGGTAAGCGTGATCGTCTTCGCCCTTGCCGATGAGCCCGTACCACGCCCATTGGCCGTAACCCTGCTGTGGGTGGTGATGTTCTACACAGCGATGTCGGGCCTAGGACGAGCATTCGTTGGGGAGCAAGAGCGCGGGACGGCATTCTACTTGCGTTTGCACACAGCACCACTGGCCGTGTACTTCGGCAAACTGGCCGTGAACCTTTTGATGGCCCTGCTCTCCAACATGGCGGCAATGTTGTTGATGCTCTTCTTTGTACCATCAATTACTGTGGGCTCCGTAGGGACACTGCTGGCTGCTGTTGGTGCTGGCAGCGTGGGCCTTGCCGCAGTTCTGACGATTGTGTCGGCTATCGTGGCTCAGTCAGGAACACGGAATCCCTTACTACCGGTGCTGTCGTTTCCATTGTTGGTACCGGTGATTCTTCCGGGTGTGAAGGCAACACTCTACGCACTTGCTGGGATGGGGCTTTCCGAGGCAGCAAGTGATCTGATGTTGATCAGCGCGTACAGCGGTATCGTCATCGTTGTCTCGACCTTTGTCTTCGACGTCGTGTGGGCCGACTAGCCATCATCGCAGTGTGCTGTTCGGTGCTGCTCGTGTCGTGCAGTGCCCCCGTCCTTGCGCCAACGTACTCTATTCCGTGGTTTTCCGTTCGGCAGCACCCCGTTGTAGGGGTAATGGGCGACACGCAGCGCACGTCGCTCTTAGAAGTGTGGCGCGAGCGCAATGATCCGCAGCGAGAGCGGCTCCTGCGCCAGTTTGCACAACAGCGACCTGATATTATGATCCACCTTGGCGATATGGTCTTCTACGGTTCCGATCACAGCGACTGGGATTACTTCGACCGCGTGATGGAGCCAACTCGGCGAGCGGGCATCTCGGTGCTACCCATCCTCGGGAATCATGAGTACTTTGGTGTTGATGCTGTGATGCAGGAACATGTGCGTCTGCGGTTCGGTGACGCGCCGTTGTCGTGGTCGTCCACGGTGATCGACTCGGTTGCCTACGTTCTTCTCAATACGAACTATCGCGAGATCGGTTTGGACGTCATGGAGCAGCAGCGACGATGGTACGTGCGCACGATGCAGCAGTTCGAACAGGCTGATAGCGTGATGTTCATCGTGGTGTGCGGACATCACCCGCCGTACACCAACAGCACTGTTGTGGACGATGATGAACTCTTACAGCAGTACTTTCTTCCAGCCTACATGCTAAGTCGAAAGTCGGCGGTATGGTTCAGTGGCCACGCCCATGCCTACGAGCACTTCTACATCAACATGAAGCATTTTGTTGTCTCCGGCGGAGGTGGAGGTCCACGTCAGCGATTACTCGCAGGTGATGCCGAACAACATCTGGATATGTACCGACCAACCGACGACATGGTATTGCGGCCATTTCACTACTGCACCGTTGAGCGAATGGACCGAACACTGCACGTGGTGATGCACCCGCTGCGCATGCCAGGCATTGCACCGGCACCGGCCGACTCCTTTGCCGTTGCTACCACCGGACGGGCGAGGTAGCCATGCGCGTGCTGACTCGGTTTGGATTTGGACTGTTGCTGATGGCTGGTACGGCCATAGCCCAGGACACGTTGCGGCGAGAGGTGGTCTTGGCGGCCATCGGGCAGGACGATGTAGTACTATCGGCCTCGATTGGAGCTGCGCTTACCATCCTGCCTCAGCCCCTTACCGAGTACCCTACTCCCGCACCGATGCTGGACAGCAGGTTTCGCCTGTCGCTACCACTCGGACTTGCTGCGTATGGTCGCATTGCGTCGAACCTTGCTACTTCAATCGGGCAGATCGGTGGAATGCTGCAGATTCCCATGGGGCACCTCACGGTGGCACCAGGGTATTCAGTGGCCTATACCTACGGCTACTTGACGTACGTGGATGGTTTCAACACCACGCAGGAGCGGTGGATTAACTATCCGTCGGTTACAGCATCGTGGTCGTTTCCACGAGCCACGCTCACGGCCCGAGTCGAGGCTGAACTTCAAACATCGATACGGTCGTGGATCGAGGATCAACCAACGGGCGGAGACAAAGACGTCTTTACCGGAGCACTGCTAACCGTGGCCGTTGAACAGCCATTCTTTGGTACAACCCATGTTGTTCTGGGAGTAACGTTTCAGAGCTCCACTAATCCGTACCAAGCGTGGTTCCTGTACAACACCTTCCGCGATCGATTATTCAGTTCAGAGTTTTTCTTGGGGCTGATGTTATGAAGCAATGGTTTCTCTTGGTGATGGTCGTCCTTGCACCGGGGTGTGTCTCGGAGCTTCAGGAGGTCCTGGTGCCCGAGATTGATCGCCAAGTGATTGACGGTGTTCAAGAGCTTGCTGATACAACGAGGCGCGATATTCTCGACGGCGTGTATGCCACTGATGCAGCGCAAACCACGGTGCAACGATTTGGTAGTGTGCTCAGCGTGCGATTGAATGCGAACGGAACGCTGAGCATGTATGCTACGCAAGGCATCCACTACATCCTCCTTGAGGGTGGTATACGCAACGACTCCGCGATCTACAGCGGGCGATGGCGCAGCATTAACAGTCCGGCAACGGGTACGATTACGCTTGTGATTCGCCCCGACGAGGGCGGGGAAGAGCTTGCGCGCGGTGCTGCCTCGAACAAGATCATCCTACGCTGTCGCGTTCGGCAGGGCAATGGGCCAGAGCAGGCATTGGTGCTGCGGTGGCAAGCTAAGCTCACGGATGATCTGCGAAACTTTCACATCATTGCCCACCGTGGTGGAGGTCGAAACTCCGAGCGGTTGGGTGTGAGTGAGAATTCGCTTCCCATGCTGCGCCTTGCCCCGTATCTGGGTGCGACTGGTGTAGAGATCGACGTTGAGGTCACCAAGGATGGCGTGCCGATTGTTTTTCACGATCCCAGCTTCACGCCCAGGACGATTCAGGGGTCGTATATCATGGGAAGTGTGGCCAACTATACCTATCAGCAGATTCGCCAGCATGTACGGCTTGTAAATGGCGAGCCAATCCCTACGCTGGAGGAGGCACTGCACACGATCGTTACCGAGACTCCGCTGGAACTGGTGTGGCTGGATGTTAAGCAGTCCTCGGTGATGACTTCCGTGCTGGAATCCTGCATCCGAGCACAAACCGAAGCACAGATGCGAAAGCGCAACGTGGAGATCCTGGTTGGTATTCCAACGGTACCAATTCTTCAAGCCTACCAGCAGGCTGATGTTGCAGGCAAGGATGGCGTTGGGCTGCTCTGTGAGTTAGATCCACAAACCGCTCGCGATATCAACGCTCGCGTGTGGGCGCCACGATTCACCGAGGGCATTCAGCGTGCGGTGGCCGAGCAAATGCGGCAGGAGGGGCGCCGGGTTTTTGTATGGACGCTGGACGACCAGGCCTTCATGAGTAATTACCTCAGAGAACGATACCGGAACGGTCTTCTGTACACCGGCGTGCTGACCAACTATCCAACGCTGCTGGCTTCGATTCTGTATGCTTCCAAGGTCACGCCATGAGAGTCGTGCTGCTGAGCATTCTTTGTACGCTTACCGCTTGCCTGCATGCAGTGGCAAACGATGGGCTGCTTCCATTACAGCGCTCAGAGTATCGTGTAGAGCTGCATGCCATTGGCGGTTTAGGAGCAACGTGGTACACCGACCCACCTTCGCGGTATTCGAACGAACGCCTCTTCACCGGTTACAATGGTAACGTGCGGATCATGTGGCATCCGGACCACCTGTTGGGTGTAGGTGTGATGACAGGCTATCAAGTGTTCTCTCTGGAGCGCTTTTCACCAGCACCGGAGAACGACCTTCTACAGGAAACGAAGATGCAGCTCGGAAGTATCCCCATTCATGCTGTCTTCGAGATGCAGGGACCACACGTGCGCATCGGTGCCGGAATTGGTACCTACCTACTACTGTCACAGCTGCATGAGGGCGAGGCCATTACGTACAGTAGCAGCCTTGCCTTTGGTGGTTCTGCCTGGATTGGATACGCCTTCAGCATCAGCGACCGGTTGCGCATCGGTCCTGATGTGGTCGTTCAGGTGATCAGCGATCGTGGCATTGGTAACGTATCGGCAATGATTACCGTCCAGATCGACATGCTATCCTACTGACTCCGCATGTTCGGCAGCAATCATCCGAGCAGCAATCTTGCCTGAGCTCATCACGCCGGGCAAACCCGCACCGGGATGCGTGCCCGCACCAACAAAGAACAAGCCTTCAACATCTTCCGACTTGTTGTGCGGACGCCACCAAGCGCTTTGGGTAAGGATGGGCTCTACCGAAAACGCACTACCCTTGAACGAGTTCAGCTCATCGCGGAAATGGATCGGGTCGATGTAGTGCTCGGTCACGATGTGGCGCTGAAGATCTGGCAGGTAGCGATCTTCCAGGTACTGCATGATCCGATCCCGGTAGGTCTTGGCCATTGTGGTCCAGTCGGTTCCCGAGTCCAGGTGTGGCACCGGAGAGAGTACATACCACGCATCGCATCCCTCAGGAGCCAGCGACGGATCCGTAGCCGTTGGGCGGTGCAGGTACAGCGAGAAGTCATCTGCGAGATGCTTCTTGGTGAAGATATCCTCCACCAGTTCCTTGTACCGCGGGCCCATGAGGATCTCGTGGTGGGCGATGTTTTCGTACTTGCGGTTGGTTCCAAAGTAGATCACAAACAGGCTCATCGAGTATCGCATCTTCTCGATGTGCTTGTTGGTGTTGTGTTGGCGGTAGGGGGCTTTGATCAGACTGAGGTACGACTGGGCAACATCGCCGTTACACACAATGGTATCCGCACTCAATACCGAACCGTTGCGCAGGCGCACACCATGTGCCCGTGCCGTGCCGCCGTTGGTGTGTACAAGGATCTCGTCCACCTCAGAACCATAGCTGATGGTGCCTCCCATATCGGTGAACAGGGTGGTAAGCCCCTTTACCAGAGCACCCATCCCGCCCATGGCAAACCATACACCCCACTCTTGCTCCAGCTTGTGGATCAGGGCGTAGATGCTGGTAGTCTGAAAGGGATTCCCACCTACAAGCAGCGGGTGGAAGCTGAACACCTGGCGCAATCGGTGATCCTTGATGTGGGAGTTCACGAAGGCTGCCACACTGCGATCGCTGCGCAGACGGATGAGCTCCGGCAGCACCGTCGCCATGTCCGACAGGTGTGTAAACGGCTGATCGATCAGATCAAAGCCGGCCTTGAAGATTGCTGCAGTTTTTTCATAGAAACGCTCGTACCCTTTCACGTCGGCAGGGTTGAACGAACGAATCTGCTCGATGACTTCGTCGCGCTTGCCGTTGTACCGGAACACGGTGCCGTCTTCGAACCGCACGTTGTAGAATGGGTCGATCGGTACGATGTCGACGTAGTCCTCGGTGCGTTTACCGGCAAGTTCGAACAGTTCGTGAATCAGCCACGGGGCAGTGATGATCGTGGGGCCACCATCAAAGACGAAGCCGTCTTGTTCGTACACATAGGCACGGCCTCCGGGCTTGTCGCGCTTCTCTACGATGTGTACGTTGTAGCCCTTGGCCTGCAGGCGAATAGCAGCCGTAAGACCGCCAAATCCGCTTCCGATTACGATAGTTTTCATGTGGTGGACAACAGCGTACGCTGTGGATTAGTTTCGAAGTGTGTGTATGCTGGAATGTTCCGTAACGGTGACTCTCGATTGGCGAGTGTGGGCACGAATTGCGTTGTTTTCGTCCAAACCCTCGGTTGAGACGTATCCGCGGGGATGATCAAGGTGAATGCAACCAATACGGTAGCGCACCTGCTTGCCGCGGATGCCCGCGTTTTCCAAGCGCTCACCCAGCTCCCGGTCCTCACCGCCATACACCATGCGCTCATCAAAGCCCCCTGCCTGAATCAGGTAGTCCTTCCACGTGGAGGCGTTGTGCCCGTTCCACGTGGGGCGGGTGGTGGTTATTGCGTCGAAGATCCTGCCAATGAAGGATGATCGACGCAGCTTCAGCAGGCTCGTCGACGTGGGCACACCCATGCGCCGCAGCCATGACGGTCGGGTAACCTGTCGGTGAAGCACGTGCTGCTGAGCAATGCGATGGCACACCAGCATGGGTAGCTTCACATATCCCCCGGAGAGGAATCTACCACGCTCGCGCAGTGCAAGGTGCCGCTCAACAAACCATGGAGCTGGAATACAATCTCCATCGGTGAAGATGAGGTAGTCTGTGGTAGATGTCAGAATTGCCTTGTTAAGGATGGCACACTTTCGAAAGCCATGATCCTCGTGCCACACATGAATGATGGGGTAGGGGGCTCGCTGACGCATCTGGTCGATGACGGCACGTGTATCACTGTTAGACCCATCATCGGCAATTACCACCTCGAAGTCCTGCACCGTCTGCACGGCGAACCCATCCAACACATGTTGGAGCCATTGCGGCTGATTGTACGTGGAGATAATAACAGTTGCTTGCAC
>CAZBOW010000037.1:0-13799 GCA_964493635.1 uncultured Hyphomicrobiales bacterium
CCATGGTGCGGATGTATGCGCCATACTCCGCGCGTGGTGGCTGCTAAGAGCGTCGTGTCGTTGTAGTAGATGGCATGTCGCACGGTGTCCGTCCAGCGACGTCCATCTACGGTATAGAGATCTCGTACTATCGATGGTACAAAGGCTGTGGTACCTCTACCGATCGTGTTGGCAAAGATGAACCACAGGGAATCGGTTGGGCTTGGAGTAGGAGTTACCGCCGTGGCTGCTGGCCCAGGCCACGGCAGAACGGTAAACGCGTACTGCTGCTTTTTCAACCATGCCGACGTATCGGGGTTTTGCCACACAACGTCTTGGAGCGCCACCGTATCGACACGATTACTGTATGCAACCATTCTCAGCAGGTTGGCGTCGACCATCACATCCCGATACGGCATATGCAACTCGCGCAACGCCTCGACAGGTAGGAGTCGACTACCGGACCGAAGCAGCACTCCTTGCAGCGACGATACCCATTGCCAGTCACGCTGGTCCGAAGCAACGGCACTGAGCATGTGTAACTGGTCGATTGTTAGTGGCGAGGTCTTCCAATCATCGTCTTGCAGAGGTATCGCCTCCAGTAGGCGCTTACGCACATCCGCCACGTTAGAGCGTAACGTTGTGGCTTCCTCCCCAGCTACGACGCTGGAAGAAACAATGCGACGCAGCCGGCCTCGAACCAGATTCCATGGCAATCCTGCATTGATAAACCGTAGGGAGTCGTTGAGAACGCCACGACAGATCGACACTCGAACGGTAGGGTCGCCCATCTTATAGGCCGGTGTGTTTTCGAACAGGCGCAATCCACGATCTAGCGCTTGCAGCGCTTCCGGTGTTCTTCCCAGGGACGCGTATGCACGTGCCTTGATCATGTAACTCCATGCCTGTGCTGCATCATTTTGGAACAACGCTCGGTGGCTGACAGACTCTGCATACTCGAGGTTGCTCAACGTTGAATCGTAGAGACCAACGCTGATGTAGAGCCAGGCAAGGTTTCGCCTAGCATCGGCAATGTGATCTGGTGGAATGTCGAAGGAAGGTAAACGATACCATTGAATCGCCTTTACCGTATCGCCTGCCTTCTTCAGTGCGTGTGCAAGACGCATGTTCGTTTGGAACCGGAGACGCTCATCGTCCATCACGAGCACGTGGAGTACGTTTGCCGTGATGGCAATGTCGTAGTTGCCCGTCTCAAAAGCGAGTTGAGCAACCACGTCGTAGTAGTTGCCACGGAGTTGATGCGATGGAGTAGCGGCGGACCGCATTTTGACCTCGCCCAACAGCCTCAGCGCATCATCATACTCCCCGTCGAGGCGCGCTGCTACTGCATTGGCCAGAAGTTGCTGTGCAGTGTTGATCGACTCACGCGAACTCTCAAGGTTGTGGCGCTTGTTGGTACAGCCATACACTCCGAGTGATACGGCGAGTGATACGGCGAGTGATACGGCGAGTGATACGGCGAGTGCTACGGTAGGGACCTTAGCAAGAACCACGTTCATCAGTTGAGCATGCATTGATGTGTAACTTGTCCGATGATCTGCAAAGTTGCACTATGTTCGGTGCTCTTACTGCTGGTTTTCCAGACTGATTCGGCATGCGCGCAAGTTCATCTCAAAGGAACTGTTCAGCAGTGTTACCCGATCACCGTAGCCGATCGCGCCCTACCCATCGACTCGATTATTGTTGATGGAACCGCTTCCCGAAGCCCCCTACCCGACAGTATCATTGCTGCGGTCCTCCTCGGGATGCAGAGTTCTCAGGGTATCACCGTTGTAGATCCGGAAACGGTTGAAGCCACCGGTGTGGTAGGGCAGGAGGTTGTCCTTTCTATCCGGCAGCGAATCGACAGTCTGTTTATTCTGGATCCTCCATTGGGGGTGACCATCGCACCCGACGACGTCTATCAGCTGGTGATCCCGGTAGTTGCCGATACGATCGTGATCGATTCGATCGTCACACCCCTGCCATGGGATGGACGATCGGGAGGAGTAGTAGATCTGCGTGCTCGTCACGTGCTGATTGTCAACGATACGATCCAAGCCACGGCACGTGGTTTTCGCGGCGGGCGGCGATCCGTCAATGGTGGCTCGTGTAACATCGTTCAGCCGTGCGACCCTCGCGGAAGCGCCATCACCGCGGAGAAGGGTGAAGGATGCCGAGCACCCGACACCACGTGTATCTCTGGTCATCTGCCATGGGGAACAGGAGGTGGCGGAGGCGATGCTCATAATGCTGGTGGCGGTGGTGGGGGTAACGGTGGCCCGGGTGGGCGCGGTGGCGACCAATGGCGATGCGGAGGAACACCCGGCATGTGGGGACTTCCGGGAAACTGTGTAGTCCCTACGGATACGGTCACGCAGCCGTATGTCCTGACCCTTGGCGGTGGAGGTGGTGGAGGGCACCAGAACAACAACGCCGGTACCGATGGGGCTGCCGGTGGAGGTTTGATTCGCTTGCGTGCACCGCGCATGCGAAGTGATTCGTTGGCTGCGATCTCAGTGCGAGCTCTGGGTGGAACCAACACCGCGCGCGCCGGCAATGATGGTGCCGGTGGTGGTGGCGCTGGTGGTACGGTGGAACTGCGTGTGTGTACTACGGAGAGCCCCCTACACGTGGATGTGTCGGGAGGGGGCGGGGGCACGTGTGATGCTGGCCATGGTCCTGGCGGTGGCGGAGCTGGTGGACGTGTAATCATCCACCCGGTTCTCTTAGAGACATCGCTCAACAACCTTGAATGGATCGCCGATGGTGGTCGTACTGGAGTAACCTCGGCAGGTGATCGCTATGGTGCCGAGGGTGGCACAACCGGTGTTGTGGAGTTACCGTGTTCATGGACATCGATCCCGGCCATTCGGACGACTCCTGCAACGCGTGTTGGCGATACCATGAGCATCACGATTGATCGCGTCCAGGATGTATCGTGTGCTACGAACATCACCCACGAGATCATGATCGTTGGTGATGCCGTAACACCGATACGGTGGGATTCCACCGCTGTCTTCGTGGAGTACGATCGCTCGAATGATACTGCGCGGATACAGCTGACACTTCCATCGGAATTGGCATGGACAGTGGATCTTCTTGCCGTCCTGGGACGTGATACCACCGCTACCATCACCGTGCACTCAACCGTTGCTGTGTGTGCTTGGGAACAGGAGCCGATCACCGTAAACGTGACGGCGTGCGCTCTTCCGGAACGGCGAATCAGCCTAACTACGCCGGTGGTCCTTGAGGCTCATTACGCGCACGAACATGGCCTCAGGTATCTGGTGCAGCTTCCGCAGCTCCTTCCCTACAGCCTACGACTGATCCAGGTAGACGGACGCGTTGTATGGGAGCGGAGTGGTACTGGCACTGCAACACCAGAGCACGGTGTGATCGATGCGACGATGGTGCATCGTGGCTTCTACATACTTCTCCTCTCCACACCTTGGGGCGTAGAGAGGAGATATGTTCAGCTGTAAAGGAGCTCTAGATGAGCTCTAGACGTTTAGAATACCACCGCTACACCGATCGCCAGATAGCTCAGGCGATAGTCGATCTCTGCACCACGCCAGATCGTTCCGGCGGCATAGAGCGGTGTAAGCGGAAAGGCGTAGCGCGCGTACAGATCGATGCCGCTCATGGCCGCATCCGCATCGCGGTACAACTGGGCGCGAATGCTACCAGTGATGTTCCACAGCATCGACTCATAACCCTCGAGAGAACCAGAGCGGTCGTCGCGGACATTCGTGCCAGTTTCCTTAAACACAACGTTCGACGGGCTCGTAAGTGTCTCGGTTTGGTGGTACGAACCGGACAGAACCAACAGTCCTTCGGCACCGAGACCGATGTGGAGCAGGCGATCCAACACGGCAACTTCACCTTGAAGTCCAACACCGATGGTACTCCACGTCACGTCGAGATCATGTTGGAAAATGCCATCACCACTCTTGATCTCTCCTACGTCGATCTTCTGTGTAGACGTCGTAGAGAATGCAGCCGGCAATGCTTGCCAGCTCAGGCGTGGCTGCAATGCGAAGTCACCGTCTCCCAAGGGAAGCAGGTACGTTAGCTGCGCACCATAGCCAAAACCTGTGGTACCCTCGTAGCCGGTGCAGCAGTTCTCCACCGGAGGTAGCGCTGTAAATGTAGCCTGGTGAAAGCCAAGCACACCCATCACCCCGAGGGAGATCTCAGATTGGGCCCGTGTTGTGGTGTTCGTATCCCGTTGCTCGCGATCCTGTGCTTGTACCGACGAGTAGCTTCCTACCAGAACAGTCATCAACAGAACCGAGGAGATGCAATTGTGTATGGACATGTGATACCTGATTACGGAAGCTTCACAAGTGTAGCCCGGCCAATAGCCGTAGGCGTAACGTAGATGATGGAATAGGTTCCCGAAGCAACGATTCCGAGATCAAGCTCAGACACCGGCCATGATTCTGACATCGGTATGTTCTGGAAGGTTCGAACAAGGTTGCCATGCACGTCCAGCACCATGATCTTCCCTACACCTTCCTCTTTACCGTACACCTGAATCGAAACCACGGAGCCATGCACAGGGTTCGGAGCAATGTGGACGATCGGGCGGTTTGTGGGCTCGACGAGTCGGGTCTCGCCGTAGGTTTCACACAGACCATTCAGCGTTACGGAACCCGGCGTGGATGTCACATACTGCCGTGGAATGTCGATCCACTCAAAGCGCGTTACCGATACCGGAGTGGTGGTATCGTTGCCTAGGCGCGCCAACAGTGGAACGCTTACCAACGTACCGTTCGCTGCATCGGTCTCACCCTCAACGGCAATCGTGTACCTCAGTCCGTCATCACCAATCGACACGTAGCTAAGTGGCTCGATGATCGACCGACTAAACGTGAGTTCCATCCTCCACTTGCGCTTCACACCATTCTGGAAAAAGGTGCAAGGGGCTGCATAGGTGATGTCCAAGTTGAACGTATCGCCAACCTTCTGCGTAAGGTGTGGCAAAACAAAGGCCGTGTACTCCGCACTGGAGGCGAACTTCTGGCCAATCTCCATCACGCCACCACGAATCTTCAGCGCATCGATCGACGGTTGAGCAAATGGCTGCGCCACCGCGCCGGCAGCCCCATACCCATCCTGAATGGGTGTGGAGGTAAAACCGCTGGTGACCGTACCACCCTCAACTCGTACTTGCCCGTTACCGGGCACAGCCAAGACGGCAAGAACGATTACTGCAATCATCAATGTTTTCATCGTTCGCACCAATTAGTTGGTTGTCGACATCAGGATCCAGCGGCTCAGCGTTGTGCTGTAGATGAACGTGGCCACCGATTCATCACCGATACCCTTGCTCGGAGCGCCCAGGATGAAGCGGTTATCAGCAGCCGATGCTCCGTCCTCGTTGATAAAGGTGATCAACTTGCCGGACTGGTTCAGCAGAATAATGATCCGACCGTTTTCACCGTTATCAATACCATTGATGCTGGTATTCGCCGTGGCGTTCGTGATGCGGAAGAAGGCATGAGCCGAGATGTTGATATCGTTGATCTCTGTGGTACCGCCGCGCAATGCATCGACGTCGATGTTCGTTCCCTCGGACAGAATGAACTTGGAGATCTCCGCCGTTGGGCTTTGCGCAACCCACTTGTTCGTACCGCTGTCGTAGATCAGAGCGTCACCGTCGTTCGGGTTGAGCGGCGAGGTTACCGAGTATCCGCCAATAGAGCTAGCAGATGCGGTCACTGCCGCTGGTTCCCAGCGGTTATTGGTGGTGTTCCACGTGAGAACGTCGTTGTTGTTCGGCGCGCCACTATGAACGCTACGGCCTTGCAGACCATCCACCGTTGGGTTAGGATAGGTACCCGAAAGGTCACCGCCGGCGGTGCCTCCTGGTGTAACACCGGAGATGGTTACGTTCGATGCACTCGTTACCCGACCTTTCGCGTCGACCGTTACCTGAGCAACCTGGGTGGCACTACCATAGGTGTTGGCCGTTACGCCGCTTGCTGCAAGGGTTGGGTTGGGATACGTGCCCGTAAGATCGCCGCCAGCTGCACCGCCAGGTGTAACGCCAGAGATCGTGACGTTTGTTGCATTGGTAACGCGTCCCTTTGCGTCGATTGTTACTTGCGGAACCTGTGTGGCCGAGCCGTATGTATTTGCCGTTACGCCAGTGAGTCCCAAGGTTGGGTTGGGATACGTACCAGCGAGGTCGCCACCGGCCGCACCACCGGGTGTAACACCAGAGATGGTTACGTTCGATGCGTTCGTTACGCGACCCTTCGCATCCACCGTTACCTGAGCTACTTGCGTTGCCGAACCGTACGTGTTAGCTGTAACACCGGTAGGCGCTAGCGTTGGGTTTGGATACGTTCCGGTAAGGTCGCCACCAGCTGCACCTGTTGGTGAGCCAGAGACGGCCGAAGGTTCCCAAACGGCACTTGTAGCATTCCACACCAGAACGTCGTTGTTACTTGGTGCACTGGTCGATACAGCACGTCCCTGAATTCCCGAGACGGACGGAGATGGATAGGTACCGGTCAGGTCACCACCGGCAGCACCACCAGGCGTAACACCGCTGATGGTTACGTTGCCGGCATTCGTTACTCGACCCTTGGCATCAACCGTCACCTGAGCAACTTGGGTAGCACTACCATACGTAGCCGCCGTTACACCCGTTGTTGGAAGAGTTGGGTTTGGATATGTGCCAGTGAGGTCGCCACCAGCGCTGCCACCAGGGGTAACACCGGAGATCGTCACGTTCGTGGCATTGGTAACGCGACCTTTCGCATCAACAGTTACTTGTGCTACCTGTGTGGACGAGCCGTACGTGGCAGCCACAACACCGGTAGTTGGAAGAGTTGGGTTCGGATAGGAGCCTGTGAGATCACCACCGGCTGCACCACCAGGCGTTACACCCGTGATGGTTACGTTCGTCGCATTGGTTACACGGCCTTTCGCATCAACGGTTACCTGCGCTACTTGCGTGGCGTTTCCGTACGTATTGGCTGTTACACCACTGGCCGCAAGCGTTGGATTCGGATACGTGCCAGCCAGATCACCGCCGGCTGCACCTGTTGGCGAGCCCGATACGGCGACTGGTTCCCAGCGGTTGTTCGCGGTGCTCCATGTGAGTACATCGTTGTTGTTTGGAGCTGCCGTCGAGATGTCCCGACCCTGAATGCCTGCTACAGACGGATTTGGATACGTGCCAGCAAGGTCACCTCCAGCTGTTCCGCCTGGCGTAACTCCAGAGATCGTGACGTTTGCAGCAGTCGTAACACGACCCTTTGCATCAACCGTTACTTGGGCAACCTGAGTTGCGGAACCGTACGTTCCGGCTGTTGCGCCGCTATTCTCAAGCTTGGCTCCGGTGATATTACCATCGGCAATCTTAGCCGTGGTAACAGCTCCGTTGGCAAGCGTTGGGTTCGGATACGTTCCGGCCAAATCTCCACCAGCTGCGCCACCGGGGGCAACGCCAGAAATCGTGATGTTCATGGCGTTGGTCACGCGACCTTTGGCATCAACCGTTACCTGCGCTACTTGCGTGGACGAGCCATACGTACCGTTCGACACGCCGCTGTTTTCCAGCTTCGTTCCCGTAACGCTACCATCGGCAATCTTCGATGTGGTGACGGCATTGTCGGCGAGGCCTGGGTTCGGATAGGTCCCCGCAAGCGCACCGCCTGCCGTACCTGTTGGTGAAGCACCAGTGATCGATACGGTAGTTGCGGCTACTACGCGACCCTTCGCATCGAGCGTAATCTGAGGAATCGACAATCCTGTTCCGTAGGTACCAGCCGTAACACCTGTTGGTGCCAGTGCTGGACTTGGATACGTGCCGGTGAGGTCGCCACCAGCGGCTCCACCTGGAATGACACCAGAGATGGTCACGTTACCAGCATTCGTTACACGACCCTTGGCATCAACCGTAACCTGAGCTACCTGTGTGGAGGAGCCATAGGTGCCGGCTGTTGCACCACTGTTTTCGAGTTTGTCGCCGGTGACACTTCCATTGGCAATCTTCGCCGTGGTAACGGCACCATCGGCAAGCGTTGGATTTGGGTACGTACCTGAGAGGTCGCCACCAGCTGCACCACCGGGCAATACACCAGAAATGGTCACGTTGCCGGCGTTGGTAACGCGGCCTTTTGCGTCGACTGTTACTTGAGCTACCTGCGTAGAAGAGCCATAGGTATTGGCCGTAACACCGCTGTTCTCGAGCTTATCACCGGTTACTGCGCCGTCGGCAAGTTTCGACGTGGTAACAGCACCATCGGCCAATGCCATTGTTGTAACAGCGCCGTTGGCAAGCGTTGGGTTGGGATAGCTACCACTCAGCACTCCACCGGCAGCACCTCCTGGCTGTACGCCAGTGATGGTAACGTTGGCAGCATGTGTCAGGCGACCTTGTGCATCAACGGTGAATTGGCCCACCTGTGTGGATGTGCCGTAGGTGCTGGACACGACGGTTGTGTTTGCAAGTTTTTCGGCTGTGATGGCACCAGCAGCAACCTTGGCTGTGGTAATAGCACCATCAACAACGTGATCGGTACCAACGGAGGCAATGGCGAGTTTGTCCGACGTGACCGCTCCATCAGCAAGCTTCGCCGTGGTTACGGCACCATCGGTGATCGAAGCCGTTGTTACGGCATTGACGGCCAGCGTTGGATTCGGGTACGATCCTGCGAGGGCTCCACCGGCAGCGCCACCAGGAAGAACACCGGAGATCGTAACGTTGGCAGCCTGCGTGAGACGACCTTGTGCATCAACGGTGAACTGGCCTACCTGCGTGGATGAACCATAGGTGCCAGTAGATACCGACGTATTCGCGAGTTTATCCGCCGTGACTGCACCATCGGCAAGCTTCGCCGTGCCAACGGCACCGTCGGCTAGTTTGGCCGCCGTAACGGAGGCATCAGCCAGCTTAGCACTTGTCACAGCTCCGTCAGCAATAGCCAACGTGGTGACAGCATTGTTTGCAAGCGTTGGGTTAGGATAGGTTCCCGAGAGAACGCCACCAGCAGCACCACCAGGCACAACGCCAGCGATCGTGACGTTCGCGGCTTGTGTAAGTCTGCCTTGAGCATCCACCGTGAATTGACCTACTTGGGTCGACGAGCCATACGTGCCTGTTGCAACGCTTGTGTTGGCAAGCTTGTCGGCGGTGATTGCACCGTTGGCAATCTTCGTGGACGTTACGGCACCGTCAGCAAGCTTGGCAGTGGTAACCGATCCGTCAGCCAGCTTGGACGTCGTGATCGAGAGGTCCATGATCTTCGACGTTGTAATGGCGTTATTCTCGATCGAGATGTTCGTTACCGAGTTGGGCGCCAGTGTTGGGTTAGGATACGATCCCGTGAGTGCTCCGCCTGCACCACCACCTGGCAAAACGCCAGAAATGGTAATGTTTGCCGCCTGCGTTACCCGTCCCTTGGCATCTACCGTGAACTGGCCCACCTGTGTGGAGGTACCGTATGTGCCAGCAGAAACGGCAGTATTGGCCAGCTTATCGGCCGTTACGGATCCGTCGGCAAGCTTATCGGTCGTGACAGCGCCGTTGGCGAGCTTGGAGGTTGTGACTGCGCCGTCGGCCAGTTTCACCGTTGTCACCGAACCGTCGGCCAAGTTCATCGTGGTGACGGCACCAGGAGCAATGTTAACCGACGTAACAGCGTTTTCGGCCAGCGTTGGGTTAGGATAGGTTCCGCTAAGCACGCCACCAGCAGATCCACCCGGAGTAACACCAGTGATCAGCACATTGGTTGCTTGGGTTACGCGTCCCTGATCATCCACTGATACCTGCGCCACGTGTGTGGGAGTGCCGTAGATACCAGCTGTGACACCAGTACGGCTGAGCTTGTCGCTAGTAACTGATCCATCGGCGAGTTTATCGCCACTAACGGAGCCGTTTGCAATCTTATCGCCGGTGACAGCGCCGTCGGCCAATTTCGGAGTAGTGACGTTGCCGTCAGCAATCTTCGCCGTCGTTACGGCATCATCTGCAAGCTTGTTGGATGTGACTGCTCCAGTGGCAAGTTTCGCCGTTGTGACGGCAGATGCACCGATCGATGGATTGGGGTAGGTACCCGCGAGGTCACCGCCGGCATTTCCACCCGGTTCAACACCTCGGATATCGACCTCGGTAGCCGAGACAACACGTCCTTGAGCATCAACCGTTACCACGGCACTTTTGGTTGGGCCACCAACGGGTCCTAGGCGACCTGCATGGAGATCCTCCAGCTCAGCACCGGTGATTGAGTTTTCTTTGATCACCACCTGGAGGTTATCAAGGTCGCCACTGATGTCGATCTTCGACGAGTCAGCCGTGCCAACGCCCCCTACCTTCGAGGCACTAATCTTGCCCGTGGCAGTATTGTTGATGGCCGTGATCAGAACGTCACCCATGTCCTTGGCAGCGTCGCCGATCCCCTTACGGATTGAATCAGCTACTTCTTCGGTTACACCAAATGCCATGGATGCTGTAGCAGCGTGTGCTGCATTGAGAGCGTAGGGCACCGAGGTGAGGAACGTACGAGGTTCTTGCTCTGTTCTACCGTCCACGGACAGTGCCAGCCAGTAGAACCGGTCGAACGGGATCGTGAGCGGTGTCTGATCGCCAAACACCACGCCGAAGACGCCGCCGCGAGTAATTACGGTGTGCTGCTCCGACCATACTGGCGTTCCGCCGGTTGGCTCGGTGTACAGGTGGAAGTCGACTGTCCACGAACTATCACATACGGGAATACCCGTAGTGTCGATGATGACACCTTGGTAGGTGATGTTCAGGGGAATACCCTGCTGAGCATCAGCTGTCGTGGCAAGTACGCCAACTAAGCCGAGTGAGCAGAGGAATCGGAGGGAGCGGGCGTACCAACGTCCTGCCATGTGAGAACTCCAGAGAGATGTACGATATGCAGTTATGTTTGACGTATCGAATAAAACGGCCACAAACGTACGAATAGCGATGGTGGGTCGCTGTGGAAAAGTTGTCTTTGTACAGATGATTACGTAGTTCTACTGAATCATGAGACTCCCCATAGTATCGAATACGTTCTCACGGCTGGTCTGGTCGGTCCTCCTGACGTCAGCTGGGGCAGCGCACCTTCTTCTACCTCATCCGTTTGTCGCCTACTATCCCTCATACCTGCCGTGGCCCGAGCAAATGGTCCTCGTGTCGGGCGTGGTAGAGCTCATTCTTGCCGCCCTTCTGTGGGTACAGGCCCTTCAGCGGCCTGTGTGGCTGACAATCACCTCCCTGATGGCCATCTACACTCTGGTGCATGTGTATGTGATCACCGATTATGCCACCATCGAGCACCCGGATTTGGCCATACCGTTATGGCTGGCTTGGGTTCGCCTTCCTCTGCAGGGAGTGTTGATTGGATGGGCAGCTCGGGAGTATCGGCGGGGCTGATGCCGGGAAAACCTTTGCCGGGAGAATTGCCGGGAAAAGGTTTTCCCGGCAACTCTCCCGGCGTCATCTTTGTACGATGCATACAACAACCACCCGCCCCTGGCTAGGAACCGTCCTGAAGGTTGCAGCGGTATACAACCTTGCATGGGGTGCCTGGCAAATTCTGGCTCCTAGTACGTTTTTCTCCGTCATGGGCATGGAACCCGTCAACTACCTGATGATCTGGCAAGGTCTTGGCATGGTCATTGGTCTGTACGGAATCGCCTATTATTGGGCATCGTTCGACTACATCCGCCATTGGCCGATTGTTGCCATAGGTTTGATGGGTAAGGTATTTGGCCCGATAGGGTTCATCTATAACATTGCACTCGGTACAGCCCCATCCAGCTTCGGATACACCTTGATCCCGAATGACCTCCTGTGGTGGATTCCCTTCACCATAATGCTGCTGGATGCCAAGAAGGCTGGCTTTCCACTCCGATAACCCAACTATTTATTCAGGAACACACCTATGGCGGCTTTTGGCATCTCGCGTCAGCTTCTCGCGTTTGGGGTCGCAGCGATTCTTTCGGTTACGGGAGCAGCCGCTCAAGGCTGGCTGACCACACTAGGGGGCAGCAAAGAGGATATCGTCCACGATGTACTGCCCACCACTGACGGTGGCTCGGTACTGACGGGGTATACGTTGTCGAACGACGGCGACTTCGCAGGAATGAACCGCGGCAATAGGGATGTCTTCATCTTCAAGCTTGCCGCTTCTGGTGAGATTGCCTGGAAAAAGATGTTTGGTGGCAGTGCCGAGGATGTCGCCAATGCAATTGCTCCCACAGCCGATGGTGGCTTTATTGTCGTAGGCCACTCCTTTTCCAACGATGGGGACCTACAGGGCGTCAACCTCGGCCAGAGCGACATCCTTGTTGTGAAGGTATCGTCGCAGGGGGCTGTCCAGTGGAGTAAGGTGTACGGTGGTAGCGGTGAGGAGTCTGCAAGTTGTCTGGTTGTGCACTCAGATGGCAGTGTTGTCATCGCCGGTTACACCACGTCGAATGACTCTGACTTCGGGTGGATGAATCGTGGTGAGCGCGACGTGTTCGTTCTGAAGATCAACAACCGCGGAGAATTGCTGTGGACCAAAACCTTTGGCGGTAGCGATACCGAGATTGCGACCCACATGGTACCGTCGGCGCAAAATGGCGTGGTCGTAACAGGCTACACGTCGTCCGAGGATGGGGACTTTGCCAACATCAACAAAGGGATCGTGGGCGTGTTTGCGATTAAACTGGATGCGGTGGGTAGTGCGTCAAAATAGCCGGCGTAGGATGACGCCGGGAAAACCTTTGCCGGGAGAGTTGCCGGGAAAAGGTTTTCCCGGCAACTCTCCCGGCATCGTTTATCACTTCTCTTTATCAGCTGCAATCGACGCCTTATTGTACGGCGTGATCAGCTTCTTGATACCGTTTGCTGCCTTCCGGGCTTGTGCTGCACCTTTTTTGGTGGTGGCATTGTGGCCTTCCTGAAACTGAGCGACGAGCGTCATGATCTGCTCGTAAATCTCCTGCTTTGTCATTTCTGACCCTTTTGTGTAGAGTGAATACCTACAGCTTTAGCGCTGCATAACATTCGATTATACCACTGAAAATCGAATGAACAACGTGCTTCTCCGCTACATATCCATGGGGACTTCGATAACTACGGCAACACTCGTTCCGTGCGACTGCAGCTGAACGGCAGCGACATCGGTAATGCCGATAGCATCCCGGCGCTGGAGAACATGTCCACTCACCGTCAGCTCGCCTTCGATGACAAAGACGAAAATCCCGGTGTCGATCCGACGTGGTTCGTAATCAACCTGGAAGCCATCGTCTATGGTTACCATCGACAACCATGCGCGTTGATGGATCCATAATGGTGTTCCTCCACCCTTTGGACCCACTACTGGCAAAATGACGTTTCGCTGTTGTTCAATCCGACGTTGATCGTACCGGGGCTCGACGTTCGGTGTATCCGGTATGATCCAGATCTGAAGAAATGCTACCTCGTCGGTCTCTGATCCGTTGTACTCCGAATGTGTTATTCCACTACCGGCCGACATCACTTGGATATCTCCAGGATGGAGGGACTCGGCGTGACCCATACTGTCCTGGTGCATCAGAATTCCGCGCAGCGGAATTGAGATGATCTCCATGTTGCGATGCGGGTGCTCGCCGAATCCTGAGCCCCCTGCCACCACATCGTCATTGAACACTCGTAGCATTCCAAATCTCATCCGGTCGGGATGCATGTAGGTTCCGAAGCTGAACAGGTGGTGGGTATCTAGCCAGCCATAGTTAGCATGGCCGCGCGTGTCGGCTTTGAAAAGGGTAGCATTCATAGCAGTTTGTAGGGGGCTTTACACATGATGACACCAAGATTTCCA
>CAZBOW010000038.1:0-13031 GCA_964493635.1 uncultured Hyphomicrobiales bacterium
ATTGCGATAGACCCAAAAATAGGGGGTATTTTTGGCCTGTGATGAACTACCGCATGCAATACGTACTCAATCACCCCTTGATTGACCGCGGTGGTGGTATTTCAAGGTCTCTACAAATCTTGACGACCAAGTAATCGTTGATTTCCGAATGCCGCGGCACGGTAGACACACGGCTGCTCGTGGGATGTACCCATAGTGTATGGCGCGCACCCTCGCGCAACAACCGACAGCCGTGATGACGTAAATGGGCGACGACGTCTCGCCGCTTCATACAACGATACTGTACTCTTCGTAGCCCGTTCCCGCTGCATTTCGTGCTTGCTGCCGATTAATCTCCAAGATCTCCGAGAGCGTGATTCGCAGTGTCTCGAGCAATTCTTCCTTAGTAGGTTCCTGACAGTTTACCCCTGGGATTTCCTCGATCCACCCTATCCACCACTCCCCCATATGCTGGACGACAGCCGTGTACACCTGTGCCATTGAGACTCTCATGTGATGTGCCTTGCGAAATATATGGATGATGCTGAGTTGCCGGTCCGCTAGTCGCGATTACGATGTGCGCCTTCATTATCGATGGGCAAGAACGCTGTGCTCCTGTGACAACATTTGTGGGGTATTTTTGGCCTGTGATGAACTACCGCATAATTCTGATGGCCAGTGGACTGCTCATGATGTTTGCAGTGTACGGCTTTGTGATGATGATCGGCGCCATGGTTGGCAACAATGATGCCGTCACCGGCAACACGATCATCAGCTTGATCTTTACCGTTCTAACCTTGGTGGTGTTTCGCCTTGGGATGCGTCAACGTAAGAAGGCACATGCCCTCTTTCAAACGGTGATCGATCGTGAGCTGTCCGAGCACGGCTACATTGATGCGCTCAGGTTTTCGCAGGGGGCTGGCGTATCGCTGGATGATGCACGCGATATCCTCAACCGCCGTGCCAGCGTCAACCGATGGACGGTAACGGAGCTCGAGGGCTATAACGCCGAGTACCGGACGTCGTAAATGCGATCGTAGATGCGGACGTAGATGCGTTAGAATCGCTGCACAACGATCGTTCGTCGTGCTCCATTGAAGTCGATGGTTACCAGCACGGTGCCTGCAGTGCCTTGTGCGGGAATGGTTGTGATCTGCGACGCAGCTGTTCCTTGGTAGATCTTCTGCCCCATCACATCATGCAGATGAATCGTTGCACCGACAGGTGTGGTAATCGTCAATGCATCGGTAAATGGATTGGGGTAGGCCGCGATCATCATGCCATCCAATTCGTCGACGCCGGTTGTGCCAATAAGGAAGTTCGCCGACGTGCGATTACAGCCACGCTCATCGCTGATGCGTACGCGATACAAACCATCGCCCTGCACCGGTAGAGTTTTCTCGGTTGCGCCCGAAATCTCCTCGCCCTCGTGATACCACTGATAGGACACGCTGTCGGCGCTGCAGATCAGCTGATCGCCGTCCTTAGTAATGATGGGTTCGGTAAGGGGCTCGGTAATCACGACGGTTACCGTGTCGCTGCTAAGTGAGCAGCCATAGAAGTCAGCAATGATCACGTTCAGGGCATGTGTACCCTGTGGGAGGCCCGATACATTGTAGCGGTGGGTTACGTTGGACGTGCGCTCTCCGTCAAGCAGCCAGCGGTACTCCGGATACCCGGCCCGAGCGCGGATTTCAAGGTCACTTCCCTCGCAGATCGTCACGGTGTCGCCCGAGGGGTTCAATGCCGTGTTGGGACCACATTCCATTTCGGCGACAAAGCCGTTGGTGAATCGACCATTACCGACGCGGATTCCACCAAAGTCGGCCTCAGTGTCATATACCCCCATAACAAAGGGGATGCCGTCTTGCTGCCGGAGCAGTACCACCCTGCCTTCGTCATCATATTTTCCACCCGCGGAACGCACCCAGTCCACCACACCGTTACTGAAGTCCTGGTTCATCAGTACCCGCATCACGAAGATGTCGTTACCACCGTTCGAGGTGAGCGCCGTACCATCGATGGTTGTTCCTTCGTCGAAGAATCCGGTAATGAGCACGTCGCCTCTCCCACCAGTGCCGGCCGCCAGGGCAGCATCCTCATTCGTACCGCCATAGAGCTTGGCAAACGTGAGGTCGCCATTCCGCGTGAAATGCGTCAGCAGGATATCCGTGGCAAACTCTCCATTCGACTTCAGCGTTCGATCATGACACGTAACCACACCCTGCACAGCACCTACAACAAACGAGCCACCTTGCAGGTCCGATGTAATACCGATGATGGTCTCGGTGTTCATGCTTCCAATGTGACGCACCCACTGGGTTGCTCCGTTGGGGCCGGCCAGGCTCCATACGGCAAAGTCGGTGTTCTTTGCGACGCTCCGCAGCTCGGCCGTACCAAAGCTCACAAGACCCTCAAACGTCCCTACAACCGTCACACGCGAACCATCCGGTTCAACGATTAGTCCACGTGCTTGGTCGAACTCGATAGATCCAGCCGAACGTGCCCAAAGCACCTTGCCAGCTCCATCCAGCTTCAGAACGAACATGTCCGTGTTGCCTAAGCTGGTAAGGGTAGCTGCTCCAAGCTTCATGGTGCCACCAAAGCCCCCTGCCAGATAGATGTGACCTAGCGTATCAACGGCTACGAAGGGAGCGATTTCGTCGTATTCCGACGAACCGATCACCGTTGTCCACAGCAGAATACCGGCCTTATTGAACTTGGCAAGGTAGATGTCGCCACCGAATCCATCAATGGCCTCTACCCGTTGCGACCCAACAATGGCCTGATCCAGGAACGAGCCACACACATACACGTTGCCGTTGTGATCAACGGCAATCGAGCGGGAATCGTCGGCATCCAACCCACCGTAGCGGTCGAAGTCTTGGAGTACTCCCGTAGCGCTCAGCTGCGCCGTGAAGTTATCGTAGTTCCCAAAGGAATTGAGAGTGTCGTCTTCAATGGTCACCGAGCCCTCGAAGGTGCCGGCAACGTACAGTATGCCATCCGGTCCGATGGCCCCGCCATGCACATCAACAAACGAAGGGCCGTGAATATCCACAACCTTCTTCCACCTGGGTTGGGCATGCAGCGTTACGGCTCCGCTTACGATCAGTGCGGCCGCTGTTAGGGCAAGTGTCGCGTATCGGACCATGGAGGTCTCTCCCGTGATTACTCAATCAAACCACGTCCGGACTTCTTGATCCGGCCGCTGCTCATCAGTTTCTCAGTAATGGCATCGAGGACACCGTTGATGAACGTGCCACTCTTGTCCGTGGAATACCGCTTTGCAAGCTCGATCACTTCGTTGATCGTGACCTTCACGGGAATCTCCGCGCAGCTGATGAGTTCGGCAACCGCCAAACGAATCAGAACACGATCCAGCGTAGCAATCCGCTCAAACTCCCAGTTTTCCGAGCTCTCCTTGAGTAGCTCTTCACTGAGGTCGCGCTGTTGTCGGTCGGACTCGATCACACGGAGCGCATAGTCGAGATCATCATCGGTCCACTCAATCTTCGCGTCGGCTTCGAGTTCCACAACCTCATCGGGTCGGAGAATACGGCCCTGATTGTTTTCTGGTACTTCGGCGTCGAAGGTGAACTGACGGTGGAAGACGTGCGGAAACACATCTGCCAGAGAGATCTCTCCGTTAGCGGTAGCGGCCAGCACCTGCAGCACTTTTTCACGTGCGAGGTGCCGGCTGCCCTTCACGGTTGTTTGCTTCTTCAGCGGAAACGAGGTGTCTTCGGACGTACTCACGTAGGGGGCCTTATACGCCGCGAATAGTTGGGGTTCCGTTGTACATGCCATGAATGTGGCGCACCTTCCTCAGGCGCTCCTCAGCGATGGCATTGGATGCTTCAATGGTGAGAATGTTTCGCTCAGTAGCCAGTGTGAGGATGTTCATCGTGATGTCGTACACACCCTCGGCCTGCTGCATGACTCTTGCACGATCGTAGCCATCCACTTCCGAGGCCACATTCATCAGACCACCAGAGTTCACAACATAGTCCGGAGCGTAGATGATACCGCGGTCTTTTAGCTGCGTGCCATGCACAACCTCATCCTTCAACTGGTTGTTTGCACCACCGCACACGATGGCACACGAGAGCTGCGGAATCGTATCGCTATTCAGAATGGCACCAAGGGCATTGGGCGAAAAGATGTCACACGGCGTGGTGAAGACCTCTTCGGGAGCAATCACCGTAGCTCCGGTTTCGGTAGCAACCTGCTGAGCCTTCTCTGCAAAGATGTCGGAGACCATCACCGTGGCTCCATCTTGCGTGAGATGCTTCACCAAATGCTTCGCCACATTTCCGGCACCCTGCACTACAACGCGCTTACCACTCAGGGAATCGGATCCCCACGCATACTTCGCCGTAGCCTTCATGCCAGAATAGACGCCCAGGGCAGTGACCGGTGATGGGTCACCCGAGCCCCCTACTCCACCGACACCCGTGACGAACTTGGTCTCCATTCGGATCCATTCCATGTCCTGGACGCTTGTGCCAACATCCTCTGCGGTGATGTAGCGACCACCGAGGGAGTCCACCATGCGACCGTACGAGCGCCACAGTGCTTCATTTTTCTG
This sequence comes from uncultured Hyphomicrobiales bacterium, assembly GCA_964493635.1. Taxonomy (GTDB): domain Bacteria; phylum Bacteroidota; class Ignavibacteria; order Kapaibacteriales; family Kapaibacteriaceae; genus OLB6. The sequence goes on from CAZBOW010000038.1 coordinate 4,571, forward strand.
TGTGCGGGAATTACCAATCAGAACGGCCTTTCCTCCGCCCAGATTGACTCCCGATACGGCGGCCTTGTACGTCATGCCGCGAGAGAGTCGTAACGCATCGATGAGGGCCTCTTCATCCGAGGCATACTCCCACATGCGCGTGCCACCAAGGGCTGGGCCGAGCGCGGTGTTGTGGATGGCGATAATACCTCGCAGGCCCGTTACAGGGTCCGATACGAGGACAACTTGCTCATGCCCCATCTCTTGGAGCTTGTCAAAGAGCTGCATAGGTTCTCCGGTTCGAAATCAGACGGGGAAAATACGGAAGAAAAACACAAGCGGCCGCTCTGTAGAGTACAGAGCGGCCGCTTGAAAAAGATCAGCTGTCGTGCTTAGTAGCGCGAGCCCCGATCGTCGCGGTCGAACCGAGGGCGAGCTTCGCGCTCGCGGGCTTGGTTTACGACCAAGTTACGACCAGCAACGCTGCGACCATTCGTGGCCTCGATTGCGTTGTGGGCGTCGCTGTCTGGCATTTCCACGAACCCGAAACCGCGGCTGCGACCAGTGAACTTGTCCCGAATCACGGATGCGGATTCGACGGCACCGAACTCTTCGAACACGGAGCGCAATTCAGCGTCATCCATCGAGTACGGCAGGTTGCCAACATAGATATTCATAGAACTTCCTTCGGCGGACCTCTTGTGCAACACCCTGTACAATCACTTAATTAAACTCGACCGGTGTTATCAGCTCGACGATCCGCCCACGAGCTGACAATGCAAGTTAGTGGAAAACAAGTCACGTGCGAGTTATCCACACCACTTTGTCAGATTATTTCTTGTTCATCCTTTTTTACAGGAGGGCCTGGAGATTCTGCCCAACCTGGTTCCAATTGACAACATTCCACCAATTTTTGATGTACTCGGCCCGTTGATTCTGGTACTTCAGGTAGTAGGCATGTTCCCACACGTCCACGCCGAGAATCGGTGTGGATCCCCACGGCGTGAGCTTTTGCTGGTTCTCTGCTTGCAGGATGATCAGTCGCTTATCCGAGGGGCGGTAGTGCAACAGTCCCCATCCACTGCCCTCCACAGCCGCGGCGGCCGCAGAGAACTGCGCCTGAAAAGCCTGTACGGACCCGAAGCTCTCCTGAATCAGTGCTTCGAGGTTTCCCGTTGGTGCTCCACCACCGCCATTCCCAGCGGGTGCCATCACCTTCCAAAACATGGAGTGCAACCAGTGCCCTCCTCCGTTGAAGGCTGCCTGGCGCGACCAGTGCTGCACAAGACTATAGTCCCCGCTGCTGCGCGCAGCAGCCAGGGCTGCCTCGGCAGCATTTAGCCCCTTGACGTACCCTGCATGGTGCTTCGAGTGGTGCAGGCGCATTGTTTGCGCATCAATGAAGGGTTCCAAGGCTTCATAGGGATACGGAAGATCCGGAAGCGTATGCAGCCCACCCTCGGGCATGGGCACGGAGCCTATAGCGGCAGGTGCCTGCGCAAAAGAAACAGCGGCAGCCGCTACGGTGGCGGCCTTCAGAAACTGACGACGATCAGACATAAAACTCTTCTCCATACTGCTGTAAAAAGCTCTCTACTTCCCGAACATCGTTGGGGCTGCCCATGAAGCACGGCATGCGTTGATGTAAACTTTGGGGTTGAATCTCGAGAATCCGCTGCCGACCGTTCGTTGCCAAACCTCCAGCCTGTTCCACGATGAAGGCCATGGGGTTCAGCTCGTAAACCAGCCGCAACTTCCCGTTTGGCGAGGTCGTGTCGGCCGGATACATGAACACGCCGCCATAGTGCAGTGTGCGGTGGATGTCGGCTACCATTGTTCCAACGTAGCGCAGTGAGTACGGCCGTTGGCCATCGGCCGAGGGCTGTAAAACATGTTTGACGTACTCGCGGACACCGATGGGCCACTTATACGAGTTTCCACTGTTGACGGAGTAGATCCTTCCTTGCTCCGGAATTCGGAGCTTCTCATACGTTAAGAGAAACTCACCGATGGTAGGGTCGAAGGTGAAGACATCCACGCCGTTGCCACTGGTGTACACCAGCTGTGTGCTGGAGCCGTACATCGCATAACCAGCAGCCACCTGCTGATAGCCCGGCTGCAGCAGATCGTCCACGGTCCCAGGAGTATCCAGTGTGGGGTCAAGACGCTTATAGATGGAGAAGATCGTCCCGATCGAGACGTTCACATCAATATTCGACGACCCATCCAAGGGATCGTACACCAGCACGTACTTTCCATTGCGGTACTCTTCTGGAATCCGAATGATACCATCGGACTCCTCCGAGGCCATAGCGCAGAGGTGACCACCGTGATCCATCGCCCGGAAGATCACTTCGTTGGCATGCAGGTCGAGGCGTTGGACCTTCTCACCGTGCACATTCGTCGCATCGGTGATGCCAAGAACGTCATTCAGTCCCGATCGACGGACATCGCGTGCAAGGATGCGCAGCGCGAGTGTAAGGTCCCGTAGCAGTCTACTGAACTCACCGGTAGCCTCGGGGTGAAGCTGACCCTCCTCCGTGATGTGTCGCTCGATGGTGATCAGTTTGGACGTGTTCAACAACGGCATTGACGGTTACTCCGCTGATTGCAGTCGCACCGACAATACTGGGCAAGGGGCTTTCCGCAGAACGCGCTCTGTGGTGCTTCCGAACAGGAAGTGCTCCAAGCCGCTGCGACCATGGGTACCAATGCTGATAATGCTGATGTTATGCTCGGAGGCATAGCCACAGATCTCGTCTGATGCGCGGCCACGACGCACACCGGTAACCACGGTAAACCCCTCGCTCCGCAGGGTATCGGCAAGCTTCGCCAATTCCGTCTCGGCATTGGTATGCAGCTCCTGCTCGATATCGGCAAAGCCAACTTGAGCGTAGCTCCAATCGGCTGGGTACACAACGGGCTCCACAATGTGAATAATGTGGAGTGTGGCTTGCGTGCCGCGGGCAATCTCCTTGGCCATTGCCAGCGCTTGACCCGCATTTTCGGAAAAGTCCGTGGGAATCAGCAGTGCATGTACAGTGAACATGGCGGTTTGGTAGATTGTTAGTGATCAATGTGCGTCGTAACGCCACAATGTAAGGAACGCCCACAAACTTGAGTCTGACCAATGTCACGTTTCACCTGGTTTGTCCCAACAGCCTTAATGTTTTTGGTTGCCGTCTCTGATGCGTCGACTCCGGCCGATGATGGATGGAGAGCCTTGCTGGCCAACCGCGATGCCGAAGCGATTCCGCTTTTTGAACAGGCAGTACAGCGTAATCCGAAGAACACACAGGCACTGCTTGGTTTGACGTATGCCTACGAGTTGCGCCTGGATGCAACTAAGGCATGGAATGCGTTTCAACGAGCGGTCGAATCGTCCTCGAATCCCCATGCGCTGCTCTATGCGTCCGTGTTATCGAGGCGCTTCCAGCAATCGCTGCACAAGCCAGAGTCGGGATTAGAATCCATGTTGGTGCAGGTCACGAAGAAACCCGACGGAGCTGGCATCCTGCAAGCCATGGCCTACGAGATGTTGGGCAGCATCGAGGAGCGACGCGGAAATGTTCAGGCGGCAACGGCATGGTACGACAACATTGGCGCTCTGATGAACTGGCGGGTGATCGGCCCCTTCCCGAACGTCTCAGCCTCCGGGCACGACCGCGTCTTTTCGCCAGAGGTCATGGACGAACCTGATGCCCGGTACGAGGGCGTCAATGGCGGCGAAGTGCATTGGTTTGCTCCGCAACGCTGGCGGCACGACCGTTGGGTGGACTTTACACGCCTTTCACCTACGATCGAGGCGGTCTTTTATGCTGTAACCTACCTCGAGTCCGATCGCGACCAGCGTGTACAGCTACGCTTAGGAACGTCGGGGGCGTACAAACTCTTTCTGAACACCCACGTGGTGAGCGAAACGTTCGAAGAGCATAACAACGATCTGGACACCTACATCACGGAAGTCACCCTCAAGAAGGGGTGGAACCGTGTCTTGGTAAAAGTGAGTAACTCGGAGCTGAATCGCTGCAACTTTTTACTTCGCGTTACCACACCCACTGGCAAGCCCCTTACCAACCTGCCTACCTCGCTGGAGCCGCAGACGATTGATACGTCCGATGTGCGCCCGAAGCCGGTTGCCAACCCTCACCTGTTGTATCTGAAGTCGCAGTTCGATGCGCGGCCAGCGGATGCGTGGAATGCGCTGTTGCTTGCCGAGGCACACCTGCGAAACGATCAAGCCAATGATGCGTGGGAGGTGGTAACGGCAAGCCTGCAATACCACCCGGATGCCATTGTCCTGCTCATGCAGGCTATTGAGTCCTACCAGCGCAGTCAGCAGCGCGATCAGCTAGTGAGTACGATCGAGCGAATCGTTGCGCTGCGGCCCGACCTTCCCGTTGCCCTGACCTACGCCTTTCAACAGGCACGAAATGCGCGGAAGCTCGACGACGCCGAGGAGCTCGTGAAGAAGATTGCCGCAACGCTGCCGGGCTCACCCGATTACTACGACGCCGCCATTGCCGTAGCCCGCGACCGCCAGCAGCTGGCAACGGTTGTGGAGCTCCAGGCCGAGGCATTCAAGACCTATCCGGATAATGCCAACTTCGCCCAATCAGCAGCCTACTCCGTGCTGCGCGAAACCGGTAGCCACGATCAGGCCCTGGAGATCGTTGATCAGCACCTCAAGGCCGCCTATGGAGAGGCCGGTTTGTTGCTGCGAGCGGGAATCTTGGCAGACGCTGTTCGCTTTGCAGAGTGGGAGCGCTGCTACAGTGAGCTCTTCCGCTTGTCGCCATCGGCTCCGGGATACCACTTCCGCATGGCCAATACCTACGCCGCACGCAACGACTATGCAACAGCACTGCTTCACATCAACGAAGCCCTTACGGATGCACCGGTGGTGTCGTCGCTGTGGCAACAGGCGGGTACCTACCATCGATCTCTCAAGAATGATTCAGCAGCCCGTGCCTGCATGAAACGGGCCTTGAAGCTGGACCCTAGTAACTTCGAGGCTCGGGAGGCACTGCGGGTAATGGATGGGAAACCATCGCCCTTTACCTACTTCCGTAGCGTTGCCATCGACAGTGCGATGAAGCATGCTCCTACTGCGGCAGACTATCCCGATGCAAATGCCGTATTCGTCCTTGACCATGCGCGACGTGTCGTGTACGATGGCAGCCGAAGCGAAGTGGAGTACGAGCAGCTGATTCGTATTCTCACCACATCCGGAATCGACACCTATAAGGAGATGCAGGTGCCGGGAGGGGGCTCGCCCAGTCTTACCGTTGAAAAGGCTGTTGTCCGCAAGATGAATGGCACGGAGATTCCCGCTGATCGTGAGGGTGGTTACGCGGTGTTCAAAAATCTTGAGCCGGGTGACTTTATCTACATGAAGACACGGATCCGCGAGGCGTCAACCGGCAGACTCGCACCCTACTTCACTGACGAGTTTGTCTTCAACGGCTCGATACCGGTTCGGATGGCACGGTACGAGCTCCTCGTAGCACCGGAACACTCCTTCAAGTGGGCCATGAGCAACGGAACAGCCACCATGTCCAGTCGGACAACGGACTTTGGGGAATTGTACGAGTGGTCGATGACGTCGATGCCAGCCATTGCCTTCGAAGAGGGTTCGCCAGGCTTCGACGACATGGCAAAGATTCTTCAGGTGTCGTCGATTCCCAACTGGGGCGAGCTTATCCGTTGGTATCACGACATCGCCAGTACCAAGACGCGCTCGGCTCCAACGATCAAGCGATTGATGGATTCGTTGTTTCCTCGAACGCAGTCGTTCACCCGCGAAGAGATTATTGCTGGCACCTACCGATATATCAGTAGCCAGATTCGATACAGCAACGTACCCTTCCGCCAGAACAACGTGATTCCTCAAAAGGCACGTGATGTTCTCGCAACGCGTATCGGCGACTGCAAGGACGTAGCCACACTGTGTATTGCCATGCTCGCCGAGCGAGATATCGAGTCGTACCATGTACTGGTTGAAACAGACTCATACGCATCGAGTCGGCAGGTTCTCCCGTCTCTGCCGTTCAACCACGCAGTGGTGATGGTGAACATGGATGGCACACCGCTGTATATCGATCTAACCGCCGATAACGTTCCCATCGGTAGCGTACCCTTTGCCGATATCGATGCATTCTGCCTGGTGATTCACCCCGGATGGCAACTTCCGGAGCGGATGCATCGCTCACTTTTCACACCAAATAACGTTGCCGTAGAGACCCAGGTGGTACTGCATCAGGATATGTCCGCCACCGTACATCAGACGTTCACGCATACTGGGGCTCGCACACAGTTTTATCGCAGTGCATGGCAGGAAATGTCCGATACTGAGCTTCGACGGTCGCTGATCGAAACGCTGGCGAGCGACTACCCCGATGTTCACCTCGACACCTTCCAGTTAAGCGATGTCACATCCATGGAGCCAACATTCAGCTACCAGCTGACGTACACTGTACCCAATTACGTCATGGAGGCTTCTGGACTGTTCATTGTACACCTTCCCTGGTATCGTCCCTTCGAGCCGGATGCCGCGTTGAGCTATCAGAATCGATCGCATCCTATTGTGAACCGCAACTACATCGACACCCTTGCTGAAAACGTTACGCTCTCCCTCCCTGTGGGATATACCGCGTTAGGTGTTGAACCAACGTCGCGTCAGGAATCGTTTGCCGGCAGCGTTGAGCGATCGATTTCAGCTTCCGCCGGGACGCTCCATGTTTCCCGCACGGCCATCTACACGCGGGAGGTTGTTCCGACGGCTCAGTACGGAGAGTACAAGGCCTACTACAACTCCGTACTTCGTGCAGATCGTCAGGCCATTGTCCTTGCTCCGGAGGGTACCGTATTGACGCGTCCGAACAATCGCCCGGCACCGCAGAACAGTCCGGCAGGAGGTGGTCAGTAACCATGTATCCCCAGCGCGTGATCTGTCTTACCGAAGAAACAACCGAAGTTCTGTATGCACTTGGCGAGGAAGACCGCATTGTAGGAATCTCCGGATTCACCGTGCGGCCACCGCGGGCTCGCAAGGAAAAACCGAAGGTATCAACCTACCTCGACGCAAAGTTCGACGACATCCTTGCTCTACGTCCAGATACCGTGTTTGCCTGGAGTGATTTACAAGCCGACATCGCTGCAGAGTTGATACGCAGGGGGGTGGACGTTGTGTGCTTCAACCATCGCACGATCGAGGGTGTACTGGCCATGATTGTGCGGCTGGGCGCCTACATGGGCGTCCACGAGAAAGCTGAGAGCTATGCCGATACCCTGCGCAGACGAATTGACATTGCCGTGGAGCGTGGTAGCTCGCGAACACGCCGACCGCGGGTGTACTTTGAAGAGTGGTACGATCCACTGATTACGGGCATTGCTTGGGTGAGCGAGCTCCTGGAGGTATGTGGCGGCGTTGATGTGTTTGCTGAAAACCGAGCCTTTCCGAATGCTAAGGAACGCATTCTGGCCGACACGCAAGAACCGGTACGTCGCAATCCCGACATCATGATTGCTTCCTGGTGCGGTAAGATGTTCAAGCCGGAGCGCGTCCTTCAGCGCGATGGTTGGCACGACTTCCAACCAGCCCGTACCGGTCATATGCACGAGATCGCTTCGCCGATCATTCTGCAACCTGGTCCGGCCGCCCTCACCGATGGCATTGATGCCATCCTGAAGATCTACGACCATTGGGAAGCCACGACATGACGCTGACGTTCTCCGACGCCGCATTCGATGCTGTCATCTGCTTGAATGGCGACCTTCCGACCATGGATGATATCGAACTCATCGGTCATCATCCGATGATCGCTGCCGACGGAGCGGCGAACACCCTTGTCCAGGCAGGGATTCTACCGGAGTTTGTTGTCGGGGATTTAGACTCGATTACCGAAACAACTCTCACAGCGCTCCAGGGGGTGTCCGAGTTGGTTCATGATCATGATCAGGACACCACGGACTTTGAGAAAGCCCTTCGCTTTGCTGAGCGTCAGATGTGGAAGCGCCTCTGTATTGTTGGTATTCACGGCGGCGACTTTGAACACACCTTGAACAACTGGTCGGTCCTAGTTCGCATGGGCCGGGACCTGCACCTGACAGCCTACGACCGCGGACGCTATGCCATTCCGATGTACGAAAGCTTTTCGTACTATGCTTTGCAGGACGAGCTACTCTCCCTTGTTCCACAACCCCAGGCCCGGATCACAACATCTGGCTTGGTATGGAACATCACCGATGATCTGCTCGCACTGGGACATCGGGAGGGGGCTCGGAATCGCGCCCAGGAACACCACGTGACGGTGGAGATACACGAGGGATCCCTGCTGTTTTTCTGCACGGCACGGATGCCCATTGCACCGATTACAACACCGATTGCAACACCGATTGCAACACCGATTACAACACCGATTGCAACACCGATTGTAACAACGAACACCTCAGGAGACCAGTAATGGAACGCGTCATTTCA
>CAZBOW010000039.1:0-12979 GCA_964493635.1 uncultured Hyphomicrobiales bacterium
CTCTGTTTGCACCTCAGTTTACGTAGGGTCCCGAACCATGGCAAAATCTGTTAGCGTCCTGCTCGTGACCGGCGAGTGCTATCCCTTTCTCAAGACGTCCGAACTAGCCGACCTCTGCTACGCCCATGCGTTAGGTTCTCGCGAGATCGGCCACGATCTGCGCGTTATGATGCCCAAGTACGGCTTCATCTCCGAGCGGAAGAATCGTATTCACGAGATCAACCGCCTGCGCGACATGCCCATTCCGGTCGGTAAATCTGAGAGCCTTGCCACGGTCAAATCGTCGTCGATCAACAATCCACGAGTAAAGGTTCAGGCCTACATCACCACCAACGACAACTACCTTGATGCGAACAAGGGCGTGCTGGTGAACAACACCACCGGGAAACCTTTCGCGGACAACGACGAACGCTTCATCTTCTTCAATCGCACCGTGATTGAGACGTGCCTGCTGCTCGGCTGGTTCCCCGATATCATCCAGTGCGTAGGCTGGCAAACAGCCCTGCTCCCAGCCTACATCCGCACGATGTGGCCGAATGAGTTCAAAAAGACGAAGTTGATCATGACCATCGACGACTTCACCGAACAGGGCATCTTCCCGGTAAAGTCGATCGCCAAGACAGGTCTGCCTTCCGAGGTCGAGGACGTTCTGCGGCACAAGAACAAGATGAATTTCCTGCGTGCCGGCATCGCCTATGCCGACGCGGTGACAACGCTGTCGCCAGGATATGCAACCGAGATCACGTCCAGCAAGGAGTGGAAGGAGTCGTTCCAACCGCTGATGGGCAAAGGGGCTAAAAGCAAGAAACTTGTTGGCATCCCCCACGGCATCGACTACCTCCAGTGGGATCCGAAGAAGGATCCGTTCATGCGCTCGAAGTTCGATGCCAGCAACCTGGCTCCGAAGATGCGGGTACGCGAGCAGATCCAGCGGGCCTCCGGACTGAAGGTTGACGGCAGCGCCACACTGGCTTCGTTTATTGGCCCGCTGACAACCAACTACGGGGCAGATGTTCTGGCCAAGGCGATTCCGGACCTTGTCAAGATGGGCGTGCAGGTGCTCGTGGCCGTTCCGGTCCCGACCGACCACTCCAAGGCGTTCGAGGCGTTAGCCAAGAAGCACCCGGGTATGGTAGCCCTCAAGACCGGTGTCGACGAGGAGTTCGTCCACAACGCCCTGGGTGGATCAACGCTGCTGCTGAAGCCGTCGAAGACCGAGGCCAGTGGCCAGTTCCAACGGATCGCCCTGCGCTTTGGCACCATTCCTGTGGTACGGATTACCGGTGGGATTGCCGAGCAACTCACGGATGTCAACGAAAAAGCCGGTACGGGAAATGCCTTTCTGTTCAAAAAGGCCGATCCCAAGGATCTCGTCAAGGCCGTGCAGCGTGCAGTGACCCTGCGCAGCCAGCCCGACGCCTGGGATGCCATTGTGCAGCAGGCCATGGACACCGACGTCCGCTGGTCGCTGTCAGCCAAACCGTATGATGAGTTCTATCGTGCCCTGGTAAAGGAACCCAAGGCGTGAGGCGTACCATCGCGGTGATGTGTGCAGGCATCGTCATGCTTGCTCTGCAGGCGTGTAACGATAAGCCCACGGACGTTGGCAGTGTCCTTGTGCCGGGGACCGATACGCTCTACGGTACATCATCGGTTGAGCTGCCGATCCTGCGTGCTACGGGAACCGTGGAAGCACAGGAACCGATCTACAACGCCACGTACGTGCTGTTCGGAAAAACCACCGACAGTGAAGCTCGGTTGTTTGTTGAGTTGATCAACTATCCAAACCTGGGTTCGCCTGATAGCTTTCAGATTGTGCGAGCCGATCTCGAGATGGTTCCGCAGGTGTACTGCATTGGCGATACCTCTGTAACCAGCGTTGCCGGTACGGCCTACGAACTGCAGCAAGCATGGTCGGCGCAGGCCACCTGGGATAGTATCTGGGCCGCTGACGGATCCTCGGCGTACTACTCCGAAGCCCAGCAACCGATCGCGCAGTTCAACATTGCAAGCAGCGTTGCCGACTCCGTCTATCACGTGGGGTTGGATACCACGGTCATCCGCCGATGGCTGACCCTTGGCATGGATTCAGCGCGTGTCGATGAGGTGTTTGGCATGGTGATCGTACCGCAGAACAACGGTGTGATTCGTCAGTTTCGAAACCTGAATGGTACCAATCACGTGCTGCGTTTGCGGTTGATCACGCAGAGTCCGGCCGATACGATCCCCGATACCACGTATGTAAATGCCGCGGTTGCATGTTTTACGCGAAGCCCCCTTCCAACGGCGGATGAGTCCATCGTGCAAGGGGCTCGACTCCTGCGTGCTACCTACGAGATCCGCCTGGATACGCTGCCGCCCCTAGCCGTGTTGATGGGGTCGTCGTTCCGTGTTTCGGTGGACGTCAAGCGATCCACCATTGGCACGCTCGGTCTTGATGAGATTTTATCGCTACGATATCGATCGAAGGATGGCACCCTGCTAACACTGCTTACACGTGGTTCTGCTGAGGGCCTCTATGTGTTTCCCAACATTGTTGCTGTGCTGCAACGTATCAGAGCCGACGGTGATACAGGGACCATCGAAATTGGCCCGGCCAACGACAATGCCTACGGAAGGATGAATCGCCTCTGGATCTATCCTCCAACGGAACAGGAGCCAACCTTGGTACCGCAGATGACGCTGATCTACACCGTCCCGAAGGAGCTGGAGTGAGACACCTAGCTCTGGCCTGCCTACTGGCACTGTGTGCACTGAGTGCGCCGTCGCTGTGGAGTCAGGGTGGCAGTAACTACTCCGCTCTTGGTCTTGGTGATGCCCACTTCCAAGCTGGCGGACTCTATGCTGCGATGGGTGGCACAGCGATCGCCATGCCGAGTCATTACGGGATCAATGTGGTGAATCCAGCCCTGCTTGGCCGATCCGTCACCACGCGACTTCAAGTTGGATACCGCTTTAACCAGCACGTTGTGCGCAACGTGGACGACCGGATTCTGGCCCAGAACAATGGCGAACTCGACGGGCTTCTGGCGATGTTTTCCGTCGACACGGCACGGGGCTTTGGTGTGAGCTTTGGGATTCTTCCATTTTCGAACGTCGCCTATAAGGTCCGGCGTCCCCTCTTCGCCGTGGCCGGCGCCGATACCGTGGTTGGTCGATCCGAACAGGACGGCAGTGGTGGCATGTCGATGCTGCATCTGGGGGCGAGTGTGCGGCTGTTGCATACCCTGCATGTCGGCCTGCAGGTCAACGGACTCTTCGGTGTACTGTCCTACACGGATCGTGTGACGGCCGACGGACCCTACAACGCCGTGGCAAGTTCAAAGAGCTACGACATTCGAGGCCTTGTCCTGAAGGGTGGGTTCACGTGGGACCCAGCCCCGTGGCTCATGGTAGGGGGCTATGTTTCAGCTGGCAGCGACGGGTCGGTGTTTACCACCCGTCGGGTGACCGGGTTCAGCGGTGCGTCGGTGTTGTACGACTCCACGCGAATCGACGAAGCCACGACAGGATTGCCTGTCATGGTTGGACTTGGCATCAGTACTCCCGTTGGCACAGGTCGGCTTGGAGCAGACATTGAACTGCAGGACTTCACGCGTGTGACCGTCAATGATCGGCCGGACGCCTCGTATACCAGCAGCCTTCGCCTCAGCCTCGGCTACACCAAACCCGGACCGAGCACCGGTTCGTGGTGGAATCAACTTGGCTACCATGCCGGACTCTCAGCACAGCGCCTGCCCGTTCGGTTCAACGGCGCACCGATCTATGAGTCGGTGATTGCCGGTGGATTGTCGATGCCGCTCGGCGGAAATGCCATGGTCGATGCCGGCGTGCAGCTTGGCTATCGCGGGATCGATGCACCCGGAAGCGACCTCGATGAGTTCATCGGACGACTCAACGTTACGGTGAGTATCGGCGAAATCTGGTTCAGACCGTTCGCGCGCGAGTAATCAGGTTTGTCGTAGATCGCCCCTGCAGGAGAGGCACAATTTCGACGCGTCCGCCCCAGGACTCGACCTCGGTGGCACCAACAACGGTATCGCGGACATAATCGCCGCCTTTAACAAGCACGTCGGGCCGTAGAGCGGTGATCAGCTCCAGCGGCGTATCCTGCGAAAAACCGATGACGTAGTCCACACAGCGCAGAGCATCCACAACAATCATGCGATCATGCAGGGGGTTCAGTGGACGCTCCGGCCCCTTGAGTCGTCGTACAGAGTCGTCGCTATTGATCCCCACAACGAGCACGTCGCCAAAGCCCCGTGCCACCTCCAGATACGTAACGTGGCCAGCATGAAGGATGTCGAACACGCCATTGGTGAACACAATGGTTGCCCCGGCAGCGCGAAGTTCGCGACCACGCAGAGCCAGCTCCTCTGGCTGCAACACCATCACAGCAGACTGCCAATGTAGTGACCATCTTCACGCACAGCTTCCAGCAGTGCTGGTGCCGTGATCGATACAATGCCTGGTTCGCCCACCACCACTCCTGCGGCAATGTTGGCAATGCCTGCTGCCTCGGCAACATCCGCTCCGGCAGCCACGAGTGTGGCAAGGGTGGCAATCACGGTATCGCCCGCCCCAGAAACATCGGCGACCTTCTTGGCCACCGTAGGAACGGACCGCACATCGCCGTTGCGATGGAAGAGCATCATGCCCTTGGAACCAAGGGTGAGCAGCACATAGGCACAGTCGATGCGATCCAGCAGGTCCTGCCCGGCCCGCAGAATCAGATCCTGCGAGGACAGTTCGTAGCCCAGCATGTCGGCCGCTTCCTTGCGGTTTGGCTTAAAGACGAAGGCCCCATGGTAAAGATCGGATTGCGTCTTCTTGGGGTCCACAAACACCGGTATGGACCGAGACTGTGCTACGGAGATCATCTGACGCATCAAATCCGCCGACAACAGCCCCTTGTCGTAATCCTGGAGTACGATGGCGTTAATGAACGGACGACTCTGCACATCCTGCATGATCCGTTCCACGACGGCATCGGTCACTTCGGCGCGCGACTCGCGATCAAGGCGAATGAGCTGTTGGTTGTTTCCGATGATGCGGGTCTTCATCGTGGTAGGACGATCTTCATCGGTGTGAATGCCAGATGCATCGATCTGCCCCTCCTGCGCCAACTGCCGCAGCTGCGCCCCTGCCGCATCGGCACCAACGGCACCAATCAGGGCCGCCGAGGCACCCAGAGCACGAATATTGGCGGCAACGTTTGCTGCTCCACCCAGATGGAAGCTCTCGCGGACAAGGTCCACCACCGGAACAGGAGCTTCGGGGCTTACCCGTGAAACACTGCCCCAGTAGTAGTGGTCGAGCATGACGTCGCCCACAACCATCACGTGAACCTGTTCGGCGGCTGCAAGCAGCTCACTGGTGCGTGCTACGGTTCCCTGATGCATCATTACTTCTCGGCTGTGGATGTGTTGGACCGCTCAAGGCCGGGACGACTACCCAATTCGCGGTCGAGCAAGTAGATCGACGGTCCATCTCCGCCAATCATCTGCAGGCGTTCGATGATACTGTCAACAACAGCTTCCTCTTCGACCTGCTCGCTGATGAACCACTGCAGCATAATCTGCAAGGGTAAATCCTTGTGCATCACGGCAATCTCGTACAGCTCGGTGATGCGTGCGGTGATCCAAGCTTCGTGTTCACGCACAGCCCTGAACACGTCTAGGGGCGATGTGTAGGAGTGCTCTGGAGCGGTGATTGCCTGCAGGCTCACCGAGCCGCCACGATCGTGCACGTAGCCGAAGAGCTTCATGGCGTGGGCAGTTTCCTCCTGCCATTGAATGTTCATCCAATGTGCGCAGCCCGGGAGATTATTCTCGTGGAACCATGCCGACATGGCAAGGTACTGGTAGGCACTTTGGAACTCTGCCTGGATCTGGTTGTTTATGGCCTCGACGACGGCAGGTGTTACTGGCATACAATTCGGTGATCCGTGACAAATCCATGCGGGTAATGTGCGATATTACGAAATGCCCCTAGTTTCGAACCACAACCACTTCGTCCCACCACTTCTGTTCACCTGCACATGACCCGCTATCACCGCACCACAACCCTGAGCATCGCCAACGCCGAGTACTACGGCTACCATGGTGTTCGCCCCGAGGAGCATTCCCTTGGAGGTCGGTACCAAGTAGACGTCGATATCACCTATAATGCCTCGCAGGCCGTGATGTCCGATGATCTGTCCGATACCATCAACTACGAGGAGGTGTTGTTCACGATTCGTGAGCATATGCAATCCGACGAACCGTACGACCTTATCGAAACCCTGTCGTTCGATATCGCCTCGGCCATCATCGATACCTTCGACGTTGCCCTGCAGGTAACGGTTCGCGTCCGGAAGCTCACCGTTCCCATCCAGCAGGTGCTGGACTATGTTCAAGCTGAGACTACCCTGCACCGCGCCTCATGACAATGGGTCCATCAACACCGGCACCGGATACCATGGTGGTGCTCTCTCTGGGTTCCAACATCGAGCCCCGACAGGAGCGGCTGCAGGCAGCTGTCACGGCCCTGATGGAGCGCGTGTTGCAGAACGCTGCGTGCTCCTCGTTCTACGAGACCGACCCCGTGGGCTACACCGATCAAGCCCCCTTCTTGAACATTACCGTGATCGGCTCCACCGATCAGTCGGCTGAAGACCTTCACCGTGAGTGTAAGGGGCTTGAGGAAGAGCTGGGCCGGCAGCATCGGGAGCGATGGCGTCAGCGTGAGATCGATATCGACGTGATCCTGTTCGGTGATGAGATCATCACAACCGACACGCTCACGATCCCCCACCCGGAATTTCATCATCGACGATTCGTGCTGGAGCCTGCAGCCGAGATTGCCCCGCAGGCGGTGTGCCCGCAAACGGGTTGCACGATGGCGGAATTGTTGATGATTTGTACCGACCCTTCCGGTGTGCGCCGCCTGTGAGTCGCATCCCCGACCATATCATCGATCAGGTTCGCGAACAGGCGAATATCGTCCAGATCATTGGCGAGCACGTTCAGCTGAAAAAGGCCGGCAGGAACTACTTGGGACTGTGTCCGTTCCACAACGAGCGGACGCCGTCGTTTAACGTGAATGCCGAACGGGGAATGTTCAAGTGCTTCGGATGCGGCAAGGGTGGCAATGTGATTACCTTCCTCCAGGAGCACCAGCATCTGTCCTTCCCCGATGCGGTGCGGCAGCTGGCTACCCGGCTCAACATCGTGATCCCCGAAGAGACCATCGACGACCCTACGGGCCTGCAGGCTCGGCGGGAGGAGGCTAGGGCTGCACTGCGAGAAGCAGCACGGCTGTACACGGACATCCTCCACTCGTCGGACGGCGCTCCAGCTCGGCGTTTTCTCAGCTCGCGAGGGTTCGAGGATCGCACGATCGAGGCCTTCGGGATCGGAGCGTCGCCGGCAGCGTGGGATGCTACGATGAAGCATCTGCTGGCCAACGGTTTTACCGACCAGCATCTCGACGATGCCGGCTTGGTGGTGCGCACGGACGACGGTAAGGTCTACGACCGCTTTCGCGGTCGGCTGATGTTTCCCATTCGCGACGATGCCGGACGTGTCGTTGGGTTTTCTGCCCGCATCATTACAGCAACATCGGATGCTCCGAAGTACATCAACTCACCGCAAACGATCGTCTATGACAAGTCCCGCGTCCTGTATGGTTTAGATCTAGCCAAGCGTGCCATCATGCAAGGCCGGACGGCCCATATCGTGGAGGGCCAGGCCGATGTGATTGCCATGCACCAGGCGGGGTTTACGTCCACCGTTGCGTCGTCCGGCACGGCCCTCACGCCTGATCAACTGCGCTCACTGAAACGCTACGCCGATCGGGTGGTGCTGGTCTTCGATGCCGACGCAGCCGGACAAAAAGCCATGACACGGGGTATTGAGCTGGCCTTGCATGCCGGCATGGACGTTCAATGCGTGGTGCTGCCGGAGGGCGAGGACCCCGACTCCATGATCCAGCGTCATGGTACCGAGGCCATGGGTCAGCTGCTGCAATCAGCTCTGCCGTGGATGACGTTTCAGATCGATCGCTACCGCCGTCTGGGCGACTTGGACGACGCCGTCCGCAAGGCCGATGCCGTGCGCACGATGCTTGGCTGGATCGGTGGCATTCCCGACGCCCTGCGCCGGCCGTTTCTGATGCAGGAACTTGCCGCTGCCTTCGAGATCGATCCTTCAGTGCTCACGGGGCTCGCACCAGCACCTGCACCTGCAGTACCGGAACGAAGGCCAGCCCTGCAACCCACACCGTCGGTGCAGCCAGTACAGCCGGTGCAGCCAGTGCAGTCGACGCAGCCGGAGCTGCTGCCACAGGAATACGAGCTACTCCGCATTGCACTTACGGTAGAGCACGGCCTGGCGTTGATGGTTCATCAGTTCGAGATGACGGCAGAGTCGTTTGCCACGCCACGAGGTCAGCAGTTGTTCCATCACGTTCTGCTCGCCGAACACGAAACGCACAATATCATCGACTACATCAACGCACATCCTACACTTCCTCAGCACGACAAGGAACTGCTGCAGTCGATTTCCAGCTCGGTGGTAGTCCTCTCCACGAAGTGGAAAGACTTTGATGTGGATCTTCCAACCCACAACAGTGCTCGCAGCATCGCCGACGCACTGCTAAGCATCGCCATCCATCGCAAGAAGCTCGAAATGGATGCCCTGATCGCCGCAGTGGATCTGGCCGAGGGCGACGCCCGTCTGGAGCTCCAGCGAACGATGCACGCCGTGGCCACCACGATCGAAGAACTTCGGAAACGCCGATACTCCCCCTCATCGAACTCCACTCCAGATCTTTCATGGCTCGACGTCAACTCCACATCGGCGTCCTGATTGCCTGCGTCCTGATTAGTGCAGGCCTCTGGGTGTACGTCACGTTGTCGCGCGTTGCCGAGGACGACGTGGACATTCCACTCACCATCAAGCCCCCTGCAAACCAGGCACTCCTCTCGGCTGTACCGCGCACGGTAAAGATTCGGGTACGGGGCTCTGGCATGCAGATCCTGAGTGTGAAGTACCTCAATCGGTCGGCCTCCTGCACGGTGGATCTGGCCCGATTTCAGGCGTCGGAGGGATCGTCCTATCGGATCGATTACGACGACTTGGTTCGTAATACGGTCCTACCATCGTCGATGCGGATTGTGTCGACGGCTCCAAGCGTGTTACACCTCACCACGGGCGACATGGTACGCGCTACAGTCCCACTGGAGCTACGCTACAACATCTCCTGCCGGCCGGGCTTCGAACTCGTTGGAACACCAGCCTACGCACCGCGTGAAGTGGAAGTGCGTGGCTCTCGCGACTTTGTCGAGCGCACGAGTGTATGGCATACGGAGCGGTTACTCCTGGATGATGTGTATCAGCCGATGGAGGTCACCGTGCCGGTGAGTGATTCGCTGATGACGGTACTCAATGTTGTGCCCAGCACCATTACCGTGGCCATCGACGTACAACAAACCGCCGAGGTCACCGTGCGACAGGTTCCCGTGGTGCTCAAGCCAGCAGCAGCCGGACGGAGGGTGGTACCGGAACGCATCAGCGTTACACTCCAAGGTGGTGCTTCGGTGATTGCCGACGTCACGTCGGAAGTCATCGAGGTATCCGTGTCGCCAACGGCAAAGGGCGCCGTACAACCTTCGGTTATCGTCCCGCCGGGGACTCGTCTGCTTCGGGTTGATCCGGCCTTTGTGCGTCTTGTCGAATGATCAGCGAACTGTCGCCGTAACTGAGGAAGCGGTAGTCATTCGCCAGCGCCGAAGTATAGATCTGCCGCCAGAATGGATCACCGGCAACGGCAGCCACTAGCAGAAGCAAGGTGTTGCCTGGCTGGTGGAAGTTCGTCATCAGTGCGTCTACCACACCCAGGTGGGCGCCGGGCGCCAACATCAGCTGCGTTTCGCCCCAGATGCGTTGCAGCCCCCTACCATCCATCCATGCGGCAACGGCAGCTAAGGCATCACGACGCGCATGCGGTGTGCCATCGAAGGCCGACCACTGATGAATCATCATGTGCGTGGGATTGTTGCCATCCAATAGCCCACAGCCAAACCAGTAGAGGGATTCCAGTGTACGCAGCGACGTTGTACCCACAACGGTGATGAAGGGAACGTCCTGCTCAAGATGATCGAGAATGATCTGCAATTCCTGCCGATCCACTTCGATCCGTTCAGCATGCATCGTGTGCTCGGCAGCCGTTGTAGCCTCGACCGGTTGAAAGGTCCCGAGGCCGACATGCAACGTCACCTCGGCACGCCGAACACCCTTGGCAGCCAGCGCCTCGATGACCGCTGGCGTGAAATGCAGCCCCGCGGTGGGGGCCGCCACCGATCCCTCGTCGCGAGCAAAGATGGTTTGATACCGATGCTGGTCTTCGGCATCGTCGGCTCGCTTGATATACGGTGGCAGCGGCACGTGACCACAGCGGTCAAGAACGGCCGACAGCGACGCACTCGATGACCACTCCAAGCGCACACTTCCCTCCGTGCCTGATCGTGCGAGCACCGTAGCCGTCAGATCGTAGGATTGATGCTGGAGCGTCATGCCAACCGTTACGTTCTTCCCGCCCACCAAGCACTCCCAGTCCGACGAATCCTGCGAGGCCAACACGACAGCTGGATCTGCCGACGGGGCAACGGGGCGCAGCAACAGGATCTCGACCACCCCACCGGTTGGCTTGGTAAACAGGAGTCGCGCAGCCACCACGCGAGATCGATTTACCACCAACAGGCTCTTGGCAGGTAGGATCTCGGAGAGCTCACGGACCGTTCGGTGATGGATTGCACCACCTGACACATCGGCCAGCAACAGCTTTGCAGCATCGCGCTCTGGTAGGGGGCGCTCGGCAATGCGATCATGTGGTAGATCGTAGAAATAGTCCGACATCACAAGATTGGGCTTCATAGGAACAGGATCAGAAAGAGGTCCGGAAAGAAGTCTGAATCGAAGATTGAACGGTAATTTGGATGCTGGTGAAACCTTCGGCCACCTCATCCGTACTCCGTGCGAAACCTTTTGGAGAATACCATGCAAGATACTTCCTCCTCAACACCATTGGGGTCCCAACCGCAGCGCCCACCCATCCCTCCGCCACCAGGCGAGCGGGCCCGTAAGCGTTCCCGCTGGTGGATTCCCCTAGCCGTGATTGCTGGTTTGGTTGTTGTTGTGATTGTTGTCATTGGTGCCCTGATCAGCGCGCTCTTCAGTGGATTTGGCGGATCCGATTCCGTACCCACGCCTGTAAAAGCCAACACCGTTTTGGTGATGGACCTCTCTGATGGAGTAGAGGAGTTCAGCCCGGAGATGGAGCTGAACTTTAGCGGTGAATCCTCGCCCATGAGCCTACTGGACGTTGTGGGTGCCCTGGAGCACGCTGCCACCGACAAGAACATCGAAGGGATCCTCTATCGTGCCGGTGGTGGCGCAGGCTTTACCAAGATGACGGAGATTCGCGACGCCCTTGTGGAGTTCAAGAAGTCCGGCAAGTTCATCTACGCCTACATCGAAAACGGTGAAAAGCAGGACTACTACCTGGCCAGCGTGGCCGATTCGATCTTCATGCCGGCCGATGGCCTGCTGATGATGAATGCCTTTGGGACCACGGGTGTGTTTTTGAAGGACATGCTCAGCAAACTGGGCGTGGACTTCTACGTGGAGCAGTTCGAAGAATACAAGTCCGCTGGTGAGATGTTTAGCCGCACGGGCTGGAGTGCTCCGGCCAAGGAATCGTATCGTGCGCTGATCTCTCATCGTCAGAACATGTTCACGCAAGCTGTGGCTGCTTCGCGCTCTCTCGATGCCGGCAAGGTAGCGGCCGACATTGCCAAGGGAATCTACATTCCGGATTCGCTGAAGGCGGCTGGCTACATCGACGGCATCGACTACGAGTGGGTGGTGCGTGAGCGTATTGCCCGTCGCGTAAACCCGTCGGACTCTTCCGACCATCCCAAACTTCGTTCGCGTAGTCTGGCCGACTATGCCGAGACCGTCCATACCAAGCCGGAAGACGTTGATTCCGACCACGGCTTTGCGATCGTCTATGCCAGTGGTGCTATTGCCTCTGGTACAAGTAACGACCCGTTCAGCTCGGACGGCATCTACTCCAAGGACCTGATCAAGCAGCTGCGGAAGGCCTGGAAGAACGATGATGTGGAGGCGATTCTCTTGCGCATCGATTCCCCCGGTGGTTCGGCCCTTGCCAGCGATGAGATCTGGACGGCCATTCAAGAGATCCGCAAGGACAAGCCGGTGTATGCATCGATGAGCGACGTTGCCGCCTCGGGTGGCTACTACATCGCCATGGCCTGCGATACGATCATCGCTGCACCCTCAACAATTACCGGCTCCATCGGCGTGATCATGAGTATCCCCAATGTAGCGCAAACACTGAACAAGATGGGCGTTTCTACGGATACCATTTCGTTTGGACCATCATCGACCTTCATGGACCCAATGCGTCCCTTCCAGGACGCCGATAAAGCCCAGCTACGCACCTTCGGTGCTGGCATCTACAAGCGCTTTGTGGGTAAGGTAGCGGAGTCCCGCGGCAAGGAATTCGAAGCAACGCGTGCTCTTGCCAAGGGCCGTGTATGGACGGGTACGGATGCGATGGCCAATGGCCTCATCGATATCGAGGGCGACCTTGGCGATGCCATTGCTGCGGTAAAGCGCCGCATTGGCGTTGACCCTGCCAAGAAGACGAACGTCTATGTCTATCCCGAGAAGATCGACAACCTGTCGGTGCTGCTCAAGATGTTTGGTCTCCAGTCGAGACCATCGGACAGCGACGACGACGAGGCAACAGCCAAAGGCCGCGTCACCGCACAGGACATCGTTCGCCAGCTGGTAGGTCCTACCACACCAGTCGAACTCTTCCTGGCATCGCTGCCCGCCCCGGCACGGGCCAACGTAGCCTATGCGGCCTCGATGCTTACCCTTAGCCAATCCGATCGCACGTTGCTGATGCT
>CAZBOW010000040.1:0-4966 GCA_964493635.1 uncultured Hyphomicrobiales bacterium
CTGTGGATGATTGGAATGGATCCGAGCGTGCAGACGATCTCGAGTTTCTTCCTGATGCTATGGACGGACCCAGAGCGCGTGCTGACCTACGCCGACTGCGGAATTGTTCCTCAGCCAACAGCCGAGCAACTGGTGGACATTGCCTATGCCTCTGCACGCAATCATGAACGACTTACCGGCAACGTGCCGAAGGTTGCCTTCCTGAGCTTCTCCACCAAGGGGTCGGCACGCCACCCGATGGTCGACCACGTCCAGAAGGCCGCGCAGCTGTTTGCCGAGCGCCACCCCTCTATCATGGCCGATGGTGAGCTGCAAGCCGATGCGGCACTGGTTCCTGCCGTTGCCGAGCGAAAAGCCCCAGGATCTCCCGTGGCCGGTGCTGCCAATGTGCTACTCTTTCCGGACCTCAACGCCGGCAATATTGCCTACAAACTCACTGAGCGTCTGGCCGGTGCGCAGGCTCTGGGTCCAATCATTCAAGGGTTGCGTCATCCATGGAGCGATGTCTCACGTGGTTGTACGGCTGCAGATATCGCCCATGTGGCAGCCATCGCGGCGGCGATGGCGCGCCAATAGCCACTTTAGCCCCCTTCAGCCCCTCGGATCACGTTAGTTCTGTCGGGCCAGCGACTGCTCCAGAAGTTCATCAAAGTCCTCGGCCGAAAGCTCATACTGCTCGTTGCAGTACTGGCAGACCAACTCGTCCTGACCGGCATCGCGCATCGAGCGTAACTCGGTATATCCAAGGGTGAGGAGAATCGACTTAAAACGATCCAATGAACATCGGCAGAAGAAGTCGACGGCCTTGGTTTCCAACATCGACGTGGGGATTGGAAACACTTCTTCAATGACAGCCTCGGTTGTCATGGACCGCTCAACGTACGATGTGAGACGTGGCATCGCATCTAGGGCGTCGTACACCTGGAAGATATCCTCGGGACGTGCTCCAGGCATTGCCTGCACTAACAAACCCGCCGACCGGATGATCTCATCGTGTTCGTTGAACACCACATCGATGACGACCACCGACGGAATCTGCTCGGATTGCGTAAGGTAGAAGCCAAGGTCGCTGGTTACGTCGCCGTGACGCAATTCAACCACACCGGTCACCGGTTCTTGCTTGCCATAGAGCACGCGCTGCACCTTCAGCAGACCAGTACCGAGTGGTTCAGAGGGATCGATCGGCTTGGTGTTGAGGGTGGCATATCCCCGTACTTCACCTACCTGCAGCGCCTCGGCATAGACGTGTTTGACAGCACCGCTACCCTCCACCATCATGGATACGCGCTCCTCTCCCTTCATGAAGCTGGCCAAGAGGCTAGCACTTGTAAGCGCACGTGCCAGCAGCAACGCACGAACGGGGTCGAGCTGGTGCCGACGCTGCGCCGTGCGGGCAACAACGCTGTTCTGAATCGCCGCTACGCGGAATAGGCCGTCTTGCGACAACGCGCGGGTAACGCGGTCGCGGTGTTCCCACATCGCCCTGACAGAATCGTGATCAGGTATCATCGTTGGTGTCCTTTGTCATCCTTTGTCATCATCTGTAACTCGGCCAAAACGGCCATAGCCTCGATCGGTGTCATCCGATACACATCGAGTGCGTTGAGTCGATCGCGGAGTCGATCACCGAGTCGATCACCAAGTCGATCACGAATAAGATCGCGGTGCTCGTGATGCGTTGCCCTCGTATTGGCCAGGAGCTCAGCATCAACCTTTCGTGCCGGCGATTCCTGTTCTAACGTCTGAAGAATGCCCTCGGCCATCGTCAGGACCTCCGGTGGTACGCCAGCCATCCGCGCAACGTGGATCCCGAACGAATGATCACTGTGGCCAGGTATCACGCGGTGGGTAAACACAATGCTGTCCCGCTCCTCGCGAACCTCCACTTGGTGATTGGTGATACGCGTATAGGATTCTGCAAGTGTTGCTAACTCGTGGTAGTGGGTGGCAAAGAGCGTTTTTGCGCCGACAACATCGTGCAGGTAGACGGCAAGCGCCCATGCAATCGACATCCCATCAAAGGTTGCCGTTCCGCGTCCGACCTCATCTAACAGGATCAGACTTCGGTTCGTGGCATTATGCAGAATGGTTGCCGTTTCCTGCATCTCCACGAGGAACGTGCTCTCCCCTGCCAGGAGATTGTCGTGGGCACCCACGCGTGTGAAGATCCGATCCGTCAGTGGTATGTGAGCTGCCGTTGCCGGAACAAAGCTGCCGATGTGGGCCAGCAGTACGATGATGCCGGTTTGCCGCAGATAACTGGATTTCCCCGACATGTTCGGGCCAGTGATGATGTGCACCTGCGAGTGTTGGTCGTCGAGTTCAAGAGAATTGGCAACGTACGGTGTTCCCGGTGGCAGGATCCGTTCCAGGACTGGATGCCGACCATCCACGATGCTCAACTCGTACCCTGAATGGAGAACGGGACGAACATAGTTGCCGGTGATGGCGGCATGCGCAAGACTCACATAGCAATCGATCGTTGCAACATGGTGAGACGTCTGCTGCAGATCGGCACAGAACTGGGCAATATGCGTACGCAAGGCCGTGAGGCACTCGTGTTCAAGCTCCACCACTCGCGAGGACGCCTGCAGAATTGTCTGTTCAAGGTCGGTGAGTTCGATGGTGGTATACCGTTCGGCATTGGCTAGCGTCTGTCGGCGTTGATAATGCTCCGGAACCCGTGCACTCTGCGTACGACTGACCTCGATGTAGTAACCGAAGACGGTGTTGGTACCAATCTTTAACGTTCCGATGCCAGTCTTCTGACGCTCACGCTCTTGATAGTCTTGCACCCAGGATTTCCCGTGGTGCATCGCCTGAGCCACACGATCGAGTTCGGCATGGTAGCCCGGGTTAAACATCAAACCTGTCCCGAACTGCAGTGGAGGCTCCTCAACGAGGGCCTGCTGCAGCTGCTCGCACAACTCTGCGTGGAGGTCAAGACTGGCACCCAGCTGCTGCACCACGGCACTATCCGATTCACGAAGCAACCTCTGAAGCTCTGGCAGAATCTCTAAACTGCGACGCAGAACAGCAAGATCACGGGCCGACGAACGCTCCGCTGCAATTCGTGCGGTGAGGCGTTCGATGTCCGCCATCTCAGCAAGAACACGTTGAAGACGGTCGATCAGATCGGGATCGGCAACAACGGCGTCGACGTGTTCCAACCGTTCGTCAATCGCTGCGATCGCCTGGAGCGGAGCAGCTACCCACCATCGCAGCAAGCGGGCGCCCATGGGAGTGCGGGTGTAATCCAAACAGTCGATCAACGCGCCCGAATGCTCACCGCGTTGCGAAGATGCGACCATCTCCAGCGTCCGCCGTGTGCTGTGATCCAGCACCATGCTGGCACGATTTCTCAGCGCATGGATGGACGTCACATGACGCAGCGGCCGTTGTTGTGCCTGGGCAACGTAGTCCAGTAACACTCCGGCTGCAACCACTCCGGCTGCATCGTCTTGGATGCCAAACCCACGAAGCGACACTGTACCGAAGTGCGCAGTAAGCGTGCGCATCGCTGTATCGAGATCCACGTGCCAATCGTCAATACGCGTCAACGACGGAGCATGGGACTGTCGGCGAAGGAAGGGCTGGGCGCGATCCACCGACGATCGCGGAACGAGGACTTCCGCTGGCTCGTACGTTTCCAGTGTGGAGGCCAATTGATCCTCGGGCACCGAACCAGTAAAGAACGATCCCGTTGAGACGTCCATCAATGCCAGTCCCCAGCGGTCGGAGGATGCTACCGGTGGGATCAGTGCGCTTGCATACGTGTTACGTTGATGGTGCAGAAGCTTGTCATAGAGCACCACGCCTGGTGTGACAATCTCCACGACCCCCCGGCGCACAATCCCCTTGGCCTGTTTTGGGTCCTCCAATTGTTCACACACCGCAACGCGATGACCTGCCTGCACCAGTCGCGGCAGATACGTATCGAGTTGATGGTGCGGAAATCCAGCCAGTGGAATCTCTCCAGCGGCGCCATTGTTGCGCTTGGTGAGCGTGATTCCACAGGCTTTTGCCGTCAGCTCGGCATCTTGCCCAAAGGTTTCGTAGAAATCGCCTAAGCGAAAGAGCAGTATGGCCTCAGGATGCTGCTGCTTGATCTGGCCATACTGTTTCATTAATGGTGTTTCTGCCGCTTTCACGAGTGCAAGATACGGCGGCAGGGATCTTCCCACGGTCTTCCCACGGAGTGTTTGCCAGTTGAGACAACGCCGCGTATCTTTGTGGTCGGTATCGTCGTGCGCGTGTCTTCTGGGCGGTCCTGTTGCGCAGTGTATTGCGGTATCAAACGTGGAGAGGTGGCCGAGTGGCTGAAGGCAACGGTTTGCTAAACCGTCATAGTGTTTAAGGACGCTATCGAGGGTTCGAATCCCTCCCTCTCCGCTTCCAAAAAAGCCCTGCGCCATGCGCTGGGCTTTTTTGTTCGATGCGAGCACTTCACGCTCGGCGTTGTATTCCCGTTCACGTCTCATCCTGGCATCATGTCCGCTCCGACCGACCGCCCGATTCGGACCATCATCACCAACCGCAAAGCGTTTCACGATTACGAGATCGTGCAGCGCTTCGAAGCCGGTATTGTGCTGACGGGTACGGAGGTCAAATCCGTACGTGCTGGCAAGGTGAGCATGACCGATGCCTACGGGATGTTCCCCTCGAAGCATACCAACGAGCTATACCTCATGGGGATGCACATCCAGCCATACGACTTCGGACAGCGCGAGAACCACGAACCAACGCGCCGACGCAAGCTCCTGTTGCGGGAGCACGAGCTGCAGCGCTTACGCACCCAAGCCGAAGAAAAGGGACTCACGATCGTCCCGCTATCGATGTATTTTTCCGGTCCGTACATCAAGGTGGAACTTGGACTAGCACGAGGCAAGAAGCTGTACGACAAGCGTGCCAGTCTGAAGGACAAAGAACTGAAGCGAGAAGCACAACGAGCTCGAGAATCACGAGA
>CAZBOW010000040.1:5066-6249 GCA_964493635.1 uncultured Hyphomicrobiales bacterium
GGCACCCCGCTTCGCATCAAGCTTGGACTCGACCCCAGCCGACCGGATATTCACCTTGGTCACGCCGTGGTGTTGCGGAAACTGCGTCAGTTTCAGGATCTGGGGCATACCGTGGTCCTGATCATTGGCGATTTTACCGCCATGATTGGCGACCCGACCGGAAAGTCCAAAACACGACCGGCCCTCACCTTGGAGGAGACACGGGCCAATGGTGCGACGTACGTCGAGCAGGCTGCCCGGATTCTCGACCGAGATCGCACAGAGGTGGTCTACAACAGTCAATGGCTGGATCAGTTGTCGTTCAAAGATGTTGTTGCACTCGCTGGGAAGTACACGGTAGCCCAACTGCTGGAGCGCGACGATTTCACAAAACGCTATCGTGCCGGTGAACCCATCAGTGTGCACGAATTCCTGTATCCGTTGTCGCAGGCCTATGATTCCGTGGCCATTCGCTCGGATGTTGAGCTGGGTGGAACCGATCAGAAGTTCAATCTTCTCGTAGGACGGGAGATCATGCGGCAGTACGGCATGGAGCCGCAATGTATCCTCACCATGCCCATTCTGGAAGGGACCGATGGCGTTGAGAAAATGAGCAAGTCGCTCGATAACTACATCGGCCTGACGGATTCTGCCAAAGACATGTTTGGCAAGACGATGTCTATTCCGGACACGCTGATCACTCGCTACCTTCAGTATGCCTGCTTCGCATCACCGGCCGACGTCCAACGTGTTGCCGACGGTCTGGCTGACGGTACCCTTCACCCTCGAACGGCGAAGGTCGACCTCGCCAAGGGCATCGTGGCACTCTACCATGGTGCAGATGCCGCCGCAGATGCCTTTGCCGAGTTTGAACGGATCTTTGTCAAAAAGGATGAGCCCGATCATATTCCCGACTGGGCTCCGGAGGCCGGCACAACGCAGATCACCCTCGTCGAGGCCGTGGTTGGAGCAGGGTGTGCATCATCAAAGAGTGAAGCCCGACGACTGATCCAACAGGGTGGCGTTCGCGTCAACGGTGCACAGATCAAGGACCCCATGACCGTTCTTACGGTGGCCGATCAACCGGTGATCCGTGCTGGAAAACTCTCATGGTTTCGGATTGTCCTGCCGTGAGCGGCGTGGTAGATGTTTCGTGGGAGGGGGCGGCGGATGGGCACAGAAACATGGAGCGTGACCTTGAGCT
>CAZBOW010000040.1:6349-12471 GCA_964493635.1 uncultured Hyphomicrobiales bacterium
ACCAGCTTCCATGAGCATTACGCTGCCGCTGGCCCTCTGGGTTCCTCCTGTTTTACGGCTCATGCGCGAACGGAGATTACCGTAGCCGGAAAAAAACTGGTTGGCAGTGCCCAGCGCGTTATTGATGGCGTTGTCCTGCAACATGGTTCCATCCTTTGTGGTCCGGCACATCGCGAACTACCAGACCTGCTTCAGCTTTCGCCGGCGGATCGCCAGCGGGTAGAACACGCTCTGCAACAATCGAGCACAACCCTTGCGGAGGTGGGCAGCCCCCTAACAGACCCCTCTGCGGTGGCAGCACACATCTTGCAGACCATTACTCCAGCTAGCCTAGAGCATCAGGTGCTACGGCCGATGGCCTAAGTTGATGTTCTACGGCTCCAGAGGGCGCACCACGGAAATGCCGGTGTGTGAACGCACCGCGGCGATCACCTCCGAAACCCTACCATCCACAACGACCTTCTTCTGGGACGACGACGCATGCACAAGCACGCAGCCGTCCTCGTTGCGGAGTACCATTCCCATGTGGGCATAATCCAGCCCCTTCTTTGAGGTGGCAATAGCTACGATATCACCGGTTCGTAACCGACCTTCGATCTCCGCAATACGCCCGGTAGGAATGTAGGTGCGTGGAATGCGCCGAATCGTGCGCTCAATGGCGGCAATCACGGGAACAAGACTGGGATCGGTCTTCAGAGCGGGATAGGCCGAGGCGTGCTCCGACATGAAGTGCACATCGATGGGAAGGGGCTCGCCGCCGAGTTCGGGGGTAATGTCGCGCACAACTCCCTTGGAGACGTTGTCGGCAATCCACTCGGCCGTGTAGTGCAAGCGGGAGGTATAGCCGTCAAGGATACCTCCTCGGTATCGCGTGTAGGTAACCTCCTCCTCCATTTCCTCGAGACTGGCACCACCGAGCTTCATCATGCGGGCCATCGCAAGGATGTTTTCAACGAAGGTGACACAGTCCAAGCCGGTAAGGTCGATACGGCATTGCTCCGGGCCCGATTGCTCAAGTGTACCACCTACGTAGCGCGTACCCACGAACTGCTCAGCAAACGCGGCCATCAGATCGCCGACGGGCAGATCAGCCCAGCCCTCTTCTTGGGCCTTCGCCACCATGAGCCGGAACCGCTGCGGTGTTGTGGATTGGGCAAACACGGGCTGCCATGGAAGCATCACGGCCGCACCGGTGAGCCCCAAAAACGTTCGTCTATTCATGCGATGTTGACGATGAGATACGAATTCCCAGCTCACGAAGCTGGCGTTCATCCACTGGTGACGGAGCTCCATCCATCAGCGACAATCCCGAGGTGGTCTTCGGGAAGGCAATCACATCACGAATATTCTCCGTGCCCGCCAGCAACATGACGAGTCGGTCAAACCCGAACGCAATGCCTCCATGGGGAGGGGCGCCGTACTTCAACGCCGAGAGCAGGAATCCGAATTTGGCCTCGGCCTCGTGGCGACTCATGCCAATCAAATCAAACATCCGCTCCTGGACGTCCTGTCGATGGATCCGAATCGACCCCCCTGCTGCCTCGTAGCCGTTGATGACCAAGTCATAGGCAATGGCGCGCGCCGCACCGGGATCGGTGGTGAGTTTTTCCACATCCTCCTGCATCGGTGCAGTGAACGGATGGTGACGAGCAACATATCGGGATTCTTCCTCATCATATTCCAGCAACGGAAACTCCGTGACCCAGTGCACCGAAAAGCTTCCACGCACGGCATCAAGAATCCCCTCGCGGCGAGCAATCTCCGTGCGTAGGGCTCCAAGAATCAGGCAGGCCCGTTCCCACCGTGCGGCAGCAAACAGCAGCAAATCGCCGTCGGCTGCACCTGTCAGAGCGATCATGTCGGCGAGGTCCTCGGCTGACAACGCTTTGACAAACGAACCGGACACTTGGCCGTCGACGATCTTCAGGTATGGAAGCCCCTTAGCGCCATATTTCTTCGCGTGCTCGGTGAGCTCGTCGATCTGCTTGCGCGAATAACTTGCACAGCCTGGCGCTCGCAGCACCTTTACCGATCCACCGAGAGAGACGGCCTCGGAGAAGACGCTGAACGCCGTTAATCCGGCGCGTTCCGTAACGTCCTGAAGCAAGAGATCGTACCGAAGATCTGGTTTGTCCGATCCGTAACGATTCATCGCATCGGCAAAGGTCATCTGAAGGAAGGGCGTCGGCATGTCGATCCCCAGGATCTCCTTCCACGCCGTCTGCACAAATCCCTCGGCGATGGCCAGGATATCCTCACGACGGACAAAGGACATCTCCACGTCGATCTGGGTGAACTCCTGCTGGCGATCGGCGCGCAGATCTTCGTCACGAAACACCTTGACGATCTGCATATACCGGTCGAACCCGCTTACCATCAGCAATTGCTTGAACAACTGAGGAGACTGGGGTAGTGCGTAGAACTGCCCCTTGTTCATCCGACTGGGTACCAAGAAGTCTCGAGCCCCTTCCGGCGTGGACTTCGTCAGGACGGGAGTCTCTACCTCCACAAAGCCATGCTCGAAAAAGTACCGGTGGGCAATTTGGTACAACTGATTGCGTAGCAGAAAGTTGCGCTGCAGCTGCGTGCGCCGCAGGTCCAGGAAGCGGTACGTCAGGCGCGTTTCTTCGTTGGTCTTGAGATCATCGACGATCTCGAACGGAGGAACCTCCGAGCGATTCATCACTCCGATGCGAGAAGCCAGCACCTCGATCAAACCGGTAGAGATATGCGGATTTGGGTTTTCACGCAGACGAACCTGACCGTGAATCCACAGTACCCACTCGCCGCGAATATCCTTGATTTCTTGTGCCAGATCGGGCGTATCGGACGTATCGATGACGGCCTGGGTGATGCCATACCGATCTCGCAGATCAAGGAAGATGATGCCACCGTAGTCTCGTCGAGCGTGGACCCAACCATTCAAGGTGACAATCTGCCCAGCATGGTCAGGGCGGAGTTCTCCGCAAGTATGTGTGCGTTGTTCAAAATTCATGGTACTTCCTTCTGATCGAGACGGCCGTTGGGGCCGCAATATGCGAACAAGCGATGCACAGCCTCGACAACTGTTTCAGGGCTAATGTCATTGATGTGGTCCGTAGGACTCATGACCGCTTCATGCGGTGTTTGCCACGGATACCACGGCAGCCTACCGTGGACGTCGGGCACATAGAGAACCACACAGGGAGTGGCCCACGCTGCGGCCAGGTGCACGGCGGCAGTGTCGGGAACCAACAGCGCATCCATCATGCTCAGGGATGCAGCATACTCATGGAACGACGAAGGACCAACGGCAACGGTATCGGTAGCGGTGGCTAGGTGCTGGACGTCGTGCTGTTCAGCTGGTCCACCAAACACATAGATCCGCAACCAAGGCATGTCCTGCCTGAGGTGCTGGAGGATCATCGTGAAGTTCGCCACACTGTAGCGCTTAAAACCCAGACTTCCACTCAGCACGACCCCCATCGTTTGCTGTCCAGGGGTACTACCCAAACGCTCGGATGCCGCCCGGCGTTCAGCCTCCGTTACAGGGTACACCGGACGAAGGTCGACCAACTGCGGGTCGATGCCAAAGAGGAGCAACAGCTGGGCTACTCTGATGTTAATGGGAACGTTCACCTGCGAGAGCAGCGGTACCACGTGGGTGTAGACTCCACGATTGTCCTTGTCGATTCCAAATCGTAGAGCAGCCGCCGAGGCCTCGATGAGCATACCAGAGGTTGTCGACGCATTATCGAGAAGATCGACCACCACCGTATACCGAGCACGCCGTAACGTCCACCAGAGGGACCACACTGACCGGAACGACTTTCGGAGCACATGGATAGTGTTGATGTAGGGGGCTACCGCAGCCTGGACCGCGTGATTATTGGTACTCAACACCATGTCGATCACAGCCTCGGGGTACCGACGACGGACTTCGCGGAGAACAGGCGTCGCGATGAGCACATCTCCAATACGATCTTGCCGTAGAAACAGAATGCGCATCGGTGCATGCCCTCTATGGCTGGCGAGCACGTCTGTTGGCAGGGTCACAAGCTCTGGACTCCCCGTTCCATAACGCAGGCGACTCCATTGATGTCGTATCGCGATCTCCAGACGCTTCGTCCACGACTGATAGCGTGCTCCCCGTTGGCGCTTCATTGAGCAGACTCCAGGGCGGTGTTGTACACAGCAACTGTTGCCGCTGCACAGGCATCCCATGAAAACTGCTGGGCGCGCAGCCGTCCGTCTCGTCGCAGTGAACTCCGGAGGTCGGCATCGGTCAAGACCCGTTCGATACCCTCACGGATCGAATCGACCGACCAGGGGTCGACGTACACGGCGGCCGAGCCCCCTACCTCAGGCAAGGAACTCACGGACGACGTCACTACGGGACACCCACACTTCATAGCTTCAATCACGGGTAGTCCAAATCCCTCGGCGAGCGACGGAAACAGCAGGGCCTCGGCATGGGTTAAGAGCTGAGCATGCTCTTCGGCGGAAACCTTCGACAACACGATACACTGCAGTTCGACCATCGCCGCAGCTAACTCCGGGTGTGCCCGATGCACGTGCTCGAGCGTCCACGGTCCAATTAGCACCAAGCCAACGGCAGCACGCAGGCTCTTGGGTAGCTGTTTCCAAGCTTGCAGCAACCGGACGAGATTCTTTCGCTCATCGAGTCGACCAATCCATACAACGTAGGGATCGGCAAACGGACGTTCACGAAGCGATGGTGTGAAGGCATCG
Organism: uncultured Hyphomicrobiales bacterium; assembly: GCA_964493635.1. GTDB lineage: Bacteria > Bacteroidota > Ignavibacteria > Kapaibacteriales > Kapaibacteriaceae > OLB6. The sequence continues at coordinate 11,081 of CAZBOW010000040.1, forward strand.
CTGACGCCCATCGGAACAACGGACACCCGATGCGCAGCCGATGGAACGAGCGAGACAACTTCGTGACGGACAAAATGCGAGGGAACGATCACACGCTGAGCCTCCTCCACCGCCGGGCCGATCAATCGCTCAAAGTTCGTGCGCAGATGTTCCGGCGACGGAATACTCCGATCCAAGGGAAACAGATCATGCACCGTAACAACGTAGGGTAGCCGACGCGGGAACTCAATCCCCGGCTCCAGCCAGTGTACAAGCTGACAGTCCTTCTGCCAAAGCTTCCATCGTGCCCGGTGATAGGCAAACACTAGGCCCTTACCGAGTGAGCCGAGGGCCAAGGGGTGAACCAACCCGGTGCGCACCGTTACATTAGAGCACCCTTGAACAAGTTGATGCGTCTGGCTGAGGACCTTGCCACGGGTAGCCAGTAGGAACGATGGCCGATCCGACAATTGCGCCATGTGACGCACAAGTTCTCGGCCGTACATGGGAATGCCGCCATGCCCGAAAGACCTTGACACATCAACGGCAACCGTGGACACAGGCGATGACGGCGGTACTACCCGACCGCTACGTGCGTAGTGTACTGGACGTTGGTAACGATACCGTAGACGGCGTCGATGACGTCGGCAACATCGCGTGTTGATTCGGGATCGTCCGATGCCTCGAACGCTTCCTCCGACGCATAGCGAAACACTTCTCGGAAGTGGTTGTGCGCAGCTTTGTCTTCCATCACGGCGTAGTCAACACCCGTCGAGGCGTAGAACTGGCTCAACTTCTGCATCAAACCCAGATACTCCGAGCGCTTCCCGTCGGGAACAACGTACGATACAGTAAACATGATACGAGACATGGCTGCCTGAGGAATGTGGAACGTCGAAAAATACGGAGAGATCAGCGCCGAGGGGGAAGAGAGTTATTCACACCAACAGAGGGAGCATCGTTTGGACAACGATGTCTGGACAACGAAGCTCCCCCTGAACATTTGCAGCTCGCCCTTGCCGAACTACTTGATCTTGCCCTTCTTCTTTGCAGCCTTCACATCGGCAACTGTTACCTTACCCTTAGAGTTACCAAACATGTTCAGGGCGTACGTCGCAACGTCCGAGATGTCGGCATCGGTGTACTTGGCAGGAAGTGGAGCCATGACACCATTATATTCTTTGCCGTTGACCTTAATCTTTCCGCTTAAGCCAAAGATGATCTGGCGCAACAGCGTCTCTTTGTCGGTCTTGGCGATGTAGTCGCTTTTTGCCAGAGGCGGATAGACGTTGGCCAGCCCCTTACCATCTTTTTGATGACAGGTTGAACAATACTCGTTGTACACCTTCTCACCATTTTTTTTGTTTTGAGCAACTGCCGGCGCTTGCCAGAGCGTGCATGCCGCAACAACC
>CAZBOW010000041.1:0-4521 GCA_964493635.1 uncultured Hyphomicrobiales bacterium
CACCGATTGTAACAACGAACACCTCAGGAGACCAGTAATGGAACGCGTCATTTCATCGTGGTGGAGTCCAGCACTCCAGAAACCAATGGAGATCGTCCGCTACGGCTCCACAGAAACCGCAGGCCCGGCACTTCTGATGTTTCCAAGTGCAGCTGCTGACTACCTCGAGTACGAGCGATTCCACCTGATCGATTCCATAGCACCAATGATTAATGCTGGAGCGTTGACCGTCTACTCCATCAATAGCATCAACTCTGAGAGCTGGCTCAATCATGAGATGCAGCCTCGCAACAAGGCTATTCGACACCAGCAATACAACCAGTACGTAGTGGACGAGGTCGTTCCGCACATCCGCCAGGATTCCGGTCACCATGCTCCAATCATTACGTCAGGGGTCTCGCTGGGGGCGCTGCATGGTGTGAACTCCTTTTTCCGTCGCCCGGATCTATTTGCCGGAACGATTGGAATGAGTGGCATCTACGACCTGAAGGCCTACACCAAGGGCTACTTCGACGAGGATTGCTACTTCAATTCCCCCGTGGATTTCTTGCCCAACCTGGAGGACGACCACCTCCTGAGTGTGATGCGATCGCGATCGCCCATTGCTATTGCCTCTGGCCGTGGTCCGTACGAAGATCCGTCGGCCAGCCAAACGCTCAGCGGCATCCTTCACGCCAAGCAGATTCCCCACGTGTTGGAGTTATGGGACCAAGAGTGGGGTCACGACTGGCCTACGTGGCGTGCGATGATGCCCCACCTCGTAGGACGCACTCTAGGCCACCTGCTGTAGCCGGTGTCCGGAGGTCTTGAGGGCCGCCAGCACAAGACTGTGCACCTCTTCGGCCACAGAGTGCATGGGGCTGCAGGCATCGGGCTCCACTCCACCAACATCATCCAGGAGTCGAAGCCAGAGCTTCACCTGGCGGACGTAGACGTTGGCCTCGTAGAGGTTGGCTCGGAAGGAGTCCCTGTTTGGCGAGCCGAGAGCCCCTTCCAGACAACTGGCGAGCTCCGTGGTATCCCGAAAGAGAAGTCGGCTGAGGCGCTCGCGACGCCAGTCGTCCCGCCCGTCGATATGGACAGTTCCAACGCGTACAAGCAGTTCATAGACGCGATCTTGTAGGGGGCTAGGCATGATTCCTCCGTGATTGTGTTCTGACAATCCGTGCCTGCAACCCGAGAAAACGGGACACAACACAACCCTGCAGACCCTATTTTTGCAGCCTATGGCACTGATCGACCTCCCTATTCTCGAAGCTCTGCAACCGACTGCCTCCGATGTGCCGGTGACGACCACCGGTGGACGCGTGTATGTGGAAACCTATGGGTGCCAGATGAACGTGTCGGACTCGGAGATTGTACTGGGTGTGCTGCATCAAAGCGGCTATCAGCGTGCCGAGTCGATCGAAGATGCCGATGTTGTTCTGTTGAACACGTGTGCTATTCGTGATAACGCCGAGAAGAAGATTCACGAGCGGCTCCGTCACCTCAACTTCTTCAAGAACAAGCGGGAGAACATGGTGATCGGTGTGCTGGGCTGTATGGCCGAGCGTTTACGCGCCGATCTCCTGGAGAAAGAAGTTGTAGACCTGGTGGTTGGCCCAGACGAGTACCGGCGTGTGCCGGAACTTGTAGCAGGTGCTCAGGGCGGAAGCAAGGGTATCGCTGTGAAGCTGTCCCGAGTGGAAACCTACGACGACATCGAGCCTCTGCGAACCGAGGGCATCTCGGCCTGGGTAAGCATCATGCGCGGCTGTGATAAGTTCTGCACGTTCTGCGTAGTGCCATTTACCCGTGGACGAGAGCGCTCGCGCTCGCTTCCGCTCATTACCGATGAATTGCGTCGGTTGTGGGACAATGGATTCAAGGAGGTAACGCTCCTGGGCCAGAACGTGGACTCCTACCACGATGAGGCTACGAATGCCGACTTCGCCGACCTTCTGATTGCCAGTGCCAAGGCTGCTCCAGAGATGCGCATTCGCTACACAACGTCGCATCCCCAGGACATGAGCGACAAGGTGATCGAAGCCATGGCCGAGTACGACAACATCTGTAAGTACATCCACCTGCCGTTCCAATCGGGATCGAATCGCATTCTAGAGCTGATGAACCGTACCTACACGGTGGATCGCTACATGGATCGGATCAACAAGATCAAGAGCACCATGCCGGGCTGTGCACTCAGTACGGATGTCATTGCCGGCTTCTGCACCGAAACCGAGGAAGATCATCAGGCAACAATGGAGCTGATGCGCGAAGTACGCTTCGACGGGGCCTATATGTTTGCCTACTCCCCTCGCGAAAACACCAAGGCCTGGAAGATGGGCGACGACGTTCCCGACGAAGTGAAGAACCGCCGCTTAAACGAGATCATCGCTCAACAAAATCAGATCTCGGCCGAGATCAATCACAGCGAGATTGGCAGTACGCATCATGTGCTTGTCGAGGGTCCGTCGAAACGCAACGCCTCGGAGTGGAAGGGGCGATCCGACACCAACAAAACGGTAATCTTCCCTCACGATGACGTGCGCGGCTATGTGGTTGGCGACGTTGTGCCCGTGCGCATCACCCGCTCGACCAGTGCAACGCTGTTTGGAGAGCTGGTGTAGCGACTAGTACGTCGCTGCTCCCCCAAGCAATGTATCGATCTCTACAAGATCGTGAAGGATTGTCTCCACGCCTTCGGAGCGCAGGCGCTCGGCGTGGCCGTTACTGGCAATGCCAATGAAATTCAAACCCAGTTTCTTGCTGGCACGGGCATCCCAGATGCCGTCTCCAACGTAGGTAATGGTGTCGAAGCGCTCTTGTTGGTACCGTCCTAGGGCCTGAGAGATTGCCTGAGCAATGATCTCTGATCGTGACGGACTCTCGTCGGAGGTGGCCATGATGGTTTGATGACGCCAAATGCGGGCCACACGCAGTTTAAACAATGCCGATTCCCGCCATGAGCCGGTGGCAATGGCCACGGCCATACCGGCATCGGTTAGTCGCTTCAGAACATCGGTGGCGCCGTTGATCGGCAGGAACAGATCTGGTGATGAGGTGTAGAACTGCTCCATGATCTCCAGACACCGATCATGGACGCGGTGGAGTACATCGATGGGTACCGAACCGCGCTCACGCTGAATGACCTCGTGCACAATGCCGGCATCCGTGCTGTGCTCGTACTCGCTCCAGTCGGTGGAGAGCCCCGTTACACCGAGAATCTCCTGCAAAGCACCAACAATAGCATGCTCGTCCACCTGCGTGGTGTCGGTGAGCGTGCCGTCGAGATCAAACACAACAAGTTTCATGGACCACAATCTGCACAACGCAGATCCGGCAAACGAGTAACGTTTCCTTAACGTCCCCGATAGCCAATACCAATGGCTTGCTGGAGGGTCACACCAATACCGATGGTGCCGCTGGTGCCCCACGTAGCCCAGAATCCGGTGCGTGCACCCAGGATGTCCGCAACGCCGGGATAGATCTGCAGAATCACAGACTGGTCGGCTTGACCGCTCGCTGTGAGCGATGCCAACAGCGAGTTCTTGCGATCCCAGTAGATGCCACCGGTGGGTACGAGCTCCGTGGTGAGCACACGCGCGCGACCGTCGATCACGAACAAATCCTTTCCCCGAGCGCCGGCCGCCAGCGTAACACTATGCTCTGCGTTGATGTGATACGATGCGCCGAGCATATTGCTCATCCCCATCAGGTAGAACAAGCTCCAACGATTGTTCGTGGGAATGTCCCACTTCAACGCATAGTACAGGCCGTTATTCCCTAACTCCCCACCGGGGAATGTGATCATCGGCAGGTTGCTCCAGTCCGACATCTGCAAGTCTTCGGCAAAGAAGCGGGCAATGTCGTCGTTGCTGAAGAGCAGAACTCCAAGCCAGTCGAAGAGCAGCACATCGGCGATGGGATCGGTGTTGTATCCCTCATAGTCCTCGGCTTCTACCACTTCGTTCAGGATGTGATAGGCCGCAACAGTTCCTGCAGCCCACCAACCGGACCCTTCGACTCCGTGATAGTGATACCATTCCTGCAGGAGCCGGTACGTCATGCCACCGCCAATCAGGTGCAGCTGGTAGTTGGGTAGCCACTGTCCACCATCAACGTTGAATGTAAGCGGGAATACCTCCGTCCGCAGGAACTTCCACCAGCCGATTTGAGAAATGGTGGCACCCGGATGACGCACAACGTTATCCCACACGTTGCGAAGCCCCTTACCATAAGGTAACTCGGCTATCCGACGGTTTTTTCCATCCAATTGCAGCACATCGTAGCTACCATTGAGCACCACATTCCAGGGAGATACCATGGACATGCTGCCGTAGTCATATGGACGGTAGAACAAGTACGTGGTATCGGACTGTGCATGCAGGCCCGATACGGCGATCAAGAGGAGAATGGTAAGACGAAGTAAACGCACAGGTGCAGTGTACGCGGATTGTAAGACGATAGATTCAAAAGGCCGTAGTTTTCGCTACGGCGCTATAACGATCGTTGCTCGCCATTCGTTCATCAGGGTTGTTT
>CAZBOW010000041.1:4621-12192 GCA_964493635.1 uncultured Hyphomicrobiales bacterium
TTTCGCTACGGCGCTATAACGATCGTTGCTCGCCATTCGTTCATCAGGGTTGTTTTCTGCGGCTTGTTTGCTGCGGCTTGTTTTCTGAGGGTTGATCATGGACTTCCTGCTTACACTTCACTCGCACATGCGCCACCTTGTGTTTCTCTTGGGTGGCATTGCAGCGATTCTTGCCTTGGTGACCTTCGTCCGCAACGGCTCATTCGCCTCGTGGATGCGTATCACGATCAAGGGATACGTCTACCTGCTGACCGTGCAGGTGGTGATCGGACTGATTCACCTGATTGGTCGGTGGAGCACGTCCGGCGTTGACCTGCGTCATCGCTTAGAGCACGCCTTCATCATGTTAGTGATGGTTGGCGTGGCCCACTACGGTATGAAGTACTTCCGCACACCGGGTCCGTTGGGTCCTCGCAATATCTTTCTGGTACTGCTCACCACACTCATCCTGATCGTCCTTGGTATCTCGATTCTGCCAACAGGACGGGTGCTGCTGGGCATCGGATGATTGTTCTGTTGTTCCTTTGGATGGTTGTGACGTTGGCCGTGCATCCGGTGCATGCACAGCCTCGGACACTGGTGCTGGGCTGCCGTGATGCGGTGACCGTAACCTCGGTGGTCGCCACGCGTGATGGTATGCTGGTAGGGGGCTCCTACACTGGTACGCTCACAATCGGTGCTGACGCACTACAGAGCCGTGGCGGTACGGATGCGTTTCTGGCCTCGTTCGATCATCAGCTTCGGCTGCGCTGGATACGCTCGTATGGTGGAGTGGGCAACGACCGCGTAGAGGTTCTCGGTGTGATCGATCGCGATGTGATCAACAGCGATGTGATCGTTGCAATGACCATGGCTGCCAATACCTCCTCGATCACATCCTACACGATTGGTGATGTTACGCTTGGTGGCCGCGGAAACACCGATGCTGTGATTGCACGTGTGTCTGCCGCTGGTAGCGTTGTGTGGGTCCGTAACGATGGTGGCCCATCGTACGAGATCCCATCAGGAATGGTTGTGCTTCCGAATGGATCAATTGGCATTACTGGCGTCTTCGGAACAGCATCGCGCTTTGGTTCGACCGAGGTTGAATCGCCAAGCAGCAACTGTGCCTATCTCCAGACTCTTGACGGTACAGGCAATCACCAGGGCGTTGTCATTAGCGATGTGTCCAATCCCCGCGACCACGTTTCGTGGATACCCGTCGTCGATCCCGATGGCCAGCTGTTTCTGGTGTCAAATGCTACGGCGGACTACAGCATTGTGTCAACACCGATTCCTTTGCCACCGTCAACTGGGACGCGCGTGATCGCCATTGGCAGCGAACTCGCTGTTGGGTTGCTTCCTGGCTGTGGGCAATGGGCATGGTCGCACGATGGCAGCTTTGCCGGCATTGGCATACCGGATGTCTGCGAGCCTGTGTTGGTAAACACGATCATGATGGGATCGGTCACGCAGCCGCAGCTACGGCACGTAGGAACGGTTGAGGCGGAGTCGCACGTGACTCATGTGGCCACGTATCAACGCCGCATCATCATGGCGGGGACAGCATCTGCATCCGTAGCGTTCCGCGATGCCAACCAAACGGTTCGATTTGAAGCCGATGCCTTCGTTGTCCATCTTGACGATGACGGGTGGTATCAGCATGGCCTCCAGCTGCAGGGGGCCGGCGTTTCGTGGATGGCGCTGGACGGTTCAGCAAGTGGCACAGCCGGCGCAGTCGCGATTGACGACGAGCTGATGATTTCCGGAAATGGCGGAGAGCCCCTTTCCACCATTCGCAGCGACTGTCCAGCCACTGTCCTGATTTCGTGGCAGGACGGGGCGACCTCGGTCTCCGGGGTCTCCGGGGTCCCAGGGGTCTCAGGGGGCGCCAGCTCGAGCACCGTCTCGGGAGAACCGTGGCTGGCACACCTTCCCATTGACGTCTACACGCTAGAGGGTAGGGCGGTTGGCCAGGTAACCACGGCATCGCTCAATCTCCTTCCAGTGGGTATGGTCCTCGTTCTGCGCCAAGGTCACCGCGTATCTTTGTGTTATGCAACCAGTTCTGAGCACATCTCTTTCTCAGTACCCTCTGCTGCGTCGCGGTAAGGTTCGCGATCTCTTCGACGTGGGCAACTACCTTCTCATGGTAGCCTCCGATCGCATCAGTGCCTTCGATGTGATTATGGGTGAGCCCATTCCGGATAAGGGCAGGATCCTGACGCAGATCAGTCTGTATTGGTTCGACCGCCTTCGGGACATCATTCCGCATCACGTTGTTTCAACGAACGTCGCAAGCATTCCTGGTTTGACGGACGAAGAGCAGTCGATGCTCGAGGGTCGGTCCATGATCGTACGAAAAACAACGCCACTTACCGTTGAGTGCGTCGTGCGCGGCTATCTGGCCGGCTCTGGCTGGAAGGAGTACCAGGCCTCTGGCACCGTATGCGGTATTCCGCTCCCCGACGGCTTAGTCGTTAGTTCCCAATTGCCGGAACCGCTGTTTACGCCATCGACGAAGGCGGATGAAGGGCACGACGAAAACATTACGTTTGCGCAGTGTGAGGAGATCCTCGGTACCGATCTCGCCGCCCGTGTACGTACCATTTCGTTGGCGCTCTACACTCGGGCTCGTGAGATTGCTGCTGGTAAGGGGCTGATCCTTGCCGATACCAAGTTTGAGTTCGGCATCGATGCCGAAGGTAATCTGATTCTGATTGACGAAGCGCTTACACCAGACTCTTCTCGCTACTGGCTGGCTGAATCGTATCAGCCGGGGATTGCTCAGGAAAACTTCGATAAGCAGGTGCTTCGCGACTGGCTGGAAACCACGTCCTGGGATAAACAGCCACCGCCGCCCACGTTGCCGATCGACGTCATCTATGCCACGCAGCAAAAGTATACCGAAGCTCTCCATCGAATTGTTGGGACGCCGTAAACCATGCAACAGAATACCTACCGGTTTGAAACCGAGGATGTAACGCTTCAGCGTCAGGTGAACGACGTGGTCGACTGGGGTTTGCTACTGGCTGTTGTTGGGTTGCTGGGAGTAGGTCTGATTTCGATCTACAGCGCCACGTTCAAGACATCGGCCTCGGTGGTGTTTTCGAATCAGTTAGTGTACGCCATGCTGGGACTTGGAGCCGCCATTGGTGCTTACTTCATGCCACAGCGATGGTTGTCCGATACGGCCTACATTGCCTACGGTGTGGGTGTCGTTGGTCTGATTGCCGTGCTCACACCGTTAGGACACGAGGTGAACGGACAGCAATGCTGGGTGCAGATCGGCGGGTTCTCCTTTCAACCATCCGAGCTGGCCAAGTACACCACACTGGTAGCGATGGCACGCTTTGCCAGCTCCAAAGGCTTCAACATCCGAGCTCTTCGCGACCTTGCCACGCTCATGGGTATGCTTCTGCTCCCCGTGGGCCTTATCATGATGCAGCCGGATACGGGTTCGGCCACAGTGTTCTTGGCCATGAGCTTAGGGATCTTCTTGTGGGTAGGGGGCGACGTCTTCCTCCTGTATGTGCTCGCTACGCTGCCATTCATTGCTGCGTCGGCCCTGTATTACTCTCTGTTTGACGTGATCTGGTGGATGGTCGGTATTACGCTGGTGGTGGCGGCCGGGGCCTTTGCCTTTCGTCGAAGCCTGTTTGCTACCGTGGCGGCCGTGACCTTGATGATTGCGGTGGCTGTGGCCGTAGATCCAGCCTTCGACAGTCTTGAGGGGTATCAGCAGAAGCGTTTGATTACCCTCTTTGAGCCGGAGGCCAACCCACGCGGAAGCGGGTACCACGTGATTCAGTCTATGCTGGCCGTAGGATCCGGTGGAATTACCGGCAAGGGCTTCCTCCAAGGGACGCAAACGCAGCTGCGCTACATCCCCGAGCAGTGGACGGACTTCATCTTCTGTGTGCCCACCGAGGAGTTCGGGTTTGTAGGCGGCGTGTTGGTGCTGGGTTTGCTCGCATCGATCATGTTGCGCACCATCAGCATCGCCGGCCTTGTACGCACGCGCTTTGCCAGCGTAGTGGCCATTGGTTTCTCGGCCGTGTTGCTCTACCACACCATGGTAAACATCGGCATGGCCATCGGACTCTTTCCGGTCATGGGGATTCCGTTACCCTTTCTCAGTGCCGGTGGTACCGCTCTGATTATGAACCTTGCCGTTGTTGGGCTGATGATGAACTTCTACAAAACACGGCGCCGTCGGTCGCAGCCTGCGGCATAATCCAGCATGACCATCCCAACCATTGCCGTCAGCTGTGGGGATGTTAATGGCATCGGCCTTCGGTGCTTTGCCGAGACACTCGCCCACAGTACTGCGCCAGTGCAGTACCGGCTTGTCATCTCTCCTGCCATCCTGCAGGCCTGTATCGATGCCTACGGGCTACCGGGTACTGCAGACGACACAACATGGATGATCGGTCAGCACCAGGTTACCCTTGAGACAGTTCCCGCAGAAGGTGCTATGCTGACACCTGGGCAGGCCAACGACGGGATCTCGCGCCATGCCATTTCGTCGCTAGAGCGTGCCATCGGCATCGTCGTCGATGGTACTGCTGATGCAGTGGTCACGCTGCCGATCAATAAACATGCACTGCAGCGAGTCGGTTGGGTGTTTCCTGGTCAAACAGAGATGGTAGCAGCTGCCTGCAGTGGCGATCCTCTGATGGTACTCTGTACACGTGATGTACGCGTTGCTCTGGTTACGGTACACGTTCCCCTGCGTAGCGTATCCGAGTTGATCACTGTGGATCTCATCGTGCGGAGGCTTCATCAGCTTCGGAGTCATCTTCAAACAGATCTCGGGATTGCTCACCCTCGCCTTGCGGTGCTGGCACTGAATCCGCATGCCGGTGATCACGGTGCAATTGGCAACGAGGATGATACCGTTGTGCGTCCTGCTGTGCAGCAGGCGCAGCAACAGGGAATCCTTGCCACAGGCCCCCTACCAGCCGATGGCTTCTTTGCCTTTGGTGCCATTGCCGACTACGACGGTATCCTTGCGATGTACCACGACCAGGGCTTGATTCCGCTGAAGCTTCTTGCGCAGGGGGCTGGTGTAAATGTGACGGCAGGTATCCCGATCGTACGAACCTCGCCGGACCACGGCACCGCCTACGATCGGGTGTTCAGCACCGTGGATGCGCGCAGCACGGCAGTAGCCATTGATATGGCCGTGGAGATTGCACAGCGTCGCCGTTGAGCTACAACTGCTCAGCAGCTCTGATGTTGCGAATGCCCTGAATCATCGCATCAGGGGTAAACGAGATGCTATTGATTCCCTGCTGAACCAGAAACTGCGCAAACTCCGGATGGTCGCTCGGTGCCTGACCACAAAGACCGATTTTCCGCTTCGCTGCTTTTGCCTTGCTGATCACGGTACTGAGCATGGTGGTAACCGCCTCGTTGCGCTCGTCGAAGAGCGCGTGAATGATCGATGAGTCGCGATCGATGCCAAGTGTGAGCTGGGTTAGGTCGTTCGAACCAATGGAAAATCCGTCGAAGATCTCGGCGAACTGTTCAGCAAGGATCACATTACTCGGAATCTCGGCCATCACGTAAACCTCCAGGCCATTTACACCTCGCTCCAGTCCAAAGGAGGTCATCACATCCAGCACGCGCCGACCTTCTTCGACGGTACGACAGAACGGTATCATCACCTTTACGTTGGTGAGCCCCATCACATCCCGTACACGACGAATGGCTTCGCACTCCAGCCCGAAGCCCTCACGATAGCTTGGATGGTAGTACCGCGACGCTCCTCGGAATCCCAGCATGGGATTTTCCTCGTGCGGCTCGAACATCGAACCACCAATGAGCGATGCATATTCATTTGTTTTGAAGTCGCTCATCCGGACGATCACGTCCTTCGGGTGAAAGGCCGCGGCAACCATGGCAATGGCTTCCGAGAGCATGTCCACAAAGTACTGCGTCTTGTTGGCGTAGCCCCGCGTAAGGGCTGCAATAGCTTGCTTGTCGTTCGACTCCGGAAGTGAAGCGTACTGTACCAATGCCATCGGATGAATCCGAATGGTGTTGGTAATCACAAACTCCATCCGCATCAATCCTACACCGGCATTGGGGTAGGCCGCCAACTGCATGGCTTTGTCGGGGTCGGCGAGGATAAACATCGGCTGGACGATAGTATCGGCTCCTTGTTCAAGGGAGACCTCTGTCACATCCCACTCCAGTGCACCATCGAACACGTTGCCTGTATCTCCGCCGGCACAGGAGACCGTTACCAGCTGGTCGTCTTGAAGGACCGCGGTAGCCGTGCCCGTGCCAACAACGGCATGAATGCCAAGTTCGCGCGCAACGATGGAGGCATGACTTGTGCGACCGCCTTTGTTGGTTACGATGCACGAGGCCTTGCGTAGCAAGGCATTCCAATCCGGATTCGTGGTATCGGCCACGATCACGTCGCCCTGTTGCACGCGGGGTGCATCTGCAAGCGAGGTGATGATCCGCACTCTGCCGGAAGCAACAGCACGTCCAACAGCCGTTCCGGTACAGAGTGGTGCAGCCGTCGTGCGTAGTGAATACTGCCGATCGACGACTTCGGTGCGGGAGGCGTGAACGGTTTCGGGTCGGGCTTGTACCACAAACAGCTCTCCCGTGATGCCGTCCTTGGCGAACTCCACATCCATCGGACAACCATAGTGGCGCTCGATGGCCATGCACCATACGCCGAGGGTTTCCGCATCCTGTTCCGTGATAGAATGCTCGTGTTGTTGGGAGGGGGCTGAGGTTTCCTTGGCCCCGATACGACGGCGAATCACGCTACGATGGGAGGTTCCAATCGAGGGTTTGAAGAGGTACCACTCATCCGGTGTGACAGCCCCTTGCACAATTGATTCACCTTGACCCCATGTAGACGTGATGTACACAACGTTGCGAAATCCAGTTTCGGGATCGAGCGTAAAGGCTACACCTGCGCTACCAACATCCGACCGTACCATGTGCTGAATGCCTACGGACAGCGCGACGTCCAAGTGATTGAAGTGGTTGTCGATGCGGTATTTGATGGCGCGGTCGTTATAGAGCGACACATAGCAGCGGTGCACGGCAAGGAGAACATCGTCCACACCTTGCACGTCGAGGAACGATTCGTGCTGTCCGGCAAAGCTGGCTGTCGGCAGATCTTCGGCCGTCGCGCTGCTACGCACGGCCACCATCGCATCGGCCCCCATCCCGCGATAGGCGGAACGCACTTCATCAATGACCACTTGCGGCAGGGATGCATTTCGGATGAGCTGACGGCAGCGTTCACCAACATCCGCGAGGTTATCAAGCGACGTTGTTTGTAGCGTGGCAAGGATGTCCGACAGCTGCTGTTCTAGCGTGTTTGCCGAGAGGAATAGCCGAAAGGCGTCGGCTGTCACGGCAAAACCATCGGGGATCCGTATGCCTAGTGGGGTCAGTTCGCGAACCATCTCGCCAAGCGAGGCATTCTTGCCACCCACCCGTGGGACGTCGTTGATGGAAATCTGCGAGAATGGGATGCAGTACAACATGGCTGGTCCTCCGTAGGGATATAAAACGCCAAAGCCCCGAGTACAAAGGTACAGGGGGCTTTGGAA
>CAZBOW010000042.1:0-10032 GCA_964493635.1 uncultured Hyphomicrobiales bacterium
GTTTCGATTGATGCTGAAGATGGTTACAGGAATACGAAGGTAGAGGTGTAGATTCGTTCGCGCACTATCTTCTCGTACATACTTCCTACGGAGCATAGCTCATGAAGAAATCTGCACTCGTAATCGTTGCCTGCGTTGTCGTCAACATGCTGCTTGGTATGGCTTGGTATGGGGTATTCTCGCAGCCATGGATGGACGCGAATCTTCTCACGATGGAGAAGATCGAATCCGCCGGAAATGCCACACCCGGTTACATCCTGAGTATGATCGTCGCCGCAATCAGTGCTGTGATCCTTTCTGCAATCCTTCGACGTATGAAGGTGCACGGCTGGGTGGAAGGGTTGTTCACAGGAGCCGGAATCGGACTCATCGCACTACTTGGTACGATCGTCGGCAATTGGTATGCCATGCGTCCGCTGACTGTTTCACTTGTGGACGGAGGCTTTGCCTTTCTGCAGTACGCCGCCTTCTGTGCTGTCATTGGCGCAGTGCATGCAGCAGCAAGCGAGGCCTGACGGAATCGGTCGGGCGAGTGTTGTAGCCTTAGCGCGGCGTATGACGCGGAGCGCGCAATAGGCCGACCCCGGTTGCCACCACACTTACCACGAGACACGCCGCGCCAGCCCACAACAGTGCAGCGAAGGCCGGCTCGAACGCGATACCGAAAAAGCCCCCTGACACGAGTACGGCTGCCAACGGCGCGCTGACGCGGGCGAGCCAACTAACGGCATGCGACAACTCGGCGTCGTCGATCAGCACTTGAAGCACTAACGACAGAATCACGAGCGCACCGGCGTGCGCGTGCCCGGCGCGAAACAGTGTCGTCTGGAGCGGGGTGAGCTCCGGCCCACCCGCCAGGCCGTGGACGCCGGCGGTCACCACCGACAGGACGGTCAGACCTCCGTAGACGATGGTGGGGACGCTGATCAGGGTGATGCCCGCCATCAGGCGAGCAGGACGGCTGAGGTTCATGACGTGGCTCCTCGGGTCGTTGCCGAATGTGACGCATGCTCTTGAGGCGCGAACATCGCCGCGCTGACGCGGGCCGTCACCGCCCGCGGCGAGACTCGACTGGTCTGTGCCAGCAGCCAGTTGACGAGCCCCACGATGCGCGTCGGGCTCTTGCCGTCGATCGCGCGAAGACACGCCCGTACCACCTTGTCCACGGACAGCGCCATCTTGAACACCGTCGTTGAACGAACGCCGGAGCCCATGGCATCGATGAACGGCGTCTCGACAGGGCCTGGGCACACGGCGGCGATGTGCAACCCGCTCCCGCGGTACTCGGCCCACAGGGCTTCGGTGAACGACAGCACGAAGGCCTTCGTGGCACCGTAGGCCGACATGTATGGCGACGGCTGAAACGCCACCGTTGAGGCCACATTGAGGATCGCGCCGCGACGCATGAGGAGGGACGGTACGAACAAACGTGTCAGTTCCGTCAGCGCGACGACGTTCACCTGCAGCATCTCGGACAGGTGCGCCGGCGCCTCGGTCTCGAACGGCCCGTAAAAGCCGAATCCCGCGTTGTTCACCAGCGTGTCCACCGGCAGCTTCCGCCGCTCGACCTCGTCGAACAGCGTCTGCGCCGCGCCGGGGGCGGCGAGGTCCACCGGGATCACCGTCGCTGAGCCTCCCGCGCTCTCAATGCGCGTCGCAAGGGCCGTCAGCCGCTCCACCGAGCGCGCCACCAGCACCACGTGCGTGCCCTGCGCCCCCATTGCCAACGCTAATGCCTCGCCGATGCCGGACGATGCGCCGGTCACGATCGCTACTATTCTCTTTGTGTGTTGCTTCATGAGTGGTGGTTCTTTACGGGCGTGCAAAACGTTCCTCGACGGCGTCTCGGCTGACTGGGCCGAAATGCCCCGTGAAGAAGTGGGTTGCCGTGGGTGCGAGCCGCTCAAGCAGGACGCGCACGTCACTGCGGTTGTCCTCGAGATCGCACATGTAGAAGTGGACCTCGGCGGAGCTGCCCACGATGGCCCCGCGAAAGAGGTCTCCCACCAGCGCGGCCCCGGAGATGATTACGACGAGGGAGCCCGGCGTGTGCCCGGGCATTGGCGTTACTGTGCCTGTGATCCCGACGAGTCCTTCAAGCGCCACCTCGGTGCCAACGGCGACATCGGGTGCGAACGGGGTGAAGCGGGCCTCCTGGTCCGCCGTGACACGGTCCCTCGCGCGGTCGCTCGTGGGGCAAAGGTGGTCGTTCGCACCGGCCGCGAGGATCGGCACGTCAGCCTCCCCGGCGATGATTCGGGTGCCGTACTGCCGTCGAAACCATGTTGCTCCTCCAGCGTGGTCGGCGTGCCCGTGGGTGAGGATAATCGCCCGAAGACGGGCAGGATCGAACCCTTCACTGCGCAGATCATCGGCAAGTGCGGAAGCGTTTGCTTCGAGGCCCGCGTCGATCATGAAATACGTCTCTCCACGCGAAACCACGTGGGCATTCGTGTAGTCGCGCCGGAACGTGTGAACGGTGATGCCGCCGGGAAGCTCGGTCACGGAGTGACTCGTTGAGCAGCCGATCAGCGCACCGAGTGCCGACGACAGGCCCAAGGCAATCAAGCACAACCGCGCAGCATGGGTGACCGTGTGAACGAATGCGGACATTCAAGAACCTCAGTTACTGATGCTCGGGGCCGAGCGGACCCACTCGGACGAGCCGACCTGTTGAAGAAGAAAGCGAGCAGTCGAAGCCGCAGTGACCGACAGGCCGATGCCTCGGCCATCCTTGCTGAGCCGTAGCGGCTTCTCCGGGCCTTCTACGATGTTGGGCAAGCGCACGGACACCCACTCGACGGAGCTCGCGCGGAGTGCTTCCTCCATGCGGTCCTTGTCCTCGATGATGGGCAGGAGCCATCGGACAAAGAGCGGAAGCACGATGCGGTTGGCGAACCACGTCCCGCTGCTGCCGGCACCGACGTTCGACATGCATACAATGCGCTGCACGCCGTGCTCGGCCATCGCGGCGAGTACGACCTTCACGGAGTCCGATACGAGCGTGGTCGGCCGGCCGTCGCCCTTTCCGCCGATTCCAAGGCAATGGATAACGGCGTCGGCACCCTGGATGCAACGCTCGACGTCCTCCGCAACGGTGGGGCTGCCGCCAAGAACGGTCAGCTGCGGATGATTCAGAGACACGCGGCTTGGATCACGAACCAGCGCGACGACATCATGTCCCTGCTCAAGCGCTTTAGCGAGTACGAGTCCACCCGTTAGGCCGGTGGCGCCGAAAACCGCGAGCCTCATGGAAGGAACCAAGCCGATGCGAAGCCCAGCAGGCCCGAAACGAGGCCGATCAAGATCCCGTCGCGATAAATGCTTGCCGCGACCCTCCGGCTGGCCTCGGCGAGCGCGGCATCCATCTTCGTGGCGGAGAAGTCCTCGTGCTCGAAGGTACCCGCTGCGGCGTGCGCGAGACAGGTGTTGCGCGTCACCTGGAGTCCGAGGATGGCCGCGGATGCCGTCGGCAGCGCCATCAGGAGGCGCATCCAGGCGGAGGCGTGCGAGGCGACGAGGCCCACGAAGACGGCGACCGAGAGCAGCGCCAACCCTGCCGCGATGTTGCGGCGGCGCCTTCGGCCTGGACCTGAAATGTTGGGCCGACAAATCGCTCCTTCGATTGGCTTCTGGCTGGCGTTCGTCATGGGTGGTTCTCCGATGAAGTGTGTCATGCCTCAAACTTCATCGTTCTGAATCGAAAGATCCTTGACGTGTGGTAAGAAAACAGTCAGCTCGGCATACACAACGCCTACGGCGTACTGGTGCTACTGCACAAGCAGCATACGTGCTGTACGCGAATGTTCGGTTATGAGCACAACGGTGTAGATGCCTGGGGCGTAGCCACGCATGCTGATTTCTGTTGCTGCGGTGTTGTTGATGATATCGCTGGAATACACACGGGTACCTGCCAGGTTGTAAACCTCGACATGGCGGGCCTGCGCATTCGGATGGGTGATCGTTACAGCATCAGTGGCAGGATTGGGCCATAGGGTAACGTGGTGATCTGCTGCAGTCTCGGTGTGGTTGTTGGCCACACCTACAGAGGCTTGATTGGTCAGGAAGAACAGGGGATCAAAGAAGGTGGCTGTAAAGAGAATGTCGGGCTTGGCATCACCATCGAAATCAGCTATGGCGCAGGATGTGTGGAAGGTTGGCGAGATGGCATTGGAGATAAGTGTTCCAGCAGGCGTATAGGCATTCGGGCCGGTTCTTCGCAGCAGGTTAACGGTAAACGCCGTATCGTCGAACCCTGAGATCAGCAGGTCTTGCTTCCCGTCACCATCGAAGTCTGTGAAGATCGTTTCGCCCCACTTCACGATCGGCAGTGCGACATCCTCGGACAGGGAGAAGCTACCGGAGCCATTGTTCAGGTAGAGGTGTGAGGACGACTGCGCTGCTGAGGCTGTCTCGCCATTGATGATCACATCGAGATCACCATCATCGTCGGTGTCGTCTACGGCGATATCACCACGGAACCAGACGTTCACAAACGGCGTGTTTGGTACCTCGGTAAAGGTACCTGTGCCATCGTTGTTGTACAGTAGTGTATGAACGGAATCGCCGTCATCTTTACCAGAGATCAGCACGTCTGTATCGTCATCGGCATCGACGTCGATCAATCCGATGGAACCACCCGTAAGGGGCTTTATCCCAATCGAATTGTCTCGGGTAAATCCGCCAGCGCCATTATTGCGATAGAGTATGGTGGCGGCGGTAGAGTTCGGTCCGTTTGACCCCGTCATCAGCAGGTCTACATCGCCGTCGTTGTCGACATCGAAGCAGACGGCTTCGCCGGAAGCTCCGTCAAGAGGCATGTTGCTGGCCATCGTAAACGCGCCGGTGCCATCGTTCAGATACAGATATGCCAGATGCTGCGGCTTGCTGTCTCGACCAGTGATCCAAAGGTCAAGGTCGCCATCGTTATCCATGTCTACGAAACGACAGGCGCCCAAGTCCAGTCCGACAAACGCCGCATTCTCGACAGGAGTAAACCCGGCACGTCCGTCATTCCGGTACAGCGTTGCGCGCAGACGCTTGCGGTCTGTTTGGTCTCTGCCCGAAAGGATGATATCTGCGTCGCCGTCCTTATCGATATCTCCGGCAGCAACCGTGCCATCCCAGATCGTGAAAAGCTGCGGCGTGCCAGGGCGCTCAGAGAACACGAACGGCTGCGCAGCGGCAGAAACGGTCATGCCAACGAAGAGAAGAACTGCTGATACCATGCGCATGATGTAACCGATGGGTCGTGAATAGATGTTCATACGTATTCGATGCAAGTTATGCGTGGCGACGGGTCAACGGACCGATTTCTGCTGGTGGTTCGATAGATGAACTCCACGAGGTATTGTATTTTCCGCCCATGCCATCCAACCAACAGCGCGCCCAGGACTATGCCGTCATCCGAGCGGTGTACGAACGGTTCATGACCATCGATGACGTCTTTTTCGATGTGATCACGAAACATATGCGGTATGTGGAGATCCCGAAGGGAAGCGTGTTTATCCAGCAGGGTGGACCTAACGATCAGTTGGGACTTCTCGTTGAGGGCCTCATGCGAGCTATCGAAGTGGTTGACGGTGATGATCACACGATGATGTTCTTTGATGCTCCATGTTTTGCAACCGAATATGTTGGCTATCTCAGACGTGATCCTGCGCGACATAGCATAGTCGCACTTGAAGATTGTCGACTCTATACCTGGAGTTACGATGATCTTCAGCGAATGTATTCGCTTTCAAAGGACAGCGAGCGAGTTGGTCGTTTGATAGCGGAGCAGGTGATTGCCGAAGTCATAAGTGACGTCCGTTCATTCCGATTCGATACGGCCATGGAGCGATACGAAAAGCTCATAGCCACATATCCACGCCTTGTGCAGCGTGTACCACAGTATATGATTGCATCCTACCTAGGTGTTACGCCCGAGTCGCTCTCGCGCATAAGATCGAAGCTTACAAAGAGCTGAGATTCTTGATGTTGGATAAGAAGCCGCGACAATTGATCTAGATCAACGAATGAGTGTTCTCCTACACGTGAAATTGCTTCTGCAGTACACGAGAGTATCACCACTACGTTATCATGAATCGCACTATCGCTCGTGGTGCCCTTGCACTTTTGCTCCTTCTATCACCAACGGTTGAACTTCTAGCCTCCTACGCAGGTATCAAGCTAGCAGTCGATCTTGCATCTGGAACGGTATCGGGTTTTGTGGAGGCCGCTGTAACGAAGGAGCCCCTTATCGGCGCAACGGTTTCCGTAAAGGGACTCAAGGCGGGTGCCTACACAAACAAAAGCGGCTACTTTTCGATCACAAATGTGCCTCCTGGGGAGCAGACAATCGTTGTATCCTACGTAGGGTTCCTCCGTAAGGAGATCCTCGTAACCCTACTTCCAGACGGCGATGCCAAGTTGCGCGTTGTGATGATGTCCGACACTTCTAGTGGGCGTGAACTGACTGTCACGGCAGAGCGTGATGATGATAAACGACAGATATCCATTTCGCGTATCAACATCCCCATCGAGCAACTCAGCCAGCTCCGCATCGGTGGTGAAGCCGACATTTTCCGAGCTCTTCAGATGCTGCCAGGTGTTCTCACCTCTTCTCAGATCTCGAGCGGCTTATTCATTCGAGGAGGTTCTCCCGATCAAAACCTCGTGCTTCTTGATGGCATGACCATTTATAACCCTACTCACCTGTTTGGTTTTATCTCAGCCTTTAACAACGATGCCATCAAAGATGTGGATTTGATTAAAGGGGGCTTTCCAGCCGAGTTTGGCGGTCGCATGTCTGCAGTTCTCAACATCACGCAGAAAGATGGTAATCGTGATCATGTCGAAGCACTTGTTGGCTTGGGCCTTATCTCATCCCGTGCATCCGTTCAGGGTCCGCTCGGCAACGGATCCTTCTTCATTGGTGGACGTCGCACCTACCTTGAACTGATTCTAGGTCTTCTTCCAGAAGATCCGGAGATGCCACTTCCTTCATTCAACTTTTATGATGTGAACGCTAAGGTCACGCAAAATCTAGGCGACGATGACAAAGTATCGCTGAGTGGTTTCATGACCAGAGATCAACTGGGATTTGCTCAAACAGGTCTAGACTTTGGTGTGCGTATAGGAAACAGGGCAACGTCGGCCCGCTGGTCGCACATCTTCGACCCAACCGTCTTCTCCGTTGTGACTGTGAGCGCCAGTAGCTACGACAACAACTTCGATGGTGAAACAGCCGGTAGAGCTTTTGAAGTCAACAATACCATTATCAACTACACCGCGAGGATTGAGCTCGAGTGGTTTGCCGGTGAGAACGTCACGATGAAGGGAGGGTATGAAGGCAACCTGTTCAATTTCAGTTACGTCCAGCTCTTCGAACAGTCGGCACAGAACAATCTTGCTATTCGAGATACAACGGCATTTCAGATCTGGGATAACACGCAGGCAGCCTTTGCACAAGTAACGTGGAACATCTCAGATAATGTGACGCTACAAAGTGGGATGAGGGCTAGTTACTGGGCCTCTAGTGAACAGTGGCTTTTCGACCCACGACTCGCTGTGCGTTATCAGATCACTGATGATGTGAATCTGAAAGTTGCATGGGGTCTCTATCATCAATACCTGCGTCTGGCGTCGCTACCCGACTTCTCGTTCTTTGATACGTGGTTGCCATCAGATCGTTCTGTTCCTCCTGGCCGTGCCGATCACTACGTTGTATCGTTGGAAACAAGTCCTTATGACGGATTCAACCTGAACGTAGATGTGTACTACAAGAATCTGGCGAACATCAACGAACTACGACAGGGTGGTAGTAGGCGCCAAGTGCAAGTTTCGGATATCTTTTATGTGGGTGATGGATATAGCTATGGTGCTGAACTCTTCATTCAAAAGAAGGCCGGCAGGCTAACCGGATGGATCGGGTACGCTCTGGGGTTCGTGTATTCTCAGTTTGATAGTGTGAACCTTGGGAACTGGTTTAGACCAAAGTTTGATCGACGTCATGATTTGAAGATTACCGCACTCTACAGACTGTCGGACCGGTGGGAGATAGGAGCCTCGTTCATGTTTCAGTCGGGCCAGTCGTACACCGGTGCAACGTCCACGTTGGGTGGTCGCGCTCCTGGTTGGGAAGGTGGCATTGTCATGGTGAACCCATCACAACGGTGGGGTTTGCGGTTACCAAACTCACATCAGCTCAACCTGAACGTGAACTATCACACAACGCTTTTTGATCTGCCCTGCAGACTGTTTCTCGACGTTTACAACGTCTATTCACGCAGAGACATCTGGTTCCGATCGTTTCTTACCACGGAAGGCATACCAACAGTACGGGATGTACGGTTGCTACCCATCTTACCAACGATCTCGATGGAGCTGAAGTTCGAATGAGAACACTACACGCATTCGTTATCGCAGCGTTCATGGTATTGTTCGGTCAGATCATTGCTGGCTGTGAAGATCCAGTTGCAACTGACTATAAGGAGGAAATCGTACTCGAGGGACTTCTCCTAGTTGGAGAGCCCCTTGAACAAATCCGTATCATGCGAACCCTGCCAATCACAGACACGTTCTCCTTCGAACGAGCCGCGTTGCCTGACGCCACGATAATCGTTGAGGCAGACGGAACTGAGATCCCGATGGAGTACATTCCAGACTCACGTGGTGGCACGTACCGTGCAGCAGATACCACGTACCGTGTGAAGCCGAATGTACTGTATCGTGTTACAGTTCAAGCTCGTGGGGCAAGACTTACTGCCGCCACACGCACTCCGCCACTGTTTGAATGGGATGCTCCACCACGCAGCTGGCTTCGATATCCACATCCAGATTCACTGCTGGTGTCTGTCGACGACTCACTACTGATTTCTTGGACTTCGGTACCAGGAATCGAGCAGTACATCATCAGCATCACATGTCTTGATACACTTGGATATGGTCAGTACCTAGAACCACCCAAACTAGAAACCAATCAGCGCACGCGTAGGCCTGTACCGGACTTCTTTGATCAATCGGGAACGTTGATTGCGAATGAGCGCACCACGCTCGGATCAACTCGGTTTACAACTTCGCAAACCGTTTGGGGAGTCTTTCGATGGTATGGCCTACACGAGATTCGCATCTATGCACCAGATCGAGCATTTCTGGACTGGATCGACCTGGTTGGTAGCGGTCGACGCAGCTCGTATGATTATCGCCAAAGCAACATCAAGGGTGGACTTGGTGCGTGGGGTTCAGCATCTCTTGTTAAGCAGCGCACGTTCCTGTTGAAGTACGACGGGTGACAATGTGGAACACAGCTCCACGATTTATTGACTATGGTCAATGAAAACCACGAGAGGTACACAGCAACTTTGCGTACACAAAGAACACCAAAGGGGTTAGCACCATGATGAACATGCTTCTCGTGCTTGGTATTGTTGGTATGCTGAGTACGCCTAGCCTAGCTCAGGACGCGCAAACACAGAGTAGGTATGCAGTTGAGACGGACATCTTATGGCCGTTCTTTCCGGGACTTACAAGAACGCAAATGACGGTAACACTCTGGCAAAACGGAGATGTACGCGGTGATCTTCTAGCAGGTGTGAACGTCCTGTTCCCCAATGATCGCGAAACGGAGGGTCGATTCGCAGACTATAGTGTCGTGACTGGTTACCGCCAGTACCTGTGGAAAGGACTGCATGTCGAGTATTCACAGACCACTGGACTTGGCGTGTTGCAAAACCATGTAACAACCGGTAAAACGTATCGAAGCTTTGATTGGGCAGCGACCGGTTCCGTGGGCTACAAATTTGAGTTTGCAGACAACATGTTATACATCATTCCTCAATTCGGTGTTGAACGAGTTCTCTACAAGTCGAACCCTTGGCCCATCTATCAAGACAAAACCCTCACGAAGGAGGTTGGAGAGCAGGCAATTATACTCGGCGCGTTGCGCTTTGGATACAATTTCTAACGATAAGACGATTTGTACGGATAAGTGTCGACATGCCGGGAAAACCTTTTCCCGACCCCATGCCGGGAAAAGGTTTTCCCGGCAAC
>CAZBOW010000043.1:0-3956 GCA_964493635.1 uncultured Hyphomicrobiales bacterium
CGTTTCCTTTGCTTGAACCTCGTCGACAAAGCCACTGAGAGCACTGATCACAAGGAGAATCAGTGGAATCATGCAGATCAACTGATTGAAGGCAATACCTGCCGACAACAGAAACAGATGGCGCTGATCAGTGATGTCGGCAAACTCATAGATCACCGTCCACCAGTGTTTCACGTGTTGAGCAACGGTTCTTGGTGTAGGGGGCTTTTCGTGCACAGACACAAATGTACGGTTCGGTACTTTTGTTGCGTGCGGATCCAACAATCACTTCTTGCTCTTCTGGTGGCTAGCAGCGCCGTAACTGGCTGCGCCATCAAGGGACCTCCATCCGGGGGACCCCCAGACACCACTCCACCAGAGGTGGTGCGGATCACTCCAGAGAACGGTACACGCAACGTCACCAATCCCTCGATCGCGATTGAGTTCAGCGAGTACGTGGACCGTGGCGTTCGCAATGCGCTACGCATTCAGCCACGTGTGCGGTTTACCAGCACGTATGCTGGCGATGAGCTGCGAATCAATTTCGAGGAGCCCCTTGCTCCCAACACCACGTACACGCTGACGCTTGGCACCGATTGGAAGGATCTTAAGGGTAACAGCCCTCGAGAAGCAACCTCTGTGAGCTTTTCCACGGGAAGTGACATTGATACGGGACGAATCTCTGGACGGGTGTACGGAAAGGATCTGCGGACGGTACAGATTTTCCTGTACACCAGTGCACAGATCGATTCCTTCAATCCAATGCGTGATCAACCCTCGTACATCATGCCTGTAGGAACATCGGGATCGTTTACGGTTGAGGGTTTGAAGCCGGGATACTACCGCTTGATCGCTGTGCAAGATGCCAACAGTAATAACCTGCTGGATGCCTCTGAATCGTATGCAATGGCATCGCATGATGTTGGGGTTCCTACCTCCACTGGTACACTACACATGCTGCTCGGACCATCGATTGGTGCCCAACAGGACACAACGGTTGCTACTGACACTGTCAGCACTGATCTGCCCATGGGGCGAATCGAGGGTACGGCAGAACTGTTACCAAACGATAACGGTCCGTATCTTGCACGGTTCCTTGATAGTTCACGACGCTCTGTACGCACCACATCGATTGCCTCGGGTGCATCGTGGGTAGTTTCGGAGATTCCACCAGGCACGTATTCCATTGACCTCTTTGTGGACGTCAATGGCAATGGCACATACGATCACGGTTTTCCTGTCCCGTTTCAGTTTGCCGAACCGTGGTTGCCGACGCTGTTGACCGTTACGGTGCGACCTCGTTGGACCACCGATGGTGTTCGCATTGTAGCGCCGTGATCGTGCCCAGTTATTCGTTTTACTCGTAGGTCGATTGTATGCTCCGCGTCGTACTTCTCCTCGTTTTAAACGCTTTGTTTGTTCTGTGTGGTGTTGGTGTGACCAACGTAGTGCTTGCGCAGAGCGCATTCTCCTTTCGCACAGCCTACACAGGACTCTCGATTCCGTGGGAGATCGAGTTTGCCCATGACGGCTCGCTGTGGATGACGGAGCGGAATGGACTGCTCAGTCGAGTAGACCTCAACACACAGGAGCGGACAGTTCTTTTGGATCTACGTTCGGTAGTCAAGGACACCAACGAAGCTGGAATGCTGGGCTTTACATGGCACCCCGATTTCCCGGACTCGCCATATGTGTACGTAGCGGCAACGTTCGAAAACGCCGAGGGTCGACTGTACCGTACCGTTGATCGCTACTCGTACAACTCCGCTAGTGACACACTCGTCGATCCATTGAACATTATGACCTACGATCCGGCTGCAATCATTCATCAGGGCTGCAGATTGATGATCGGTGCTGATCGCAAGCTGTACGTCACCATGGGTGATTCCCCTGATGCCCATAACTCGGTTGTTGATTCAATGTTGAATGGCAAGGTACTGCGCTACAACCTTGATGGCAGCATTCCAGATGACAACCCCGTCCCTGGCTTGCCGATGTTCACCAAAGGACATCGAAATGCTCAGGGTATCACGCAGCTACCCAATGGAAATATCTTCACCTCTGAACACGGCAACATCACCGACGACGAGGTTAATCTCCTTACTCCGGGCGGTAACTATGGCTGGCCATATGTTGAAGGTCCATGCGACGAGGAGCATGAACTCGACTACTGTGACTCTGCCAACGTGATTAATCCTGTATGGGCTACCGGATCCAGTACGATTGCGATGTCGGCGATGGCATACTACAACCATGACCGCTACCCTGACCTTAAACACTCGTTACTTCTCCTTGCCCTGAAGAATAGTGCCGTCTATCAGCTGAAGCTTAATGCCGAGGGTACAGAGGTGACGGACGTTGTGGTGCATTTGCAATATGCCGCCGGACGGCTCCGCGACATTGCCATCGACAGCGAGGGTCGGATCTTCCTCTCGACGAGCAATCGCGAACCAAATGCATTCTTCCCCTTTCCACATCAGGACGATGACCGCATTCTCGAGATGATTCTCCTTGACGAGGGCGCAGTAGCGGACATCTCCGTCCCCGACAGTCTGCACATCACATGCGATGTGGGTTCAGCGCTGCGTTTTCCGATCCCCATCACAAACTCCGGCACTGGCAATGCGACCATTGTTGGATTATGGACGATGGACCAAACCGTGCCAATTCGTGGGGATCAATGGCGAGTTCCAGTGACCATTGTACCTTCTACCACGTACAACGTTGCGGGCTGGTTCGAACCGACGGAACCAGGAGTGTTTTCGGGTCATCTGCGCTTGGTGGTCAACGATCTTGGAACTCGCGACATCTACATCACAGGCGTCGCCAAGGAGCCTGTATCGGTGTTGGAGGGCACGCCAAATCCGTCGCAGCTGTCGGTGTTCCCGAATCCTACCCACGGCGCAACAACGATCGTTTGGTCGGGAAACCATGCTGGCATGTTGCGCATCATCGATGCTGCGGGCACAACTGTGTATGCAGCACCCGTTGATCCGGGCAGCCGTATCCGCTGGAATGGTAAGGGGCTCAACGGTGCGCAGTGTGCCTCGGGTGTGTACGTTGCCGTTGTGGAAACACTGTCCAGTACGCACCGATGCCTGATTCAGCTGTACCGATAGTTGCTGTTGTCGACGAGCGCATTCCTCTGCTTCCGGAGTGGCTGCGTTCGCTTGTTACAGTTCACACGGTGAATGGTCGGTTGATTACGCCGTCGTTGCTGCGTGACACGAAGGCAACGCTCTTGGTTGTTCGCAGCACCACACAGGTTGATCAGCGTTTGCTGAGCGGCACCAACGTGACGGCTGTGTGCTCGGCTACAGCGGGCATCGACCATATCGATACTGCCTACCTCAACGACCATGGGATTTGGTTTGCCCATGCTCCAGGATCGAACGCTGACGCCGTTGTGGAGTACGTCTTGGCAGTCATTCATCGATTTCGCGGTTTCGGAAACCAACGCCTAGGTATTGTTGGTGTTGGTAATGTAGGATCGCGTCTGGCAATTGCAGCAGCACAGCGCGGAATCGAGGTTCTTCTTAGTGATCCACCGCGTGTGGACTCAGGAAGTTTGGATCCATCTGCCGTTGTTGGATTACCAACACTCCTTGAGCAGAGCAACATCATCTCTCTGCATGTGCCCCTTACCCGGAACGGACCACACCCCACGTATCACATGATCAACGATGCGGCGTATCGGCTGATCGCGAACGGAAGTCTGCTAATCAATACATCGCGAGGAGGTGTGATCGACGAGGGTTGCCTAGATCGTAGGGTTGATACCGTGCTTGACGTGTTCGAAGATGAGCCGCACCTCCGAGAACACACCGTGCGCATCGCTACACACATTACACCCCACATTGCTGGGTATACCCAGCAGGCTAAAATCAACGGTGCTACGATGATTGCTCAGGCACTGGCCGCACACTATGGATTTCCAGCGTTGGCAGTCCCTCCTGTACAGACTACCGTACAGACTA
>CAZBOW010000043.1:4056-9593 GCA_964493635.1 uncultured Hyphomicrobiales bacterium
ACCGTACAGACTATCGTACAGACTACCGATGAGAGCTCGCGTCTGGACTACGGCCTGCGTGAAGCGTGGCTTAGAGATCCACGCCCGGAAACGTTCGACCGGCTGCGCCGGGTGCCAGGCGATCTTTCTCGCTAAGGATCGGCGTGGGCACCATCCACGCAATGTTCAGCGTAGGGTCGAGCGGATTGATCCCCTCTTCGCCGGCGGGATTGTACTCTGCCGTGCACTTATACAACACATGAGCATCGTCCGATAGGACAGCAAAGCCATTGGCAAACCCCGGCGGAATCCACACTGCTGTTGGTTGGTCAGCACTCAGTACAAGCGATACATGCTGCAGGTAGGTGTCCGAGTTCTTTCGGAGATCGAGCTCCACGAGTTGAATCGACCCATGAAGGCAGATAAGCAGCTTTCCCATCGGTGGGGTATGCTGGAAGTGCAAACCCCGAATCACGCTGCGTGTTGAGTACGAGTGATTATCCTGAACAAACGGCTCGGATATTCCGCACTGCTCAATGCTCGAACGACGGAACACTTCTTCGAAGTAGCCACGGCTATCGTAGAACCGGCGAAGGCTCAGCTCCAGTACACCGTTCAGATGATTGGCACGCACATCCACAGGGTGCACTCCGTTGGTTGTAGAACTGTCATGCCCGATACCCACGCATCACAAGAATGTTGCGATTTCGTGGAGTGGCTTTTTCGTGATGGCCGGAACGTGGGCGTCTTCGGCTGGATACCCAACAACCAACAGGAGATAGGGCCTCTCGTGGGTTGGACGATTCAATATCTGATTCAGAAACCGCATCGGACTCGGCGTGTGCGTTAGCGTAGCTAGGCCAGCATGATGCAGGCCGGCAATGAGAAAGCCCGTGGCAATCCCGACTGACTCCGACACGTAGTAGTGTTTCACACGCCGACCATCGGGCAACACGCCATACGACTGCGCAAACACGGCAATCAGATATGGGGCTGTCTCCAGAAATGGTTTGCTCGCATCCGTACCGAGTGGTGCCAAGGCATCAAGCCACTCTTGCGGAGCACGACTGGCATAGAACTCCCGCTCCTCTTCTTCTGCCGCTGCACGTATCTGCTGTTTGATTGCCGGATCGGAGACCACGGTAAAGTGCCACGGCTGCAGGTTCGCGCCATTCGGGGCAGTACCGGCAGCGCGCAGGCATTCCTCAATCACTTCCCGAGGAACGGGCCGGTCAGAGAACTCACGCACGGAGCGGCGTCGACGGATGTCGGAATGGAAGTCCAACGCCCGTTGTGTCATCTCGGCATCCGAATAGGACTGATAGTCCGACAGCGGAACAAACTCCGGTGTTGTCATGTCAGTCTCCATCCTAAGAATTAGGAGAGCTTCAAGCCTTCGTCCAACAACTCATTCACCTTGTTCATCGAGGATGCTTCTGCATAGAACCGCAGAAGAGGCTCGGTACCCGATGCACGGATTACCAGCCATGCACCACCATCTACCGTAAACTTGAAGCCATCCCGATCATCGATGCGCAGCACGTTGTAGCGACCAATCTTTGTGGGACGCTTCGCACAGGCTTTGAGAACCTTCTGCTTGACGTCCTCGGTGACCTTGACGTCGATCCGACGATAGCGATGCGGACCAAACTCAGCATCGAGTTCGTCGCAGAGTTCCTTGAGCGACTTCTTCCGTGCCGCCATCATCTCCAGCACCAACAGTGCGTTGAAGATTCCATCGCGCTCAGGAATGTGCATCGACGTGCCCAGACCACCCGACTCCTCGCCACCAATGAGAACATTGGTTTCGTTCATCAGTTTGGCAACATGCTTGAAACCGATGGGTGTTTCGTGCAGCGTGAGGTTATTGCGTTCGCAGTAGGTGTTCACCATCGACGTGAGCGACACCGTCTTCACCACGGCGCCTTTGCGCTTTTTGTCCTCGTAGAGGTACTTCATGATGAGCATGAAGATCCGATGCGAGTCAACAAAGTTGCCCTTCTCATCCACGAGGCCTACGCGATCGGCGTCGCCATCGGTGGCAATGCCAATGTCGGCCTTCTGTGCTTTCACCGTGCGCATCAACGCACCCAAGCACTCGGCGATCGGTTCGGGATGATCAACCTCCCCAAAGCCAGGATTATGCCACCCATGGATCTCGAAGACGTCGGGCAGGATATTGTGCATGAAGTGAATGCCAGCACCGTGCATAGGGTCGTACACGATCTTGAGCTTGGCCTTCTTGATCAGATCGAAGTCGATTTTCTTGCGCAGATGCCGGATGTAGCCATCGGCAGCATCGAACATCCGCACCTTCTTTTGGGCAACGTAGGCCTCGAGCGTATCCACCTTCAATCGTGGAGCTTTTCCATCCAGGGCTGCCAGCTCCTTTTCAAGTTCGTCGATCTGCTCCGGCACAGCAGGGCCACCAAAGCTGGCCTTCAATTTGAACCCGCTATACTCTGGTGGATTGTGTGATGCAGTGATCACCACGCCAAGATCGGCACGCTTCTGCTTGGTGTGGTACGATACCTGTGGCGTTGTAGAGATTTTATCGGTCAAATACACCGTTACACCATGTGCGGCTAAAACGCAGGCCACTTCGGCAGCGAAGGCGTTGCTCTGGAAGCGGGTGTCGTATCCCACCACGACGGAAGCCCCTTTCCGATTGAGCTTTTTCACATAGCGTGCCGTGGCATGGGCTACCAATGCAACATTGCTGAATGTGAAGTCGCGGGCGATGATGCCACGCCAGCCGTCGGTGCCGAATTTGATTGTCATGACAGTGTTCCTTCGCCAGCATACATGGCATCTGTTCCCAGCATCTCTTCAATGCGCAACAGTTGATTGTACTTTGCTACTCGGTCAGTTCGGCAGGGGGCTCCGGTTTTGATTTGCCCAGTACCCAGCGCAACGGCAATGTCGGCAATCGTTGCATCCTCCGTTTCACCCGATCGGTGCGAGATTACCGCGGAGTATCCGTATCGCGTTGCAAGATTCACGGCGTCGAAGGTTTCGCTAAGCGTGCCAATCTGATTTACCTTCACAAGAATCGAGTTAGCTGCACCTTCGGCAATGCCGCGAGCCAGAAAATCCGCGTTGGTCACAAACAGGTCATCCCCAACAAGCTGGACATGATCACCAATGGTCTCGGTGAGCAACTTCCAGCCATCCCAGTCGTTTTCTCCCATTCCGTCTTCGATGGATACGATGGGATACTTCTCGCACAGTCCGGCATACCACTCTGCCATCTGGGCTGCGGTTTTGCGCTCCTGTGTGCTTTTGTACATCACGTAAGCACCATCCTGCACCATCTCTGAAGCAGCAACATCTAGGGCTAGCACGATGTCTTCGCCCGCAGAGTAACCCGCCTTCTCGATGGCTTCCATGATCACGTCCAGAGCCTGCTCGTTCGAAGCAAGCGATGGTGCAAAGCCGCCTTCATCTCCAATGGAGGTGGAGAGCCCCTTACCCTTCAGTACAGACTTGAGTGCATGGTATGTTTCCGTACCGATGCGAAGTGCCTCGGAGAAGGAATCCGCTCCGATCGGCATGATCATGAATTCTTGAATGTCGACGTTGTTATCGGCATGACGACCACCATTAAGGATGTTCATCATGGGTGTTGGCAACAGCGTAGCATTCACTCCACCGAGGTATCGGAAGAGTGGTAAACCGTGAAACTCTGCTGCGGCCTTGGCAACGGCCATCGATGCCCCAAGGATAGCATTAGCGCCCAGACGGGATTTTGTATCGGTGCCGTCGAGTGTGATGAGCACGCGATCGATCATGCGCTGATCGGAGGCATCCAAACCAATCAGTGCCTCGGCAATCTCGGTATCGACGTGTTGCACCGCCGTAGTAACGCCTTTACCGAGGTAGCGCGTTGCATCGCCGTCGCGGAGCTCTACGGCTTCGTGCTCGCCGGTGCTGGCGCCGGAGGGTACCGCCGCACGGCCCATGGAACCATCTTCAAGAATCACGTCCACTTCGATGGTGGGATTACCTCGTGAGTCGAGGATTTCGCGAGCAACAACGTCGGTGATGATCATAGCAGTGAGTCGATGAGTTTGGCAAGGCGAATATCCAGCACGGTTAGTCCACCCTGGTCGTGGGTGCTGAGGGTAATCTTGAGTTTGTTCCAGGCATGCACCACCATATCGGGGTGGTGGTCCATTTTTTCGGCATGCAAGGCAATGGCATTGATGCAGCCAATTGCCGAGGCAAAGTCAACGCAGGAATGCTCACGAACAATTGTGGCGCCATCGCGGCGCCACAGAGGAATGTCCTTGAGATGTTCTGCTAGCTCGTCTTCAGTTAGGAGCGCAGGTCTGGCCATGACGCATTACGCGAGTTGTTGTTCAAGCCGTTCGGAGATGTAGGGCTTCGGTACGGCACCAACGATGGTGTCGACAACCTTGCCACCCTTGAACACCAGCAGAGATGGGATCGAGCGAATGCCGTATTCCATGGCAACGCGTGGGTTGTTGTCTACGTCTACTTTCGCAATCGTAGCCTTACCCGCGTACTCTCCTGCGAGTTCATCAATGATTGGGGCAATGGCACGGCACGGACCGCACCATGCTGCCCAGAAATCCACCAGGACTACGCCGCCTTCATTGATCGTGGAAGTGAATGTTTCGTCGGTGAGATGAACAGGCTGTGCCATATGGCGTACTACCTTGAGTTTGAGATTGACAGTTGGTTCGGATTAATGTGCGTGTTCTTTGACTGACTGGGCAAAGCTACCAAAAGGGTAGCTTTTACCCGTTGGACGTTGTTCTGGTTGCAGGGTCTGGCAGAGCCTCCACGATCATCGCAATGGTGTTCGTTGCCTTTTCCAGGTCAGATAGTGTACCAACGTTGTCAATGACGAAATCCGCAGCATTTCGTTTTTCCTGCATCGACATTTGCTGATCGATCCGGTTCTGGACTTCCTCGTGTGTCAGGTTCGAGCGTTGCATCACCCGCGGAATGCGTACGTCGTCCGGGGAGTCCACTACCACGATCCAGTCGAATCCATCCTCTAGACCTACTTCGTACAAGAGCGCCGATTCGATCGCCATCAGTGGCGTTCCCTTTTGGGCCTCCTGTTCAATCACGCCAAGGTGCTGCTCGAGCACATGCGGGTGCACGATCTGGTCCAGCTGCTGCAGCCGGCGACTGTGCTCCGGCGTGGGCCCGAACACCTGCTGAGCAATCACACCAGTGTGTACGCCCCCTTCCACTAGGGCCTCCGCCCCAAACAGCTTGGCAATCTGTTGGCGCACCTGTGTATTGGTAGCCATCACGTGCTTGGCCGTGACATCGCTGCTAACAACGGTCCAACCGCGCTTTCGTAGGATGTCCGCCACGGTGGATTTACCTGTGCCGATGCCGCCTGTGATGCCAATGAGTTTCATGGTGCGAAACTACCGATAGTTGCGTATTGTGGAAAACCGCCTATCTTTGTAGTTCGATTCCAGACGGCACGCACCGTTCGTCTAGCGGTTAGGACACCGCCCTTTCAAGGCGGCAGCACGGGTTCGATTCCCGTACGGTGTACCAATACAAGAGGT
>CAZBOW010000044.1:0-8485 GCA_964493635.1 uncultured Hyphomicrobiales bacterium
GCAGCGATCTACGCCGTAATGCACGAGGCAGATCCCCAGCGTTGGCCACGCCTGTAAGGCTCCTATAATCATACGGTTACGTTCGAACGATCGGCATTTCGGCGCTTCTTAGCTGAAATGCCGATTTCGTTGTGTATATTTATGATTTCGGATGCCGAAATCTGAATAGTCGCGCATCCATCCCGAAACGGAGGACCGATGATTCTCTCCAAGTCGTGCATCTATGGCATCCAGGCCGCCATTCACGTTGCCGCACAGGATACCAATGGCTATGTGCCGATCCACACGATCGCCGAACGCCTGAGCATTTCCTTTCACTTTCTGACGAAGGTTCTCCAGCAGTTCACGCAAGCTGGAATCTTGGCGTCCTACCGTGGTCCCAAGGGTGGGGTAGCGCTGGCCAGGCCAGCGGGCAGCATCACACTGTACGAACTGATCGCGGCCATCGACGGCACGGAAATGTTCACCGAGTGCCTCCTGGGATTACCCGGATGTGGAAAGGCTGCGCCGTGTCCGGCGCACGATCACTGGGTAGAAGTACGCCTCAAACTGGGATCGATTGCGCGATCGGTTAGCCTAGAGCAGATGGGGCAACGCGCCAATGAGCTGAACGTCCGACTGGCTGACCTCACCGATATTGTAAAGGCGGTGCAGCCCACATGAGGTCGGTGTGTACGCATTGCGGTGAAGCCTGTGGTGCTGATGCCATTGAAGCCCATAGCCACGTGTTCTGTTGTGCTGGCTGTCGGTCGGTGTACGAGATCCTGCAGGCGCATGACATGTGCACGTACTACGACCTTAGCGCGGGCTCCGGGGTGTCCCAGCGGTCCGCTCGCTACGATGCCGACACCTATACCGTCCTCGACCTGCCGGAGATTCGGGATCGATTCGTGGAGTATCGCAGTCGTTCGATCGAACGTCTGCGCTTTGAGATCCCTTCGATGCACTGCGCCAGCTGTGTGTGGCTCTTGGATCGCCTGAGCTCCTTTGATCCTGGCATCATGGCTTCGGAAGTCGATTTCCTTCGCAAGACAGTACGTGTTTCCATCCAGCCCGATCGAACGTCTGTGTCGGACGTCGCACGGTTGTTATCGAGTCTTGGGTACGAGCCATTGCTGCATGGTGAAGAAGGCGAGGCCGCCGACGATGCACAGCGACGGGCGCGCCTGCGAACGATGTACGTCCGCATTGGTGTTGCCGGATTTGCCGCGGGTAATCTGATGATGATCAGTGCGGCACAATACCTTGCCATGCCAGGTCAGATCGACGCTACGCTGAAGCTGGTTTTCGATGTGCTGTCGATCACGCTGGGAACGCTCGTGCTCGTATATGCGGCAGCACCGTGGTTTCGGTCAGCGTGGGGAGCTGTCGCTCGGGGCGTGATCAATCTTGATGTACCGGTAGCATTGGGGATCTCCGTTCTCTATGGAAGGAGTCTGTACGATCTGCTGAGTGCCTCGGGTGAGGGATACCTCGACGCCTTTGCCGGGCTGGTGTTGTTCCTGTTGGTGGGAAAGTTGTTTCAGCAGAAGGCCTTCGATGCGGTTTCGTTTACACGGACGTACCGCTCATTTTTCCCGCTATCGGTACGCATTGAACGGAACGGGGCTTCACGAGTCGTTCCCATTGATGAGGTGCAGCCCGGCGACACCATGATTGTCCGTAACGGAGAAGTCATTCCATGTGATGCCGTTGTGATGGGGCCCGGGGCTTTTGTGGATTATGCCTTTGTTACCGGTGAATCGGTGCCCGTTGAATGTGCCCAAGGTGAAATCGTCCACGCCGGTGGGAAGGTTGTGGGTCGATCTGCACGTCTTACGGCGGTCAAGTCAGTGTCGCACAGCTACCTTACGTCTCTGTGGGAGCGTCAGAACCAGGGGCGCATTCGACGGTCCTATCTGCAGTTATCGGATCGTTTCGGAAGCTGGTTTACGGCGGTTGCCGTCGGCATCGCTGTGGTTGCATTTCTTGCGTGGCTGCCCCATTGGCATATGGGGATCATGGCGGCCACGGCAGTCCTGATCATTGCCTGTCCATGCGCGCTGACGCTTGCTGCCCCCATTACGTTGGGGACGGCCGTCGGTTTGTTGGGCCGTAGGGGCGTCTACGTCCGCAACAGCGAGACGATGACCGAGCTGGACAACGTAACATCGATCGCCTTCGACAAAACAGGTACGCTAACACACGCCACGTACATACTGGAATTCAACCAAGGAGAGGATACGGCATCGGTCCGCCGGGCAATTAGTGCTGTCACGGCGCACAGCACGCATCCGATCAGCAGGTCCGTCGCTGATCCTCAGCTGGCGGAATACGCCGCAGACGTCATCGAGCGTGTTGGCCAGGGGATCGAAGGCACGGCCTTTGGTCGTCACGTAGCCGTGGGCTCATGGGAGGTTACAGGCGGTGGTGAAACCACGTTACCACCCAACGATCCTACCACGGCAGCGTGGATCAGCGTCGATGATCGGCGTGTTGGCCGTGTGGTGACGGTCTCATCGCTCCAACCAGAGGTTGCCCAGATGTTGAGCTCGCTAAGCCGACACCGCCGAATCATGATTGTCACCGGCGACTCGGATCGCGACGCCGCATTGTTCGCTCCGTTCATGCCGCACGACCATATGTACTACCGATGCCGCCCGGAGGATAAGGTAGCCGTGCTGGAGGCTGAGCGAAATGGACAGCGAAGGGTTCTCATGGTCGGTGATGGACTGAATGATGCTGCCGCAATGGCAGCGGCGGACGCCTCAGTTGCGGTAACGAATGGCACATCGACCTTCGTGCCGGCATGTGACGTGATTCTACCAGCGAAACACTTGTCACGACTGCCTGAAATTTTGAAGTACGCCTCAACCATGACATCGGTCATAAAAGTGAGCCTCGCCTTCACCATAGTTTACAACATGGTTGGAGTATCGCTAGCGGTGATGGGACTGCTGACACCGTTGATCACGGCAATCATGATGCCAATCAGCTCGCTCATTGTTGTCGGACTGAGTGTTGGTGGTGCGCACGTGTTTATTCGGAGAATCTCATGGGAGTAATGCCCTTGTTGGTGGTGTGCAGCATCCTAGTGGCTGGTGGGTTCCTAATGGCATTCTTTTGGGCAACGCGGAGTGGCCAGTACGACGACATGCACACGCCACCCATGAAAATGATATTCGAGGACGATCCAACGCGTCGCACGTAAATCATCACACATTGTTGAATTGAACACGATCGTTTACAATACAGGTGATCCATGGAAGTAGAAGTGCAGGACCATGAACGGAACCACCTCCACGGTGGGCGCACTGAAACCGTTGTCTACGATAACAACATCGTCCGTCTGTTTGCGATGGCTACGATGGTATGGGGGTTGATTGGGTTTCTCGTTGGCATTCTTGTTGCCATCAAACTGTACATTCCAGAGTTCCTGGGTGGGCACGACTGGCTGTCGTATGGGCGGCTGCGTCCGCTGCACACCAACGCTGTGATTTTTGCCTTTGCCGGCAATGCGATCTTCGTTGGGGTGTACTACTCGCTGCAGCGGCTCACCAAGGCGCGGATGTTCAGTGATCTGCTGAGTACGATACACTTCTGGGGATGGCAAACCATTATCGTGACCGCAGCACTAACGCTGCCACTGGGCATCACCAGCTCGAAGGAATATGCAGAGTTGGAGTGGCCCATCGACGTGGCGATCACGCTTGTATGGGTGGTGTTCGGTTGGAACATGATTGGGACGATTCTGCGACGTAAGGATCGTCATATGTACGTCGCAATCTGGTTCTACCTTGCCACGTTCATCACCGTAGCTCTATTGCACGTTGTCAACTCTTTGGCAATTCCGGTTTCGCTGTTGAAGAGTTACTCCTTGTTTGCCGGGGTCCAGGACGCACTCGTCCAGTGGTGGTACGGTCACAACGCTGTGGCCTTCTTCCTGACGACGCCGTTTTTGGGCATCATGTACTACTTCATTCCAAAAGCAGCCGAACGTCCGGTGTTCAGTTACCGACTCTCGATCATCCACTTCTGGGCGTTGATCTTTCTCTATATCTGGGCTGGACCACACCATCTGCTTTACACGGCGCTGCCAGGTTGGGCACAGTCGCTGGGAGTTGTCTTTTCGTTTATGCTCATCGCCCCGTCGTGGGGTGGTATGGTCAACGGACTGCTCACCTTGCGGGGGGCATGGGATAAAGTTCGGACCGATCCCGTGCTCAAGTTTATGGTGGTAGGAATCACGGCCTACGGGATGTCGACGTTTGAGGGCCCGATGATGTCGTTGAAGAACATCAATGCCATCACGCACTATACCGACTACATCATCGCCCATGTTCACCTTGGAGCGCTGCTATGGAATGGTGGACTAGCCTTTGCGATGTTGTATTACATCTTTCCACGCATCTACCGCACGAAGCTCTATAGCCTGTCGGTTGCCAACTGGCATTTCTGGCTCATGACGCTGGGTGTGCTGATCTACGTGATTCCCATGTACTGGGGTGGTATCACGCAGGCGCTGATGTGGAAACAGTTTCTTCCTGACGGCACGTTACAGTATCCAAACTTTCTCGAGACGGTAACGCAGCTGATTCCGATGTACATCATGCGCAGTATCGGAGGCACGCTCTACCTCATCGGTGCATGTCTTGGTGCATGGAACCTGTACAAAACAGCAAAATCCGGTTCGTTACTGGCCAATGAGGAAGTACAAGTGGTCAATCGGCTTGCGG
Organism: uncultured Hyphomicrobiales bacterium; assembly: GCA_964493635.1. Taxonomy (GTDB): domain Bacteria; phylum Bacteroidota; class Ignavibacteria; order Kapaibacteriales; family Kapaibacteriaceae; genus OLB6. Next base: position 4,716 of record CAZBOW010000044.1, read on the forward strand.
CCGAAAAGGCTGCAGCACAGCCAAAGGAAGGTTTCCATCGCATACTTGAGGCTGCACCGGTGCGATTCTCACTGCTGGTGTTTGTTGCGGTGTTGGTTGGTGGTGTGGTGGAATTCGTTCCCACTGCCGTTGTAAAATCCAACGTACCCACGGTCGCAACGGTAACTCCGTATACACCGCTGGAGCTCGAGGGTCGAGACATCTACGTTCGTGAGGGCTGTTATACGTGTCACTCGCAGATGATCCGACCCTTCCGTAATGAAACGGAGCGGTACGGGCAGTACTCTCAGGTAGGAGAGTTTGTGTACGATCATCCATTCCAGTGGGGGTCGAAGCGGACGGGTCCTGACCTCCATCGTATCGGTGGGAAGTATCCGGATTCATGGCACTGGAAGCACATGTTGGAACCGAGGTCGACGTCTCCGGGCTCGATCATGCCGTCGTATCCATGGATGTACACCGACGACCTGGACCTTCGGCATACGGAGGGAAAGATTCTTACGATGCAGAAGCTCGGGGTGCCGTATCCGGACGGCTATGCAACACAGGCCGTAGCGGACCTCAAAGCACAAGCCGCGGAGATCGCCAACATGCTCATGGCTAATGGAATAAAGAACGTCGATCCGAACAAAGAGATCATTGCCGTGATTGCCTACCTCCAGCGTTTGGGAACCGACATTAGCAAGACGCCAGAGGAAATCGAGTCCGTCGAAGAGGCGGCACCAACCGATGCCAGTGCGCCGGACGTGTGGTCGGACGATGAAAATAATGCAGACGACGTGTGGTCCGATGACGAGCAGGAGAACTAACCATGTATAAAAACGTCCTAGCAAGCATTCCCGGAATCGAACTCTACCCCATTGTTGCCCTAGTGTTCTTCTTCGGCTTCTTTGTGGGGTTGCTAGTGTGGTTTCTACGAGTAGACCGTACGCGGTTAGAGGCGATTGCCAATAGTGCGCTCGACGACGGCAACGCCATCGAGCAACCGAGTCTGAGAACGAATCAACGCAATGCACAAGGGTAAACCCATGGCACACGAAGAAAAAGACCGACTCCTTGAACACGACGCCGATGGCATTCAGGAATACGACAACAGTCTTCCACGCTGGTGGTTGTATGGCTTCTATTTTACCATCGTCATGAGCGTGCTGTACATGTTCTACTACCACGTCTACACCGGACCGGATTGGAACGTGCTATGGTATGGTGCGCGCACGCAGCATGCGGAGTACGAACAGTCCATGGCGGAACTCGAAATCATGCGAGCTCAAGCTCCGAAAGGCCCCTCCGTTCCCATGGTGGTGATGACCGACGAGAAGAACTTGGCCGCAGGTAAGGAGATTTTCACCAACAACATCTGCTATACGTGTCATCGTGAAGACCTCGGAGGTCAAGTAGGTCCAAACCTTACCGATGAGTATTGGCTACACGGATGCTCCCTTGAGGAGATCGTGGCGAGTGTTGCAAACGGGTATCCAGAGAAGGGGATGTTGCCGTATGGCAATACCGTTCAACTCACGGATCAGCAGTTAGTTCAAGTGGCCTCATACATTCTTTCCATGCAGGGTACGAACCCCATCGATCCGAAGCCCATCGAACCGGACCGGGAGGTTGTTTGCACTCCTGATGCAGGCCAGGCACAATAGCGATGTCGATTATCGATCTTGATCTGATCGAAGATCACGAGCGGTTTCGAGCTGAACTAGCCAGTATTCAGCCCGATGGACGTCGCCGGTGGATCTATGCGCTGCGTCCTCCAAAACGGATGTTTTACCGCCTGCGAACGTATGTCAGTTGGGTACTACTGATCTTCCTCTTTATGGCACCACATGTGAAGGTCGGAGGCCATCAGTTTGTGTTGCTCAACATCATCGACCGGGAGTTTGTGTTTCTCGGTGCGCCGTTTTGGCCGAACGACTTCTACCTCGTTGCGTTGATGTTTCTTACGTTGGTCGTAACGATTGTACTCTTCACGGCTACACTCGGTAGGATCTGGTGTGGATGGCTTTGTCCACAGACGATCTTCATGGAAATGGTGTTCCGCAAGATCGAGTGGTGGATAGAAGGCGGGCCAAAGGAGCAGGCGTTGCGGGCGGCTGGCCCGTGGAACACCGATCGTCTCTGGCGTGTGGGCATGAAGATCGTTGTCTTTGCAGCGATTTCCTTTGCTATTGCCAATACGTTCCTAGCATACGTTGTGTCGAGTGACGTGCTCGTGGGGTACATCGTTGATGGTCCCTCCCAACACATCGAGTTATTCGGTGCTCTGCTAGCGTTCACGTTCGTGTTCTTCATGGTGTTTTATCGGTTCCGTGAGCAAGCTTGCTTGATCGCATGCCCGTATGGGCGGTACATGTCCGCTCTTGTCGACGACAATACCGTTGCCGTGACATACGACACCACACGTGGCGAGAAACGATCGAAGTGGACTCGGCAGGACACTGCCGAGAAGAAGAGAGCAGCAGCAGCGGGTGTTCCGTTTGAACGAGCCACGGCATCGGGCGACTGCGTTGATTGCCACCAATGTGTGACCGTCTGTCCTACAGGCATCGACATCCGCAATGGTATTCAACTGGAATGTATCAACTGCACGGCATGTATGGATGCCTGCGACGAGGTGATGGAGAAGGTTGGCCTCCCTACGGGGCTGGTTCGGTACACATCGCTTAATGCGGTGGAGCAGGGGAGATCAACGTGGTTGACGAACCGCATTAAAGCCTACGGTGCGATCTGGCTCGTATTGATGTCCGTTGTGGTTACGCTGTTCGCTCTTCGCAGTGATCTGGATGTGATGATCCTTCGTCAGGAGGGTACTACGTGGGTAGAGTTGGGCGATCGCGTTGGCAATTTCTACCGAATACAGGTCATCAATAAGGCAGCCGAGGACGTCCCATTTGAACTGAGCATCGACCGTCCAGAGGCGGCTATCCTGCAGCCGATCACGCTGCCGACGATGATCGAGGCACAGCAGATCGCCAAGGGAAGATTTTTACTCTCGCTTCCCCGTCAATCGATACAGCCGGCGAAGAATGCTATTACCATCAACGTTGTATCGAACGGCAGGGTGATCAAGACGATCACCACATCATTTGTAGGACCGTAGGTGGATTGTCAGCTATGAAACGATTTCACTGGGGATGGAGTATTGCCGCCGTTTATTCGACATTCGCAATTGCAACACTGTCGTTTGTTGCGTTTGCATTCACGGTGGATGTTGATTTAGTCCGCCCTGACTACTACGAGTACAGTCTGCAGCACGATCAGCGCATGCAAGCTCGTGCAGCGGCCGCGGCCGAAGAGGAGGCACGCATTATGGTAGTCTCAACCGCCGAGGCGGAACAGGCACTCGAGATTACGGTTCCACGCGCGCATCGAACAGCGCAGGGTAGGATTGTTCTGTACTTCGCTGGTGCCACAACCATGGACCGCACGATGGATCTCGCTGCTGACACCTCTGGGCGGATGCTGATTCCTATCGCATCACTCCAGAAGGGGAGGTGGGTCGCCACGGTAACGTGGTCGCATGCTGGCACAACGTATGAAATGGAGTACGCATTCCAATCCATGAACAGAGTTCGCCGTTCGTAAGGAGGAACATGGAAATTGTTGCGGGAATATTGATCGGCCTTGCAGGTTCACTTCACTGCGTTGGGATGTGCGGTCCGATTGCCGTGGCACTCCCAGGAGGGGCTGCCAGTGGATGGAGGTATGTTGCCGGTCGCAGTGGCTACCTCGTGGGGCGCATCATAACCTACAGCGCCATCGGCGCG
>CAZBOW010000045.1:0-6036 GCA_964493635.1 uncultured Hyphomicrobiales bacterium
ACCACAGCAACGTTCAACGTATCCAGTGTTGCGTGGAGCCTCACGGGCAACGCCTCCACAAGCCCCCTAACCAACTTCCTTGGCACCACCGATGCACAGCCACTCGTGATACGAACCAACAACTCCGAGAGAATGCGCATTCTCTCCGGAGGGAACGTCGGTATCGGAGTTACGAACCCAGCTCAGCGCCTGCACGTCGACGGCAACATCGACATCGATGAAAACGACAACTACTACATGATCGAGGGTGCACGGTTCCTCTCCACTCGAGGATCACGCACTACGATGGTAGGTGAAGCTGGCAACATGACCCTCAACGGAAGTGACCTCACCTACGTGGGCTATCAGGCCGGACAGAACACCACATCCGGAGGGGCTAATACCGCCGTTGGAACCTATGCGCTGAAGACCAATACAACCGGCATCTACAACACCGCAATCGGATACGACGCCGGTGGAAACGTAGCAGGTTCGGCAAGCTCCAACATCATGATTGGGCGTGGAGCCGGTTACAACACGCAAGCAAGCGAGGGAGTGTTCATTGGAGCACTTGCCGGTTCGTTCGCAACAACAGCTATTCACAGTACGTTCGTAGGGTATGGGGCTGGCAACGCGGTAACCACTGGGAATCATAACACCCTTATCGGTTACGTTGCCGGTGCAGCCATCACTACCGGCGAGAGTAATACTGTTCTGGGCGACCACTCTGGCCGAAACCTCTCCACCGGAAGCCTCAACACGTTTCTCGGATGGGAAGCTGGTGCGCGCACCCAGTCCGGAACACGCAACACGATTGTCGGAACCCACGCCGGTCAGGACCTCCTCACCGGAAACAACAATACGTTGGTTGGATTGGCAGCCGGTAATGCGATCTCCAGTGGTGACTACAACGTCGTGATCGGCGCCCTCGCCGACACGAACTCCGTACTTGGTTCAACGACAGCCAACAACAACACCATCATCGGAAGTCGAATCTCTGGCTTACCGTCAACGCTCACGAACTATGTGATTATCGCCGACGGCTCGGGTAATCGCCGCATCAACGTTGATGCAAATGGGAACGTTGGCCTGGGCATCAACGTACCAACACAGCGCCTGCAGGCTCACGACGGCAACGTGTTCGTGTCGAACTCAACGGGCACGGCAGGGGAACTGCGTCTGCAAGGAACGGGGGCCTTCTACACGGCCTTCAAGGCCGCAGGCAATACGGCCAACATTACCTATACACTTCCCGCGACGGCACCAACGGCTGGACAGATCTTGAAAGCCAACGCTACCACGCCAACGAATCTGGAATGGGGCGATGACGGCAGTAGCACGGCGTGGTCCACCTTTGGTAACACCATTGCGAATGCTGCCAACTACTTCCTGGGAACCACCAACGGCCAGCCTCTGGCGTTTCGAACGAATAACGTCGAGCGGATGCGCATCGTATCGAGTGGCAACGTTGGTATCGGTGTATCGGGGCCGGCTTCGAAACTTGACGTTGGTGACGGCCACATCACGATTTCGAATACTACCGGGACAGCTGGCGAACTTCGCTTCCAAGGAACCGGATCGGCCTACACTGGCTTCAAAGCAGGGGCTGCTGCCTCGAACGTCATCTACACCCTGCCCGCTTCCGACGGCACTGCCAACCAGGCGCTTACAACGAATGGCTCACGTACGCTCTCGTGGTCGACGGTAGCGCGGGCAATTGACGATCTGACCGACGCGAAGTACGGCGGCACGAACTTTACCAACAGTATGCTGCTTGGACATGAAACAACCGGAGTGCTCAACAACGCATTGAATAACACCGGTATTGGTGCCAATGCCATGATCTCGCTCACCACGGGCGACGACAACGTCGCGATCGGCTTCGAGGCCGGCCGTGGCGTTACATCCGGCCGATCGAACACCATGATCGGCAAGGAAGCGGGATATAGCTCAACATCCGGTCAGAACAACACCCTTATCGGTGCCTCCGCAGGTTATAGCCTAACGTCGACCGCAGGAAACAACACCTTCATCGGTGCGACTGCCGGTCAGGCCGCTGTCTCGGCATCCAGTTCTACGGCGATCGGTTATGCAACCGTTGTTGGTGTGGACGTTTCCAACTCGGTCGTCATCGGTGCCGGTGCGAAGGTCAATGACTACGTCGTAAATGGAACAGCCATCGGTACAAATGCCTACGTGACAACGGACGATGCCGTTGTTCTTGGTAGTGTCAACGGCCAGAACAATGCAACAGCAACGGCGAAGGTTGGCATTGGCACTACAGCTCCGGCATCAACGTTGGATGTACGTGGTACTGTGCGGTTGGGTGTCAACGGATCAGAGTTCGATGACGTGATCCGGGCCCAGGTGAATGCTGACCCCGGTGCTATCGGTGCCGGCGGTGTTGTCGACGTTGATGTTGCTGTGGCGAACGTGGTGTTGGGTGCAACGGTTCACGTGTCGCCAAACGCCGACCTTGAAGCCGGCGTGATGATTGCCTATGCTCGAGTGGAGCAAGCTGGCGTTGTCCGCATTCGACTTGCCAACATCACGGCAGCCGGTATCGATCCGGCAGCCGTTGACTTTAACATTACGGTGATCCAGTAGTGGTGTCACGCTTTATCGTCACCGCCCTTCTGCTACTCGGTGTGTCAGTGCACGCCCAGGTGCTGCAGCGTACTGTGCAATCATCGGCAGCCGTCAATGCCACAGCCGGCGGTAGCCGCATGCAGGGGACCCTTGCCCAAACGGTGATTGGTCGTACGCGTTCCACCGACCGTGCCGACCTTGGCTTTTGGTATCGTGTGCCGCAGGGAGTGGTATCGATTGTGATTCCGGACACCGAGGCCGAAGTGGGAGTCGACCACTCGATCCCGGTGCTGTTAGTCAATGCCAAAGGGTTGTTCCGTGATAGCATATTTGAGGCCGATCTGCGGCTGACGATTGCCTATCACCGATCAATTCTCGTCTACCAAGGGTCGCATCATCTCAGCTACGACGGCGATTCTGCCGTGATCGAGTTTACCACCACCGTAACCGACACCACAACGGTGATCGATGTGTTGCCATTTCACACCACCTTGGGTGCGGTGGAGCAAACAGCTCTGCACATCCGCGAGGTGGAGTGGATCAGCCGTGCCGGCATCACCACAGAGAAAAAGGACGGACTGTTTGTGTTGAAGGGTCTGTGTCGCGAAGGCGATACCGTCCGGTTGATCAAACGCGGAAACATTACCGGTATCCGAAAGATCACGCCACTTCCCGTCGTAGAAGGAACCACCGTGGACATCACCGTTAGCGAGCCCGGAACGGTGCAGCTCATGGTGGCCGATGTTCTCGGCAGGGTGGTCAACGTCCTATTCGAAGGCCACGTGCAGCAAGGCGAGCACCAGTTTACCTGGGATGCCACCCTTCTGGCTAGTGGTCAGTATCACGTTGTGCTCATCAAGGGTGCAACGATTGCCTCACGAACTGTGATCGTCCAGCACTGATGCGTTGTTTTGTTGTAGTCTTCTTCGTGGCAGCGTCGGTGATGGCCGCCGTAGCGCAGGGATCACCCGACACCACGAGCGGCGGATGGAAGCGTGACCCATGGTCGTATGGGCTGTCCCTCGGGATCAGTGCCGAAGCGCACCTCTTGGATATTCCCGGACTTCCCGGAGTACCCAACTGCTGCGCCGGGTACGGGAACACCCTTGCCTGGGCCCCCTCCCTTGAGATCGTCGGGGATGTGGAAATCGCCGATCTGTGGAGGGTGGCAGGAAAGCTTGGCTATCAAACCTCGGGCATTGAACTTCGAACGAACGAATACGAGGCCGTCAATACCGATGGCACCAAACAGCAGGGCGTGTTCGAACACGTCTTGAATGTGCAGCGGCAGTACCTCACGCTCACGGCCGATGTGCTCCGTGAGCGCACTGAGCGATGGAACGTGTTTCTTGGTGTGCGGGCCCAGATGTTGGTAGGGGGCTCGTATTGGCAAGTTGAGCGGTTGGTGGAACCCTACGATGCCGTCTACGAGAATGGCACGCGCGAACGCCTCTACCGGACGGGGTCGCCCATTCCCGGCGAGTCATCCGTCGTGTTTGGTGCCCACGCCGGTGTGCGAATGGACGTGCCGCTTTCGGAGGATCATGGCTGGCAGCTGCATCCCGAACTCGTCCTCGAGTGGAATCTCAACTCGCGCCAAACCGATCAGTCGTGGAACGTTGCAGCTCTGCGGTTTTCATGCGCCATTGCTCGGCACAAGGTGGCAGAGCCACCACCTGTCGAAATCACTCCTGTGCCCATCGAGCGACCTATCGAGCGACCCATGGAGCAGCCCACGATTCAGCGTGAGATCGTACAGCGCCCCCGAACACGACTCGAGACGGCCGTGCCACCGTATCGTCTGTCCATCGACTCACTGGGCGCAACACTTCAAGACAGTACGGGCAAGCCCCTTCCCACACAGGAACTCACCATCTACAACATCGTGAGCTTGAATCTGTATGCACTGTTGAGCTACATCTTCTTCGATGAAGATTCCGATGTGATCCCAGAGCGATATCGCATGCTCACACCGCAACAGGCCGAGGAGTATCAACTGCGATCACTCAATGGTCAGGGTACGTTTAACATCTATCGCGACATGCTCAACATCGTGGGCTTCAAGATGCGCGAAAATCCCGCTGAAAAGATTACGCTAACCGGCTGCAACAGCAATGACGGTCAGGAGCTGAATAACCTAACGCTCTCGCGTCGCCGGGCCGAGGCCATCCGCGATTACCTCATCCGTGTGTGGGACATCCGTGAGGATCGAATCGAGATTCAGGCACGAAACCTCCCAGAAGTGCCGTCGAATATTACCAACAACGATGGACGCGAAGAGAACCGCCGTGTGGAAATTGTCTCTACGGGCAACCGCATTCTTGAGCCGTTGTTCTTCGACGACACCACGCGCTCCGTCAGCGCCGATCAGATTGCCTTTACGCCCGTGGTGCGCACCGACGTTGGCATTCGATCGTGGCAGTTGAATATCTACCAGGGGTCAACGCTTCTGGATTCCATCCCTGGCATGAGCACCGTACCGGATACCGTTCATTGGGATCTGGCTGGCAATCCCGCTCGGTATCCGAAAACCAATGAGCAGCTCTTCTACACGCTGGCCGTGCAGGATAGTGCCGGACAGGACATCGAGCGTCTGTTCGATGGCTGTACCGTGCGCCAGATCGTGCGTCGAGAGAAGCGCGTCGAGAAGTTCTCGCTGATCATCTTTGCGTTTAACGAATCCGAGTTCACGCGACAGCACAACGAGATCCTGAAGCTGATCAAGGATCGGATTCTGCCAACGTCCACCGTAACGGTGGAAGGTCACACGGACCGCTCCGGCAATCCCGACTACAACATGCGTCTCTCCCAGCGACGGGCCAATTCGGTCGCCACACGGCTGAAGATACCCGAGGAGCGCGTCTTTGGCTATGGCGACACTCGTGCCATCTTCGACAACAACTACCCCGAGGGCCGGTTGTACTCACGGACGGTGATCATTACGATCGAAACACCTCTCGACTAGAGTTCAGAGGGTTAGGGGGCTTCGGCAATGCGGATCAGATCACGATAGAGGTTCGTGATCGAGCGCTGCGACGACGTCGATAGGCGGTAGGTCATCGTGCTTGTGGCAGTAGAAATGTCGAGGGTCCATGTAGGGGTGTGGAACAGGCGATAGAAGTCTGCCCTGCGAAGCTTTGCACTGTAGCGCGACACAATCTCATCGCCCTTGGCTTCGGTATACAGCGTAACGATGCTTATCGACGCTGCCACGGAGGAATCGGTCTGTATTGTGAGTTGATTCAGCGTTTTGCGGATGGCCGTTGATCGAATCGTAAAGTTGGCTGTCACGGTGTCCATCGCACCAGCTCGCTGACCCTCACGAAAGGTAAAGTCGATCTCGCCAGCTTCATCGGCCGAGGCTCCAGTGACTTCGAACTCTATTGGACGGATGAAGTACTGCGTAACGCCCTCACCAACGGAAAAGGACAGGTAGTCGTCCGAGGCCGAGCCGGAACCGGATCCGGA
>CAZBOW010000045.1:6136-7972 GCA_964493635.1 uncultured Hyphomicrobiales bacterium
TTGTTCCTGTCGGTTACGGCGTTGGCACAGCAGCCCTATGTTTCCGAGCGGTACCAAATTGCCACACATCGGAATCTTCCTGTGGGAGCCGTTGTTGGATTTGATGGCGAGCCGGTCAACCTAGCGGTGAACATTGCCGAGCCGATCGATGACGGTTCGAGCCTGAGGCCACTCGTGGTGTGGGTCCACGGAGGGGGATTCTTTGATGGCAATCGCGATCAGCTTCAGCCGCTGATCGAGCGGTGGGCGAAACGTGGTTACGTAGCCGTGAGTCCGTCGTACCGTCTTGGGTTTTATGGCAATCTGATCGGTCCACCATTTGCCTACGACGAAGCCGAGTTGATCCGCGCCTGCGTTCGCGCTGTGCAGGACGTATGGGGAAGTGTCCGTTACATGGTCAAGCAGGCGGCGACCTACCGCATCGACACCTCACGGATTGTCCTTGCGGGCATCAGTGCCGGCGCCCTGACCGTCATGCACATGGCCATGGTGGATGAATCCGACGAACTTCCACCGCAGATGGGGGCTATTGCCGATGCTGTTCGCTACGGCACGGCCTATTCGCGCCCGGACCTTGGCCCGATCACCGGCACGCTGCATACGGATGTACCCACGCCGTCGGTTCGGGCGGTGATCAACGTGATGGGCGGCCTGCTCAGCATACACTACCTTGCCGGCAGGCCCCTTCCACCAACGTATAGCTACCATCAAACGGGCGATCCCATCGTGCCGTGTGCAACCGCTCGTGCCTATCACGGGGCACCGCTGAACATCTCGGCAACCAATCCCGTGGTGTATGGCTCCTGCGCCATCACCGAAGAGTTCGCCCGCATGGGGCGATCACCGCTGCAGTACAAGTCGTGGATTTGGCAAGGGGCCGACCACGACATCCACGATGGCGACGCTGTGGATCTTGATGCCGCCCAGTTCGTGGCGGGTGTGATCGGCCAGCCAGTCTCCGTGACCGAACTGGCGCCTCAGGGCATCGTATTTCCAGCGGATGTCATGACGCTGCGTGGCGAGGTGATTACTCGTGCGCATTCGCAACAGGACGTGGAGAACCTGGCTGATGGGGTCTATGGCTTGGTGCAGGAGTCTCGTGCCGTGTTGTGTGTGAAGGTGGGAGTAAACCTACTGGTCCAGTTCTGAGTTGAACAGCGTTATGCATCGTTCTCTGCGCCTTGTTGTTCTGATCTGCTTGTCGGGATCGTGGTTGATCCACTCGGCGGCGGCCTTCGATCCCGCCCTTGTGGATCGGTTGCAAGCTGCCGTGACCGCCGTGCAGCGGTCCCAGAGTATCAAGGGGGTGTCGGCTGCGGTGATGATGAACGGTGAAGTGGCGACGTTCTGTGCGGGCGAGTCGCATGCTGGCGTGCCTATCCACGCGGACATGGTGCTCGGGATTGGCAGTAATACCAAGACCGTGACCGCTGTGGCGATAGTAATGCTGCGCGACCGCGGCTTGCTGCGTCTCGACGATCCTATTGGCGCGTATCTGCCCTCCATTGAACACGTCGATTCGGCGATTACGATACGTCAACTCTTGACGCATACCAGTGGTCTTGCCGACTACGCCGAACAGCCACGATACCGCGATTCGATCGGTGCGAACCCATCACGGATCTGGACGACAAGCGAGCTGGTACGGCTGATTCCACCGCCGGAGGCACAGCCCGGTGCCGAGTTCAACTACTGCAACACCAACTACCTCCTGGCCGGAATGATTGTTGAGCGTGTAGCTGGTATGCCACTGCATCGTGTGATTCAGAGCACCATAATGCAGCCCCTTTCCATCGATAGCGTGCGCTTGTTCCCGGATACGGCGATCGTGGGGGA
>CAZBOW010000046.1:0-7960 GCA_964493635.1 uncultured Hyphomicrobiales bacterium
ACGCAGTACCGTGGCCAGTTCGAAGAGCGCATCAAGGCCGTGGTCAAGGAAGTGGCCGACTCCGACGGTGAGTTTATTCTCTTCATCGACGAAATGCACACCTTGATCGGTGCTGGAGCCACCTCGGGTGCCATGGATGCGGCCAACATCCTAAAACCAGCCCTAGCCCGCGGCGAGCTGCGCGCCATCGGTGCTACCACCCTGGACGAGTTCCGTAAGCACGTCGAGAAAGACCCCGCCTTGGAGCGTCGCTTCCAGAAGGTCTTCGTTGCCGAGCCCACCGTGGACGACACCATCAGCATCCTACGTGGCCTGAAGGACCGTTATGAAGTCCACCATGGCGTGCGTATTACCGACGCTGCCATCGTAGCGGCGGCCCAGCTCTCCAACCGCTACATCACCGATCGCTTCCTGCCGGACAAGGCCATCGACCTCGTGGACGAAGCCGCTTCCCGCCTTCGCATCGAGATCGACTCGATGCCCGAAGAACTCGACACCCTCGAGCGCCGCATCCGCCAACTGGAGATCGAGCGCGAGGCCCTACTCAGGGAGTTTGCCTAGCCACGATGCGCCCGTCTACGATCATTGCAAGGTTGCTGTGCCCATCGCACGAATGGATGATATACACGCCGTCGAGGCGAATGTCGGAGGGTGAGTTGCCCAGCAGCTGTCCCTGTAGCGTGTATATGGAACTAGGTCCGGAGCAGGTACTCTCGAGTTTGTGATCCGTCCAGTCCTCTGTTGCTGATCTCGTGTCTGCCTCCTGGACGGAGGTGACGATGTTGTCGACCGCATATGAATAGAGTCCGTGAAAGTCACCGCCCACATACAGCTTGTTGTTCAGCAGCACGTATCGGCTATTCACGTACCGCATGCGTACAATGCCAGGAGGAATTTGCCAACGTCGCGGCTGCCCCATTCCGTAGAAGTTACTACCCGCCGCACTGCTCAGCAGAACAATGTCGTCGGTCGCCGACTCTAGTACCATGGTGCTTTGGAATTGGTTTACCTCCTCACCACTAGGAAGCTGTACGCTAATTCTAGAGCATGTCCAGACACTATCGATCCATTGGCACACACGGTGCTGGAACAAGATATCCGGCAGGACGTTGGATCGTACGGTACTCACTGCGGTTAGCACCCCCCGATCGAGATAGGCCGCAGACCCTGCGAGTGGAAATGGTCGTGGTGCCATGCGTTCGCTGATTACTGCGATGTTCCGACCGCGAAACTCGCACTCCAGAATACGTTCTAGAACCAATTGCTGTTCAACCCAGCTGCTCCTCACCACCGTAAACCGATTCCCACCCGAGGGAATGGGACGACTGAAGTGCGTGATGGTATCTCCGGTTTCCGGTCGCATCATCGACCATTGTCGCAGCCCCGTGTCTGCAACCACCACGGCAGTAGCGTAGTGGCATAGCAGCAGTGAGTCAAACAGCATCACGGCTTCAAAACCCGTAGGGGTAGCTTCTGTTATTGAATCGGGAATGCTAGCAGATCGCCACGTTCTACCACGATCGAAACTGCAACGTGGATATCCCTGGTAATCATTCCCCACGACGTATTCTTCCTTGATAGCCTGCAGGATGAATCGGCCTGGTATCCGAGATAGCGTATCCACAGTGGTAGCATTACCAGCCGGCTGTATCTCACACACATACGTTTGCGACTCATCGCTTGCGCTATTTAGTCCATTCACCAAACCTGCAATCAGCCTCTCACCATCGGGATGGGACAACAGCGACATCACAACCGTGGACTGCTGTCCCTGTGACGTGCCGTCCGCGCGAATGTAGTTTTCCCAGATGTTCTGTTGTGATGTGAAGCCGAGAACAGAATCACGCACTGAACCCAAGAAGATCGTAATCGGGTTTCCGAGCGTAGCAGAAAGAGCTAAGATCGTATCACCGCGTACCCTCATCACTGGCATGAAGTCTGATCGTAGAAGAGGGCCAAACTTCTCCATGTATCGAAGTCGCTGGTAGGTGGCACCTCCGTTAATGCTTCTGTGGAGACTCGTACCCTCGGTAACTCCTCTCGAAGGTGTGAAGTACCCGCTCAGCCAAATCGTGTCGCCTTTGACTTGTATGCTCAACACCCGCTCTGGCAGTCCGAGGTGATCGCCCCTACTGCCGGAATTCGTTGGCACGACCATGGTCTCGTCCACGACTGGGTCAAGGCCATTATCGGACGCACGAATCCTGATGACCGATGGCCTCGACGTCCCTACGTAGATCACGGAGTCTGTCACGGTGAGTGCCGACAACAGCAAGCCTTCGGCGTTGAGAGTATCAAGAGATAGCTCTCGCCACCGGCGATCCTGATCCGTTCGATGTACGATCCGACCATCTCTACCACTGGCAACAACATGATCACCCAAGCCACTCATTGTGAGTAATCCTATCGCTCCATCATACTCCGCAATCCACGTATCCTGGTCCTTCATCGAGCGGCTCCAGATAGTACCGGATACCGTTGCCGCATAGAGAACGTTAGCCCTTATGTACAGTGCTGTCACCGTGGCTGCCTGTGGTAAGAACGCGCTCACATACTCCTCTTTAACTCCATGTCCGTCCAGCTCGGCGGGTACGATCCACACGCTCCCCTCCTCACCGCCAAGAACCACAATTGAATCCGTACATGCGGCAGCTGTAATGGTGAATTGCGTCGGCAAACATCTCCAACGGAAACTCTCCTCATCTACCCGTTTGATACCGTATCGCCCGTACTCGCCACCAACAACGATGCTACCATCTTCGCTCATTCCCGTGGTAGCAACCGAGTACACACCACGACTGCACTCGATATGCATTTCCGGAGATGAATTGATCTGTGCCATCACGGTGTCTACTGCAGTCGCGAGCACGGATATCGCTAAGAAGTAATAGAAGACTTTCATATTGCTTCACTCACACATTACATAAACACAGGGAGATAAAGGCGGACACGCTCCGTTTGAAAACCACGAAGCATACGAATACACTAACTGCCCACTGACATTCACGCAATGCGTCATACTCTTGAAACAGCATGCTGTTGCGACACAAGTAGTGAAGGCAATCTCACCAGGACTTCCCCCACTCTCGGTGTGTAGACTTTCATAATAAGACCATGGCAATGTGGCATCATATGGCACATTTAGTGTACTGCCGTCTGGAAACGTGTATACCACAGATAGCTGCCAACATCTGCTTAGTTTTCCGACCGTCGTTGATGATTGCACCGGACATTTGCTAGGTGATCTACCAGTTCGGCTGTAGTAGTCGACCGTCGTCTGTAGTAACATCGTCTCTGTCACTTGATTCTTAAAAGAGCTGCTGTTCAAGAAGCTCATAATCTGGCCAGTAGCTGCGCATCCTGGTGGTGCTGTGACAATTAGTGATACAGCAAAATCTTGAATTTCGATTTGCAAGCATCGTGCTACGAAATATACGCGTACCAGAAAAGAACACGGTGGTTCTCCGGGCAATGTTACCCAGACTTCTTTGGAGCCGTTTGTCCATGGCTCCGTGCATGAGGAATCAGGTGGCCAAGTACAGTCTGTGTATTGAGCTTTTAGCTGTACAATGCCCATGACCATTAGGATGGTTAGAGTCAGGACTTGCTTCACGATAGCCTCTTTTGATTGTATTGTTTAGCTTACTAGTGCTGAACATACAAAATTCAGTTTACATCCCAACTCTTCATGACCTGCACACAAATTCCGGTCCTCTTCATACTTAGGAAAGCAGCCCAATAGAAGGCCCGCATTCCCCATAAACAACACACGATGGAAAAGATCGTTGCCTCGCGCCGCGCCGCCGACGTTGAGACCGGTAATTAGGATAACGGTAGAAGAGTTTTGCCGTTAGAAGAGCATAATCGTACAGATCTACTTTTACTGGCAGATGGAGTACGGCGGTGTACCCACCAACCAGCTCAAATGCATGAAACAGCTTGAAGAAGAGTGGTTCTAGCTAGATCTAGATTTTCTAGCTACTCGCGGCCTTCTTTCGCATGTTGCGTGGAGCAGGCTCTCCGTGGCGACGAGATTCTCATTGCACGCCGTGGCGTTGCCGTGGTTCACCATAGCCGAAGAGTTTTCCAGCGAGGACAATCCTACTGATCCTCTCAACTGGTGATGTGAGTGGCGTAAACGCGCTGTGGTAGCCACTCCGCTACAGTCTTACGCCGATGATTGTTCGTAATCCGATCTCTACGTTCATGAGTGTGGTATAGTCTCAATGAAGAGAACCGAGGCCTGAAAGACCCTACACCTGAAGCTCAACGTCGAACGGAACGGTGAATACTTCGAATCCAACATGATAGCCAATCTGGAGTCCCAGGTCGAACAGCAACTGCCTGTGATCGTCCGGACCCAACGTTTGAATCCGTACGCCTCGTCCTTGGTCAAAATACTCGACATCTGGGCCAATCAATGACGGATCAAACGCTGCATCTCTGGAGAGAAGGTGCATCGAGTTGTGTGTTGATGCATCGAAGAGATACGTCAATCTGACTACTGGAACGATACTGACTCCACCGTATTCTAGCCCTCCTCCAAGCAGCACTGACATTCCATGCATTTTGAGTCGAAGTTGGTGCTCTGATGTTGAAGTCACCACGCTACCATCTGGGGCCAAACTGGGCAACTGATCTCCAGGTTCGGTCCAACGGTCAACAGCCGAAAACGAGAAGAGTCCACTAATCACGCGTAAGCCAACAGCATCTGCCACACGAGTACTCATACTCAACTCAATCCCTGCACCATACGCTGCACCTTCGCCGGTATTGTACTGCCCACAGCAAGGTTCATTTGCCAAGTACACATCCGTCTGAACGAAGCGTTTGCCAGCGACCGCGCTCGCTGCAATTCGCGTAGTATGTTGGCCGAGCAACATGAAGGGCATCACGAGGAAAAGCGACAATATCAATACTGATGGTCGTGAATTCATGGATGTATTGGTGGTACATGATTTGTTACATTTTGGGCAATACTATACGTAAGGATTGGGAGGATACGAAGTCTTGACGTCATGTGGAAAGTCAAAGCAGCCCATTCGTATGCTAGCATCCGCCAACTGGAGATCGAGCGCGAGGCCCTACTCAGGGAGTTTGCCTAGCCACGATGCGCCCGTCTACGATCATTGCAAGGTTGCTGTGCCCATCGCACGAACGGATGATATACACGCCGTCCACCCGGACATCCGCGAGAGACGTCGATACGAACGAGCCTTGAAGCGTATACACGTAATCTGGGCCGTCGCACTGCCGTAGATCAGAGGATGTAGATTGCAGCGACAGTTCTTGGGAGCCATCGGAGTCAACAGATGTGATCACATCGTTCATCTCGTACGAGAACAGGCCATGGAAGTCGCCACCTATGTACATCTGGTTGTTCAAGATCACGAATCGGTGATTGATTGACCGTTGTCGCTCGATGGCAGGAAGACGTTGCCAGATACGTGGCTCCAAGAACCCGTACAGATTACTTCCTGTGCCTGAGCGCAATACAATGATGTCGTCAGAGGCTGATTCCAGCATCACCGAACCAGTGAATTGGGCTACCTGCTGACCATCAGGATATCCTAGGCTCATCATGGAGCACCTCCAGTCACTGTCGACCCACGCACAGAGTCGATACTGGAACAGACGATCGGGTAGGATCTCGGATGGTAGTGTACTTATGACGGTCATCACTCCTTTGTCGGCAAAAGCCGAACTCGCTGTGCGTGCGATCGGCCCCGGTATCGTATGCTCATCGATGACAACCACCTCCCGACCACGGAACTCATACTCACGCACGCGTTCGTGCACGAGCCGTTGGTCTACCCAACTACTCTGTACAACGAGGAACCGCTGCGGACCCGACCGTGCGACGGGACTGAAACGGGTGAGAGTATCAGCCCCAGCGTCGGGTAGAATGATTGTCCAGTTACGCAAGCCCGTGTCTGCAACCATCAGCACTTGACTAGAGGAGCACAGCAGAAGGGAGTCGAACATCATCACCCCAGAGACCCCCAACACAGAGATCTGACTGATGGAATCCGGCACACGGCTCGACTGCCACGTACGACCGCTATCAAAGCTGCACCGTGGGAATCCCAGATAATCATGACCAACAACGTACGCTCCGGACATCGCCTGAAGAATAAACGGAGTCGGAATCCGGGAAATCGTGTCAATGAGCGTGGCGTTACCACGAGGTTGAATCACGCACACGTGTGTTTGTGACTCATCACTGGAGCCGCTGCTTCCTTTCATCAGTCCGGCAACAAGTCTCTCGCCATCCGGATGGGCAAGCAACGAATGCACAACGGTGGACTGTAATCCCTGTGACGTGCCATCCGTTCGAAGGTACTCCTCCCAAATATTCTGTTGCGATGTAAAGGTGAGGACTGAGTCGCGGATGCTTCCCGTGAGCTGCGTGATCGGGTGATTCAACGTTGTTGATACTGCAAGGATTGAATCTTCGCGTACCCTGAGCAACGGCATGACATCCGTTCTCAGGAGTGGACCAAACACATCCATGTATCGAAACCGTCGGTACGTTCGACCTCCATCAACACTGCGATGAATACTTGTACCATTCCTGGCGGCACTCGAGGCAGTAAAGAAGCCACAGAGCCACGTTGTGTCGTGTCGAACAATGATCTGCAATACCCTCTCAGGCAACCCGAGATGATCATTCACTACACTAGGATTCGGCGGTATAACCGTGGTTTCGTCGAGAACAGCGCCCGATTCCGAAATCCTGATCACTGAAGGCCTTGAGGTGCCCACGTAGATCATTGAATCCGTAATCGTGACGGCAGACAGAAATAGCCCATCCGTGCTCAGGCCATCGAGTGAAACCTCCCGCCATCTTGGATCCGTTCCCAGCCGACGCACGATACGTCCTTCCTTGCCACACGCAACTACCTGATCAGCATGATCGCTGATTGCGAGAATGCCTCGATCTCCGTCATACTCTAGCGTCCACGTATCCTGAGTGCCGAGCGTTCGACTCCAAATCTTGCCTGATGCCGTTGCTGCATGGAGCACCTGCCCGCTGATGTTCAGGGCCGTAACGGTATCGGACTGAGGTAGAGATACGCTCAGATAATCTTCACCTTGATAGTTTCCGTCTTCTTCCACCGGCACGATCCACACATATCCGCCCTCGCCGCCTAGTGCGACCACCGAGTCCGTACAGGCGATTGCGAAGATCATGAACTCATTCGGTAGGCATCTCCACCGGAATGTCTCTTCACTCGCTCGTTTGGTTCCGTATCGACCTTTTTCGCCGCCAATCGCAATACGTCCGTTTTGGCTCTGGCCACTAGCGGCCACCCAATACACTCCACGATGACACTCTACGTGCATCTGAGGACGTTTTAGGTACTGTGCCGTAGCTGAGTTCGTGGCAACGGAGAGTGCGGCAACGGAAAGTGCGGCAACGAGCACAGCGAGGATCACGTTGGTGCTATGTGAAGTGCGCATGGTATTACTCACAAAAGAGGTAGTTACAATCACTGAGGGGGGGGCACGTGCCACTCGACACCCATGATCCAAACGTATAGACGAGGTTTCCGGCAGCGTCCATGCAATGTGGCATGCTCAAGTAGCAACACGCCGTGGCTAAACACGATGTAAAGCTGATCTCGCCTGGTACACCCCCGTTTTCTGCGTACAAACTCTGGTAGTATGCCCATGGCATCGTCGAATCATACGGCTCACTTATAGTGCTGCCGTCTGGGAATGTATAGGTAACAGTCAACTGCATACAGCGACTTATTTTTCCGACAGTGGTAACCGACTGCTCCGGGCATAACGGAGGCGTAGTTCCTCTTTGTATGTAATAGTCCGCCGTGAGCTGCAGGAGTATCTTTTCCGCTATCTGATTTCTGAATGAGGTCGAGTTCATGAAGGCAACAACTTCAGCAGTAGCTGCGCATCCTGGTGGTGCTGTGACAATTAGTGATACAGCAAAATCTTG
>CAZBOW010000047.1:0-4133 GCA_964493635.1 uncultured Hyphomicrobiales bacterium
ACTGCGGTGCGTTTTCGCCAAGCCAACGTCCTAACGTCTCTCTGTTATATCGTACCTGCTGTAGTGGATTGGGACGTCTGGTTTCAAATGTAAATCCACCGGGAGCACGGTTGTCCCACTGTTCGTTCATCTGCGAGGTCTGATGTGGGATGGCAATATCTCCACGCCAGTGTTTCATTTCGACGACGACAACGGCATTACGCTTTATGATCACTAAATCTGGCCTTGAGTTGCGTGCCTCCTTGGTGCCCTGGCCGGTAAAAAGATGCGGCTCCACTAGTATCCACAGAGGGCTGCCCTCGCCATTGTTGGGGTCACTAGGTGGCAGACTTACTGATTGCAGCTGGTTGGCTAGATATCGCAATGCGCGATTCTCCGCAGTGGTAGCAAACGTATCGCTGATGTATACCTTAACGTTGAAGCCCATGATAATCTTCTAAACTGGTATCTAGTGTGGCACAATGTCGACACGGAGAAAGACGAAAGAAAGCAAAGAAACGCAAATGATGAGAAAACGAAAAGAGAGAATCAGTATAAATACTTTGAAGGCGCAACTAAGTGTAAGTACAGGAGCAACGTTCTCGGCGCCATCCCCCGCAGGGGGATCTGGCATTCGCTCCGCCCGCAGAGGTGTAGGTGGGGCCAAAGCCGTGTAGGTAGCCCCCCTCCTCACAAAAACACCCCTTCTCACATGCGCAAGAAGGGGCGGGGGGAGAGCGCCATCGGTGTTGGGAGGACACCAATGGCCCCGGTATGAGCCTTGGAGTCAAGGCATGTATTGAAGCTGATGATTAGTCGAACTCGACGGTTCCTACACTGTAGCCACCGTATCCGTAGAGGGTTAGTGTGGCTTCATTACCGTACCCGTATTCGTAGCAGTACCGAGTTTCGATGTAGGTCGAGGTTCCGTCAACGCGGTAGAAGTCTTTGCTCATACGTGTTAAGCGTACCGAAAACGTGCCTGATTGGCCGTTAGATTTCTGGAACAAGCGTTCTACACGGCCGCCCTCTCCCGAACTCAAGGTTGCGTAGTATGTATTGCCGCTTTGTACCTCCACGTACACAGCTTTAACGTCATACTTGGAGCTAGGGTATGCAGCTCCTAGGAGCAGTAGTGTTGATCCAATCAGTCCAATGCCGAAAACGACCTTCGCGACCGATGTGGGTACTGATAATCTCATGTGCTTTCTCCTCGTTGTTTGTTGAATCACTCCGCCACCACCAACGGCACTTCTGTTACGCCACCGTTATGGATAATGCGGATCATGTACATCCCAGTGGATGCGCGGAGTGGTAGTAGTGGTACTGGTAGGGAGAGCGACGCGCCCTGTGCTTGTATGGGCGCTGTGATCGCTCGGCCGTGCAGGTCGTAGATCGCGACGTAGTCACCCGGTGCAACGCCTGTAACGGTCAAGGCATCGTTCGTTGAAAGTGGGTTCGGAAAGATGCGGTAGGGGGCTCCGGTGTTGGGGCTCTCTGAGGAGTGATCCACACCGGTCGGCTCTAGGCTGCAGAAGCTCGACGGACCAGGATCGGCGAACATCATCATGAAGCCCCCTTCCATCGCCGAAATCGTGAACTCGTATAGGGCATGGGGCTCCGCCTTGCGAGGGGAGGATCCCCAGCCGGCAACGCCTGCGTGGACGATCGTGGTGTCGTCAGAGACATCTACACCGTTGCGGACAACCTTGGGCCTGCGCGTTGGATCTTGCCATACCCAGATGCCCCAGTGCTCCTGACCGTTGCCGGTGTAGAGCTCAAACAGGTTGTAGCAGGTGGCGTTGTCGGGCATACGGTTGGCATGTACCCAGTCGTTCAGGATGTGCAGGGTTCCGGAACAGTACTTGGCATAGATGTCCGAGAACATTCCAGTGGCCGGAGGTGTGGCGTTCCATTCGTCGTCCGTGTATGCTCCATCGACCACAACGACGCCTTCACATCGGCTGCTGACAGCTCCCTGCGATCCGGACCGATACTGCATGCTATCGGGATGGATCGAGCCCGACAGGATATTGGGCTCCACCTCCAGCCCAACCACGCCGCTGGTGGGGATGTAGCGCTCGGTTTGCCGTACACGAGAACCCTCGTCGCTGAATACCGCCAGCCGGACATGAGGCTCACGGATCAGGCCGTAGCGGTCGATGCCGTCTTTGTCGCATTCAAGAGCGGTGGTCGTGCTCGGCACGTACATGACCGGGTCATCACCTACGGGCATCACAAACAATCCGGTAGACGCACGTACACCAAACTCATACATCGTGTGCGGCGTGGTATCACTCGGCGACGGGCCGATCGCAAACGCTCCTCCAAGGACGATGGACGTGTCGTCGGTTACATCGGCACCGTTGAGCTCAACAATGATGGGGCGAAGGCTATCGTGGGTGACCTTGATCAGCCAGGCTTCAGCACCATTACCCGTGGTGAAGCCAAACACATTGTAGCAGTTGGATTGATACTGGCCCGCACCAAGCAGCCAGTCGTTCATCAGGTACATGGTCTTGGTATCGGGGCAGAAGTCGAGATAGAGATTCGAAAACCGGCCGATCATCGGACTGATGCCGGCCCATTCGGCCTGGTGACCTGGCAGCGGAGTAAAGCGGCCATCAATCTGATGGCGCTCCCTGCAGGGCAATGTTCCACCACGGCCACCTGGGCGATTGCTCCGCCACTGGTAGTCACGAGGCCGACGGCCGGCACCCGACAGATCCTGTCGGGGTCCGTTTTGGGTGCGAGGATCGGGATTGGTACCATCAACGTCTTGGTCGAGCGTATCGCCAGCGGAAAAGACCGAAAACGGTACAGCCCCATACGAGCCATCGATGATGCAGAGTTCTACAGTGTGATCCCCCTCGGAGGTGATCACGGGAATCAGCATCGTGATGCTGTTTGAGCCAATGTGCAGTGGTGTGATCGGTGATCCGTCCAGAAAGAGCTGGTATCGGGTAGGCGTAACGCGGGGCCATGCATCCGGATCAACCGCTTCGATCGTGAGGACTTGTCCCGACTCCAGCACTGGTGTGTCGGTGGAGAGGTCGATGGTGTCGCGAGATCCTGCGCACTGCGCCGAGGCTGACTGGGCCGGCATGCACAGCAGCGCAACCAGAACGAGAACGTGAGCGAGAACAGGGGCGAGAACACGAGCGGGCATATCAATGGTACGGTTCATGAGTGTCAGGGTCTGAATGGAACATGGAGTTAGTGTTGAACAAGTACGCGGTAGACCGCCGTGCGTGATCCGATCTGCATGTGGCACACATACAATCCAGGCGCCCAGGCCCGTGTGTCAATTACCGTGGCATGGGCACCAGCGTCGTGGAACCCAAGGTTCCGCACAAGCAGTGTTCGCCCATCGATGGTGCTTACGCGCATCTGTACCGTGGCTGGTGCTGCTACCACATACGAAATCGTTGCAGCATCGGAGGTTGGTGTCGGGTAGGCAGGTGTGTCGGAGATCTGGTTTGATGCGGTGGGTGTAGATGGCCCCTCGCCACGCACGGAAACCGTGCGCAGGTCGCAGTCGATCAACAGCTGTGTGGTGATGATGTTCTCTCCGTCGACGTACACCAGCTTCAGTGCTCGCTTGGTCTGCCCGCGGTCGCACGGTGGAATCCTGAAGTAGAGTTCGCAGCAGTCCTCGGTTTCAATCGTTGTTGCCAGCTCGGTGTAAATGGCCTGCAGTTCATCGCCGGTCTGGGCAACATAGAGCTTCCCGCGCGGTGCCGCTGCAACAAAGCGTTGCATGGCCGCCAAGCCCAGCTGTTCCTCGGCTGTATTGGTAAAGCCCAATGCCACAAGGTAGACGGGAATGTTCGCTGCACGGATGGCCCGCTGCACGGGATCCTCGCTATTAGGCGCGCGATTGTTCAGGCCGTCTGTCAGTGCAATCAGGATGCGGTTCGGGCGCTGGTGTACCTGAACCTTTTCGATTGCATTGATCATCGCCTGGTGCAGGGCAGTGCCGCCCAAGGTAACCAGTGCATCTACGGCACGTCCGATAGCTCCAGTGTCCGTGGTCCAGGTACGATCCAACCAGACCTGTTCGGAGAACGACATCAAAAACACACTGTCCTCGGGCTGCAGGTAGCCAAGGAAGGTGTGCAGGGTGTTCTTGACGGCCTGCAGCCGCGATACGG
>CAZBOW010000047.1:4233-7807 GCA_964493635.1 uncultured Hyphomicrobiales bacterium
CGAAAGCTGATCTCAAACAGCGGTGGTGGGCCACTGCCTCGGGGTGGAAACACATACTCCGTTGTATCTCCTACCCAGTGGGGGATCTCAACGAAGGTCCGGCCAAGCAGTTCGCGAGGAGGCCAGCGGAAGGCATCAATCTCCTCCTGTGGCACATCGTACACCCACACGGCATCTACACCGCGGCAATCGGTGAACTGTGGCCACTGCGAGTACGTGCCCTCCACCGTGATCCGGTATCGTGCTGCGGGGTTGGTAGGGGGCGTTACAACAACGTCACCCGAGCGGGCATCCAACTGGAGCGTAACGGGGAACGGCGATCCTTGACCCAACGCAGACAGGCCGGTGAGGATCAGCAGAACGGCCGAGAGTGCGGAAATAGTGCGACAGGCGTAGCGGTTGTGCATAGCTGCATCTCTGAACGGTGGAACATTGTTCTACCTCAAAGTTCAGCGGACAACCGACGCAATACGTCGTTGTTACAATGCAATCACGGAATGGAAATGATGTGGAAACTCTTGATGGTTTTCATGGGCGGGTTTTCATGGGCGGGCTTTGACGGTAATCTTATCGGCGTTCAGCCCTACGTAGTATTGCCGCGCACTCTTGGGCCCAATCGCCTGAACAATTAAATGTTGATGCAGACGCTGGTCCGGGACATGCTTCCGAATGCGATCATTGAGTTTCGTAACGGTCGAACGGAAGGCCGATGCTTGGATCTCGTAGAGGCCTTTCTGTAGGCGTGCGATCTCAAGGTCTTCCTTTTCGGGGAAGGACTCGGTATGGTACTCCACAATGGCCTGGGTGAACGATCCACTGACAAATACCCCGCGTACCTCCAGATACGCGGGCGACCGACGCGCTTGGCGAGCCCGCTCGAGGAAGTACCGATAGTAACTGAACATGCGTGGGGAGAGCGGAATGATCTCGTCGTTGAAGAGCACCAGTCCACGCTGCACATGTACCGTAACCGTAGGAATGGCCAGATCCAGGAGTGCGGCATTTTCTTGTTCCAGCCGCGCCATTGCCTGGATGCGCGGCAAGCCAACGTCCAAGCGCACCGGCTGAACCGGTGGCCGTCCAAATCGCGGCTCCGCTGTTCGGACCAGGGATAATGGTGCTTCGCCCGACTCGGCAAGCAGGATCCAGCAGACCTGCATCGACGGTGTTCCCGATGAAATTGCTGCCGTCATCTTCGGGTGTCGTTTTGCTAGCGCCTGTGTAAGATCGCGGAGCTGGTAGTAAATCTCGTTATGATCCGTCGGGTCCGTGAGTTCGATAAATCGACGTCCGACAGAAATCTCCGGATTGACCTGCAGAATCGCTTTTTTAACCAGCGTCGACATCGCCGCGTAGTCATGCTCGATGCCGTTTCCCTCGGTCACGATAAGTGTTACGGATGTGGGTGCCAGTTCACGAACGGCCGTAAGAATGGGTCCGGACCCCTCGGGCGCGAGGTGCCCATCTGCCGTACCAACGAAGGATAGAAGATGCATCGTAGTTCACGAGCTTGATTCAATGCACAGGTGTCGTAATTCACAAAATACGCTTCCTGACTATGTTCGCATCATGCGGGAAAAATCCTATGAATACCTCCAACAAACCGGAGCACTCGCAGCACGATTTCTTGTGGAATCACTCACGGCTGCATTCCCCAACGGTGCTGACACACTGTTGGGACAGGTTGTACACATTAAGTCCCCAAAGCTCGACGTGCGAACAACGCAGGACGTTGCACGCCTGGACTTGTCTGGCCTGACGGATCTGTTTTCGCGACTGCTGTTCACGCGGCAAGACGATCAGCTTTCTCAAGAGCGATTACAGTGGTTCGAGTATCTCGGGATTCGCAATGCCGAGTCGGAGTTATTCAAGCATCCGCAACGCAAAAAACTCTATAATGCTGTTGAGGACCTGAGGCGTGCTCGAAATCATCTGTCGCACCAGCCCGTGGGCACCGAGCATACGCAACCGTCAACAATGGATGTCGAGCATTTGGCAAGCGTCACAGCGATGATGACCTTGCTGAGCAGACTATCAGGGGTGATCGAGCGGCGTCCTTCAGCGTGGAGTCCAGAGCTTGCCCATGATCTATCAACCATGGTCGAAGAGCTCCGGCAACATATTCAGCGCGCCCCCGATAAACCAACCGTCTCGGTATCGACAGGCAGGCGCTCGCGCGTTCTCTTAGCCGCGGCGATCGCGGTAGCAATCGTTGTAGCAATTGTGGGCGCAATCGTCGGGGCGTTCGTCATCGACGCAATGCCCGAGTCCGAGAAAAGCCTGCGCGTGGCCTTGGTGGTGCTGTCGCCACCGCCTCCCGAGGCACTCGACTCTGTGCTTGCCGCACTCCCACAGGACTATGGTTCTGTTGTGCTGTCCTTGATCTCAGAGCGTGGTCGGAGCCGAGATTCTCTCATCTTGGATGCGTCTGTGCTGAAAACGGCCGATACACGCAGGAAGCTGGCATTGTTTGTCCGGGATGCGCCAGAGATCTCCTCGGTGCGGGCCGTTGTTGATGTTCATGAAGTTGTCCGACAGATGTTGGTCAACGCCCGAAACACTGCGAATACTCATGAAGCCATGCTGGTGATAACGGTAGGGTCGAGTGGTTCCGGACTGGACGATCAGTTTGTGCAGGATTACAACTCTGGAGCATGGCACGCAACGCCGCGGGGCTTTTATGACGCATGGAGTAGCCTTCGCGATCAGGGCCGATTGCTGCGACCCGTCTACATTTTCCCCGCAACGGCAAACATGTTCGACCGGGCAATGTGTGAGAGCTTTGCCATCGAGGGGTTTGCCGCTACAGCCATCACTGTCCCCACATGGATCACGCAATGAAATCTGTTCGAGTATCGATAGTCCTTCTTCTACTAGTCGGTGGTGCGTGGATCACCGGTTGTTCAACGTGCTTGCCCGGCGTGTCGCTGTATGTGCGTGGTTCAATGGTAACCATCATTGATTCTTCGGGCGCCTTCGCTGGTGTGGATGCTGCCACGGCTTCGGATTCAGCGTCGTTGGACATCGTGACTCTCCGCAGTGAGGCCGACACGGGGTTCGTGCGGGCAAACGTTCCGTTTGTCCTCAATGTGCCAGATGTTCTCGACTTGGGGAAACTATCGCTGCGCGTGGACCGACGACTGTTGCCTGCACCCGGGAATGATGCCCAAGCGGGCAGTGATCAGGACGAGTTCATCATCACGCTGGTCGATGCGTGCTTGCCAAGTATTGTCCTGCGTGAAAAATGTGAGATCGTGAACTGGTACAATCCGTTCCGACTGCCGAACATCGAAGTGCGATCGGGCTTCCTTGATCAGGTGATTGCAACACCGATCATTACAGCCGACGACTACATCGCTGGCTATGAGATTCGCCTTGGCGATCAAGGGGTGTCGAACTGCACGTCGCCTGCCTACGCATCCTGGTTGAATCGCTATCGGGGTGATCGTGGCAAGAAGACGTCGGGCAAGGCATTGGTTCTAACGCTCAGTACCTCCCCCAAGGCCCCGAGCCCCCTTACATCATTCCAGAAGCCTGTGCCGACACCTGCCTTGAAGCCACAGCGACATCGATA
>CAZBOW010000048.1:0-7083 GCA_964493635.1 uncultured Hyphomicrobiales bacterium
GATGATGCGGCCATCACTGGTCCAAATGCGGTGATGATGAAGAACGTGATCTCTTCGGCCGTAGCCGAGGGTAGTCGGGCGCGCATCATCGGCTCAACGGATCGTTTGGGTGAACTGGACCATAACGTTGAGCTCTCCGAACAACGTGCACGGTCCGTGGAGCAATTGGCTCGTCAGATCGCACCACAGCTTGTCATCGACGACGTTCGTGGTGTTGGCCCTGGATCATTGCAATACGACAACGCTCTCCCCGAGGGTCGTTTTTACTGTCGGACGGTATCTCTAACGATCACAACACCGCTACGGTAGGAATTGGAGGTTGGTATGGATCGACGCGACGCCTTACAGCAGCTCTTTGGATGGGGGACACGTTCCTCCAGCGCTGCCGCGCGCGATGCCCACGTGCTCAAGGTTGATGCGGGGTTGGAACCTTATACACAGCCCCTTACGCTCGACGACGTGCTGCATCTGTATCGCAGAATAAGTTTTGCTGCTACAACGCAGCAGGCAACACGTCACGTGGGACGGCAGGCTGCCGAGGTGGTCGACGAGCTGCTCGGATCCGGCTTGGAGCCACAGCCAGACTCTCCCGGAGGTTGGGTGGATGTCTGGACGGAAAACCCGCGCGGAGCGGACCTTCAAACACGTGCGGCCATTGAACGCTCGTGGCAGACAAACATGGCTGCCTTGGGTTCCTGGTGGTTGAATCTCATGACAGCCGATGCGTCGTCTGTCGAGAAGTTGACACTCTTCTGGAGTCAACATTGGAGCACCGAGTTCAGCTTCGATAACACGTACTCTGTGCCACAGATGCTCTACCGGCAGCTGAAGAAACTGCGGCAGCATCGCCTTGGTGATATTCGTACGCTCGCATTGGAAATCACGCTGGATCCCGCCATGCTGTACTACCTTGGTGGCACGTACAACACCAAGGGTGCCCCGAATGAGAACTACGCCCGTGAACTGATGGAACTCTACCTGACAGGTCTTGGGTGGTACACCGAAGGCGACGTTAAGGAGGGGGCTCGGATCCTAACAGGGTGGCGCGCACAACGATTCTCGGATGAGCCAGCCCCAAACGATCGATACGTAACGTGGTTCGATGCTGCGGCGCATGATACCGGAGCCAAACAGTTTCTTGGTCAAACGATTGCCGCACGGACGGAGGACAACAATACCGCCTACCAGGTACGGAACGAAGAAGTCCTGCGAATGATTGAGATCATCGTCGACGTCCGATCCGACGCCGTTGCACGGTTCTTGGCTGAAAAGGCGTATCGATACTTTGTCTACAGTTCGCCCACGGACGTCGATCCAACAATGGTCGCTGCTCTCGGTGACGTGCTCAAGGCGTCCAACTTTGAGATGCGCCCCATGTTCGCAGCGCTATTCTCGAGTGCACACTTTTTCGATCCTCAGCTTCGCGGTGTCCAGATCAAAACGCCCATGGAGTACATCGCTGGTCTGCTGCGACAGCTTGGCCTTACAACCACCGGACTGTCCACGTGGGCCACACGGATGGATCAGGCCGTCATGGACCCTCCAACGGTGGCTGGTTGGCCGGGATATCGTGCGTGGATGAGTACAAACACGTATCCGGTTCGCAGGGAGTTTGCTCGCACGATGATCCAGGGGATGTCGGATGGACACCTCGCAGAGTGGATCCGATCCATCGACGGTCATACCGCTGCCGACACGTTTGTGCGGGGAGTGCTGCAGCTCCTCCTACCGGTGCAGGTGTCCGAGGATCGATTTACGTATTACCTGCAGTCACTCTTGCAGAATGCACCAGACTACGATTGGCCGGTGATCCTCCAGGACGAAGCATCCGCGGCCAAACGCACACGCGACTTGCTGATCACGATCTCCAAAGCACCTGATTTTCAGCTATGCTAACGCTTCCCATCTTCCTTACGACAACCCCTCAGATCAACAGGATGGCAGTATGAAACGGCGTTCCTTCCTTGCATCGACGGCGGCAGCTTCGCTTGGCACTCAGATTCTGGGCGGGATCCCGCTCAAAGCATTTTCGCCCCTAGAGCTGATGCAGCCTGAGTCCCAGGACGACGACCGCATCCTCATTGTGGTGCAGCTCTTCGGTGGAAATGATGGTTTGAATACCATTATCCCTGTCGAAGATCCGGAGTACTACCGGATACGTCCGGAGATTGCCGTCCAGAAGGCCGACGCGGTGTCGGTTCTGTCGCGCGTGCATTTCCATCCTGCCCTTGCCCCTGAAGGGTCGTATAATCTGAAGTCGATGTTCGAGGACGGACGCCTTGCAATCATCCAGGGTGTCGGCTACGAGAACCCGAGCCTGTCGCACTTTCGCTCGACAGATATCTGGTTAAGCGGATTTAATACCACCGACCCGAACAAGCGTCTGGTGGACGGTTGGCTTGGTCGGTACTGGGCCGAGACACTCCCAGGATTTCCGGAGCAGCTTCCCTCCGACCCCACCGCCGTGCAGATCGGCGGGACGCTTTCCATGCTGCTGCAAAGTCCGAAAGGTGATGTGGGCATTGCACTGACCGATCCGCAAAAGTTCTTTGAATTGGGTCAGGGATTGTCTCCCGATCTCGAGCCGATGTCCGATGCCACGCGATACGGTCAGGAGTACAACTTCATCCGTCTCATTGCTGAACAGTCGGACCGGTACTCTACCGTCGTCAAGCAGGCCTTCGACAAAGGAAAAAATGCAATCTCGTACACGGATAATGGATTCGTCCAACAGATGAAACTCGTCGCCCGACTGATTTCCGGCGGGTTAAAGACAAAGGTCTTCTTAGTGTACATGGGCGGGTTCGACACGCACGTGCAACAGCAAAACGAGGACCTGACGGGCCTACACCCGTACTTGCTCGAGACGCTCAGCAAGGGTATCGGTCAGTTCATGAACGATGCCATTGCCCAAGGGTTTGCTGATCGCGTTGTGGGGATGACCGTCTCGGAATTCGGACGCCGGCCCTATGAAAACGGCAGCCGCGGTACCGATCACGGCACGGCAAGTGTCCAGTTCGTGTTTGGCAATGCCGTGCGCGCCGGTGTGTACGGCAACAGTCCGGACCTGACCAACCTTGATGCTAATGGCGACGTACGCTGGCAGTACGACTATCGACGCGTCTACGCCGACGTGCTCGAAACGTGGTTTGGAGGGTCGCCATCGGTAACCGAGGCCGTTTTCGATGAGGGCATTCTGCCCCTTGGAGTACTCCAAAAACCGACCACGGTGCAGGATGCCTACGACGGCCGGCGTGAGGTTAGCGTTCGATTGTATCCCAATCCCACATCAGGGTCCGTCGTGGTAGAATGGCAGCAGTTGTCTCCGGCTTTTGTGGAGATCGAGCTGTACACGAGTACAGGTCGTAAACTGGAAGTGGCCTACCGAGGGACCGTCCAGCCAGGACAGGTCTCGATCCCGATTCTACCAACGGTAAGCGGTGCTCTCATTTGCAATGTGGTCGTCAACGGCGTGAGCCATCATCTACCACTGACGGTTGTTCGATAGCCTAACACCTTGTGAGCAGCCGCCGAAATTTCATCCGATTGGTTCTAGGGGCCAGTGGCGCGACCTACGCGTTAGGACTCGCGGCCTGCGGGCGTCCGCCGCGCATTGAACAGCGCTCTGCTGGACGCATTCAAACGGCAACTCCCCAGTTCGCCACAGCCCACCGCTTTCTAAGAGATCGACAGCTCGTGCCCACGCCGGATCATACCGAAGAGGTTGATGTTCTCGTGGTGGGTGCTGGTGTGTCGGGTCTGGCCGCAGCGGCTTGGTTGGAACAGCAGGGGCGCAGCCCTACCGTTGTTGAGAACGATGTCAAGCCCGGTGGAGCAGCTCAGAGTGCATCGTTGGCAGGGGGCTTGGCACCGTTAGGCAGCGTGTATTTTGTGGATACAACCCCCGAGCTTCAGCTGTTGCTGGACAAAGCGGACATCACTCCCGTGGACTGCCCAGAGGATGCCTATGACGTCGGCCGCGGTACGGTAGTCAGAGATCTCTGGACAGATGCCGTTTTGGACACCGTGATCGCCGATCGAGCCGATCGAGAGGGGATGAAACGATTTCGCGATCAACTGTTGGCCCTTGGCGACCGTCTGCCGCCCTACCCGTTGCCGGAGACGCTGGAGCCGTGGCAAGCCGCCTTGGATCAACCGGCGGAATCGTGGGTGAAGTCTTTTGGATCGCCGACGTTGATGACGATTTTGAATGCTTACTCACGCTCATCGCTGGGCGCCCTGCTGAGTAGTACCAATGTGTACTGCCTGCAGAATTTCTATGCCAGTGAGTTTGGTACGTCCTTCGGATTGCAGCGCTATACCATTCCCGGAGGTCCGGGCGTAGTCACGGCGGCTGTAGCTAGCAGACTCGGAGATGTTCGTGCTGGACATGTCTGTGTTCGTGTCCGTCAGCATGCACGCTTTGCGGAAGCCGATTGCGTCGACCAGGAGGGCAGGGTAGTGCGTTTTCGTGCACGAGCAATCATTATGGCGGGACCGAAGTTTCAGGTTCCTCATCTGGTGGAGGACCTCCCGGAGTTGCAGGCACAAGCCTGTTCGATGCTGGCCTATGCACCGTATATGACCATTCATGTCGTGTCGGACGAGCCCCTTACCGAACCCTCCATTTATGACACGTGGAACTTGAACAGCGATTCGGAAACGGACGTCGTCAATCCCGGTAGTGTTCCGGGGAACACGTTCGACGGCTACGTGGCGTCCCTGTTTGTTCCGATGGACCGTTTTGCTCGTGGACAGCTCGTGCATGATGAGCTCTTCGTTCGGAAGGTAGCCGACATCATCGAGCAGTTCCTGCGAACCCGATCACAAAGCCAACGTGCATCCGTTCGCGAGGTGTATGCATGGGGCTGGGGGCACGGTTTGGTGATTCCGACTCCAGGCTCCCATTCGGGGATTGCGCAACGTGCTGCACGGCCGCATGGTCGCATTGTTTTTGCTAACGCCGATTGCGACGCTGCTCCTGCAATGGAAGGAGCAGCGTCACATGGCGTTCGTGCGGCTGGGAAGGCCGCCCTGGTGGGAGGGGATGGGAGTTAACGCAGTGTAAACTGCGTGGCATGGATGCTTGTTTCATCGGCCACCCATACGGCGTGCGTGCCCTTCGGCAGGCCATCGACCGAGATGGTGACGTGTGTGCGTTGGTCGGATTCGGGTTGCGATGATGGAGTGAAGGCTTTTCGTGTGAGGGCGCGTCCGCGAAGGTTCATAATGGACAGAAGCGAGCGCGATGTGCTTGGTGCGTCGTAGGTAAGCGTCAGCATCGACCCTTGCAGAGCAGCCTGTACGGGATTCTGGCTACGGTTGGGTTGTTGATGCTCCGTAAGGAGTTGCTGTGGAGCAAGTCCGAGTTGGGGTGTGGTGTAGGTATACGTGTCCTTGTCGGACCGGCAAAGGATGGCAATTGGGTCGCGTGCGTCGGTCCGATCGTACTCGCGGAGCTCCCAGACGTAGATGCCGTGGGTCTCATGATATACGGCTACGAAGTCGTGGTGAACCGAGAGCACTGGCATCTGGCGCACGATCTGCCGATCGCAGGCCTTCGGCCAGCAGTTGACGGTCCATCGTCCGTCATGTTCGCGAACGAAGCGCGTGTCGTAGATGCCATCGCCGTCACGATCTTCCGATATCTCCAGACCGTAGGCCATGGCAGAGCCCTCTGGATAGGCAAACTGGACAATCCGTGGCTGCATGGCGGTCCGCTGCGTGGAGCTGTGGTCGCCAGCCAAGGCAGGGACGGCTAGCGTACCTGCCACGAGGAGGAGAGCTGCGGCGATGCGAGCTGGGACGTTGAATGCCACAAGCGCTCTGCGTGTGATGTGGTTCATACTGTGGCCTCTTTCATTGTGGTGGATTGTTAAAAACAGTGTTTCCTCTGTTGTCATGATCCGGAGATCAGTGGGCCTTCTGTCTCCACTAGCGAATCTAAAGGGGGGGTGTCTCGAGGTGAGTATCCTGAGGTACCCGTTTGTTACAACGCCTATGTCCTCTAGTAATTCTCATCAAAACGCACTAAGTGCCTGTAAAATCAACATCGAGACAGTGAATTCATTAATTTCTGATGCTTAAGAAGAAGCGTTTTGTTACATCAACTGTGCGAAAAAAATAGTTTGATGGCGCAAAAAAAAACGAACGAACCATCTCTGGTCCGTTCGTTCATCGCGTGCGGAGGAGGGGACTTGAACCCCTACGCCCTTGCGGGCGCCACCCCCTCAAGATGGTGCGTCTGCCAATTTCGCCACCTCCGCGGAGTGAACAAATCTACGAAACCTCCCGGATATCACCAGCTTTCCCTAATGTTGTAGCCAACTTTTGACACACCCTTCGGACCATGACAGCCATGAACAAGATTCCCGTACGCCATCCTGTTGTTGAGCTCGATGGCGACGAAATGACACGCATTATCTGGTCGGAGATCAAGCACCGACTCATCCTGCCGTACCTGGACATCGACCTACGATACTTCGACCTTGGCATTGAAAACCGAGACGCCACCAACGACGACGTGACCGTTGCGGCAGCAGAGGCAATCTTGGAGCACAGGGTTGGAGTGAAATGCGCGACCATTACACCGGACGAAGCCAGAGTGCGCGAGTTTGGTTTGAAAAAGATGTGGCGGTCGCCGAACGGCACGATTCGCAACATCCTTGACGGAACCGTGTTTCGAGAACCTATCGTATGTAAGAACGTACCACGCCTGGTACCAAATTGGACCGCACCTATCTGCATTGGGCGTCACGCGCACGGTGATCAGTATCGGGCAACGGACTTTCGAACACACGGGCCTGGTACACTACGCATCAGCTTTACCCCCGATGATGGTGGGCCAGTTCAGAGCTTCGATGTACACACCTTCCATGACGACGGTGTTGCCATGGCCATGTACAACACCGATGCGTCGATCCGAGGATTTGCCCGGGCATCATTCAACCAGGCGCTGTCGAAGGGGTGGCCCTTGTACTTGTCAACAAAAAACACCATCCTGAAGCAATACGATGGACGTTTCAAAGACATCTTCGAAGAGGTGTACCACCAAGAGTTCAAGGCACGCATGGATGAACGTGG
>CAZBOW010000049.1:0-7033 GCA_964493635.1 uncultured Hyphomicrobiales bacterium
CACCGACGGCCTGTACTGGGCACGGATGCGCTGCGAATAATTTCCCGATTGCTCGTAAATTGCCGATTCGCTCCCGTAGTTCAGCTGGATAGAACGCCAGCCTCCGAAGCTGGAAGTCAGTGGTTCGAATCCACTCGGGAGCGCAAAGAGAAGAGTGCCTGGCACCACGCCGGGGACGACGCCGGGAAAACCTTTTCCCGGCGTCGTCCTTTCCACCTATGTAACAAATCGGACTTTTTGCCCGTGCACCTCACGTCCATTCGTTACATCATCCACGACTAGAAGCGCCTTTTGAGGCCTCTCGTGGCTTTTCACCTTACTTACGACATCACCTCAGCCCCTGAAAATGTTTGTTTTTGGGCTGTTGTTAGCATGTAACAAATGGGTGGTTTCGGTTACTTGCAGCACATTGACAGGTCCTTACGTTGCTTCCACGTTGACACATTAGTCAACACTAGTTTTTCCTTTGGAGGTCGTATGCGAAATCTCATCATGGCTCTTGGAGCCACATTGATTGTAGGGAGTGCGGTGGGCGCCCATGCCCAGACGGCAGCACATAAGCCGGGTTACGAGAAACATCTCAATGGTGTTTATGAGAGTTTGAAAGATGCCGCAGGGCATGAGGTTGGATTCAGATGCAATTGGCCCTACGATCAGCACTGCGCAACCATTCGTGTTCAACCCGGCCCTGGCGCTTCTTCGCTATCCGCCGCTTCAGGTAGCTCAATTGCACGTTATGCCGTATGGTTCCCATCAATCAAGAAGGGATACGTCGATGTGAAGTACACGGGTGCAACGAGTGACCCTTATGGCACTAGCGTTACGTACCACATCGTGGAGACATCCAACACGTCGTGGGTCACATCGCTAGAAGACATTGAGGCATGGATAGAGTCGATTGACTGAGTCGATTGACTGACTCCAGTGAGTTAGGGATTTGGTGCATTAGTACCTCATCGCGATGAGGTACTAATGCGTGATTGCTAGGACCTATCGACTCTATCAAAATGTTTTACACCGACCCCAAGAAAGACCTCTCATGAAAGCACGCAAGGTCAATTCCCTATGCTGGGCCGTCTTCTCCCAGCCCTCTTCCCTGCCTTTTTCCGCGATCCTGTGTGCGTGCCTACTTTTGGGCGTTAGCTCGGTACGCGCACACTCCGATACGACGCACATCATGTATGTAGCCAGCGTAGAGGGTTGTCGCAGCGCCTGCGACGTCTCGATGACGAACGTACAGAGGATCCTCGGCATGATCTTCGAGAAGCAGGGTATCGAAGGCACGATCGTTTCTACCATCACCTTGCCAAACGCACGGAAGCACGATGCCAGATTTCTTGCTGAGAAGCTGGGGATTTCGCTACGTGACAGCCTTCCTGAAACTATGCGGATCATGACCAAGGGAGTGAGCGTTCCTGCAGCCATTGTGATGGCGCCCAATGGCACGGCACTGGTACTGGACGCACTAACGGGAAGAGATATCGATGAACTCACGAACTTGATAGAACGCCATGTGACCAATGTGATGGGAACTCCGCCAGACAGCATGTTTAGTGCTCAGCGACTCTCGTGCCTGGATACGTTTACGATAGCACCAACGCTGCAATCACTGAACGACTCGCTCATGCTGGCTTACGATCGACTGCGGGAACGCATGATGATCATCGATTGGCGCCAGGACCGCATCATACATACCTCGCAAATTCCACTGTCGGTGCGCAACCAGTACAAGACCAGTGAAGTAGCGGCAGAGTGGGAAGCATTGGAAAGGGCAGGTGTCGAGATGACCAGTCTTCACGGAGGATATGTTCCTGATCTTGACAACCAGCGCATTGTGCTGTGTGTTTCCCAAATGTCCCTAGAGCCCGACACGACTACAACTCATGATGCCGGCCAAACTCAGCAAGGCACCACACTTGAAGGCCGCGTTGCGCGGTGGGAAGATCATATCCAACCCATCCCGGGTCGCAGCAGAGCGGATACGGCCTACGAGACGATTATTGGGTTGCGCATGAATGCGCCACAGCGTCTTGACGATGTTTCCGTCTTTGGCTGCGGCTATGCCTATACCACTACCAATCCGGACTCACTGTTTGTTGCTGGCTATGCAGATGCTACGGGCGAACATCCGCTCATTACAGGCCTAATGCTCGCAGGTGGTGATTCTTCCTTCAACTTCGAATACCACAGGACCATCACGAACGTTTCGGCGATCATAAACCGGAAACTGCTCATCAGCAGCGACGCCAACAACGTCTTCGGAATGTTCGACACCACCGAGAAGCGGTTCACACCTCTGCGTGCGGTAGGGTCGCTGGCTCTCGTCTGCAGTGCAGCAACGGCTGCCCCTAGTCTCCGTTTTGGCTTTGGCTCGCCATACTTTCTTGTCGATCGTGATCGTGGACTCTTCTATGCGATCACTCCACGATGGGAATTCCCATATCCGGATACTACGCCGTATGCACTGGCCCTTCACGCCTACAGCGTCGACTCAGGCAAGCTCGAGTACATCAAATGGTACAGCGCACCTGCTCGCACACCTCGGGCGGGACTGCAACCATTCCACATACAGGATGACATGCTTCACGTCTTTTGCCAGGACGATGACTATGCGACGGTCCTCAAGATTCCGTTGTAAGTGTTGTGCGCCCAGTACCACGCCGGAAACACGATTTTTTGGCGACGTCGATTCGATGGGTATGTCAAGGCAGAACAGATACTTACGGCTGGGACACGAATCCACTCGGGAGCGCTCACTCGTCCAGGATCGCGAAGTTCTCCCACCCGCGGACGTCGCATGGCTTTGCCGGAGCATAGCCACGCGCTCCGCTATTAGGCACAAAGGGGTTCGTAATCTTTACAACGTGGCCAGTCAGGATGAAGGCAGCTGCCTCTTTTCATTTCTCGACTTTCTGACTTCGAATATAAACAAGCCCGTGAGTGCGCCTACTACGATCCACTTAACTGGGTCATAGCTAGCCAAGCCCTCATCGGAGTAAGTCAACGATATCAGTATTGCAAGTGCATTGAAAGTAGCAACGGAAAAGATAACGCCTTTAAGTCGCGCGCTGTACATGTTGTTATAACACTCATCCACAGCTTTGAATATACTTATCATAGGATTCTTAGGATTCTCGCAGTTTTGGGATGTCACCATCTTAGCTGCAGCCAGTTACTACCAGCCAAAGCCAATCTTCAAACCTTCATAAATCGATCCGTAGCAACCACCTGCATAGGCTCCCATAAACAAGCCACTAAAAAAGCCAAGGATAGCACCATCCCTATCGGCAGTAAGAATGCGCTTATCTGAATCCCGCATTTTGTTCTGGTTACCGGTATAATCGTCAAACAGAGCTGCATTGGCAGACCAGAAGTCAATCGAACTTTGGGCGGTTGCGACCCCCGTTCCTACTTTCCGTTGTTCATCATAGGTCGATAATCCAATTGCACGGCTTCTCTGATATGACAGTGCAGACTGTACACTGGCCTTCGTCATTGTACCTGCGTCATACAGATTGATTAACGAGTCAACGTCATGCAGAATGTCCTTTCCAGTGGCCGAGATGTCCGACACAGTGTCTGAGTCGAATGGAACGACAGTGTCCGCTACCCATGCTGAATCGTGCAGTACGCTTTCTGCGCGACCAAAGTATGCACTGAGCTTCGTGTTGATGACCATCTTAATGTTACCCCCATATGTTGGGTCATTAAAGTCAATGTATCCAGAAACCATGGAATCCAGCACCGCCTGGCAGCCCAGCGAATGGGCCGTATAAGCGCTGTCGAGATTGTCACTAATGCTTAGAATTGACTGTTGGTTCTTAGGAGACTCTCCGACTGGACCGGTCGTTGACGGGACGCTGGATCCGTCTGAACAGCCGTGTAGCAACGATGCGGCTAGGACAATTGGCAAGAAGAGTCGCACAGGGTAACTCCTGGTGAGAATTGAGGATAAAAGAACCGTAATAGTGACGCGTGCATCATCATGGTTGTCGGGACAATAACTTTACGAACTAGAATAGTAAATGAACCTCAAAAGAGCAAGTCAACGTCCGTCGACACTCTCTAGTTTGTTCTTTGATGGACTGCTGACGGCTTTGATAGTGATACCATCTGCTCTTCACTGCACCGTGCAGGTAGACTTGACACCCGGTCTCGCTGGCGCCTTTCGTAGCTCTCCGTCTTTAAGGTTCCATACCCAAACCCTCAGTCTAGCCGAGAATGCACCCCGGTTGATGGGTATGTCAAGGCAGAACAGATACTTACGGCTGGGACACGAATCCACTCGGGAGCGCTCACTCGTCCAGGATCGCGAAGTTCTCCCAGCCGCGGGCGTCGAAGTGCCACCATTCGGTGGGTAGAACATCAAAGCCGGCGTTGTTCATGATCTCGAGCAGCAATCGGCGATTGGCCAGGACTTCTGCCGGCAATTCCGTGAACGTTGCCGCAGCCTCCGGTACAAAGGCATCGTAGCCCGTGCCCATGTCCAGCTCCGTGCCATCAGCAGTGCACAATGTGAGGTCGACCGCACAGCCGCGGTTATGGCGCGACCCCTTGGCCGGATCGGCCACGTAACGCTCGTCGGGTACGATACTCCACATCACATGCTGTACCCGCAAGGGCCGATAGGCATCAAACACCTTCAATTGATATCCGCGTTGCCGTGCCTCGGCTTGCGCGCGCTGCAAGGCTTCGGCCACAAACTGCCGAGCCCGTAACACGTCGCTCTCGTACAGCACCGTGCCCGTAAAGTTGTTCGGCGTGGCATAGCGCACGTCCGTCAACAGTTCAGGAATGTAGTCGTGCAGCCGCACGAGCGCCGTATCAGCGGGCTCATGCATCATAACACTCAGGGCAATAACACACAGTGCTTCCAACATCATGCATCCTCCGCAAGCAACTCGTAACTGCGCATCCGATCCTCGTGATGCTCCGTAATCGTAACCACGGCGATCTCTGTACACTGCAGTCGCTGCTGTGCTGCGTGCAGCTGCTCTTTGCATGATGCCGCTGTTCCCCATATCACCGTAGAGCGACGCATCTCGCTGATGAAGCGCTCTCGCGGCTCGATGGCAAGGGGCTCGCCACGACTGCTACTGGCTGGGAATCGTACGTTCTGTCCACGCAGAAAACTCTGCACAAACCATTCTTCCGAACACTGCATGATGCGTCGGGCGTCCTGCTCCGTATCGGCACAGAATACTACTGTGGCCAGCATGGTTGTCGGGGCGCTGCACCAGGCCGACGGTGTGAAGTGCTGATAGTAGGCAGCCAACGCCGGTTCGATGTGCGTGGGGTCGATGAATGCACCAACAGCATACGGCAACCCTAAGGCTGCAGCCATCTGAGCACTATCGGGGCTTGTTCCTAAAACCCATGGCTCGGGAGCGGGCACGCCGTCGGGCACCGCAATCACACGACCTTCGTTGCTGGCAACACGTGCATCGGCCAGTAGATCCAATACCTCGCGTACGCGCTGCATGGCCGAGCGTGGGTCGTAACCCAAAGCCTGCATCACCCGCTGATCACCACCGGGGGCACGCCCCATACCAAGATCGACACGTCCCGGTGCCAATGCATGAAGGACGCGCGCAGCTTCGGCCACTTCGAGTGGACGGGCATGACCCATCAATACACCACCACTGCCCAGTCGGATGCGCGAGGTGCGTGCTGCAGCATAGGCCATCATTGCCAGCGGCGATGCGCTGGCAAATGATGCGCTGCCGTGATGCTCGGAAAACCAATAGCGATGGTAGCCCCAGCCGTCAGCTGCTTCTACCAAGGCCATCGTATTGGCAAGGGCCTGTGCGGAGGACTGACCGCCAACAACAGGACTCTGATCGAGGATCGATAATCTCATGGCAGTTCCATCACGAACTGGCGTGTCATCTCGATGGAGTACTTCCGATCGATGAGCTTGCCGGCCATCACATTCAGAATGAGCGTTCCGGCGGGCTTGGTTGGCACGGCCGCACCACCAACCATCTGCAGCGGCAGTAGTAAACGATACACGCCCACCTGTTCGATCCGCTCCAGCTGACGCATCGTAGCAGCGGCAGGGATGATGACGATCGAGTCGCCGTTCGCCCGCAACCTGCCCTCGGGCAGACAGCTGACGGTCTTGAGAAATCGATGGCCCGAAAAACGGGCATCGGTGCTGTCTTGCCAGTCTACGAGCACACCGTCGATCACCAACCGACTGCTGTCGGCATCCCACTGCCATACAAGGTTCACATCCATCACATTGGGCTTGACCACCGTGGCAAGCCACGATCGATCCTCGCTGTGCTGCGCCAGCAGACAACCAGCGGCCAGTACAAACCACAGTGTGGCGATGATCACCATTCGATACATGCTGCGTACATTCATCGTGTAAATCATCGTGTAAATTTACCGGTTGTTTGTTTGACGAACCAGGAATGCCTGATGCGATGCCTGATGCGATGCCTGATGCGATGGTTATTTGGCTGCTGTTGGGCGATACTCGGTGCCGCCATGATGATGTCCTGTGGAACAACCACCGGGCCGATTGATGCCTGCGACTGCCCCGACACCACGATGCGCCCTAACGGCGTGCACTCTGCCATTCTTGATGCACCGCTAACGCAGGTGATCATCCTGCAGCGCCAGGAGTCGACGCTCACGCAGGATTCTGCCTACGTGGATGTGTTTGCCGGTGCGGAAACACAGGCCGGTCGGGCGGGCAAGACCATCAGCCTTGGAACCTGCACGATCGGACCACGCGAGCTG
The DNA here is from genome assembly GCA_964493635.1 of uncultured Hyphomicrobiales bacterium. Taxonomy (GTDB): domain Bacteria; phylum Bacteroidota; class Ignavibacteria; order Kapaibacteriales; family Kapaibacteriaceae; genus OLB6. The sequence continues at coordinate 6,751 of CAZBOW010000049.1, forward strand.
TCGTCGCAACTCATCAACGGTGCCACGCTGTATCGGTTCGTTGGCGCGGCCGGCGATCTGCCATCGGATACCACACTCACCGTTGGGTTCGAGGGTAACGTCAGCGCTGGCATCGCCCCCTACCAGACCTCCCTGTTTGTGGGGGCTCCTCTTCATGTGCACTTTAATGGTATGCAAGGCGCTGATGTACCGGATACGCTGAGTGCCCGTCAGGATCTTGTGCTGACCTGGACACCACAGGCCATGCCGCCGTCGCCGGTGCCGATTCCGATGAAGATCATCG
>CAZBOW010000050.1:0-7021 GCA_964493635.1 uncultured Hyphomicrobiales bacterium
ATGGCCGGTGACGCTCATTACGACCTCCGGTCGCATCCCACGCTCAAGGGAGATCGTCACAAAGGTTCTGCGATCGACTATCACCTCGGTAAAGGCTCACGATGGCAACGGCATGCGGGATAAGAGTAATGCACGTCGGTACAACGCACTGGCATCGAGCACACAAGTTGAAACTACCGCCGCCGCGAGTTCTTGTTTCTGTCTAGGATGTTGATCACAATTCCCCATAGCACTTCATATGGAACGATTTCGGCATCGTCACGATCTATGCTCCATGCCGCCGTGTTTTTCCGAGTGAGACGTATGAAATGTTCTTGAGCTTCCGCACCGTTGAAGTCGACGATTGAAAGGTTTGCTAGTGCGCGGAAAAACACACCCGTTCTGCCCGTTTGGTCCGAGTTGAGGTATCTAGAGGCGTACTGGCGGAGTCGATCCGTGGCGTCTACCATTGCGCTATAGTTATGCGCTCTTAACCACTGAATAATCTGAAAGATGAACACTCCAGCGTTCCAAACAGGCTTATCTCTGATGAGGTCAGAGCAGGAGCTCTGGATTGTACCTGCATACACTCGCGGAACTGTTTTGACACCTCCTGGCTCAACGAGGCCCTCTTCAACCAACAACAGGAAGTATGCGCGGAATATCACCCACACCTGCCTTCTCCACAAGGGCCCACCGCTCTTGTAATGTTCAAGATAGGATGCCAAGGCTTCTCCGGCTGCTCGGAACCTAGATCCAGACATGCACACAAGAAAGTAGAGCTGCAATAAGCCAACCCAGTTGCCGCCGCCCAAGGTGACCTTACTCTCAATGACTGGCCAAACGCGTGCAGCCTCATCAACACGCTTGAGGATCAGATACGCGCTCATGCGCGAACCTTCAAACTCCACGCGGTGGCTGATTGATTGATATTTGGGATTGTCGTCCAGCCACGATGCTGCTTCTGTGCCCACTCTGATCATATCGATTGCTTGAGCCTGCAGACTATACAACCAGAGCGTTACGCGGTAACGGGCAAGAGTGATTGTGGGTGACCGCCCTGTGTCGATCTCTTCCAATCTCTTAACTAGCATTCCAAGCTCTTTACTGGTTGCTTTGGGTCTTCTCGAGTACGAATGCATTGCAGTGCGCACGCGGTCCTCGATCGCACAAGCTTCGTTCTCTAGCGTCATACGTTCAACAAGTTTACGTAGTCGCTTATCATGCTCCTTAACAATTCGCGGCAGGTTACTCATCGCATCAATTCGACGTAACACTGACACTGCCTTTATCTCATCAAGAGTATTGCCGTAGTCATTGCTAAGGTTAGCTGCGTGCTGAGCAGACACCCTTGCTGATGCACTTGCGCCGTTGCCGAGCAGCAACTCTGCAACCACCAACTCGTTGGTTGCCCGCACACTCGCTCGAAATCGAGGAGACCCAACGACTCGCTCGGCACTGAGTCCTCCGGCTGATCGGACAAGCAACTCTCGTGCACGGTCTATTCGCTTATGGGTGGCTGCAGACGATGGACGGACTACCCCTGTTCCTTTAGCAGCCACCACATCCATCCATGTACCAGACACGCCAACTTCGAGAATTCTTGCCACGAGTTCACTCGCTTGCTCCATCGCTTGTCCTGAAGGCAACCCTCTCCGTCGCATAGTGCGGGCAACATCGTATGCCCAAGCAAGACTCTGGTCTTTCATTCTTGCCCCAATGTGTAAACAGCTGAGCTTACTGCCAGTAAATGCTCAATATACATAGGTCCATTTTGGACATTCCCCTGACTCGTTACTGGCCTGTGGGTGCCGATAATCTTGCGGGACAACGAAACACCGAGGATCACACCACACTAATTCTGAAAGAGGCAACGAATGGAAGTGATTATAGCTATCCTGCTCTGGATAAACGCAATGAGTGCTGGGGGGCATGACACGCAAGCCCTGTACAACGACATTGTGTCTGAAAACCAGGCTGTCATCAACCAGGTCTACAATGACCCAACCTTGCAGGCCACTCTGATTTCAGAGTACGGGCTTGTGGCCACAACAGTGGTCATCGGCGAGGATGATTAGATCAGCGCTTACACCAGGCCAGGTGTCACGTTAGTACGCCGACAATTCACGTGTATCAGGGCAGTCAACAGACCTACACGACACTATCGCGCCGATACATTCTCTATTTCCACAACTTGAGGTACCATATGAACCCTGTTGCAAACTTCTCCATTATCATAGCATTGCTAGGTCTAGTTGCCTGCAACAGCAATAGCGGGAGTCCAACGACAACCACTGATTCTACTCTGCATCCCCAACTAAGCAACCAGTTGGAAAAGGTTATGAGTCAGCACTCACCAGAGGTTACAAATGTCAAATCACCAGTTATTCAAGGTCTGTTTGACGATATAGTGAGCGTTTTGAAGGTCGTTGTAGCAGATGCTGCTGGGGCACTCGGGGGCAGTGTCGCTGGATCCGCCGCTGGTGGACCGGCAGGTTCAATCGTTGGAGCGGTCGTAGGTGCTGTTACAGTATCGACTATTGTTGCTGCGACTGAAGGCCTGGTTACTCCGGGAAGCCCAAACCCATTCAATCCGGCGTATTCGCCATATGCCGGCTCCAAGCCAGTTTCATTGGACTCAATAGGGTGGCTGCACAATGACTGTATACAGTCTGCAGTCATAAACGCGGGTAGTGTGGGGGGCTCAGCAATTGCCAACTATACAAACGCTCGCCTCATCAACACGTTTGGGTATCCCACTTCCCCTACAACCTCCGTTGATTGGAATGCAGTTGACTCTATCTGTTTAGCAATTTCCGGAGAAAGCACGATTCCGGACATGCTCTCACACATTAGCGGACTAGGCCTTGGTGCAGAAGCGGACTACATTCAGGATCTTGTCGATGATATCGAGTATCTCTACAACAATAACTATCCATACCAGGCTGCTGTATCTCTTGTGGAAACCTACAAGTCGGATGTTGATTCCTTGAGCATTTCGTTTGACAGGAGAGCCGACCTCAAGAGAACATTATCTGTATTTTCTTATAGCATGTCACTCTGGTCGCAGAATCCCTGAGAAAAGCAGCAGCTGGCTGTCGCTTGTTGTTGCTCAATTGTACTCATCCGCATCCCCATTCTCCCCAACCGCGATACGTTCATCTGAGGAACCGATAGTGCACAGTTCATCGGACCTTCTGCCGTGAGTGTATCCTTCCTGCACCCCAACTTGGCTCGTGATTAGTGTCGCTAACGAGAAGCAGTTCTGGAGGCTCGGATTCATGGTGCGCTCGCGACCATTCGCGATAACTACATTGCTACTTGGGCTACTCGGGACAACCAGCATGGCCCATGACTCTCTATACATAGAGGTGTCTGATGCTGTATCAGGTCGGTCGTTGATTGGGGCATCTGTACGCTGTGATAACGAACGGTGGATCGCGTATACAGACGGCAAGGGAATTGCACGAGCCAGGCTCCGCGAGGCACGTAGTACGGTGATTGTCCGGGCTCTAGGATACGTTGCTGATACCATTGAGGTCAGCGGGCGCAGCAGACAGGTTGATGTCTACTTGTTTCCGCTAACGCGCCAGCCAGTGTTAGTGACGGCAGACCTAGATGCGACGCAATTGGTACAAAGAGTTGCGCAGAGATGCAGGGCACTGAGATCACGTCCTGACTGTCTTGATTACACGATGTACTCACTAAAGGAATTGTTCATTCACAACAACGGAGAGTCGAACTCAGCTGGCGTAGAGTCCATCTCCCGCATTGTCTACGAGCCTGGTCCGCCTACACGATCAGATGTAAGGATCCTGAGCACCCGCAGATTTGGCGGTCAGGCCATAGACGATACTGTTGTCACCTATGATGATGATTTCGACCTAGCAGACTCGTCCATAATCATTCGAGGAGTTGATTACCCCATACCGACAAGCGTCACAGGTCTGATGCATTACGAGTTCTCATACGTGACGGACAGCTGTACACCAGAGTTATCATTGGTTAAGTACGCTCCGCGCACCAAAGGAGCACCCGGTTTTGAAGGATTCATCTTGATCAATCGAGTGGACACTCTGTTCATCTGGACAGATCAGTACCTAGTCAACTCAAAGAACCTTCCATTCATCAAACGGCTGCGATACCGGCAGTACTTCGACCCCTTAAACACTTGGTTTTGGCTCCCCGTTAAGGAGGAGCTACTAGGCGAGATCCGTGCGAACATTTTACTCGACATCGTAACGACTAACGCAGATGTCAAATTGGTGCGCTCAGTCCTCGATGTCGCACGACACGTAGGTCATTCAAACTGCGTCGCCGACACCATTGAGCTAGGAAATCGACTTGTTCAGGTAGCTCTAGACCCAGAGTATGGGGCGCTGTTAGAAACGATCTCTCTCATGGATACCACGATCACCCGAACAAATACAGTACCGCCCAAGGGGACGTCAGAGTTCGGGAACATCGACTGGACCGGTTTTCACATAGCAAGAATTGGCACAATTCATCTGCACATTCTCCCTTGGTTGTTTCGCAGTCAAGGCAAGAACAACGGATACGGAGCGCAAGCGATGCTGCGAGGCAGCAACCTCACATTCGGAGGAGGCTTCGGAATAACAACTGACAATGAATACAAGTGGCTGCTGAGGGGAGAGTCTGAGATGACCATGGGTACCGATTCCGTAACAATCGGCCTGAGTTATGCGCGTGATATTCGGACGGTGCAACATCCATTTGCTGGAAAACTACCAACACTCGAACTGTCATACCTGAGTGTTGCGTTCCCAGGATTCTATGAATACGTTGGACTGTATGATTTCAAGGTAGATGCACGGTATTCATCACGGATAGCAGCAGTGTCATACACGTTCTCACTCCTGGACTATCGGTTAACAGATGCTTTAGTGGCCAACTTTAGTCGCTCCGCGCAGCTATCCTTGCAATCCAGGTTTCGGCAGCACAGTCTCAACTTCACGCTGTTCGGCGGTGGCATTGTTTCACCCTGGTACGAGGCTCAACGGCCCTTCTCAGGAAGGGCGACGCTGCAATACACTCAACATGTCGCGGATAGCGCAGCGGGCATCTTGTCTGCAGAAGTTGACCTCTACTCCACCGTAACTCTGGAACAGACTGACCTAGGCCGCATCCGGCTCCACAGTAATGCGCAAATAGGGTGGTCGACAGACGGTGCACCTGCGCAGTTCGCAAGCATGGTCGTTCCACAATATTGCTTTGGTGGTGACCTATTGTCGCATGCGACACTATTGCCAAATGGGCTGTACTCAACGGAGAAATATGCAGCCCGGCTAGAATTGGACGTCGACGACATTCCATTTCGTGTTCTTGGGGTGCCAGACATCGAGGGTATCCGGCCCCGACTATCCTTTGTTTGCCTGGGAACCTATCTATCCAACCTTAGCAGCCTGTATACGAGCGAAGTTCAACCATCTGCATCACTTATTGAGATTGGATTCAGGTTGAGATCGGTTCCTCTAATCTTCACGAGCTTGATTCAAGTCGACGTTGGGTGCTACTGGCAAGTGGCCGCTCATGGATTGCCAGCAACGCCATTCGCATTCACCATTGGTGTTTCATTACCACTCTAGCCCCTGTCTGGTGCTGAACTCAGAGAGTCTTGGCTGGTCAAGCTCTTCACCTCCCCCACACACTCTCCATGGCTTCGCTCTTCGACTGCTCGGTGAGCGCAATGTACTTCTTCATGGTCTTGAAGCTGCGATGGCCGGTGACGCTCATTACGACCTCCGGTCGCATCCCACGCTCAAGGGAGATCGTCACAAAGGTTCTGCGAGCCATGTGCGATGAAAGAAACTGCCACTTCGGCCCCCTGTCCTCGACGCGTTTAGCACCCTGGTAACGCACGATACGCACCGGTTCGGTGATCTGAGCAAGCTGGCCCAGCTCCTTGAGGTAGTCATTCATGCGCTGGGAACTGATCTTAGGCATGCGACCATCGCCGCGGTAACGGCTCACGATGGCAACGGCCTGCGGTATGAGGGGAATGCGAGTCTCGGACCTGGTCTTTCCCATGCGCAGGAACCATGCGTTGCCCCGGATGTCATCCATGTGGAGCTTCTGGATATCTCCAAACCGAGCTCCGGTGTAGCAGGCAAACAGGAACAGATCCCGGACGCGCCCAAGTCTGGGATGGTCGTCAAGGTCCAATGCCTCGAGTCGGTGCACTTCGTCCATGGCGAGGGCAACCACTTCGACGTCCTCTTCGTCGACCTTGAATTTCCGGTAGTCCTTAAGCACGGCGGCTCCCCTGTCCTCTGCCCAACCAAGGTAGGTTTTGAGGGTACTCACGTACTTGCCAATGGAGTTGTTGGTGAGACCTCGCTTCTTGATCAGGTACTTTTTGAAGGCATCGTAGAAGTCAAGCGTCATGGATTCGTACGTGAGTCTGCCGAAGCCCCCTTCAAACTCCTTCATGATCGTGCGTAGGGTGTTGTACTTGGCAATTGTGCGCTCTCCACGGTCGGTGGCCTTAGTCTTGATAAAGGCGTCGTAGCCGGTCCAGAAGGTCATCTCCTTGGATGTAGGCTCTTCTGGTGTCTCATCGCCTTTGCGGGAGAACTCGCGTTTTAGACGTTCGATCGCTGCCTTGTCCACCACTTCGAGGGACGCCACTTCATGATCGAAGCGCGCCTGCAAGTCGCGTAGCCGCGCATTGATCTGGGCGTAGTGCGTGTCGGTACGACGCACCTGCTGCCGGAAGTCGTCCCAATCAGCAGGCTTCACGGCCAGGCCGGTTCCAGCAAAGATTCGGTGTCCGTGCACGTGACCGCTAAAGGTGAGGGTGACCTTGCCGTCCTTCCGAGGTCGGCCCTTGCGGAGAATGAATCGGCCCATTGATGGCCCTTCCGGGGGATTTTTGGCTTACGTTTTGGCTTACGGTTTTTTGGTGTATCTCGGCATATCGCCGCATACCTCCAAACGCCAACAATCTACGTATCCCCTTGCATTTCATTGTGTTGCATTACTTCTACATACATCAGTAATTCTCCACATATCAGTACGTTCA
>CAZBOW010000051.1:0-4932 GCA_964493635.1 uncultured Hyphomicrobiales bacterium
TACTTGGACCACATATACGGCGGCAGCGTCACTGGTGGTGGTCGTCGGAGATTGGATACGGGCTGGCTTCGGCTCCGGTTTCGGCTCCGGTTTCGGCTCCGGTTTCGACTGCGAGGTGGGCGCTGTCGCCGGACCGCTTCCATACAGGGCTGCTACGGCCGCCGGCTGATGCTCTGAGGAAGCCATGTCGTGTTGCGCCACCGTGACCGAAGTTGTATCCGGAATCACGCCCGATGCTGGCTTCCCTGCAGATGACGGCTCGGTGTAGGTATCAATCGGACGGAAGGCAACGTCCTCTGCCGATGGTTGGCTCTGGAAGTACAGGATACTACCACCAATGGCAACAATCAGCACAACGAGGGCAAGTGCCATGACGCCAATCATCGCTGTTGGGGAGCGTCGTGTCCCGGCGGACGTGCGTTCCGCCGCCGGCACCGGTGCGGCGTCCGTTTGGATACGACGACGCCCGCCGGCCTCCGACGCCGTAGCGTCTGCTGACTTAAATCCACTCGACGCAGAACCGTCGGCGTATTCGGTGTCGTCCCACGTAGGTCCATTTGTAGACATCACTACATCCTCCAAAGTATTCCGGCCGACAAGAAAAAGCTTCGCTCACGGTAGCCTTCCCAGAGAAACATCGTGCTGCCAACAAGGTTTCGACCATGAAGCGTTACGTCGAGCACCGAGGTTACGGCGTAGGCAGCATCAAGTTTTAGGTCCACAAAGCCTGCAAGCTGGCGCGTATGTTCAAGATCGGCCCACCGGTCGCCAACATACACAACGGCGGTGTTGGTCCTAAAGGCCGACGTCCACTGATGATCGTACCCGACCGACATTGTAGCCACCGGGACGTACGGCTGTTGCGCAAAGTCGTCGACCGTAGCCAAGGTAACCCGACCATCCACCGTGAGTGCGCTGGTCAGCGACAAGATCCACCGGGCATCACCGGCAACCTGAATCGTTGTTGTTGGCAGGTAGGTGAGGTCGAACGTGCCGCCGCCGGAACTACCCCACACAGGAGTGCGGTCTACCCTGCCCGCTTCAATCGACAGCGTGGCACCAACAGCCATCGTTGGATGCCACTCGACGCCGGCACGCACGCGAGCAATCTCATAGGAGGCATCGATGTGGAGGGTGTCGGAAAGGTACGGGTTCTCGGCAACCCATGATTCGTGATCGCGACTATGCAATCCCGATCGAAGGGTGCCAACCACCGAAAAATCCTGCGACACCGGCATGCGAAGGTCACCAACAACGTTCAAACCGAACCGAGAGACACCCGCCGTGGACTCGAACCACTGTGGCCCCACCCGAACCGACACAGTGCCATCAAGCCAAGGTACAGTATAGGCCGCAGCAATCGAGGCGTACGGATACGACCGACTCCCAAACGATCGCATCGAGAGCTCTGCCTCGGCCGATGCTCGACCGCCCAGCCATGGCATCGAAAGCCCAGCCTGGCCGCCGAGAATACTGGCGGTCCGGTGTTGATCGGACGTCTGAAGGGATCGCGTCGACCAATGCAGACTGCCGTCAAAGTCGATCGAATCCACCGCACCCTTGGTCTGTACGGATGCACCGACATGCTGGGTGGAGCGTCGAGGGGCATTGGCCACGGCATACAGCCCGTAATTGCGATGATCGAGCTTTACCGACGCCGTTGTGACACTACCACCGAACAGGATAAACTTCTCCGGCGCTAGATACGTGCTCATCACAGCCACGTTCGCCAACGTGTACTCTGCGCCTGGCTGCCAACCATTGCTTGCCTCGAGGCCGCCGGTGATATCAATCAGGTAGCGATCGGCGTGCAGTGCGTAGCCTGCCTGAAGAACGGGGGTAAGATAGGTTCCGATGCGTGCATCGACCCACCCCGGGAACCACGCCTGTTGATCTCGGTACTGTGGCCACGGGTGATCGGTCAACGGCGGCAACGGCGACTTCTGGAGCGGATTGATTGTATCGAGCATGGCCGATGTAAGTCTCGGTGGCCGCGACGGAGCTTCCTTGCTTCCGCCTGGAACGTCCACGCTGGCAGCCCCTTCGATAATGATCTGTGGTAACTCAACGGGTTGATTCGGAGCCGTGGGAGACGACGACGGTTGCTGAGCATAACTCTGCAACGTTCCTAGAATCCACGCGGCCGCGACGCAGGCAGCAGCGATCACGATTGTCATCGACTTCATCAACTTCATTGGTTTCGTCGGCTTCATCGCTTCCGCTCCCGTCGCTCGAGGCGCTCAATGCGGGCACTCGCCGTTTTCCCGTAGTCATCGTCGGGATGCAATTCCTGAACAATCCGATACACATCCAAGGCAGCAGAGCGGTTATCAAGTTGCTCGTAGCAGGCACCCAGACCAATCAAGGACAGGGTGTACCAGTCCTCACGGCCGGGATACTCCTCTCGCACCTTGGTGAACATGTCTGCTGCTTCTTGCCACCGTCGTTGCCGGGCGAACATATCACCAATGTCGTAGAGCGCGTTGGCTGCTACCAGCTGATTGCTTGTTGTCCGTACGAGTGTTCCGAGCTGAACTTGCGCCTGCTCTACGTTACCAGCTCGACGAAATGCCGTGGCAACTTGATACCGAGACTGATCTCCATACTCCGAGCTCGGATACCGGTCAGCAACATCGAGGTACATCGTCAGTGCGCGCGCCGTGTCGCCCCGCATTCGCATGAGGGTTGCACGCTGAAATCCGGCGCGGGAGGCCTGTGCCGTGTCGTTGGCGAAGGTGGTCATCACTACGGCATATAATGAGTCGGCTATCTCTGCCTGTGCATGCTCCTCGTGGTAGCTGGCCAACTCCATCACGGCTCGAGGAACATATCCACTGGCAGGGAATTTCTTGCGTAACTCGGCCACTGCCGCGCGTGCCGGCTCCAGCTCATCCATAGTGATGTAGGTCTGTGCCAGAAGGAACAGGGCTTCATCTGTCCGCTGGGAGGACGGAAATGCCGCCACATACGCACGAAGCTCGGCAGCCGCCGTCCCGTACTGTGCCCCTGTGTAGAAGATCTCTGCCTTCTTGAAGGCGAACTCTTCTGCAACGCGGGAGTTGGGATTTGCAGAAATCAGATCGTCGGCAACACGGACCGCCTCATCCGTGCGGCCCATACCTACGAGTGCCACCTGCATGCTCCGAGCTGCCTCTGCGGCCAGAGGATGAGCAGGATACGTCGTCAGGAGTCGTCGGTACGTCGAAATGCTCTCTTCATGATTACCGAGATTGTACTGGGCATCGGCAATGGTGTAGAGTGCGCGCTCGGCGTGATCACCATCCGGATAGGCTTCAAGAAGACGTTGGAACTCGATGATCGCCTCGGCATCGCGCTGCTGTTGAAAGGCGATCCAACCTATCAGGAACAGGGCGTCGTCCGCCAGACGACTCTTGGGAGAACCCGATACAAACTGTCGCAGCGATGCCACAGCTGGCTCGAACCGGCCGGCCAAATACAGCGCTTTGCCCGACTGGTACCCGGCATACTGACCGGCTTCGCTGCGACTGCCGCGTTCGAACGCCTCTCGATACCGTTGGGCTGCAGCGCTGTAGTCCCGGAGGATGTAGAGCGCATCACCCAAACGGACCAATGCATCGGTGGCGTACACCGAGGTAGGATATGTTTGAACGAAACGATCGAAGCTGCGAACGGCCTCGCGGAGCCGTTTCCGACGAAACTGCGTCCATGCAAGGCCATACATCGCTTCTTCGCGTCGGATGCTCGCCGTCTGATCGAGGACCAGTTCACTATACAGTTGCTCTGCATTCGACAACAGATTCTCACGGTACATCGCCTCGGCCAGCCAGAACGTTGCCTCGTCGCGTTGCCCGTCCGTTGGATGATTACCGAGGTACGTTGTCAGTGCAGTGATCGACTGTCGGGCATCGCCAGCCTGGACCAAGCAAATACCACGCTTCAATCGCGACTCGGCCAGGTATCGCTCGCGGTACGGCACAAAGGCTACATCAGCCTGTTCGGCGAGATTCCCCGCCCGAGCGTAGGCTGCCGCAGCATCCACCCATTTCTGTTGTTCAATGCGGGTAGCTCCCAGCAAGAGCTCCGCGCGAATTGTTGTCGACGCATCTTCCGAGGCCCGGATGGAGCGTTCGAGCGACTGCGAGGCATCTGCGAACCTGCCGTCGAGATAGGCCAGCTGTCCCACTTCCAGCAAGGCCTGCGCCCGATAGGCATAATCCGACCGTGCCCCCAAATCTAAGAGAAGCTGTCGTGCTTCAACAGCACGGCCCAACCGCACAAGTCCAATCGCCCGATACAACTGTGCCTGTTGACGCACCGTTGACGACTCGTCGGCCAAGGAGTCAAGAATAACAGAGCATCCGTCCACAGCCGCAGCGATCCGATCCAACGACAGATCAGCAAATGCCCGTTGCAGGTACACCAGCATGCGGTACGGCGACGAACCACGTTGATCAAGGAATGCCGTGCAAGAATCTGACGCCCGCTCCATAACCGTGCGATCCATCATTCCCCGCGCCACAAGCGCTGTGATACGCACTACCGATACCTCCTCTTCCAGACGATCCGCCGATGTATCACTCTGGGGTATCTGGGTCTCAACACCGGTCAAGACATCAAGACACCGCTCCGGTTGACCAAGCCGTAGAAGTAGCTGGGCCTCGCGAATACGAGCACGTACGGCGGAGGCGGACCATCCAAAGGTGCTGCGAACATCTCGGTAGGCGCGTTGAGCCTCGGCAATGGCACCATTCCGCTCATGGACGACACCAATCATCAGCAATGACACATCGGCGTACAGTCCGATCGTGTCGGCTTGGACGCAGGCTCGAAATGCATCGATGGCTTCTTGATAGGTGCCCATGTTGGCCAAGGCCACACCATCCCAGAAGTGGGCGAGATGCTCCAGCGGACGATAGGCACGATCATCTCGACGTCGTCGATCCATGCGGG
>CAZBOW010000051.1:5032-6657 GCA_964493635.1 uncultured Hyphomicrobiales bacterium
AGATGCTCCAGCGGACGATAGGCACGATCATCTCGACGTCGTCGATCCATGCGGGCCTGCTGCGCTCCAATGGAGAGAGACGTGTGAGCCTGCTGGTAGCTGCTCTCTTGAAGAGCGAGTAATCCTCGCTCGATCGATGCCGTCGACAGATACGGAGACGATGGGCCTTCCGAGATTACTCTCTGTAGTATCCCATCGGCCACGGTCGGGTATCCGGAGGCGCGATGCAGCGCACTCTGCTCCATGCGGAGGGCATCTCGTGCCGACGTGTTCCGAACGTGCTCGTCGTGCCGGAGGTCCAGCAGGGCTTTTCGCACCATCCCTTGCAGACGCTCATGCAACAGGCGGCGCTCCTCGTGCACCATTGCACGATACGGATGGTCCGTTACTTGTCCCATCAGTGGTGTTCGTAGTACGCCACTGATTGAGAGCATCGCAACAAGAGCCGCCGTGACCAAGGGCTGGACACGGCACAATTGGCACCTGAGGATGGGAGCCTTCACCACACGTACTTCCTGATCATTGCTGCTCACAAATCTACAAAAGCCCCTTGAAGGTCTCGGTCGTAGTTTTGTCCTGAAGCCTGTCATGACGCTTGTGAAAGGATTGCCGTGTATCACGTCCTGCTTTACTACTACTTTGTCTCGATTGACAACCCAGAACAGCTTGCCACTGAACAGCGCGACCTCTGCGGTGAACTGGGGCTTAGGGGACGGATTCTGGTTGCACCAACAGGCATCAACGGCACCGTGTCGGGTACGCGCGAACACTGTGACCGCTATCGCGAATGGTTTCAGCGTGATGCGCGGTTCTCCTCGATGGTCTTCAAAGTTGATGAGGTACCGTCGCACGTGTTTCAGCGGCTAAGCGTCCGCGTTAAGCCTGAATTAGTCACATTCCGAACTGCTCTTCCTCTTGATCCGGCGCAGCGGACAGGCACCCACCTCTCGCCGCGGGAATTCCATGCGATGCTCCAGCGGGACGACGTTGTCGTTGTTGACGGTCGGACCGATTACGAGTATGATCTTGGCCACTTTCGCGGTGCAATCCGCCCGGATATCGGATCCTTCCGCGAGTTTCCAGCGTGGATCGATGAACACCTTTCTCACCTGCGCGATCGGCCCATTCTCACCTACTGTACTGGCGGAATCCGGTGCGAACTGCTCACGGCCTACATGCTTGACCGTGGCTATGCGAACGTCTATCAATTGGACGGTGGGATTGTCTCCTACGGAAAAGATCCTGAGGTGAAGGGGGCTCTCTGGGATGGTACATGTTACGTGTTTGATGAGCGCATCTCCGTGGAAATCAACCATACCGATGATCGCCGGATTGTTGGTCGCTGCTTCCACTGTGCGGCACCGACGGAACGCTACGTCAACTGTGCCAACCTGGATTGTCACAAACAGCACCTCAGTTGCGAGATCTGCGAAGAACGCATGGACCGCTCCTGCTCCCCCGCCTGCATGGAAGCCGACCGACGCGAGTGGTAACGCAAAAGAAAACCCCGTAGCCTCGGATGAGACTACGGGGTTGCTTCAATGCGTATTTCTTGAAACCTACGGGCGGATTCCTATCGACGGATGGTCACCGGCATGCTGGCCGTCTGGCCGTTGCTGCTGGCT
>CAZBOW010000052.1:0-6607 GCA_964493635.1 uncultured Hyphomicrobiales bacterium
TACCACGGACGGAATCCCATTGATGTGATGATCCGCTCTACCACTCGGGCAGCCTCACGATCATCCGACGCCACAAAGGTGTCGAAGACTGGCCTCGTGGTCAGTGGCGTATCGAAGGCTGCCACAGAGATCGAGTTCAACGCCTTAACCACGCGTGCGTGGGGCATGACCTGTGCCAGATGTTCAGCGGCACTCTCATCGTGCGGCGTAACCACGTCGTCCAGTGAGGGCGTCAACGGATTGGTCATGCTGACAACAATCCTCCTCTGCAGCGCATCGCCCACACGCGAGGCAAAGTCCTGCTCGGCCTGGTACGGGATGGCAAGGATCACAACATCAGCGGCCAGGCAGGTCTCTACGGGATCGGTGAACACGGTGACGAGTGGTTCAGCCCCCTGCATCACCTGCAGTGGGAACGGGTTGGTGTCGAACGCACAGACGCGATATTGGGCATCCAGCAGCCGTCGCACGATACGCGACCCCATGGCCCCGGAAGCACCAATGACGGCGATGGTTGGTCGGTTAGGAAGCATCAGTATGACTTTCAGAGTCCTTGGGACTAATTCGGGCCAGAGCACCGTAGCGATGTTGACGCATGCGATCCTCCTGCTCTAGGATCACCTGGTGGTCCACACCAAGATGCTCCAGTACGGCAGCGAACATGTGAATACTGGACTCGTATTCTTCGGTGATCACCACGTCGGCCCCTCGGCGAGACATTTCTTCGGCATCCTTCGCATAACGGACACGTGCCATGACCATGGCATCGGGACGAAGCTTGCGGACAGTTGCCACACCATGCGCCATTACGGTATGATCGCTCACTGCAACAATGATGACCGTTGCAGAGTTGATTCCCGCATGCTCCAGGTCGGATTGATCAGAGAGATCACCCTGGACCACGTTACACCCATCGCGACGCAAACGGGCAACGTTCTGCGGGTTGAGCTCCATGATTCGGTAGGGAATCGTGGTGCGTTTGAGTACCTGAGCCACGTTCGCACCAAGTACACCACCACCAATGATGACAACCGTGGGTGGAACCTCGGCTTCGTGGATGGCTTCTGCAGCGGTATTCCGGTGTGGGTCGAACCACAGCTGTCCTGGCATCACCTGCTGCACGACAGGAGTTGCACGCTCGGCAAACCATGGCGCAAAGGTGATCAGCAACGGGGTTACCACCATGGTGATGATGATCGACACAATCAGGTTTTGCAGATCAAAATCGGAGATCACGCCAAGACTCGCTCCTGCCGTGGCCAACACAAACGAAAACTCTCCCACCTGGGCCAAGATCACCGCGGCCATTACTGCCGTTCGCGGGTTTACACGCAGTGGTATCAACACAAGAGTCACCACCACGGCATTGGCAACCAAGATTCCAAGTGCAGTAACAATGTTCATCGGCAGCCACTGCCAACTGATGTGTACCAGCAAACCAATCGACAGGAAAAACACGCTGGTAAACGCATCTCGCATGGGCTGCAGCACCCGGCCGATGGTGTGTCCCTCCTCGCTACCCCCAATGGCAAGTCCCGCGATGAAGGCTCCAAGAGCCATGGACACTCCTGCCAGACTGGTTACGTAGGCCGTACCAAAGCACAGTGCCAGGCCACCCAGAATCAGCACCTCCGGTGTGGCCGTGCGAGTGACGTACGGAATAATGCGTGGTAAGGCGTAGCGTAGGCCGAAGATGAGCACCACGGTAACGCCCACCATCGTACCGAGTTGGATGGCAATGTCGGCGTTGGATAAGGTGTCGCCCGGTGCCAACAGCGTCGTGATAATCATCAATGGCACTACGGCGATGTCCTGAAAGATCAGAATTCCCATCACTGCACGACCGTGGGGCAGGCCCAATTCTCTGCGGTCCTTGAGGACCTTGGTGCAGATCGCCGTGGAGCTCAGTGCCATAGCCATCCCGATGAGGGCAGCCCCCTGCACCGAGATCCCTTGTGGTGTAACCCAATGGGCCACCGCATAGGCACTGGAACCGAGAACAAGCGTGGAGAGAAGGACCTGTAAGGGGCCACCGATGAGTACGATGGTGCGCAGACGCTTCAGGTCGTCGATCGAGAACTCCAGTCCAATGGTAAAGAGCAGCAAGATCACGCCAATCTCGCTGATCACCGAGATCACGTCGTCCTGTGCTACCAATGCAAGACCACTCGGGCCAATGATGAGGCCCGCCGTGATCAGTCCCACGATTGGTGGAATCTTAAACCGTTGAAAAAGGAGAATGACGGCAACGGCAGCAAGGCTGAGCAGGACGAGCTCATCGAGAAACTCGAATCCATGCATAAGGCCTCCTGTGCGTGATTAGCTTCGACTTCCAAAGATGGCACTGCCAACACGGATCATCGTTGATCCTTCGGCGATGGCCCATTCCATGTCGTTGGACATGCCCATCGACAGCTCAAATGCCGATGCTGGTACACGGCCCTCTTCGATGGCACGATCGCGGATGGTACGAAGCAAGGCAAATCCACGACGCACGGTGGCTTCATCGGTCGAAAGGGCACCCATGGTCATGAAACCACGCACGTGAACACGACTGGCCTGATTGATTGCCTCCAGCACGGTGTTGACCTCGTTGGGCGCACAGCCATGCTTGGACTCCTCGCCTGATGTGTTGACTTCCACATACACGTTGATGTGCCGATTGACACGCGCAGCCTGTTTCTGAAGCTCCTCAACGAGGGCCACTCGATCGACGCTCTGCACGGTATCAACAATCTCGATGATGTCCTTGACCTTGTTGGTCTGCAAGTGCCCGATGAAATGCCATACAACCTCTTCGGTGGCCAAGGCCTTAGCCTTCGGCACGAGTTCTTGGGCCTTGTTCTCACCACAGAGGTGCAGGCCGGCATGAATGGCCTCCCGAATCGTCTCGGGTGTCTGTTCCTTGGTGGCCAGACATACTCGCATGTCGCCGAGTTCGCGACCGTTCTGTTCACAGGCAACGTTGAGGCGCTGCAACAGGATCTGGATTTGCTTTTGAATCGTCATAGGCTCGAATATACGATGTGTGCCTAGCATGCATCTACCGGCCAGACCAATATATTCGTCGCATGGACACGACTCCCGCACCCTCCCTGGCCATGCGCTTTTTGAATGGCGTTGAGCGCATTGGCAGTAAGCTTCCTGATCCCATCACACTGTTCATCTTGGCGGCAGTTCTCGTGGTAGCTGCCTCGTGGGTGGCCTCGGCAGCCGACGTGACTGTTGTTGATCCCGGAACGGGGGCAACGATTGCCGTGGAAAACCTCACGAGCAAGGACTACATCCGACGAATGTTCACTGATGCCGTCAAGAACTTCACGGAGTTTCCACCGCTTGGACTGGTTCTGGTGACGATGATTGGTATTGCCATCGCCGAGCGTGGTGGCTTCATTACTGCCATGTTGCGGCGGACAGTATTCATTGTACCCAAGAGTCTGCTCACGGCCGCGCTTGTGTTTACCGGCGTACAGTCGTCCTTGGTAGCCGATGCTGGATACGTTGTTCTCGTTCCACTTGGTGCGGTGATTTTTGCCGCCGTCGGTCGACACCCACTGGCCGGACTGTCGGCAACGTTTGCTGGAGTGTCTGGCGGATTCAGTGCAAACCTGTCGGTCACATCGCTCGATCCCCTCCTTGTAGGAATCTCTCAGACTGCGGCCGAACTCATTCAGCCCGGCTACGAGATCAAGATGACATCGAACTGGTGGTTCATGATTGCATCCACCGTAGCACTGACCATCATCATCACCTACGTGTGCGAGCGTATCGTGGAGCCACGTCTGGGTGCGTGGAAGTCCGACGAGCACGTACGCCATGTTACCTTAGATCAGGAGCTGTCGGCCGCAGAGCGGCGAGGACTGCGATGGGCGGGGTTGACATTCGTTCTTGGACTAGCCGGCTTGGCCTTGATCACCATCCCTGCCGATGCGGTGTTGCGCGATGCCGAGGGTGCGCTCAAACCCCTTGAGCAGAGTATCGTGGTGATCCTGATGCTGCTCTTCCTCGTAAGCGGAATCGTGTACGCATTGGTCACGGGAGCGGCAAAGACGGACAAGGAGCTCGCCACGATGGCTGGTGACGGCATGGCAACGATGGGCGGTTACATCGTTCTTTCGTTTGTGATGGCCCAGTTCATCTTCTACTTTAAGTGGTCCAATCTTGGCATTATCATCGCCGTCAATGGCGCCAACTTGTTGAAGTCCCTCAGTCTTGAGGGGCCATTCTTGCTGACGGCCTTTGTTCTTGTGGCGGCGACCATCAACCTGCTGGTGGCTAGTGCATCGGCAAAGTGGGCGATCATGGCGCCCGTGTTCATTCCCATGTTCATGCTCATGGGAATCAGCCCGGAGGCAACGCAACTGGCCTACCGTATCGGGGATTCTTCGACGAACATGATTGCTCCACTGCTGGGCTACGTACCGCTGATCATCGTGGCCATGCAGCGCTACAAAAAAGACGCAGGGTTCGGAACCCTTGTGTCCCTGATGCTTCCGTACTCGATCACCATCATTGCACTGTGGACGCTTATGCTCCTGGTGTGGGTATGGTTAGGCATTGATATTGGGCCGGGGGTTTCGGCGCAAATGCCGTAACCACCCAACGTTCCATACTCCGGTTGCAAGGAGAACTCCCAACAGTGCCGGCACTGCCGCAACACGTGCGGCTACACCTGCTGCTGTAAAGGGATCGGGTGTAACACCAACAACCGCACCGTAGATCGCCGCCGTTGCACCTACTACGAGCACAACGCGCATCCAGTCGTAGTGCATGGGATAGACGCGCTGGACAAACCACCACAGCACCACCACGCTCACGATGTAGGCAGCCACCTTCGCCCACGCCGCGCCATCGATCCCCAGTGCCGGAACCAGGACGTACGTGGCCACGACGTTAACAAGTGCTGCGGCGCCGGTGGCAATTGGCAAACCACCCGTGCGCTTGGTGATGTGAAGACCTGCCGCCAAGTTGATGAAGACGCCATTAAAGAAGTAGGCAAACATCACAATCGGAATGATGGACATGCCACTCCAGTAGGCAGGATTAATGAACCTGCCACCGATGAAGGGAAGTTGGACCACATAGGGCATCCCCAGTGCTGTGGCCAGAAACAGAGCTCCGCATACTGTCGTAAACAGGATCAGTACTCGGGCAAAGAGCGTCTGCGCGTCATCATCGGTGTGGTGCTGCAGGTAGAATGGCTTCCACGCATACTCGAACACCGTGATGAACATCATTAAGGGGATGGCTAACCGAAAGTTCGTCTGATACATCCCAACAACGGCACTACTGGTGAGCATCAGTAACAAGGGGCGATCAGCTACCTGCACCATGATTGAGGAAAAACTGGCTGGCACGGTGGGTAATCCAAACTGTAGCAACTCCGAAAGGGTGCGTCGTGCCCGCTGCAAGCCGCCGTGCAGACCCGTGCGCACGGACGACACCACCGAGGGAATGAACAACACAAAGGTTGCTGCACTCGATAGCACCCCCGCCCAGACGACACCTTGGAGGTGAAGGTCCAGTGCTACAACAAACAGCGCATTGAGAGCTACGTTGACAACAATCGCCGCCAATCGGTACAAGGCAAACGTGCGGGACTGCCGTTGCATCCGCAGCCGTGCAAACGGGATGAGTACCAGTGCATCAAAGAACGGGATCAAGGCGGCTGTGGCAACAATGGTCGCTCCCGAACCTTCCAGCTGAAGAACGGCGCTGTTCGCAATCGGACCGGCAAACACCATGGTGAGCGTGGAGACGACCATTCCCACTAGCACGATGGTACCGAAGGCAACGGTAAACACATGGTTGCTGTGGGAGGCATCGTCGCGCTCCCAGTAGCGCATGAAGGCTGGCTCGAGGCCTAAGGAATACAGGATGTTCACAAAGGCGATCATCGCATAGATGGCAGCGACATCACCAATCTCCCCAGCCGTCAGGTAGTTGGTATACAGCGGTGTGAGGAGGAAGGTCAGGAACCGCCCAACAACCGTGGACACTCCGTACACCAGCGTGTCGGATGCCAGAGAGCGGATCTTTGAATGCATAGGCCGGGCTGTGTCCGTTAACTTTGTACTACCTGCAAAAGTACATAGGCATTCACAGGGCTCGTTATGACCTTCATGCGCCTCTCGCTGGTTACGGCACTCACCGTAGCACTTTATTCTCACCCCGTTGCCGCTCAAACTGCCCAGCGCTTGCAGGCAACCGTGCAACAGCTGGCATCGGAAGAAACAGCTGGGCGCGCTCCCGGCAACGACGGGATCGAGCGAGCTGCGGCCTACATCCTCTCGGATTTCGAGCGGCTTGGACTTACGCCGGCCGGCGATAATGGTACATTCCGGAACACACTTACGATTACCAGCCGTGCCGATCTTGATGGCGCAAACTCCGTGACCTTTGATGTTCGAAGGGAGCGTCCAGGGGTGCCGATCGACAAGGTCCGGCCTACGAAGATGCCATGGAAACTGGGTATTGATTACCAGCCCTTCAGCTTCTCGGATACGGGCACGGTTTCTGGCAAGGTTGTCTTCTGTGGGTACGGTATCGAGCCCCACGGGATGGACTACAGCGATTACAAGGACATCGATGTGAAGGGGGCTGTGGT
>CAZBOW010000053.1:0-5315 GCA_964493635.1 uncultured Hyphomicrobiales bacterium
GACTTTGACGGCGCTGAAAGCTTCTCGAACGTGGTCAATGTTGAGTTCAGCGACAACAACGCCATTGCACTTCGCGATAACTATCCAAACCCTGCGTCGGACAAGACCACCTTTACGTTCCGTGTGCCATTCGCATCGGATGTGAAGTTGGAAGTCTATGACGTGATGGGTAACCTGGTCAACACGTTGTACGACAACTACGTACCAGGTCAGAATGGCGACTATGCCATCGAATGGAATGGCCGCGACGCTGCAGGATATGAGGTTTCTTCCGGTACGTACATCTACAAGCTCACCGCTGGTGATGTGGTTGTATCGAAGAACATGACCATCGTGCGGTAACATTCTGCCGCATCGGTCTTCTGCCGATATCAACAGCCCCCTGTGCCGCAAGGTGCAGGGGGCTTGTTGCATCTGGACTTCACCGTGGTGAACTTTGCTCTATGAGCTCACCACTACGCACTCTCGCCCACACAGCCTATGCCCGCCAGATCGAGGCGCTAACGCAGTCCGCGTCGGCGTTAAACGGCAGTTTCGACGAGGCAGCAGCCATCATTGCGCGTGCCCGCCGCACCATTACCGCGGGGCTGGGAAAGTCGGGGTTCATAGCCCGAAAGATGGCCGCAACCTTGCTGAGCGTACGGATGCCGGCGCAGTTTCTTCACCCCGTAGAGGCATTGCACGGGGATATCGGCATGGTCGAGCCGGAAAGCGTCCTGATCGTCTTCTCCAAGAGTGGAGAAACTCCTGAGATTCTCAAACTGGTTGCTGTAGCCAAGCAGCACGGAATCCCGGTGATTGGCATCACATCCCGGGTGCAGAGTTCCTTGGCCAAGCAGGCCGATCTGTCTCTTGCGGCACTCATTACGGCCGAGCTTGATAGCGACAACGTCCTTCCGACAGCGTCCACCACCTCAGCACTTGTTCTGGCCGACGTACTGTGCGTCTGTGCCGTCGAGCTCCATGGTGGTGCATCACAACGGCTGATGCAGTCGCATCCGGACGGAGCCATTGGTGCGTTGCTCTTGCGCACGGCCGCTGATGTGATGCACACTGGAGATCAGGTGCCGATGGTCCAGCAGGAGGCTACGCTGCACGATGTGTTGGTTCAGCTTACGGTAAAGCCACTGGGTATTGTATGCGTGTGCGACAACCAGCACCAGCTACAGGGTGTGGTAACGGACGGTGATGTGCGACGGTTCGTACTCGAGCATGACGATCTGCGCACGACGCTGGTTTCGGACGTGATGACGAAACAGCCGGTGACCGTCGGCCCGGACGATACGCTGCATCATGTCCTTCAGGTGATGGAAGGGGGCTCACGGCAGATTTCGGCCGTTCCAGTCGTTGACCGATCAACCTGTGTGGGTGTTGTGCGTTTGCACGACATCGCCAGCCTGCAATTACAGCGCTAGTTGTTGTCGCTATTGTCCTGCGACGGACGAAGATCCGGGCGTTGAATCGGTGCAGGAGCAATGATGGGGATTGGAGGTCTCTTTTTCGGCTGCGCCTGCTGGCGGGGTTTCGCCTGTGGTTTTGCCTGTGGTTTTGACTGTGGTTTTGCCTGCGGTGTGGTCCGAGCACGAGGTTGCGAAACAGGTTGCGAGACAGGCTGCGAGACAGGCTGCGAGACCGGCCGAGGCTGCGATTGCTGCTGAGGCGCTCGCGCAGTTCGATCTTCAACCGGTTGGTTTGTAGAGCGCGTCTCGGTCCGCGTGATCACGACCTCACGCACCGTCTCGCCCGACCTGCCGAAGTAGGGGAGCTGCACGTCATTTCGAAAGAACCGCACTCCGCCGGCATTGCTAAGCGAGATCGTGAACTTCTCCTGCGCGCGCCAGCGATGTTCTGAATTCGGCTCCATCACCTGTTGCACGGTTTTGCCGGCATCCATCTTGATGGAAATCCACACGGAATCATCAACAGCGGCCCGCAGTTCCATACTATCAGCATTCACGCCATCGCTCGACGTTTCGTATTCGCCTACGATATCACCAACGTCAATCTCATTCGTGGGCGGCTCCGCACCGGAATCGTCCGAATCGGGAATAACAATCCATAGAATCACCGCAACCACAAGTACGACGGCTCCCACGATGATCATCGTGGTGCGCCGTGATGTGTGCTGCAAGAACGACGGAGGCGTGAGGTCACGAAGTTTACCGACGCCCTCCACGACAGCTCGTGTAGCCTTTTCCGCTGCCTGCTGCGCTTTGACGGCAACAAGGTCGCCAGCAGCATGCATGGTTGTAGAGATCGCATCCGGTCGGTCGACGGGCGGAGGGGTAGCACGCGGCAGTCGCTCTACTGGATCCGTGCCAGTGGAGTCAAACACGCTGTTCATCAACTGGGTGATCTCGTGTTGTGGGATACCCAGTGCTGAGCCTAGCGTTCGCACAAACGAACGAACATACACCGCTGGAAGCACGTCGTAGGCGCCACGCTCGATGGCTTCAATCTGTGGCTCTCGTATTTTTGTAACAACGGCAACATCTCGAATGGAGAGTCGTTGACGCTCGCGCTCGGAGCGTAACCGTTGGGAGAGTGCGTCCATGCAGGTGCGAATGTAACGGAGACGAAGGGATGATAGATGCAGCGCCCGACATTCGGCACTGCGTACGTGCAAAAATGCAGATTTTACGGTACCAACAATGCCCCCGAACGGGATCTCTGAACAAACCCTTGTCTTTCTTCATGCCGGCTACGTAGCCTTTGTGTTCGGCGTGCTGTTTCTGGGTGCCCTGGCCTTTCGTCAAGTGCTTGATAATCTTGATGTTAGACGTATCTCACAGAGAGAGGCCTTAGGAGAAGATCGCACGAGTTTCGTCGATGCCGGTGCCAGTGTTACGATGGCACTGATCTGGCTGGGTGTAGCCTTCGTGGCGCTGGTGGTCTATACCGTCCTGCCACCTTCGGTGTATGCCTATGCGCTGCCGCTGATTGGGGCCGTGCAGGCACTGCAAGTGTCACTGCGGGTGTACTTTCAACGAACCCTCGTTCGAACCCGAGGCGTCGTGGTCCGTCATGTGTGGGTGAGTAAGCTGCGCGCCATCCCATTTGCGGATCTGGTGATGGTGCGGCTTCGAAGCGGACGTGTCTGGACCGACGTGGTGCTGGGGCTTCCACAGGAGGAAGTTCGGTTTCGTATCTTTTCCATTCAGGCGCCAACGATTGCGAGCATTATTCAGGCCTCATCCAACGCGCCGGTGTTGTGGTCCTCGTCCCGCAAGGATGGCCACCAGTAACGTTACCTTTCAGAGCTTTCCGACATTGAACGTGAACCCGTCATGAAACCATCGATCCGTATTGCATCCGGCCAGGGCTTTTGGGGCGATCTGCAGCAAGCCCCTTTCCAACAAGTCTCTCGGGGACCCATCGATTACCTGGTGATGGACTACCTCGCGGAGGTCACCATGTCGATCCTCCAGAAGCAACGGATGAAGAATCCGGAGCTTGGATATGCGCGGGATTTGATCGACGTCTGCCGCGACGTGCTGCCCTACATTTCCCAACGCGGCATCAAGCTGATTACGAATGGCGGAGGTGTCAACCCCATTGCGGCGAAGGATCGCATCTTTGAGGTTGCCCGTGAGCTGGGCATTACGGGGCTGAAGGTTGGTGTGATTACCGGTGATGATATTCTGCCGAGAATCGACGAACTGTTGGCGAACGGGCATGTGATGCAGCACATGGAAACAGGAGAGCCGATGCTTGCCGTGCGCGAGCGCCTTCTGAGTGCGAACGTGTACACGGGCGCATGGCCGATCGTAGAAGCACTCCGCCAAGGGGCAGATATCATCGTGACGGGACGAACCACGGACACGGGCCTGACCCTAGCGCCGATGATCTACGAATTTGGATGGCAGCCCACGGATTGGGATCTGATGGCCGCCGGCACGGTAGCCGGCCACATTAATGAATGCGGTGCGCAAGCAACAGGTGGTAACTTCCTCGGCGACTGGCGTTCGCTACCCGACATGCATGATGTTGGGTTCCCAATTATCGAAGCCTACCCAGATGGATCGTTTGTGGTAACCAAGCACGAGGGAACGGGAGGGGCCGTCACGCGCGAGACGGTAGCTGAACAACTTCTCTACGAGATTGGTGATCCAACGGAGTACATTACCCCGGACTGTGTCGCGGATTTCACGAGTATTCACCTCGAAGATCTGGGCAG
This sequence comes from uncultured Hyphomicrobiales bacterium, assembly GCA_964493635.1. Lineage (GTDB taxonomy): Bacteria > Bacteroidota > Ignavibacteria > Kapaibacteriales > Kapaibacteriaceae > OLB6. Next base: position 4,178 of record CAZBOW010000053.1, read on the forward strand.
CAATCGCGTGCGCGTCTTTGGAATCACCGGGAAGCCTTCGACACCCTTTTATAAAGTGTCGGCGAGCTACCTCGACGGCTACGTGGCCTTTGGATCGCTGACGTACTCTGCACCCGATGCCTACGAGAAAGCGCAAGCGGCTGATCGCATTCTCCGGAAACGGCTGGAGGTGCTTGGTCTGCACTTCGACGAGATTCGTACGGAGTTTATCGGGATGAATGCCTGTCATGGTGCGCTGGCAAAGGCCATCGAGCCGAACGAAGTGATGATGCGTATCGGCGTGCGTGGACATGATCGTGCCGCAGTCGCGCGGTTTGGGATGGAAATTGCCCCACTGATTCTCACCGGCCCGCCATCGGTGACCGGATTCTCCGGCGGTCGCCCAAAGCCGAGCGACGTTGTGGCCTACTTCCCGGCACTCTTGGATAAGGACGTCGTCTCGATGAATGTGCACGTCGATGCGCTGTAACAAGCCGACGCACATGATTGTATGGTTCCTGCTGACGCTATCTGCTGGACAGGTGGCGGCGCAGGATGCGGCGCAGTATGCGTTACGTGATACAGTGCACGTATCGCGTGATTCGTTTCGATACGCCGATAACCCCCGGTACACGTTCCTCGGTGGGACACCCAAGGTGCACACAGCGTTCGATCTGTGGCCGACGGTGGGAATGTCAGCGGCCTACCTTGGGATGGTGGGCTACCTGCACTACAATCAGGCAACGGCGTGGTGGTCGAACAACCGCGGCTCGTTTCATGTGGTCGAAGACATCGAGTATGCACGGGGTCTGGATAAGTGCGGCCACTTTTATAGTGGCTTTGTGACGAGTACGGTCTGCGGCGATCTGTTGATGGAGTCCGGAGCATCACTGCAGACGGCTACTCTGGCCGGTGCGGGGATGGGGCTGCTGTACATGACCTACGTGGAAGTCATGGATGGATTTGCCACGAACTGGGGTTTCTCGCCGTCCGACGCTATCGCAAACACGAGCGGCGTGCTCTTTTACGTGGCGCAATACTACGCGCCCGTTTTGCAGAACTTCACGCCGAGGTGGAGCTACATTCCTACCAGTCTTACGGGCGACGCCGACATCAACATTCGCCCGAAGACATTCATCGACGACTACAACGGGACCAC
>CAZBOW010000053.1:5415-6532 GCA_964493635.1 uncultured Hyphomicrobiales bacterium
AACTACGTGCGCCTGCCGGGACCTACTCTCGAGGTGGGTGATCAAGGAACATCCTTCGGCTTGGTGTATCCGTTTGCCATTGTGGTGCGCTTCTAACGTATGAACCCCACGACCCATCCGATTGTCCTGAGTGTGATCATCCCCACCCTCAACGAAGAGAAGCTGTTGGATTCGGCTCTGGCCGTGTACACAGCTGAACTCCGGCGGAGATACCACGTAGAAGTGATCGTAAGCGACGGCGGCAGCACCGATGCAACACTGCGCATCGCCCACAGCCATGCTGATGTGGTGCTGCAGCACTCCGGGACCCACCGCCAAACCATTGCCGAGGGACGTCACGCTGGAGCGTTGGCAGCCCACGGTGAGGTACTGGTGTTCATCAACGGTGATACGGTGCCTGCCAACCCCGAGCGCTTCTTTCAAACACTCACGGAATTTGCCCACCGGTCCGGACGGTATCGTCTGGCCTCTGCGCTGGCTTGTCCGGTGCTGGTCAATCCGGCTGAACGAGTGGCGATGGACACGGCGGTGCACACGGTATTCAACTGGTATGTATGGCTACTCAATGCCCTGCGTATCGGTGCCGGACGAGGCGAGTGTCAGGTGGTGCGACGAACCGTGTACAATGATGTAGGGGGCTACCGAATCGGGTTAGCTGCTGGTGAGGACTTTGATCTGTTTGGACGCATCAGTCGTCAGGCGCGCGTTCGCTTTGCATGGGAGTTGCTGGTGCACGAGTCGCCGCGCCGGTTCCGCAAGTTTGGATATTTTCGAATCCTGTATTGGTGGGCGGTCAATGCCATAAGCGTCCTACTGCGAGGTAGGTCGTCATCGGACGAATGGGAACCAGTGCGATAATGCCCACAGAACCGAAGGAACACTCGATGAGTATCGACTATACATCGTCTGGCGTTAGTATCGAGGCCGGAGAAGCTCTTGTAGACCGTATTAAGCCGGCCGTGCAGCGAACGAAAACACCCCAAGTTCTGTCTGAATTGGGGTTGTTTGGTGGCTTCTACGATGCCTCCTTCCCAGACTACACCCACCCGATACTTGTTTCGAGTACCGATGGTGTTGGCACGAAACTCAAGGTGGCCGTCATGGCCAACAAGCACAC
>CAZBOW010000054.1:0-6498 GCA_964493635.1 uncultured Hyphomicrobiales bacterium
CAGCAGACACAGCAGACACAGCCGCAGAGCAGCGCATCATCCCGTTCTCCGTGTGGTTACGGGAATCGTCTTTGGATCGTGCTGCCTATCACGCTTTCGCATTCGTCATGGACGGAACCTGTGGAGCCTGTCAGATGTCGCTCGACAGTGCCGCACTCAATTCAAAACGATCGGTGATCTATGTCTCGAGCGACTTCGCCACAGCCCAACGGTATCTGCGGCGAGGGATAACAGTGTATTACGACTCAACACGCAGGATGCAGTATCTCGACATCCTGCATCATAAAACTGTGGTCGTGTTCCTGGATGATGAAACACTCAAGGAAGAGGCGATCGTACTCGAGCCGTCTACGTTAGCTGCGATTTTGCATAGACTCTAACCGTTCGGAGTCAGATGTCTACGATGTCAGTTAACCGCGATGAACTGACAAATCGAAACATCAAGACCTAGCAGCTGCTCGCAACGCCGTGATATTCTCGGCGATATCACCGTGCATCACGCCGCTGCCACTAACCAGGATCTCGGCGCCAGCAGCAACAACATCTCGAGCGTTGCTGGCCTTGATGCCGCCGTCCACTTCGATGGGGATGTGCGACAAGCCGTTGGCATCCAGCCATGATCTCAGTGTTTCACAGCGCTTCAGGAACGATGGAATAAAGCTCTGGCCCCCGTAGCCGGGATTAACGCTCATCAGCAGGATGAAGTCGGCCGCCTCGGCAGCTTCCATGGCAAAACTCAACGGCGTCACCGGATTGAGTACTACGCCGGCTTTGCAGCCGTGCGAGCGGATATTGTTGAGCGATCGATGCAGATGGGGGCACACCTCGGCGTGGACGCTAATCCAGTTGGCTCCGTCGGCGGCGAAGAGTTCGGCCTGGTGGTCGGCGTTGGTCACCATGAGATGGACGTCCAATGGTAGGGACGTCAGCGAACGGATGGTTTGAAAGACCACCGTTCCAAAGGTAATCGGTGGCACGAAGTGGCCATCCATCACATCAACGTGGAGCAGGTCGGCACCTCCGGCTTCACAAGCGCGGATATCACGCTCAAGATTTCCAAAGTCCGCTGCAAGCAGGGAAGGGGCTATACGCATGGGCTCACGTCGAAAGATGAAACTGATCGAAACTACCGACCACCAAACGTCAAACCAACCTGAACACCGTACGGGGTTCGTCCGGTATCGTTTGTCAGCCACAGTGCCCACAGGTTGGCGTGAGCGGTAAACAGGCTAAAGAGCTCTACCGACATGCCAACGCCTGCCTGCGAGGCAAGGCCGTAGGTTGTGGAAACATCCGAGAAGTAGTCGAAACCCGTAAGTGCATTGTTGGAGGTGATACCAAGGCCCGTCATGGCAAAGCTGTAGGCGCCCAGCTTCCGACTACCGGCGAACCACCAGCCCACGCCGCCGTTGAGGACAAGTGCAGCACGGCTGCCAACGCCGGTGCCCAGCACCGATAAGCCGGCCCATACAGACCGTGCTTCGTTAACGTTGAAAAACGAGTGAACACCGAAGCCTCCATTGGGCTGATCGTTTAGCTGCGGCACCCACGTGCGCGACGCACTGAGCATCGCCCAGTTCGATGATGGACCCGACGATCCGTCCAGCTCCGTCTGAGAGTGGAGAATCGGAGTGCTGAGGATCAGAAGCACAAGAACGATCATCGTCACAGCAATCTTCATATGTGCAAAGTTACTTCGGCCAGTGAAAGGTATTTTCGTGCCATGACTTCGCAACCGCAACCTTCAGCCCCTTCCCGCAAGACCATCCTCTCGGGAATGCAGCCCACCGGAGAATTGAACATTGGCCACGTAGCCGGTGCCCTTCGGAACTGGGTTGCTCTCCAACGCGACTACGATTCGCTCTTCTGCGTAGTGGATCAACATGCCATTACGGTGCGCCAGGAGCCAGCCAAGCTTCGGAAACGGACCCTTGACATGGCGGCGATGTTCATTGCTGCGGGAGTAGATCCGGAGCAGAGTGTAGTGTTTGTACAAAGTCACGTACCCGAGCACGTCCAGCTGGCCTGGGTCTTGACCTGTATGACCGGCATGGGGGAGTGCGCCCGCATGACACAGTTCAAGGATAAATCCGAGAAACATGCCGATAACATCAACGTTGGCCTGTTTACCTATCCCATTCTGATGGCAGCCGATATTCTGCTGTATAATGCCGACCTTGTTCCCGTGGGACAAGATCAGAAGCAACACTTGGAACTGGCACGTAATCTCGCCGAGCGATTCAACCACCACTACTCTGCCACGTTTACGGTACCGGAACCCTTCATTCCGAAGGTGGGTGGGAAGATCATGTCGCTGCAGGAGCCCACGAAGAAAATGTCGAAGTCCGATCCTAACGAGAAGGCATCGTTGTTTCTGATCGACACCGACGACCAGATTCGCAACAAGATCAAACGCGCTGTGACCGATTCGGGAACCGACATTCGGTACGATGAAGACGTACGCCCCGGCGTTTCGAATCTGATGTCGCTCTACCACATTGCAACAGGAAAGACCTTTGCGGAGATCGAGCAGGAGTTTGCCGGATCGACCGGCTATGCTCCATTGAAGGAGGCTGTTGCCGAAGCGCTCGTAGCCTACATCCGGCCGATCCGCGAGCGATTCCTCGAGGTGCGGTCCGACACCGATCGTTTGAGTGCAATCCTTCGGCAGGGCGCGGATCATGCTCGCGATCGGGCGCGGAAGACCCTCCGCAAGGTGTACAAGAAAACCGGTTTTGTGGAGTACTAAGCCGGCATGCTGCACCTAACACCACAACCACCCGCACCAACACCCGCCGACCTGCTGCAGGGGCTGAATCCTCAGCAGTCACTGGCCGTTTCCACTACGGAAGGGCCATTGCTGATTATCGCCGGCGCAGGCTCTGGCAAGACGCGCGTTCTGACGGTTCGCATGGCCTACTTGCTGCGCATGGGCATCCATCCGCAGCACCTGCTGGCACTCACGTTTACCAACAAGGCTGCCCAAGAGATGCGGGATCGCATTGGAAAGCTTGTTGGGCAGGCCGAAGCCCGCAGCCTGTGGGCTGGGACCTTCCACAGTGTGTTCGCCCGCATGTTGCGCTCGCATGCCGACCGCCTGGGCTACACCAACACGTTCACCATCTACGATGCCGATGATCAGCTGGCTGCGATCAAAGCGGTGATGCAGCAGCTCGGAATCAACCAGCAGAACCTATCGCCCACGGCGGTACGATCCCGGATCTCTGGAGCCAAGAATGCCATGGTGTCGTGGCAGGAGTACGAACGGCAGGCGGCTACGATCAGCGATAAGCAGACAGCACAAGTGTTTGCAGAGTACGAGCGCCGGCTCCGACTGAGCAACGCGATGGACTTCGACGACCTGTTGCTGAACATGATTCGCTTGCTGGAAGGGCACGCCGACGTGCTGGAGGCCTACCACGAGAAGTTTCGTTACATCCTCGTCGATGAGTACCAGGATACCAACCGAGCACAATATCGCGTGGTAAACCTGCTGGCCAAGAAGTATCGCAACGTCTGTGTCGTAGGCGACGACGCTCAGAGCATCTATCGATGGCGCGGTGCCGACATCCGCAACATCCTGGATTTTGAGCGCGACTATCCGGAGGCCACGGTTGTTCGCCTGGAGCAGAACTACCGGTCCACAAAGGTGATCCTGGCTGCTGCCGACAGCGTGATTCGGAATAATGCAAAGCAGCTGAAGAAGACACTCTGGACCGATAACGCCGATGGCGAGAAGATCACGCTGCTGGCCTGCCGGGACGACCGCGAAGAGGCCGATCATATCGTACGAACGATTCGAAACCGGATGGAGACTCGCGGTTTCGGGTTCAAAGACATTGCCATCCTCTACCGCACCAATGCGCAGTCGCAGGCACTCGAGGATGCCCTTCGCCGAGCCAACCTGCCATATCACATTGTGAGCGGAGTGAGCTTCTACAAGCGCAAGGAGGTCAAGGATACCCTGGCCTATCTCCGACTGCTGGTAAACCCGGATGATTCGGAATCTGTGCTGCGAGTCATCAATGAACCTATTCGTGGAATTGGAGCTACCTCCCTGAAGCGGTTGGAGGCCTTCGCTGCCGAGCAGACGGTACCGCTCTTTGAGGTGCTGCGGAGTATTCGGTCGGTCCCCCAGATTCAATCCAGGATTGCAACCGCCATCGAGGACTTTGTTCATCTGGTGGAGCGGCACCGTGCGTTACTGCAGGAGTTGGCTCCCGCATCGTTGGCGCAGCAGTACCTCGAGGCCAGCGGACTGCCCCGCATGTACAAGGAGATGAATACCGAGGAGTCCCTGGATCGATGGAACAACATCGAGCGAGTTCTGGATCACATCGCCGAACAGCAGGAACTTGATGAGACGCTCACGCTGTCTACCTACCTTGAGCAGGTATCGCTCGTCAGTGAGCAGGACGACCCGAAACTTGGCACCGAGCGCGTGGCAATGATGACGATGCATGCGGCCAAGGGACTGGAGTTCCCGCTGGTCTTTATTGCAGGGATGGAACAGGGATTGTTCCCCTTGGCCAAGGCGGAAACCGATCCCTTGGAACAGGAAGAGGAGCGTCGGCTGCTCTACGTGGGCATCACCCGTGCGGAGCGCGAATTGGTGCTCTCGTATGCCGAGAAGCGTTTTCGTTTTGGTGAGTTGGTCTATTCCCGTCCGTCGATGTTCCTCTCGGAGATCGACGCCGACACGTTGTCGGCAGCGGCCCGACCGCGGCTACACTCGGCATCTTCGATGTCACCCTCGATGTCACCTTCGATGTCACCTTCGATGGCCCCATCTGCGCCGCCGCCAAAACCTCGTGCGAAGGGCCCCCTACGCAGTGCTCCACATCGCAGTGAATACTCCCAGATTCCGGCTCCCGAGCCCTACGGGCAAACGCCAGACTATGCTCCGATTCGGGCTGGCATGCGGGTGAAGCATCCCATGTTTGGCATCGGGACCGTTCTGGCTGTAGGGGGCTCGGGGCAGACAGCAAAGGCCACGGTGGAGTTCAAGGGTGGGCAGCGAAAGCAGTTGATGCTGGCCTATGCCCGGTTAGAAGTGTTGTAGTGTATGTCCGGCAACTCCTGGCTCATCGTGCACCTCAAGAGACTCTGTCTGTGCGCGGGGCTGGCAGTATCGTGCCTTGATCTTGCTCGCGCACAGGAAGCGCAAGGTCTGTTCCAGCAGGCGCGGATGGTCCCCGATGGAGGAATCGTCTTTGGTGTAGACAAGATCACCAACACCTTTTTGTTTACCGGCAATGCCGATGTGACGGTCTCTCTGGGAGACGGATCCCTGCGTTGGACGAATGCCTACCGGTCGTCCACCTTTCGCACAGCCCAATCGGCCACGCGCGACAACCAAACCTCTCAACTCTTCTGGACGCATCCCATTTCTGCTACGCTGCATGCGTTGGTTCGAGGAGCATGGACGCTCTGGGCCGACGATTCCCGCTCGGCGGGCTTGTCCAAGCTCCAGCGCTTGAGTGGAGCCGCCGGTGTACGATACGTTAACCCGGAGGGGACATGGATGGCCGAGGGCGTTGCCGGCGCCGAGGATACTGATCAGTTGGGGGTGCGTACCATCGGCCCCATGGTGGGCGTGCAGGCTTCGTTTGAGCAGCTTGACCTTGAAGAGTGGAACCTGTCTGGTAGGGGGCTTGCCGATTGGCACTATCTGGATGCGCAGCGCACCAATAGCGACCTCGATCTTCGCACGGATGTGCGACGTGATTTGGATGGAGGATCCAGTGTCCGTCTTGGCGGGGGAGTTGGGCGGTTGGCACGGCAGTACGTCACTCAACTCGCGCAGCTGGCAGATGCGTCCCAGCTACAGGTGGAGGGTCGATTCGAACAGAGATTCGATGTTGATGCCGACGTGACGTATTGGCTCAATCCGAACATTGGTGTGCAGGCCATCGGCATGCTCCACTCCACTACGATTAGTCGACGGTACGATCGGCCCGAGGTAACGGCGCCAGTCACAGCAGTCAATCGTGAGTTGGACGAGTTTCTGGTTGATCTGCAGGGGCGCCTCCTGTTGCAGTATCCCTCCTGGACTGCCACCGTAGCCGTGGATCGATATCAACGCAACGAGGCGAATGTGGTTCGCCCCTTTCACACCATCGACCAATCCGACCTTGAAACGATTCGGTCGCAGGAGTTTCAACGCGATAACCAGACGGGCCGCACGCGACTGTTCGTTCAAGCGTCGTGGCAACCGTCGGAACGCGATACAGTCACCGGTGAGTGGACGTCGTGGTTGCTGCAGTACGACACGCCCAGCGCTGCCAACGACGACGACCGCGATGAACTCCAGGCGATCGCGACCGTACGCTATGCCCGACGAATCTCGAATGTGGTAACGGTGGGTGCGGCCCTCTCCGGACAATACGTCCACTTCGTGTACTTGAAGGCAACACGGAGCTCGTTGAATAACGTGAACAACGTTCTGCGGTTTGCTCCCTTTGTTCGCATTCATGGTGGAGTTGTCCACGCGCAGCC
>CAZBOW010000055.1:0-6480 GCA_964493635.1 uncultured Hyphomicrobiales bacterium
CGCTTCTTCAGCGCTGCGTAGATCTCCGGGACCTTTGTACTGCTAAGATCATCAATGTAGAAGATCCACCCTTGGACGTAATCGCCATCAGGGGGTTTCATCGGACCGAAGTAGGCCAACTTGACTCCATAACGGGCATACAACCGATAATTGTCTTCGGCCCCGGTGCACCCTACCATGACGGTGTCACGGCGCGAGATCATGTTGCCCAGGATGTGGAGGGATAGTTCAAGCTTTTCACGTCGATTGCGCCGGTCTGGATCAATCCAAATCGTTCCGAGTTCGTACGTCTCGACCCCACTTGCCTGCTCACGAAAGTGCGCCGCCAATTCCGCAGGGATGAAGCTTAGTGTGCGATATGCCTGTTTCGTGTTGATCGTGTACCCACCTACTGGTGTGCCTTCATGATCGCGAAACAGATAGACGTCCTCGCATTCCCTGACGAAGTCAAGAGTCAGAATTGACTTTCCGTAGACCCTCTCGTAATATTCTACGAAGGTCGCAAGATCTTCCTCTGAGGTAAGGTTCTCTGCTGTAGTACGCGCAGTAATCATCAGGCGTCGTCTCCTATTACCGTACAATAACCATGAGATGCGTCTCAACTGTTGTCTCGCTGACCCCTTTGCACATCACACGTACAAATAGGTCATGACAGGACCTCTGTTCTTCAGTTCTGTCATGCCAACAGGGACAACGTTCGGTAAAGTGCCTCTTTGGGTATTGTATGCTGCAACGAAGTCCTCGCTTACATGAATTCTATTCGGCTGGCCGGTACTCTCCAGCCGACTGGCGAGGTTAACGCTATCGCCCCAAAGATCGTACGAGTGTCGGTGCAGGCCGATGACACCGGCAATCACAGGACCAACATGAATCCCGATGCGAATGCGTACCGGGTGTCCGTTAAAGGCAAACTGCTGAGTAGCTGACAGTACCTCCTGCGCGAACCGCTCCATTCGGTAGGCATGGTCAATAACAAACTCCGGCACGCCGCAGACGGCCATATAGGAATCGCCAATCGTTTTGATTTTCTCGACTCCGTGGCTAGCCGCTATCTGATCATAAATGGAAAACAGGTCGTCCAAGTTTGCCACCAAGTCTTTAGCGCTGAGGATGCTTGCCAACTGCGTGAAGCCAACGATGTCTGAAAAGAAAATGCTCGCTGAAGGCTTCTCCTCAGCAATCCGCTGTTCCCCGAGAAGAATACGTTCGGCAATATCCCTGGGCAGCATGTTGTACAGTAGGTCCTTTTGCTGCTGGGCTGCTGCTTCTTGAATCTGACGTTCTTTTTCGATCTCGGCTATCCGGCGATTCTTTTCGAAAATCTCGGTTTGTCGTTTAGCCGATGTTGCATTCACGTGCACGCTGGCATCATGGTATTGCCGATGGTACCGCAGCGCTTGCTCCCAATCGCCGAGTGAGGCATAGGTTTCGGATATTGCCTGCGAGATTTCCATCGTCTCGATTCGAGCTCCTATCGGTACCACAATACCATGGGCTTCCTGTAAGAGAGCGAGAACACCACGTCGATCCTCGTCGTCCTTCGCCAGACTGTTATGGATCTGCGCCAAACGAAACAAGATCGTGCTTCTTTTTAGTTCAAGACCCTCCGCAGCGTAGAATGCCTCACATTGATGCAGCAGTGGGACGGCCTTATCGTATTGTCCCTTGTCCATGTATACTTGCGCCAACTGGCCATATCCATTCACCTCACCATGCTTATCGTTTTTCTGCTGGTACAGTTGTAGCGCCTTCTCGAACAGTTCCAAGCACTGGTCAAAGTCACCACGCTTACCATACGTTGCCCCTAAGTTGTTGTAGCAATGTATGGTCGACTCTTGCGCACCGATCTTTATGCTGAGCTCGAGAGCTTGCCGATACCGTTGCTGCGCTGTATCGATATCACCAAGCTGGAAATAGATGTTTCCAGTATTGATGTATGCACTGCATAATGTAGAGTCTTTTTGCAGCTCTACACTAAGAAGAAGACACTTCTCGTAGTACTCGAGCGCAGAAGTAAAGTCGGTCAGTACTGCAAACAGATTGCCTGTGTTGTTGTACAGCGAAGCTAGGCCATGCTTGTAGTTTGCAGAGATGTAGCTGGCCTCGCTTTGTCGGTAGCTCTGTAGCGCCTCGTCGTACCGTTCGCGGTTGCTAAGCAGTAGTCCCAGGTGCATCTGCGCTGTTCCTGCTGCTTTGCTGTTACAGTCTTGAAGAAATAGTGCCAGTGCATCACGGTAGCACTGCTCCGCTTCCTTACTCAGGTTTTTGTTGAGTAGAATCAGTCCTGTATTGAACAGACAGGATCCATACAAGGATGGGTGCTCTTCAGCCGTTACGCAGGAGATGGCCTGCTGGATGTAGTGTTCGGCAGTTGTGAAATCCAACTGCTCCTTTACGCTGCGGCCAATTGCCAGCAACACGCTACAACGCAACGCAGAAGGAATGCCCTCAGATTCCTGAAGTGCTTCCTTAATCTCATTAGCAGTTCTGAATGAGCTGGAGAAGTCACCGTGCCGATAAAACCCCTCATGCTGCAGGTACAGAATGCGCAGGTACTCCTCTACCGCAACAACACTGCGATCAAGTGCTAACAAGGTTTTCGTAGCTGCATGTGCCAGCTCTTCATACCGTGCATTGTTAAGCAGGTGTTCCAGTGAAGCGATCTGTTCATGGCATGTAGACTTCACAAAGAGCTTCCTTGAATGGTACGATACGCCTGATGCTATGTGGAGCAATCATCTCTTCGGAAAAATGTATCGCTTGCCTTGATGAGCTAGGCCGGCAAAATCAGAAGCGTCCGAATCGGCCGTTTCGTCCTGATAGTGCATCAGGTACATTCGCTCGCGCAGGTTTGCAGGCAGAGTGCGTAGCTCGTCAATCGAAGCGTGAACCGCATTCTTTTTCAAGCTGGCGTCGTGAAAGAACACCTCTGCACGGTTGGCGTAGGTTTCGATCAGTTTTGGATCAAACTTTGTGTCGCCTGAGATAAACACGCGGTTGTCTACAAGCAGCCCATAGGTAACGGAGGCTTCACGCGCCGTTTCTGCCTCACCCGGTATGTGGTTGGTGCGAAAGAGCTCAATATCAAGGCCATGAAAGTGCGTTCGGAACACAGCGCGTTCAACATCAGAGTGCTGTTCAACGATGTGAAGATGATAGAAGTCTTCTACTCCGAGGCGCTTCCCCTCGCCGTTCAACTCATTGTACTCTAGCCCGCCACGCAGCGACTGTTCCCAGAGAATCGGAAGGTATTCCTGGGTAATCAGCATTGTCAGTTTGGGTTTACCCTGTGGTTGGGCAAGATACCGGTTGCTGAGCGTGAGGTACTCAATGCCACCGATGTGGTCGGCATGAGAATGCGTTGGTAGAACAACCTCGATGTCCTCTGCCTTTCTTCCGAGAGCAGCCAGTGCCTGTGGCCCCGTCATACCAAAGTCTACAAGGACGTGGGTCTTCCCCTTGATAAGCAGGATGTTGGTTTGGAACAATGAACGGGCAAACGTTGTCCCCGTTCCAAGAAACACAATCTCGAGGTTCCCCTCGTTTGTTAACTGTAAGGGTCCGTTGACGTCAACGGTTTTCATACCACCTCTTCTTCAGGAGATTCACGGGCAAGTTTGTCGATAAGATTGCTGTTAAAAACCGACTGCAGTGCGGTTTGGATTTCGGGATGCTTCTCCAGAAGGGTCTTCAGATCGTTGAATCGCCACATCAGATATCGAGAAGGGGCGATGGTAGTAACCGTTGCCGATGCCGGCTTTCCCGAAACAAAGGCCATCTCTCCCACAAAGTCGCCTTCTCTGCAGTAGGCCACAGTTTTGCCATCGATATCAACCGATAGCGCGCCCTCTGTAATCAGCACAATGCGCGCCACCGGATGCGACTGCCGTGTTAGAACTTCCCCCTCAGCAGCCGAAACGAACGTTCCCATCCGGATCAGACGGTGGAAGTCTACAAGACTCAGCTGTGAGAACATGCGCTTATGAAGTGTCATTTCCTCGTTCGTGAGCTTAACTCGCTGGCGCTCATAGAGAAGCAAACCCACCTGGCCTGCATTGATCAGTACGAAGGCACTCTCCCATGCCAGCATGGCATATTCCTGAATGCTGAAGTCGTACACAGCTGCACACAACCCGGAACCGATTGCCAGTATGCGCAGTGGCATAATCGCCCTCAGCAGAGACGCTCCTACAAGGAGCAAGTAGGACATATGTACGAACACGTCTAGCGTCATATCACCGTACCACCATCACCGCATGCGACTCCATCGCACGGGCAGACAACACACGCACCTGATAGGCTCCTGGTGGTAGATGCGACACTGTAATTGGAACGGATACTGTGTTTGGTGGAACGAATGCCGACGACACAACAGCACCTAGGGTATTTACCATCTGGATCGAGGTAGATGTAGGGGGCTCTGAAAATGAAACCGTAATGTGTTCCTGTGCAGGATTCGGGAACACCGTCGATAACAGACTGGAAGCCACTGTTTTACTCGACGACACCGATACAGGAGCACTGTTGTAGAGATCTGAGATTTCCTCAGGACCAAGACTGCGCCGATAGTAACGAATCTCATCGATGGCTCCGCGGAAGAAGGCCGTGCCCACCCGACCTCCAACAAACAACGATGCACGGTCACGTTTCGCGAGAGGGTTTGTAAGGGGCTCTTCGGCGCGCAGCAATCCATTCAGGTAGAGTGAGATCTTGGTTCCGTCTGACGTTACCGCACCATGGTTCCACGCATTGAGCGTTGGCGTGCCTCCCCAAAGCTGCGCGGGAGCACCTCCGCTAGTCCAGAAGGCGATGCCATACTGCCCCCAGACGTGGGCTTGAATGATGGCCTGCTGTTGTTCCCAACTGGTACCCACGAGTTGCTGCTCACCGTCAAGAGAAGACGGTAGGAACCAGAAGGAATAGCTAAACGCCGCAAAGTTCATCGGTAGATCGTCGTTACGGAGCGATGTCGTGCCATCAAACACGACGGAATTGCCCTCGACTCCAAAACGGTCACTCAAGTACGTTGCCGACCCTCGCAGGTCGTACAGATGGCACTCTTGCTGATCATCAAGGGTACCAGTGAATGGATAGTAGGCCACAAGGTCGTCTGGATCGGGCTTGAGCACAGCAATTCCGAACAGACTAGTATCCGATGCTTCACTCCCGTCAGCATCACGTAATCGAATCCTCAGGTCTTGGGTACAGATGTCTGCAACGGTCCACGTGTACATCCCGGGGCCAGCCGGAACCGATGGTGCAATCGTGACCCATGTGGAACCATCCACACTGTACTCGATGCTAACGTTAGCCACTCGTGCCGACCTCCATGTGATCGCCACCTGTTGAGACGGACGTAGCTGTTCACCTCCTCGCAGTGACGTCAACGCAAGCGTTGGCGAGGCTGGCTCTTCCAAGCAGGTAGCAGCTTCGGCTGCTGTGCGGATTTGCTGCTTGTTAAAGTCGAGAAACTCCATTCGGACGATGTATCCAAGGCCAGCGGCGTTGTTCGTACCGCCACAGTAACTCATGATCGACCCAGGGTTTGGTTTGGCCTGAGCGCTAGCATCAAGGCAGCCATCACGGATGGCTTCTTCGACTACGCAGGTATCAAGCGGAACTCCGGCTGCACAGCTGTGTGTGTGCGTTGCATTGAAGTTGTGACCAAGCTCATGAGCCAGGATGTAGGCATCGTACGTGAAGGCAAAGGTTGGGTAGGTGCTGCGGCCTTGAACGCTTGATACCGAGAAGGCATACTCTCCGGAGCTACAAAGAGCGTTGAAGAAACCAAAGCCCCCTCCCCCATAACTGATCGACGTCATCACGTGCGCGACGTCACGTGGTACATCGCGGTAGTTATCGGCCCAGTACTGGCGCACTTTCTCTGGCAAGGCATACGCATCACCCTTCACATCATAGGGATCCGCTGGAGAATCCGTCCATGTTTTCAGCCACGACAAACGGAAGCGGATGTTAACCTGTTCGGTATAGATCATCGACACCATCTGCACCAGAGCCACTGCATAGGCCTGCGCTAACGGAACACTTCCACCTGTTGCGACGTAGAACTCTGTGTCGGTTTCAAGAGCTAGATCGACTTCGAGTAGCTTCGTCCAATCCAGAGCTTGCGGAGCGGCCATCGCCTTGTTGCTACCATCGCCGTTAGGGAGTCGTTCCCAGATGTTTCGCAGGTCGGCACGGATTGCAGAGCTCGGCATCAACGTGTAGTTGGCATCGTGATCATTCGTCGGAGCCAGAACGAACGACTTCCCAGACGAACGCTCTATCAGAACAAAGAGAGCTCCATTCACATTGACAAGTCGCACCGTAGAACCGGACTCTCCCTCGATGGATCCCACAAAGGAATGTACTTCTGGCAAGGGGCTTTCGGCACTCGTAGAAGGCACAACGAATGTTGTATTCTGATCCACCACACTTTGCACGCGTCGCAGAACAATCGTTCCTGTCAATGCCGGATCG
>CAZBOW010000056.1:0-1764 GCA_964493635.1 uncultured Hyphomicrobiales bacterium
GAAAACCTTTGCCGGGAGAGTTGCCGGGAAAAGGTTTTCCCGGCGTCATGTGTGTGAGATTGTTCTGTTCAACCGAGACAGTGTCTGAACACATTGGACTCCATTGAGTTTCCTATCGATGAACATCGTCTGAACAAGAGGTTCATCAAACCCTGTCCGATACTTGTTTGCAGCAATCAGAATCCTGTATCTGGGGTCTTTGAATCCATCAGGCAGTAGAACGAACGTGTGAATTGTATGCCCGTCACGCTTGAGAGCTTCAAGGGTATCTCGCACAACGATCGCCGCTCCATCTGTGACCGGGTACGGGCATCGCTGTAAGATCGCGAGTATCGTCATTACGTCACTCTCTGCTTGATAACGTCAATCATTGTATCTGCCACAGTACTCCACGAGAATCGATCTCGAACGTATGCTGCTTTCGCGATCGTATTTATCCGCATAGTATCATCGTTTGATACTTGTTCGAGTGCCTCCGCCAACTCGTCGGGGTCTGTGGTATCCACGAGCGCCCCCGTTACCCCTGGTTCGATAAGTTCAGGCATCGCGCAAAGATTCCTTCCAACCACTGGGACTCCAGCGGCCAGACTCTCGATGATCGCGATACCGAAGGCTTCAAAGAACGATGGAAGAGCGAGGACATCAGCGTTGGCGAGCTCCGCCTTCACTCGTTCTTTTGAGATGTCGCCGATGTAGTCAACAAATGTTGGGACAGCGCCCGGCATTGGCCAAGATTTTGGACCGGCGATCGTAAGTCGAACCTTGTACGGTGCACGCGCCTCCCAACGCTTCACCGCTTCAACGATCACGCCGCCCCCCTTCCGATAGAAGTCACGTCCAACAAATAACACACGACGCTCCCGCGAAGGATCACGATCGAGGGTTTCGAACTGACGTGGAGATTGTGTGAGGGCATTCACTCCGGCACCCACTGAAACGATCTGGTCTGGCTTCAAGAACCCTTGTTCAATATGAAGGTCTCGATCCCATTCCGACATTGTGAACACCACCTCGGTGCGATCGTACGTTGCTTGTTGTTGCTGCGCGCGTTCTTCGATGAGACGCACGGGAAACCCTGTGAACTGGGATGGCATATCCCCGATCTTCCAGTAGATATGCATTGCATGTAAGAATGAGAAGTCTTGGTACAGGAACAACGGTCGTTTCGTTGCACCAAACTCCCCTACGGCGAGTATTGCATCGACTTCAGGATGCGCCTCATCCTGCTCTCGGAGTGCCTTTCGCCATGCATTGACCACAATGGGCGCGTATACCCAATCAGACGCCCAGCGACCATGGGCGCGCTTCAGCCCCTTCGCCATAGCGATCACACGTTTGTAGTCCGGAATGAGGAGCGGGAGGTCCGTTAGCCGAACGCTGTTCTTCGTTGAGAGCGCCTGTTCTAGGTGCCATGGAGTGCCTGACCATGTCTGTTCACGAGAGGACGACCATGGGACGGCGTATCCAAGATTCAGCTTTTCTTTCATTAAGCACTAAAATAGGACATCAGAGGTTACATATTTTGGGCGGTTCGTTCATCTAAAAATCACAGCATTTCTAAAGAATATTCGGCCGCACGGACCGTTAAGATGCTGCTTCGCAAGAAGTGGATCATCATCGGGGTAACGGTTATCACGGCAGTTGGAGCATACCTTTATGCTCGAACACTCCCCAATTATTACAAGGCAACGATCAACACCGTTCCCGCACAGACAGTGTGCCGGGAGAGTTGCCGGGAAAAGGTTTTCCCGGCGTCGTCGTAGA
>CAZBOW010000056.1:1864-6116 GCA_964493635.1 uncultured Hyphomicrobiales bacterium
GTTTTCCCGGCGTCGTCGTAGAGGGCGCTCGACAGAGACCATACGCTGCGTACATTTACTGAAGTATTCCATCACCACTTCAGGATGCGCCTCGTGAAGAACAACAACCTGCTCTTTGCTTTCTGGTTCACAACGCTACTCATAGTTATAAGTGCATGTACAAACACAACGGCTGTTGATCCAGAGGTACCTACCATCGCCGAGGTAACCATCGGAACCCAAGTATGGATGACGTCGAACCTTGACGTTGCTCTATTCCGCAACGGTGATTCAATTCCCCACGCCGACACGTACGAGAAATGGGAGAAGGCCGCTACAGACGGAACACCTGCATGGTGTTACTACGATAACAACTCGGCCAATGGTCGGCTGCATGGAAGGCTCTATAACTGGTACGCGGTTATGGACCCCCGAGGTCTGGCACCAGAGGGATATCACATTCCTACGGACGATGAGTGGACAACGTTGACCACGTTTCTTGGTGGTGAGGCCCAGGCAGGGAGTAAAATGAAGAGTTCACAAGGGTGGATGGGTAATGGAAACGGCACGAACAGTAGCGGTTTCCACGGACTACCCAGTGGCTTTGTTGACTTCAATGGTCTCTTTTACAGCGCAGGGGAACTCGGTCACTGGTGGAGCTCAACCGTGAGCAACGCAAACCTTGCCTGGAAGCGCTACATGGGTCGGAATACGTCCAAGGTGTACCGCGGAGCATTCTACATGGGCAACGGTTTCTCCGTACGCTGCATCAAAGATTAACGATAGAGACTAACGACAACCGTGGCTACGCATACGGGACTGGATCGAGTGTTCAATCTGCCACCATTCTGGCTGGCCTTTGCCTTTATGGCACTGGTGAGTCTACCAATGTCGTATGTGGCTCTACCGATAAGCTCTGCCTCGCTTGGAGTACTGCCGTCGATAGCCATCATCGTGGTGGTGACGTTCATGATGTGCCTCAGTACGGCAGCAATTGCCGAAGCCGTTCTTGCTTGTCCTGCAGATCACCGGCCAGCAACATTACGAGACGTTGTCGCGATCTATCTTGGCCACACAGCAGGAACCGTAACTGCTATTGCTGTCTCCATTGTCTTTTTCGTCGTATTGGTGGCATGCTCCATTTCGATCGTCTCAACACTTTCATTTTATACGGGGCTCTCCGAAGAGGTTTGGCTGGGTATTGTTGGAGCAGCTGTGCTTTTGGTTATCTCGGTGGGGTCGGTTGCACATAGTCTATCGCTCGTGGCCGGAGCAATCGCGTTACTGCTGATGACGTCGATTCTCGTTGCCCTGGTCCCATTTATGGATCTGGAACGTTTGTTCTTCGAGAGACTGCCATTCATGGATCACCGAGGTCTGGCTCCCGAGATATGGTCGGGTTTTCTGGGTGTGATCATCTTGTCGTTTATTGGCCCCTTACTACTCGTTCCCGCTGCGTCCTACGTTCTTCCCCGATCCTCAAAGCCAATGGAGTATGTTTCTGGCAGTCTGTGGGGAATCGTCTTCCAAGGCATCATCATGACGCTCTGGATCACATTTGTGGAGCTCTCAACGATGCCAACCGAGCTCATTGGCCTGCATGGAACGGTATTTCTGAAGCTTGGAGAGATGACGGACGGTTTCGTAAAAACAACCGGAACGGTGCTGGTCTTTGTGCTTCCTGGTTTGGCTGCAATCCGTTCTGCCGCTCAGCTAGGTGTGCAAATCCGACTCTTCGTATCGCCGAAACAGCAGCCCCTTACCAACCCTTCCATCTTTTTGTGGAAGTATGTCGTACCATCAATCCCCGCCATTGCAGCATTTATGTTGGTTGGCATTCTGATTGAACTCAACGAAGCTGATGTGTCTCACTTCCTCTCAACAGGGGGGATTTTGGGTTCGACAATAGCGATTGGGGTGATGCCGATGCTTATGTATCGTGTTGTGCAACGCAGGGGTGCTCCGCCCTCAATGCCGCTGTTGCGACTACTCCTCAACTCCACACTGCAGCTGGTAAGCTCATTGTTCTTTTCGGTGGTGCTCCTGCTGTACGGTTTGGTTGTATGGGACTCGCTCCCAATTCGAATTGTTGCGTGTGCACTGGCGGTGATAAATGTGGTGCTAGTGGTACGACAACGCCGGGAGTAACGCCGGGAGTAACGCCGGGAGTAACGCCGGGAGTAACGCCGGGAAAACCTTTGCCGGGAGAGTTGCCGGGAAAACCTTTTCCCGGCAACTCTCCCGGCATGCATTACTCAGCGTGCACGAGGATCATATAAAAGCACTTTGATGACCCAGGCCAGTACGGCACCAGATGCAGTCCACGCAAGATCCCAGGTATCGAAGCGGCCCCATGGAAGTACCATTTGAATGCCCTCATATACGATCATACTGACGGCTGGCACAACCACGATCAACCAACTTGACATCTTTTCTTTCCAAAACCGCTGGCCCTCGACAAACACCATTAACGCAGAGATCCCAACAACAGACGTGAGGTTGGTGAACGAGTCTGCGAAATGCGCGTCAGAAAGCTTGAGATTCCAGGCCCAAGGCCGATACAGTGAATCGAGGAGCACATGCAACACGAGCGTAGACAGTGCAACTGTCAGAGCTGAATTCTTCAGAGACATAGACATAAGATGATGAGTTTACAACGCCGGGAAAACCTTTGCCGGGAGAGTTGCCGGGAAAAGGTTTTCCCGGCATCATCAGGACCGGTATCATCAGGACTGCGCATACACCCTACTAAAAAGCCGACTATGTGGCAGCGTTAGCGCGCTCAAGGCAATGAACAAAAGGCTCGTCAGAGAAGCAGCAGGCAGCGCGACGTATCCCAGGCCAATTCCAGCATACGTAACAACAGACAGTGGAGCAGCTGCCTTCAGTACGTGGACCCATGCCAAGGGCTTCTGCGGCGAGAGATAACCTCGAAGTCGGTCGACACTCGACCACGAATGGACAAACACGAAGTACCACGTAAACGCCAGCAAGGACGGAGTCCAGAGCCCCATTCCAATGATTACCATACCGCGGAGAAACTGCTGGAGTCCGTTGGCCCGACTCGTCCATACCGGAATCACCAGTACCAGTGCATAGGCCAGCCACCGTACGAGCTCTGGCACTGTAACGATGTCAGCTGCTCCCGCAAGATCCATGATGATCCAGCGTACAGATGCATCGTCCGGACGAATAAGGGTGATGAGAATAGCGCTACCATACAGCACAGCCAAGAGTGGCTTTGCACGATGCGATGTCTGAAGATCACAGTCGCCAAAGTGCCATGCTGAGTTCAACAAGAAGAAGGCTAGCATCAGAGGAGGCCACAGGTACCACCCCAGCAGAACAATGCTGATGCTGGCGAGGTAAACACCGAGCTCGCGCCATCTGTGAGTTCCCGGAAGTGTAATATGGAGATCAACGGCACCATGAGGAACACCGCCTAGGGCAATGAGCACGACCGATACCCACAGAACGGACGAATCGAACAGCGCTGTCACGGCCGCGAGGAGAAGAGCTGAGATCAGGTAGACTACTGCCTGACGATGGCTCGAAGAAAGGGCATCCATGGTAGCCTTAGAAACAGAAGAACCTCTTGGCGCAGCGACGTCTGCTCATCAAGAAACGACAGAATGCGATGAATGGGGTTGCGCTTGAACAACGACCACAAAATCAGTGGGACAACCTCCGGTTCGTCTCGCATGATGCGGAGCAGGAGCTTGTCGTACCACGCAAATCGAGCTGGAGGTCTACCCGGTGCCGACACACTTCCTGTTCGTTGTGCAGCGGTGAAGAGTGATGCAGCATCGCGAAGACATCGTGCTACCATATATCCGGTGGTAGGTTTTGTGAGCGCACCAGCACTTCCAATTGCGACCCAGTTCCTTCCCCGATTCCGATTGACGCACCGATCATTCATCGGAATCACGCCCATCTCCGTGGCAAGTATCTCATACTCTGTGCATCCGATGATCTGCTCGATGTAGGAATCCAATCGATGTGCATACTGGTCTAAGCCCCATACAGTTGGACTAAAGGCCGTGCACTCAACGAGAGCCTCTGTTTCGCTGTAGGGGAGCACGTACACAAAACAGATTCCATCTGATTGGTCGGTTCGAAAGTCCATCATCACGGCTGTATCCGGCTGAAACATGGCACGTGGCGTCCGGATTCTACGGCCATGAAAATGTTGGAGCAACTCAACGGAGGCCAACGTTGAAACCGGCTGATGTGGCCGGCTATCAAGATGGAACACCAACGCATCACGGTGATC
>CAZBOW010000057.1:0-1251 GCA_964493635.1 uncultured Hyphomicrobiales bacterium
ACGGCCATGAGGATCGTCATCAGCACCGTGAGCAGGATCTGCATGTTGATCGTCTGCACGTTGGCCTTCACCAGTGAGCGATCAGCGTAGTGCAACCGCATGTGATTGATGATCCACGCGCCGTACACCAAGCCAATGCCCGAAACGATGTGGAGCAGTGGTTGCCCCTGTAGTACGGCTAGGTAGGATGTGGTAGCCAGAGCAGCCAGGTGAATCAGTGCATAGATCACGATCGACGCTTTGTAGCCGAAGGTTACCACCAGGTGGTTTTTGCCGGTCTTCGCATCGCTCTCAGCATCGGGGAATTGGTTGATCAGCAGGATGTTCGCCGTAAGTAATCCGGCAGGGATGCCGGCGAGAAATGCACCCAGGTGATAGTCGCCCGTGGCTACATAGGCCATACCGAGGGTGATCAACGGGCCAAAGGCCAAGGCAATCCCCAGCTCGCCAAGCCCCCTACGAGCCACCAAGCGAATGGGAGGGGCCGTGTAGAAGTACCCAATGGCCAAACCGGCCAGTCCGATGTAGAGCACACCTGTGCCCACCACGGCCGTGAGCACAAGACCAATCACAAAGGCAATGCCGGCGAGAGCCAGGCCGACGCGCTTGGTTCCGGCCAGGTCGATCAGGCGCATTTCGATGGCACGGCTGCCACCGGAAAACTGCTGGAAGTACTTCGTGTTGGCCTGATCGGTACCGCTGCTGACGTCGAAGTAGTCGTTCAGCACGTTGGAGGCCAGGTGCAACAGTGCAACGCCAAGGCCACCAGCAATGCTCACTGCCCATGGGATGTCGGCACCAAGAACCGATGCCACCCACGCAAGTCCTACGGCTACGGGGGTGAGGGCTGCCGTTAGGAAGGGGGCCCGGGTGATCACCAGCCAGCGAATGGCCTTGGTGGCACCCTTGATGGGAACGTCCACCACGGTGTCGAGCTCCTCGGTAACGCCACAGAAGCCGATCTGCTGACCGTCCTTGAAGGTGGGGGAGATGCGGATGCGTGCACCGAACATCTCGCCGTTCTTGCGAATGAAGTTGGTTTCACCCACCCATTCGCCTTCTTTGACGGCTGTTGCCAGCCACCCGCCAAGGTTCTGCAACACTACTTCACCGGGAGAGAAATTGCTCACGCGCATCCGACCAATAGCTTCGGTGGTCGTGTACCCGAACATTTCCTCTGCGCCAACGTTGAAGGTGGTAATCACGCCTTCCATATCGCAGGTGATGGTGCTTTTCCGCTTGGCTTCCATG
>CAZBOW010000057.1:1351-6097 GCA_964493635.1 uncultured Hyphomicrobiales bacterium
CCACCACAGTGGTATCGGCAGCAGCTGGCCGTGCGAGACACATCAGGCTTTGTGCCAGTCGATGCCGAGCTTACGATCGCTTCGATTGCAATCTGTCCCCATGCAATGAAGGCATCTGATGATCTGTCGGATGGGTTGTCGGATGATCTGGGTGATCGCTCAATTGGTGCGAGTGCCGTTGTGAGCTCCGTGATCACAACGGTCTTTCGTAGGGCGCGTGATGGTTGGAACGTTTGTGTTGTGATGGACCTTGGGCCCACGGTTACATGGGATGTGATCACCCGATTTGTGGTTTCGCACCGGATGCCTCTGCACACTCTTACAATCGCAGAAGTGTTGCCACGTTGGTACGCCGTCACCGACGGCCGTCCTACGAAGGGAATGGTGCACGTCGTGTGGACCTAGTCGTGTGAATCTAACAGATTGGTTGTAACATTTTCAGAGCTTTGACGAATAGACAGACAACAACACAAATTCTAGGAGTGAACCTATGCGTCCGCGATTGATGATCATTGCTGCTGTTATTGTTTCGATGGGTATGGGGCTTTCGGCGTGTACCTGGTTCGACAGCACACCAGTTCAGCCAGATACGTCCGTTGAGCTGCGGGCGGCGGTGGAGAATACGTCGTGGGTGGTATCGCTCCTGACGGATGACGGCATCGACGTTACGGCGTCGCTTGCCGAATACCAGCTCACCTTTGCCACAGACGGTACGCTAGGCTTGGTAAACTTGTCCACGTCCGAGGTGGTCACCGGTACGTGGCGCGCCGGGTACGATGATGGCTCGACAAAGCTGTGGATCAATCTTCCCGAGGTGTACCCCTATGACGAGCTGGATGACGACTGGGATCTGATTTCGCAGACCGATGATCGCATCGAGTTCGGCGACGATCACAGTGATGATGACAGCGACGATGACGGTGACGATGACGGTGACGATGACGGTGACGATGACGATCACGATGGCGACGATCGTCTGGTGCTCGTGCGCGCTCAGCCGTAAAGATCTCAGATCAGGTCCGAGCTATTCTCTTGAAGGGATGGTGCAGCATTTGCCTCCGTAAGGAATCATGAGGTATGTTGCGTCATCCCTTCATTACGTAGAAGTACGGCATGCTGTTTTTCCTACGCGCGGCGGTCCTCGCGATCACCATCATCCTCTCGGCGGCGTGTGCCTCCGATTCGCCCCTTACCCCCTCCACTCCCGGCACCGTCATCCGGGTAGATTCCATTACGACCTACAGCACCGAGCGGATCGCGTGGATCACCGGCGAGGGTCTTGATGCGTTCTTCTACAAGGGCACAATGAGCCCCGAGGAGTACCGCAGTCAGATGGCCACGCCACAGCAGGCGGTAAAGCTGTTCAAGGTGGCATACTCCTCGGTGATCCCCGAAAAGGGCGATCAGCCCGTAACAGCCTATGGCCTTGTGGCCATCCCCGAGAACGTGGCGCCCGGTGCCCCCATCGTAAGCTATCAGCACGGTACCATCTTTGATCGGTCGTGGGTGCCATCGAATCCCGACGGCTCGCTCGAGACCCAGTTCATGATCTCGCAGTTTGCCTCGCAGGGCTACATCGTGATTGCTGCCGACTACTTCGGCACAACACCGGAATCAACGCTGCCAAACTCCTACTTTGTTGCCCAGAGCACGGCACAGGCCTGCCTGGACATGTATCGTGCCGCAATGCAGGTGCTCCAGCAGCGAGGCATCACACCAGGAAAGCTGTTTCTGCATGGATGGTCGCAAGGGGGCTACAGCACGCTGGCCATGCTTCGCTTTCTCGAGTTGGAGGATATTGCCGTTGAAGCCACGGTAACAGCTTCGGGACCAGCCGATCCGCTGTTGTTCCTGTCGGAGTCGATGAATAATCCCAGCCCCAACGCTGCGGGATTTATCGTAGCGGCGCTGTGTAATCTGATGCTGTCGATGGATGCCTATCAAGGCCTGGACGGATACTTCGAAGAGTCCATCAAGTCGGAGTACCTGGCGAAGGCGCGAGCGCTGCACCGCTTCGAGATGACCTACGACGACTTTTCCAACCAGGTACCGCACCGCCCCGACAGTGTTTTTTCGGCACAGTTCTATGCCGATAGCCGCACGGCCATTAAGCCCTTTTGGAAAATGTTGGATGCCGGTGCCGCCTACCGCTGGAGGATGCGCTCGGCACTGCGCACGTTTTATAGCACCCGCGACGAAGCCATTCCGTGGCAGGTGGCGCGGATCGCTGCCGAGTACCAACGCACGGTGGGGAACACCCGTGCCGAATCCATCGACGCCGGATCGAACACCGACCACCGCGCCGTCTTTATTGCATCACTTGTGAATTGTAAACCATGGTTCGACTCGCTCAAGTAGGATTGGCGTTGGTTCTTGGCCTGATGGTACTGCCGTGGGCAGCATGGGCTCAACCGTGTAAGGATGTGGTTGGCTACTATCCCAACTGGCAGTGGTACGATCGTGGTAAGCTGGTGCGCCCGCAAACCATCGACTACTCCAAGTACACCGTGCTGAACTACTGCTTTTTTGTGCCCAAGGCCGATGGCACGATCGAGTCGCACGATACCTGGGCCGACGAAAACCTCTTGCTCGGAGAGCAGGACTGGTCCAACGGTGGGCAGCGCAAACCCGAGACGTCCATCGTGTATCAGGCGCGTCAGCGCGGTGTGAAGATTCTGGGGACGATAGGGGGCTTTACACTGTCGAGCACCTTTCCCGGTATTGCCGCCGATCCCATCAAGCGAGCCACGTTTGCCGCCGCCTGCGTAAATCTTGTGCGCACCTATGGCTTCGACGGCATCGACATCAATTGGGAGTATCCCGGCTATGCGCCGCATAACGGAACACCAGCCGATAAACAGAACTTTACGCTCCTGCTCCAAGCCATCCGTGCAGCACTCGATACCTACGGAGCAGCACAGTCGGTTCCCATGATGCTCACCATTGCAGTCGGTGCAGCCGAAGAGCGTATGGACGATGTGGAGTGGAACCTTGTAGCCGATGAAGTCGACATCATCAACGTGATGAGCTACGACTACTTTGGCACGTGGGATCGCACCACCAACCACAACTCGCCGTTGTCCCGTCCGGCCGTGGGCAATGCAACGTTCAACGCCCAGCACACGATCGCCACACTCACGGGAGTGTACGGCGTTGATCCCCAAAAACTCACGCTGGGCATGGCCTTCTACGGCCGCAGTGCCACCACCGTAGGGGCGCCAGGTTTGCATGTGCCCAGTACGGGCCTGCCCGACCTTGCCACCTTTGCCGCCGACGAGGGCACGCCGCTGTACTATAATGTGCAGGCACAGCTGGGCAACTTTACCGAGCACTGGGATAGTATCGCATCTGTTCCGTATCTGACGGGCAAGCCAGGATTGAACACGTTTGTGTCGTACGATAACGTCGAGTCGATTACGGCCAAGAGTCGATTTGTGGTTGATGAGGGGCTTCGCGGTGCGATGATCTGGGAGATCACGGGCGACTATCTGGAAACCGCACCGGGCTCCGGCGTGGTTGCCGGCACACCACTGGTGGACGCTATCAACGACGTGTTTTGTACGTACACGGGGTCGGGTCCGTCCAACCCCAAGGACTCGATTCCACCACGGCTCACGCGGTTGGGGGAGTGCGGTACCTTCATCTACACGGCTACCGATACATCGGGCTTGGCAAGCATTACGATGGGCAGTACCAGTGCCGATACGAACTATCGACTCCTCATCCCTGGCACTACACCATTTCCGCGTGATCCGGCAGTCAAGGAAATCCAGTTCCGCATGGAGGTGATTGATATCTCCCGCAATGCGTCGGCCACGGTTACGGTGCGCGACTGGGATGGCAACAGTGTGACGGACACCGTCCGGTTTCTAGCCGCGCCGCTGTCGGTGCCGTCGATGACGGTGCGCTTTGATACCACCGAGGCGGGTGATACCACCACGGTCCAGATCCCGATCACGAACCGCGGCACCGAGCCGATCACGATCACGTCGGTGCGGGTGGTAACGGCCACGGTGTTTGAAGTGGTGCCCTTTACGCAGCCATCGCTGCCTCGCACCTTGCAACCAGGGCAGACCCTCACGGCCAGTGTGCGCTACGTGCCACGAGCCCCCTACCTATCCGCCGCAGCCGATACCGACTCGCTGATTGTAGAGGCGTCGTGCGTTGGGTTGATGGTGGGCTTGCACGCCCAGGGGCGCATTACGTGCGACAGCTTTGCCCAAGCGCCGCGTGATACGCTGGTGCCAGCGGGCAGCCTGGTGCGGTTTTCGGTGCAGCATGTGCCGACGCGTGGGTTCACCTACACCTATCAGTGGCAGACAAGCCTTGGTGTGGGGTGGGAGGACGTAGTGGATGCCGGCCAGTACTTTGGTGCCACGACCTCTACGCTGTGGGTGTCCAACGTAACGCTGGCCCAAAACCGGCAGCGCTTCCGTTGTGTGGTTACGAGCGACTACTGCTCCGTGACCAGCACGGGAGCCACGTTGTACGTCGAGCCAGTGGTTTCCGTGAGCGAGGATGACGTTGTGGTGGAGGCCGGAATGGACGTCCTGCATCAGCCCTACCGCGTGATCGACGTGCTGGGCCGCACGGTTCTTTCGGGCGTGTTTACCGAGCATCAGGCCCGGATCAACGTAGCAGGCTTGCGTACGGGCTGGTACATGGTGGTGGTGGGAAGCCAAACCGCACATCAGCGCGTGCTAGGGCCGATCGTGGTGGAGCGGTGAGCGCGTTATCGGTGGTTGC
>CAZBOW010000058.1:0-6091 GCA_964493635.1 uncultured Hyphomicrobiales bacterium
GGCGTCATCCCCCGCAGGGGGAACTCACGGTCTCGAGGCGTCATCCCCCGCAGGGGGAACTCACGGTGTCGTGGCGTCATCCCCCGAAGTGGGAACTCTTCACCCCCTCTCACGAACGTGAGAGGGGGAGTGTTGACCAGCCCGGCGTTTGCGGATCATAAACACGTACACAAGGTTTTACAACGCAGTGACATCATCTGACAGAACCCTGACAACTAGTCCACAAAGTTGCGTGCCCTGCGCGGTGTAGTGGCCCGCACTGTGCCAGGACGCGAAGCTGTGATAACTGTTCTTGTTTCTTTTCAAGGGTGTCATATGTCCAAATCTTCTACCACGATACGTCGAAGTGCCGCGCTTTCGCTAGCACTCTTCCTTTGCGCAGGTATGCTTGCGCATGCGGCCACATGGTATGTCCGAACCACTGGTAGCGATGCCAACAACGGCACGTCAGCCGGAACGGCGTTCGCTACCATTCAAAAGGCGATCAACGAAGCCGCCAATGGCGACGTGATCGATGTTGGTGCCGGCACGTTTGCACCAACGACCACCACCACCGTGAACAAGCAAGTCACGATCGATGGTGCTGGAGAGGGTACAACGATCATTGATGTAGGGGGCTTTAACGCTTGGGGCATCTACATCACGGCGAACAACGTCACCATTAAGGATCTTACCGTTGAGGGTGACGCCACGGTGAACCAGCAATTCACAGTGAAGATTGGCACTGGCGGCCCGGCAAGCACCACCAACACCGTGGCTGAGGACTTTACTCTGGAAAATGTGACCATTACCAACGTCCGTCGTACAGGCTTAGACCTCAACGGTGTGGACGGTGCAACCATCACAAACGTGACGGTGTCCAACGTGACTAATGGCTTTGGGATGTCGATCTCCAGTAGCCACAACGTGACGGTCAACGGACTTACCACAAGTAATTGCGCCTGGGGCGACGTGGGCGTTTTTCCGGCAAATCCTGACTACCAATGGAACACTACTCTTGACGGTCCAGACAACATCGTCTTTACTGGTACCCTGTCGTTGGGCGCTGGCTCGATCTCGGTTCAGGATGGTGCACTGTCGAACGCGCGCGGCACATGGGTGGGAACCATCAGCAACAACGCTGCGGACGATGCCAACGTAACCGTACCTGCAAGCTTCTCACACGTTGTGAATGCAAACCGTTCTGATGGTCTGGTTCTTCACAACGTAGGAACGGAATCGACCATCAAGGCACTTGCAGCTACGCTGGCTGCTGCGACTACACCATTTACCTTCAGCAACATCACGATCAATGACTTGGACAACGATGAGTGGGATGTTTTGCCAGGCCTTAGCATCCAGACGGCGGTGAATGCTGCTACGGCAGGGAACGTGGTGCACGTAGACGCAGGTACGTATGCCGAAGCTCTAACAATCAACAAGAAGCTCTCGATTATTGGTAGTGGCTCCGGTACCGTAATTCAGAAAACAGGTGGCACAGCCGTCACCTACACCACTGCAGGATCTGGTACATCTACCACGGACCGTGCCCAGCTGCGTGACGTAACAATCAGCGGATCCACAAAAGGCATTCTGGCGGGTGTTGTTGTGAGTCACCTGGCAATCGACAACGTGAGCATCGAGAACAACACCTCGTATGGCATCCACATCAACAATACCTCCGGTACGATGACGGACTGGGTGATCACCAACAGTACCTTCGATGGTAACAGCTCGGCTATGTATATCTCAACAGCCGCAAACATCAACGGACTGTCAGTTACTGGTTGTACGATCGAGAACAGTGCCAATACGGGCATCTATGCCGGTCAGAGCAGCGGCACACCTGGAGGTATCGCGAACGCAACGTTCAGCAATAACACGTTTACCAGCAACGGCCCAGGCCCATTGATCAACCAAGCGGGCATGTACATTGAGAAGCTCACAAACAGTACCATCAGCGGTAACACGTTCACCAATAACGGTACGAGTACCAATCCGCGTGGAATCATTATCAACCTGAAGTATGGTTCGTACGAGAACGTGACCATCAGCAACAACACATTAACCGAGAACCGTGGTGGAACAGTAACAAGCGGGTACGGAATCAATGTTCAGGGACGCAACGATGCCAGCTCGTACAACACCAATCCTGGCAGCCTCGACAACCTGAGCATCACTGGTAATACTGTCGAAGGTTTCCTGAATGGTATTGAAGTAGACAACGCCGTCGATTGGAACACCACAACAGTCTCGAACAACTCTATTGCGAACTGTACGAACGGCATCCTTGGTGTCATCTATGGTACGGGTAACACGGCCAACGCAACCACCGAGATGGACGTCAACAATAACTCCATCACAGGTGCAACGCTTGCGGTTGTGAACTACAATCCAAATGGCGGCACGATGAACGCCACCTGTAACTGGTTCGGCAGCAGCAATGCCGCCGACGTTGCAGGGAAGGTCGCCGGCAATGTGGACGTAACGCCATTCCTTGTGGATGGTACCGATACAAGCACCGACCCTGGCTTCCAGCCGACGACGGGTGCATGTACGGGCACAGGTCCAATTCTGGTGTACTCGGATGATGCCGAGACTAACCTTGTGGACACCTACCTAACGATCCAATCGGCCATCAATGGATCCACAACGCAAGACGGTCATGTGGTACGAGTGCCAGCGGGTACGTACACAGAGCTTCTCTCTATTAACAAGCAGATCGCGCTCCGTGGCCCCAACGATGGTGTCGCTGGCAACGAAGCCCGCGTCTCGGAGGCGATTGTTCAGTTTCCTTTGGGCGCTGCTAACGGAGCAAGCCTGA
This sequence comes from uncultured Hyphomicrobiales bacterium, assembly GCA_964493635.1. Classification (GTDB taxonomy): domain Bacteria; phylum Bacteroidota; class Ignavibacteria; order Kapaibacteriales; family Kapaibacteriaceae; genus OLB6. The sequence continues at coordinate 2,804 of CAZBOW010000058.1, forward strand.
TCAAAGTTGAATCGAATGTGCACAACGTAACCATTACCGGTTTCGACCTCCGCTGTCAGGACGCTACGATCCCCAACTATCACTACTTGATTGTCACGAACAAGGCAGACAACCTCACCATTCGCAACAACCGGATGTACGGCTCGGAGATTGCGATCTATGTGCTAACCGACGGTACCCAGACGGTATACCGCACGGGTATGCTCGTCGAGGGCAACTATATCAACGGTGGACCCAACGTGAACAGCAGCTACAACCGTGGCATGTACATCCAGGGCACGAGTGGCACGATCCAGGATAACGTGGTGGAGAATTGTCAGGTCGGTATTCAATACATGCCATATACACACCTCACTTCTGGAGTGATTCGACGCAATGTGGTGAGTGCATCGTTGATCGGGCTTTATCACAACTACCAGAATAAGGGCGCTGCACAGGTAACCTGGGAGCAGAACGTGGTGTCGGCCGCTCCGAACCCCCAAACGGGTAATGCACTCATTGTCGATGGTGCATATGGCTCCCCGGTGACCTTTAAAGGGATTCAGATCATCACCTTTGGCACCGAAGGTACGGGTACTGCACCCGAGGTGTTGTTCCAGAACAATATCATCAACGCGACCAACCCGGGTGGTTCCACCACTTCTACGGACTTCCAAGCGGTGTTCGTAACCACTGCAGGAATCGGTGCAGTGGCGAATTTGGAAAACAACAGCTTTACGGGTTACACCGCTGGTGTGGTACGCGCCGATGGCCTGAACGCGACCGTAAATGCCACCTGTAATTGGTGGGGTTCGAACGATGCGGCTACCGTAAGTACAGCAGCCGGTAACTCAAGCTTCCTGCCGTTCCTAACGAACGGTACCGACGATGATCTCGCGATTGGCTTCCAGCCCGTGGCAGGAAGCTGTGACGGCCTCGGACCTGTTACGTCGGATGATCCAGTTGCTTCCTACATGACCATCCAGTCCGCTATCGACGGCTCCAACGCTGGTGCAACTGTAACGGCGTCGGCCGGTACGTATGCCGAAGCAGTAGCGCTGAACAAAGGTGTTACGGTAACGGGCACCGGTGCAACGATCACAGGTCTGGTGACCATCTCGAATGAGAATGCTGTGCTCACGGACATGACGCTTGCTGGTACACCCATTGCGCTTACGTTCACCACGGACGTTGATTCGTACACGCTCGGTACCGGTAACACCTTCGATGCTGCCTGCACAACGTTTGTCGAAACCGTTGCGGGTAACAACATCACGTTGCCTGCAGGAACCGATCTTGGTGGCCTTACCGACAACTACCTGATCGAAGACAAGATCAATCATGTTCTCGATGCAGGGGGCTTGGGTATCGTACGCTGGAATGGCAATAACCTGTATGTGACCAGCAACTCCGGTTCGATTCAGCGTGCCATCGATGCTGCAACCAGCAGTGATGCGGTCAACATCGATGCCGCAACGTTCAACGAGAATCCAGTGCTTCACAAGGACATTGTGTTGAACTCGCGGAACTCTTTGGCCCGCCGCCTTGGCACCAATAACTACTTCGTGTTTGGTACTACCAGCCTGGGTACTAGCAATCTGAGTGGATTCAACACCGGAGATTTCAATAAGATCGGCGTGAACACGAATGGTACCGTAAGCGAAGCCATCACGGCCGTGAACACCTCCGGTACGGTGCTGCTCACCACCGAAGTGCAGAGCAGTGGAACAGCCGAGGCCGAGTTTGATGCCTTTACATTTACCAACAAGAACATCACCATTGAAGGCAACGGCACAACTGGCAGCAACTGCGACGTGCAGCCCGTTATCAGCATCAATGGTGAAAACAGTGTAGCCCTCACCAGCGAGGGCGATGCCAACCGTACTCTGAAGAACGTCACGCTGATGATCAACGCAAGCACAGGCGCAAACTTCGTACGAGTCACTAACGGATCCATTGGCGACATCACCGTTGAAGATGTCCGCTTCCAGCGCGGAGGCCAAGACATCACGGGCCTTCAGCCCCTTACCACACCATCAGCACTAGCCGATGGTAAGGACATCCCAGAATTTCTGCAGGACGGTGCCGACGTAGGATTCGGTCCCGGTAAGGTACTGTTCGGACACGGTGCTCCATTCAATGCCGACAATGTTGTGGCTGCATGGAAGGGTAACGATGCCAACTCCAACTCCGTACAAACAGTGTATAGCTACTCCACAACGTCGCTAAACCTGTCGCAGACCTTCCTTACACGCCGCCCGTCGCGCAGTGTGAATAATGGAGACTTCAACGGCAACACGGTGATTGGTATCCCAACCTCGGGCGACCGCATGCTGCAGGCGATTGCTAGCAGTGACGTGATTGCCGGCGATGAGAAGACCGTCTTCGTGGTGTTCCGCACACCATCGGCATCGAATACGGACCGTGTGATCTACAAGCATGGCGACGAATTAAGTGGCATCAGCATCATCTACGACGATGCCGAGAACGTGCAGTTCAACATCTTCAACAACCGCACACCGAATGTGGGAACATTTGAAACATTCGAAACAGCGGTTGCTCCCAACACCGTGGCAATCGCCCAGCTGTACTTTGATGGTACCAGCACAACTAACCGTGTTGGTGCTGCCCTGGATTGGGGTACTTCCGAGGATACCCCCGTCCACTGGGAAGACTTTGCTGACGATGCTGACTTTAGTGCAACGTCGCTTTCGGCTCCAACGCTAAACCTTGTTTCGGCGATCAACGTAGGTGCACTGTCGCAAGGCAAGACGTACTTCGAGGGTGCTGCGCAAACACGCTCAACACCAGGCTTCACACTCAAGGGTGGCTTCATCGCCGAAGTGATTGTTCTGAACACAGCCGATGCATCGATCCGCAACGACGTGTACTGCTACCTGCACCGCAAGTACGACCTTGGCAACAATAACAACGGCCTGGAGCGTGCCATTCCGGTGTACGATTACGAAGAAGAGGTGCTGGCAGGCCAGTCCAACGTTGTATGGCCAAACCCAGCTACCGATCTGGCCTCGGTTGCCTTTACCGTACCCGAAGCCCAGTTCGTAACCATCACTCTGGTAGATGCTCTTGGCCGTCCGGTAGCCAACATTGCCAGCGAATACATGATGGCTGGCGAGCAGATCTACGACATCACCTTGGATACAATCCCGTCGGGCTTGTACACGGTGGCTATCAATGGCTTCACCTTCAATACGAGTGCACCAGTGATGGTACGGAAGTAAGCGCAAGCTCTTCCCCCGGCCCCTTCTCTCCCCCCGGCCCCCTCTCACGTTCGTGAGAGGGGGCTTT
>CAZBOW010000059.1:0-6041 GCA_964493635.1 uncultured Hyphomicrobiales bacterium
GAGCGAAAGCGTTTTTTGCATCGTGGTGGTTCTTACACACACGATGCCGGGAAAAGGTTATCCCGGCACCGTTCACGTATGCCGTTCCAGCATGTTGCTCGTTGGACCAACTGGGCTATATTGAATGTCGGTCGCAGAGGCCCAATCATGGAGAACTGCAATGTTCACATCAAACGCATGGCATGCTACTATCTGGCTTTTAATGGTCGTTGTTCTCGTTGGATGTGCATCGGACCCAATAGCGCCAACGACAACAGGTGGGATCAAGGGCAAGGTGCTTTCTTCGCAGTCGTTTACACCGATTGAGAATGCTCTGGTCACTACCGCTCCCCCCTCTTCCAGCGTGCGGACAAGTGCAGCTGGTTATTACGCGATCGACGATGTCGCTCCCGGAACATACGTTGTAAGCGCTCAACTTCCAGACAGCGGAACAGGCTCTACCAGCGTGAGCGTTATCGCGGGAAAGACTACAACAGCCGACATCTATCTCTCTTTGAGCCCTCCTACTACCGGCAGTATTGCCGGAGTTGTCCACGATGAACAAGGGGCTCCTGTCGCTGGTGCACAAATCACAACGATTCCGTCACTCTCTGTCTTGCGCACTGGGGCAGACGGACGGTTTGTATTCTCCAATGTGTCGACAGGCATTTATACCGTCAAAGCAACGCTCGAAGGCACGGGATATGGCGAGGCACAAGTACAAGTAACCGCAAGTGCCACTGCACAGGCCGACATCATCTTGTACAGGCAGGATCCAGCAATGGGGCTCATTGTTGGTACCATAACCATGCGTACTACAGGAGAGCGTGTGAGAGGAGCGCGAGTTCACCTTGTGGGTACGAACCGCGAGGTCGAAACAAACGATCAGGGTTCGTTCACGTTTAGTGATGTCCCCCCTGGAACAACCTACGTATTGATGGAGTATGATACGTGGTCAAAGGTCTATACAGTTGAAGTGAAAGCTGGATCATCGTCGACGCTTACAGTTGTGATTGGCAGTGCTGATCCTATCATAACCGAAGGATTGTATGCCTACTACCCATGTGATGGATCGGCTGAAGACCTCAGCGGTAACAATCACCAGGGAACGATCGTTAACGGATCATTTACGGGTGATCGTTCGAGTACGTCGGGTTCCGCATTGCTATGCAACGGTTCGACAACGGCGCTCATCATGCCAACTTCAGCGGAACTGAGGCAGACGCCGCTCACGATTGCTTTCTGGATGCGTGTTGACGACGAAACACTTTCTGACTTTCTGCTTGCTGGGAAATACCTGCATCCTTCAGGTGAAGGGTGGCTGCTCATGATCGAAAAGAAGGAGATTGTTGGTGCTTTCTTCTATGACACGTTCATCGGATCTCGTTTGGATGGTCCATCCATGCAATCCACTGTAGGCGATTGGACTCACGTTGCCTATGTTGTTGACGCAACATTTTCTACGATCTATATCAACGGACTACGCGTTGTTTCAGGTTTGGGTGTTGGCTTTACGCGGGCTACCCAATCGAGCGAAGCACCCCGCTTTGGAAGCCTGGAATCATCACTCACAGGTATCAACGGTCTTAAAGGTGCGATTGATGAGATCTATGTCTTCCGCAGAGCCCTGTCTAATGATGAGATCACGAAGCTCAAAAACGGCAACTGATCTATGAGGGTGCTTTTCTTTGGACATCCAGGATATGGTGGGGCCGTCCTTGAACAGCTCTTGCAACGATCGGATGTTACGGTTATCGCGGTTGTCCACGCAAGTCACGATACATGGCATAACCTCAAGCGGATGTTGAAACGTCGTTTTGGTACATGGAAACGGCTGCGGAAGAACGTTGCTAAAATCTGGCGGAATCTGCCAGCAAAGGGACAGGCCCGGTATCAACATCCGCATTCATTTGCTACGATAGACCCCGAATCTCTTGCCCGAGAACGGCGGATACCTCTCATTGATGCAAGTCGTCTGCGTGATCCAGGATTTGTCTCTGAATTAGAGTCTATGCACGTTGATCTCTTGCTTGTTGCTTCATTTGGTGAACTGATACCATCATCCGTGCTTGATGTTGCACGTGTGGCCTCGATCAATATGCATCCAGGTCTGCTACCTAAGCACCGTGGCGGTTTTCCTGAGTATTCAGCTCTGATTCAGGGCGACTTTACCGCTGGTATAACATGTCATCTCATGACGTCAACATTCGACACTGGCGCAGTTCTTCTGCAAGACTCTCTTGAGATAGGATCTGATGACTTGCTGCAGTTGAAGAAACGGATGATGATCCTCGCTGCTCGCATGGTGAATCACCTTCTTGATAATCTGACTGCACTCTTGCAGACCGCTCAGCCACAGGATGAAAGCAGAGCAACATCGTGCAAGTACCCTGCGGGGTTTGACCGACTGCGAAGTGACGAACCTGTAGACGTGGTTCTTCGAAAGATCCGTGCGGCAGCTGGCGAGAACTATGAGCCCTACTTCTTGTCTGCAACTGGACAAAAGGTGTATGTGCTACACCTCTCCGATACTGCCGGGCAGGGATATCCATTCACTTGCTCCGATGGAGTGGTGTGGCTTGATGTGTTGCGTGTACGGCGTAGGATTGTTACGAACGATTTTACGATGATTCAGTAATGGTAGTTTGGGACCTTGTAGAAGACGAACAGGCTTTCACGCACATAAGTGACGAATGGTCCGATGCGCATAAGAGGAGTCGTCGTCCAGAGCCATTTCAAAGTAGTGCATTCATTCTCGCTTGGTTGCGTGCTAATCCAACACAAGCGAAACCTATGATCATTGTAGGAAGAGATGAGAAGGGTCATCTGGTAGCTGGCTATCCGCTGATGGTTCGTCGAGAGAAGTTTCTCGGTGTCAGACAACGAACACTGGTTCCAATGGGATCGCCACTGCTAGACTACAGCGATCCATTGCTTCTTGAAGAGGGTTATGCTAAGCCCCTTGCAGACCATCTAATCGAACTCGGTAGAAGGAATGCAGATGTTATCATGATCGATAATCACCGACGCAATTCCGCATTTGCCAGAGCACTCACGCAGTGTGGGTTTTCAACCAGTCCTGCAGTAGCATGCTACTCACGTGTAATTGACACTTCCGATGATCAAAAGCATGAACCAGGTACGATTGTACTCGGAGATACAAGCCGCCGAATGATGAAAGGTAAGATTAATCGTTTGCATCGACTTGGTCAGGTCAAGTTTCGATATGCGGCCACTGAAGCGGAGGCATACGATATGCTGGACCATTTGTTCGCGTTCCACATCACGCGCTGGGCCTCGACGACCACTCCTAGCATGTATACAGATCCTGCATACAAATCCTGGTATCGCGAGCTTGTACATACTGGCTTACGAACCAATGATGTGATGGTAGGGTGTTTGACAGTAAACGATCAGACAGTAGGTGTGCATTTTGGGCTTCGTCATCAGCAGACATTGATTTGGACCACGCCATCAATGAATTCTGCTTTTTCCAAATTGAGTCCTGGCCTTTTACTAGCATACTACACGCTAGCAACGGCGCATGAGTACAACATACACGTTGTGGATTTCAGTCGTGGCGGTGAAGAATACAAAAAGCAGTTTTGTGACATTATCGAATGGAACGATACATCGAAACTTGCACTGTCGTATTCTGCGCGCCTACTACTCTGGTTGCGATCTGCTGCTCGCAATCTTTTAGGGGACTCTCATCCTCTTCGTAAGTATGTAGTACGATCAACATGATCAATATCGAGTACGCCTTTGCAGAACATGATAGAAGTTCAACTACCAGCTAACGGTCATCACTATCAAGAACGAGTTCTTGCTTGTCTCTCTGCAGTTCCTCATGGTGCAGTGGTAGAAAAGCTCCCACCGACTGAGTTGCTGTTTGTTGTCGCCACAGACGATGCTTGCGCTGATCCGGCGATGATCGCGCTCTCAAGACGGACGCCTGTTGTAAGGATCTCAATCTCCTCTGAAGACCGTCTAGAGGCTGCCTATAACGCGTGTACGAACTATTCAGTTGAACATAATCAGAGAGCTATTACGGAGTGCATTGTAGCAGCGGCCTTGCGTGCGCATGCTTTGGGAGGCAATGCTGTCTTGACGATGTCTATCGACGAGGAACGTTCAGGCGGCCGGATTTCGCCGCACACGGCGATGCTGCAAAAGCGAGTTCGTGGTGTTTCTGTGTATGAACAATGGCACATGGGCATTGGATTACTGCTGCAACCTGACGCAATCGATACCTTACACCTGTTTGATAACATCACGTGGCTGCGTACACCAAAGGATGGCACGTTCACAGCAGATCCTTTTGTTATTCGACAAGATAGCCGAACGATTATCGTATACGAGTTCCTGGACCACGATGGAAAGGGGCGTATTCATGCGCGTGTTTTCGAGCAAGGCCAAGAGATCGTTGATCGATGTATCCTTGAGCTACCATGTCACCTGAGTTATCCCTTCGTCTTGCGACACCATGATAAGATCTATCTCATACCAGAGTCTAGCGGTTGTCGGCAGACCACTGCATACACGTTAGATACAACAACACTAGAGCTAGAGAAGGCTGCGGTGTTGTTTGAAGATATTGGTGTTGTTGATCCGACGCTCGTGCTTCATGATGGAACGTGGTATCTCTTAGGATGTCTGGCTGGCGTTGCAGAGAATGCTGCACTCTTTATATGGTATAGTGAGAGTCCCTTTGGGCCGTGGAAGCCTCACGCCATGAATCCTGTAAAGATTGACGTAGCCTCTTCGCGACCAGCAGGACAATGCATCCGAGATACACAGGCGCAGTTGCTGCGTCCAGCGCAGAACTCTATTGCCCGATATGGTGGTGGACTTACACTCAATGAGATCATTGTACTTACCCCCTCGTCATTCAGTGAGCGAGTACAATGTGAATTGCAACCGAGTCCATCATGGATTGCTCGGCATGGACTGCATCATTTTTCGCACGATAATGGTGCATTCGTTATTGATGCGCTACAAGATCGACGGTCGTTCCATCAGTTTGTACAAGCGATAAGACGCTGAGCCAGACTGGTGCCGGGATAACCTTTTCCCGGCACCGTTCCCCACTGGCACCGTTCCCCACTTTTCCCGGCAACTCTCCCGGCATGGATATCGATCATTATTCGTGCTACCCTTCCGCAGTCTCCTATTGATGGGTTGCGTTGGATGTATCCTGTGCTGTAAGCACTTCGTCCACGCGCTCATAAGGGTTGTTCAGATCGCTTATCCCAGTCGTTTCTTCAGTGCTGCGTATATCTCTGGGACCTTGGTAGCGCTAAGATCATCGATGTAAAAGATCCAGCCTTGCACGTATGTGCCATCCGGGGGTTTCATAGGACCATAGTAGGCCAACTTGGCTCCATAACGGGAATACAACTTGTAGTTGTCCTCAGCCCCTGTGCATCCAACCATGACTGTATCGCGTCGCGAGATCATGTTGCCCAGTATATGGAGCGACACTTCAAGCTTTTCACGCCCAGTACGCCGGTTCTCGGCGACCCAAATCGTTCCGAGTTCGTACGTCTGCAGTCCGCTTGCTTGCTCACGAAAGTGTGCTGCCAATTCCGCTGGAATGAAGTCGAGTGTCCGATATGCCTGCTGCGTATTGATCGTGTACCCGCCGACTGGCGTGCCTTCGTGATCGCGAAATAGATAGACATCCTCGCATTCCCTGACAAAATCAAGCGTCAGGATCGCCTTTCCATAAACTCTCTCATACCACTCGACAAAGGTTGCCAGATCTTCTTCTGATGTAATCTTCTGTGCTGTCGTACGCATGGTGCTCATATGTTTCATGGTTCAAGTACTGCAACAAACGCAAGCCATACTAGTGCGAATACCAGATTATGATGCTGTGATGTAACAAGAAATCTATGAAAGTGATGAGATACAAAAACCAGTCCTAATGTCCGCCGAGTGTGACAGACATTGTTATGCGTGGCAGCCAGATTCGAGGAAAGGTTATCCCGGCGTGGGTTGGGCCCTCATGCCGATATTCTCCCTACCTTTCACAAACGTGCTCCTTTAAGGTCCATGTT
>CAZBOW010000060.1:0-5714 GCA_964493635.1 uncultured Hyphomicrobiales bacterium
TCCCACTTGCCAAAGTCAAGCCCAAGGTCGCGCTCAATCCAGGGGAAGGTATTCTCTTGACCAATCGCAATGATCACATCGTCGGCTTCGATAAAGACCGGCTCCTCACCGGTAGAGACGAGCTTCCGTTTGCCCTGCTCGTCGTACACCGGAGCAACGCGATCAAACAGCATGCCTGCGAGTTTGCCGTCCTTGATCACAAACTCTAACGGCACGTGGTTGTCGATGATGGGAATATCCTCGGCCAGAGCATCCTCTTTCTCCCATGGACTGGCCTTCATCTCGGCAAAGGGACTACGGACGACAACCTTGACGTTGTCGCCACCCAGGCGGCGCGAGGTGCGGCAGCAGTCCATGGCAGTGTTGCCGCCACCCAGCACGATGACGTTCTTGCCAATGGTGTGGATGTGCTCGAAGGCTACCGACTGCAGCCATTCGATGCCGATGTGAATGTTGTTGGCCCCTTCTTCGCGGCCAGGAATCTCCAGGTTGCGTCCGCGTGGAGCACCCGTTCCTACAAAGACGGCATCGTAGTTCTTGTCGAGAACACTCTTGAGCGAGCTGACGAAATGATTGAAATGGGTGGTAATTCCCATGTTGAGGATGTAGCCGACTTCGTCGTTGAGCACCTGCTCGGGCAGGCGGAAGCTCGGAATCTGCGTGCGCATCATTCCACCACCAGCTGGCTGCTCATCATAGAGATCGATCTGATACCCCAAGGGGGCTAGGTCGCGGGCCACCGTCAGAGAGGCGGGACCACCACCGATGAGGGCAACGCGCTTTCCGTTGGATGGGAAGGGGCCCTGCGGAATGTACTCCTGAAACAGCGACTCATCCCGGTTGTCGGCCGAGACGCGCTTAAGCCGGCAGATCGCTACGGGTTCTTCATTGCCTTCCAAGCGACCCCGACGACAGGCAGGCTCGCAGGGACGGTCGCAGGTGCGTCCGAGAACTCCAGGAAAGACGTTGGATTCCCAATTAACGATGTAGGCCTCGGTGTACTTGCCGGCGGCGATCAATCGAATGTACTCTGGAACCGGCGTGTGGGCCGGACAGGCGTACTGGCAGTCGACGACCTTGTGGTAGTATTCGGGGTTGGAGGTCTTGGTTGGTTCCATGCGCACGACTGGTAAGTGATGAGCCAAATTATCGATTCGCCATCTGCGTAACAATGACCGTAGCAACATTCACGCCGTCCATGGCAGCACTCACAATGCCGCCTGCATACCCTGCCCCTTCTCCGCAGGGATAGAGGTTACCAACATGCACATGTTGATACGTGACGCGGTCTCGGGGAATGCGCACAGGAGAGCTGGTCCTGGATTCAACACCCACGAGGACAGCCTCATTGGTGAAGTACCCTCGCATCTGCTTGCCAAACACCACCAATGCCCGGCGCAGGCGCTCGCCAATATCGGTAGGGAGGATGTCGTGCAGGTTGGCCGACACGTGCCCCGGAATGTAGGAGGTCTTCGGGATGCTTGCCGATGATCGCCCTTCGACAAAATCCACCAAGCGTTGTGCCGGTGCTTGCTGTGTACCATAGCCGCTGTGCTCAAAGGTGCGCTGCTCAACCTGCTGCTGGAAGCGTAATGCCGACAACGAGTCACCGGTGTGGTAGTGCTGTTGATCAACCTCGACGACCATGCCGGAGTTGGCAAAGGGCGAGTCGCGACGGCTCATGCTCATACCATTGACGACGATCTCTCCCGGTGCCGTTGCTGCCGGTACGATCAGGCCGCCGGGGCACATGCAAAACGAGTACACGCCCCGATCGGCCACCTGACAGGTAAGGCTATAGCTGGCTGCTGGTAGGTTGGGATTGCGCGGAGCATGATGGTATTGAATCTCGTCGATGAGCGGTTGGGGATGCTCTACGCGCACTCCTAGAGCAAACGGTTTAGCTTCGATGGTGATGTTTCGGGCCGCGCATAACTCGTAGATGTCACGAGCGCTGTGACCGGTGGCCAGCACAACGGCATCACCCAGGACGTCACTTCCATCGGCAAGAACCACGCCGCGGATCCGATCGGGCTGCGCTGCAGAGCCCTCCATTACAAAATCCACGACCCGCGCCCCAAATCGAACCGTACCCCCCAGGTTCTCGATCGACTCGCGGATGTTCTGCACTACCTGCCACAGTTTGTTGGAACCGATATGCGGATGGGCGTCCACGAGAATGTCCGGTGTTGCACCATGTGCGACAAGCGTCTCAAGAATACCCCGAATGTTGCCCCGTTTCGACGACCGTGTATAGAGCTTGCCATCGGAGTACGTGCCAGCGCCCCCTTCCCCAAAACAGTAATTCGAATCGGGATCGACGATGCTTTGCTGCATCAGTGCTCGCAGATCGCGGCGACGTGCTCGCACGTCCCGTCCTCGCTCAAGGACCGTGACGCGCACGCCGTGCTGCGCCAACTCGAGTGCGGCGAAGTATCCTGCGGGCCCGGAGCCCACCACGATGACATGAGCACGCAGCAAGCGATCGGGTACCCGGACTACCGGTGGCTGCGGCGTTTGCTCCTCGTTGATCACAACGGCCAAACGCACCAGTGGCTGCCGACCGCGGGCGTCGATCGAGCGGCGCACGACGCGCAATGAGCGTAGCTCTGCATGCGGGATGCCAGCAGCGCTGCAAGCTGCACGTTCCACGGCTGCGGTGTCGGCCGCTTCGTCGGGCAATAGGGCAAGTTCGAGGGGTAGGTGTACGCTCACGGGAGTGCAAAATAGCTGATCGAGATCGACCTCGAGATCGACCTCGAGATCGACCTATCTTTGATGATGCAGGTATGGGATGTGGTGATTCTTGGTGCCGGCGCAGCCGGCCTGTTCTGTGCGTCGCGTCAGGCAGCTGCCGGGCGTAGCGTGCTGCTCCTGGAACACAACACCGCTCCGGGCAAAAAGATCCGCATCAGTGGTGGCGGCAGGTGCAACTTCACCAACCTCCATACCACGCATCAGTGTTTTGCTTCCGAGAACCCCGACTTTACCCGTTCGGCCCTGGCGCGCTATACCCCACAGGACTTCATCGCCCTGGTGGATGACTACGGTATTAGCTGGCACGAAAAGACGCTCGGGCAGTTGTTTTGCGATGGATCGGCCCAGCAGATCATCGACATGCTGGTTGCCGAGTGTCGCTCGGCCGGTGTTACCATCCAGCTTGCAACCGGTGTTCGTCGGGTGGATAAGGCCGACCAGTTTATCGTGGAAACCTCCGGCGGTGACGTTCTTGCAGAACGGGTGGTGGTAGCCACAGGCGGGTTATCGATTCCATCACTGGGTGCCACGGGCATCGGCTACGACATTGCGCGGTGGTTCGGACATCGCATCGTTGAGCCCGAACCAGCACTGGTTCCGCTGGTCTTTGATGCCCAATGGCAGTCGTCCTGGGGAAGTCTGGCTGGTGTGAGCGTGATGGTCAAGGCCCACGCCGATGGGCCGTCCTTCCGCGAACAGATGCTCTTCACACATCGTGGCCTGACTGGCCCGGCTATCCTGCAGGCCAGCACATACTGGCACTCTGGCGGTGAGGTGGCTGTGGACCTTCTACCCGATCTTACCGATGTTGAGCAATGGTATTCCACGTACCGCACAGATCGACGTATCCTACGCAACATCGTTGGCGATCTTCTACCGCGGCGGATTGCGCACCACTTGCAGGACGAGCGGTTAGATCGAGCCGTAGGTGATCTCAAGAAAGCAGACGTGGTGGCTATGCTGCAGGCGCTTCACAACTGGCACTTGCTTCCCACCGGTACCGAGGGTTTCGCCAAGGCCGAAGTCACCCGTGGCGGTATCGATACCACCGAGCTGTCGTCAAAAACGATGGAGTCGAAACTCATCCCAGGGTTGTACTTCATCGGCGAGGTGGTAGACGTTACCGGCTGGCTGGGAGGCTATAACTTCCAGTGGGCCTGGGCTAGCGCAGCAGCCGTTGAATGATGTCGGGATAGCCTTTCCCGGCATCAATCTAACACCTATGCTGGAGCCCTCTACAAATCGAGTGTGACTAACTCAAGGGTGCTGTTGTTTTCATTGAAACCAAGGAGTTGGTTATTCAGGATGTGATAGAACCACAGCCTGTTTGATCGTTTCTCAGTGACTTCATCGAAGACTTTCGAGTACAGTAGCTCACCGTTAGAATCGTACGTATTGATGATGATGCCTAATCGTTGAGCCTTCCCAAGATCATTGACTGTTCGATAAGAGATCGCTACAAAAGAGTCGCGTTGAGGGTCAATCAAGAAGTTGGGACCAACAAAGGAGCGAGGGGTAGCGTCGAATGTTTCAGAGTTTACGAGGGTTGCTAGGGGGCCGACTGACATCACGTTACGGATTCTGCCTGTCGCCGTGTCGATGATGCCAAAGACGTTGTTACGTGGGTTGGCAATCATCACTCTGCCATCGTGCATATCTGACACGAAGGTGTAGCTGCGAAAATCAAAAGTCCGCGGGCCGAGAGAGGGATTAGAACGTCTCACAAGCGGATGCTCAACACCGTGATGCACATATACAGCGATCGTCTGGGAATCCGGGTTTTCAGAGAAAAAGTCTTGCGTCCCACCGCTAAGTACTGATATGTCTCCGAGACGTTGCCGTGCGCATCCAAACAGCCCGTTTATCGCGCCATGCACATTAGCCTGCAGTTGTGAATCTGATAGCAAGTGGTCTTCCGGAACTGATATCCAGCGAGCACCTCTACCCTTTAGGCGAAGCGAGGTCCCCGATGCACTGCTACCCAACGTATCCGGAACCAACCTCATCTGTGAGATACAAAAGACAATACTGTCAGCGGTAATACCCGGGAGATAGGCCGCGTACATGTTTGCCATTTTTACGCCATGCTGCTCGTAGTCTTCCCATTCTTGGGCGACATCTGCCGTTTTAAATTGAAGTCCTACAGCGTCTGGCAACCGTGCAAGCCGAATGATCCGGTCCTGACGCACGTCTACAACAGCTGCTTGCATTTGAATTTTATCATACACCAATACCGTCGAGTCACTTAATGCTTGGAAGCCGGAAAGCTCAATGGAGTCGAGGCAAGTCAGGGGTGTCGTCCGTAGATACTCGGACGAATCTGTGCGCGATGTGATCGCCGAGGACCCACGTATCGTTTCTGTCATGAAGTCCAGACTGCGCTGCGTGACGTTGTCGATAACTAGCATGCGCATTGAAGGGCCTCGGATAATGGCAACAGGCCTGCGCATACCGCTAATGATCTCCGACACATCAGCTGGAAGAGTTTCGAGTAGAGGAAAGCCAATCTGTTCGGCAAGCACTTCGGCCGTTCTCTTGCGAGATCCTTCAACGTGCACTTCGACTGGAATATCGGTGCTACCTCGAACCGATTGCACGATCGTGTACAGATTCCTCATGGCAACGGTACAGGCATTTTGACATACCCCCGTATTCACTACAAAAAGTACGGACACACTACCATTGGAGGTGGTTGCCATTAGAGCTGCATCGAGCTGCGCCGTGCTAAAGAATACCATCAAAACAATGGGGGTAACTGATTTGAGTGCGCGAATCATAAGTGGTCCCTGAACAGATGAGCGATATCAAACGAACAACGCATGTCATGAACAAAAGGCAAGCTCTGCTGTCGGAGATCTGCCGTGCAGAGTAGATCTCCGATAGAGAGCCATCGACAGTTACTCCATTCTTTGAAGCAAGTCGCTCAACGAAGTGGTTGGTACCGTGGAAGATGTTTC
>CAZBOW010000061.1:0-3045 GCA_964493635.1 uncultured Hyphomicrobiales bacterium
ACAAGGGGCTTCCCCGGTAGGCGTGTCGAGGCGTACCTGGCTGGAATCACTGCCAGAACCGACGCTGGCATTAGCCCAGCACCTTGGGAACCTTAAAGAAGGCTTCGTTCTTCTTGGGAGCGTTGCGCAACGCATCGGCTGTTGGCAGACTCTCGCCTGCCACATCGGCGCGGGGTACGATCGGCTGATCGCTCACAGCGGCCATGGGCTCGACGCCGGTCATGTCCACTTGCTCCATCACACTGATGTATTGGATAATCTTCTCGAACTCCCGGGTGAACGTTTCCAACTGTTCGGCGGTAAACTCGAGGCGTGCCAGTTCGGCAATTCGCTTGACTTCGGTACTCTTCATGGCGCAAATCTATAACGCCGAGGCAACAATCGTGCGGATCTGCTCGGTAAAGGCCTTTTCGTCGGCTGTGGTGCGAATGTGGTCCACCGGCATTGCCGGATGGATCACCACATCCACAGAGCCCCCTACAATGCGAGATCCCTGCATGATCGTCTCGGCGTGACGTAGCGTAACCGGAACCACCGGCGTACCACTGCGTACCGCCAACATCACGGCCCCACGACGGAAGGGGCCCAGCGTACCATCGTAACTGCGCTGACCCTCGGGAAACACCAGAACGGATGTTCCAGAACTCATGGTATGGACCGTACTGGCAACAGCATCGGCTGCCGAGCGGGTGCGCTCTCGATTCAGCGCAATGAAGGGAGACAATCGAAGCGCCCAGCCGAACACCGGCACGTTTTCCAACTCCTGCTTGTACATGATGCGGATGTTATCCGGCACCGCAGCCAGCACGATGGGAATGTCCAGCATCGTGACATGATTCACAGCATACACATATCGGCGCCCGGGTACAAGGTGTTGGGTACCAGAAACGGTTAGGTTGATGGGCCCTAAGCGCAACAGCAAACGCGACCACTCACGGGCATAGCGGTAAAACACGTCGCGATCCCTGAACACGAGCATGTGCAGGATCACGGCGATCGCGTACAGAACAGTGGCAATTCCCCCTGCCAGCTTGGTAAGTCCAGACCTCACTCCGCAAATCTATGATGCTGGACGTATCTTGCGTCATGCTAGATTTTGAAGATCCCGGCCTCGAGGATTTGGCCGCTCTGACAGGAATGTCGACCCCCGAACCCAGTAAACCCAGCAAGAAACTCGGCTACGACGGTAAGGTAGTGGTGGTGCGTGTTCGAACCGAGAAGCGCCGGGGAAAGGACGTGACGATCATCTGGGGGTTCAACTCGCATCCGAAAGAGCTGCACGACATTCTTGCAACGTGCAAGAAAACGCTCGGCACTGGTGGTCAGGTAACCGACAATGCCATTGAACTGCAGGGCAACCACGTCGAGCGGGCCAAGGACATCGTCCGTGCTGCCGGATTTGCCGTGCAGAAGTAGGCAGAAGCAGGCAGAAGTAGTATGTGCCGCTACTCGGCAAACCCCGACGGATTGAGCGCCACGGCGTACCGTCGCAGGAACTGACCACTCAGCGTGTACACCAGCACCTCCCCGTCGGTAACGTACTGTCGGGCATTTCCGATGTAGAGCTCCCCTGTTGAGGGACGGATCCAGAGGCTATACCACACATCGGTTCCCATGCGCGGAGCGATCAGTTGCATCGAGCCATCCTGCGCACAGCGGACGACGCCGTCGTCGCACAGCACAACGGCATCTCCGGAGGCCGGGTCGATGGTAAGGTCGGTGGGTCGGCGGAGAGCAAAGCGATGGATCACCGTGTCGGCCCGACCATGGATCAGAACCACACCACCCAGCGACGTGTCGGATGGTGCCCGGCGATAGCTTACCCAGATCCGCTGGCGGGCTGCATCGGCAGCCACGGCTCCGGCATTTGGCAGGTTCGCAATGGTAGCAACCTCGGTAAGATCACTTCGGCGCAGGATCTTCAGTGTTCCTGCACCATCCTCCGTTCGGCGCAGATCTCCCAGCCCACTCACCGCAACGTAGACCTTCGACGCCGTGGCCGCCACACCCTCCGGAGCCGGTCCTACGGGCACATTCTGCGTATTCCGCTCCAGCGTGTGGGCGTTGAATTCAATGATGGCGTCGGCATTCAAACACGAAACGTACAGTTGCGATCCCTGCAACGCCATTCGATAGGGCTGTTCGCGAGAACCAACACGAGCACGTGTGAGAACCCGACCGGTAGGCTTGTCGATCTGTAACAGCTCGCCGGTAGTGTTGCTGCACACAATGAGCGTGTCGCCCATGACAACGATGTCCGTGGGTGTGTCGCCAAGGGAGGCCGGCAGACGTCGTACCACCGATCCGGTAGGGGCGATGTAACTCAGCGAGGCATTATCCTGCTGCCAGAGTCCTTCACAAAGCACGTACACACCACCAGGAACCGGTAGAGCAGCCGAATCCTCCGGCACCGTTGGTGTTGGAACGCAGCCTACCGCCAGTACGGCAATGACGATCAGCAGGATGGTCATCGGAGAACCTTTGCCGTGAGGGTTACTCCATCGGCCTGCCAGCGGACAAGACTGCACGATGGCACGTACGAATCAAGTGTTCGCAGATGTACGCCGGTTGGGATCGTCTCGGAACCCAGTAATCGTCCACCGACATCAAACACCTCAAGCAGTCCCGTACCATGCGCCACCGCCAGCTCGAGTGTTGTTGATCGTGGAATCACCGTAAGCTCTGGCTTTCGTGCCTCGCGAACGCCGTGCGCAGAGGTGATTGCATCAAGATCGAACCCCGAGAGCGACGGGTCGTAGTAGGGGTGGTTGGGGTTCGACAGAATCATCTCGGTAACATCGGTCAGGCGAATCCACCGAACACTATCAACACCCAGATCGGAGAGGTCGAAGGCATCGCCACCCGATCGAGCGGGATCGTAGGGGGCTTCCCCACTGGTGGGTGTGATGCCAGCACACCCCACCAGGGTGAGGGTGTCGAAGGGGAAGGCATGCCACGTTACACCGTCGGAACTCACCTCGACGCGTGCAGGCTCGGCAAACGTGCGACCATCTCCGTACGTGAAGGCATTTTCAAACACCACGA
>CAZBOW010000061.1:3145-5474 GCA_964493635.1 uncultured Hyphomicrobiales bacterium
GGCTCGGCAAACGTGCGACCATCTCCGTACGTGAAGGCATTTTCAAACACCACGAAATCCGGCCCCGGAGCATCCACGATCACGTGCCGAGAGAAGCCAACGGTGATGCTTCCGCCCAAGCCCAACGAGCATACCTCTCGGGGATCGGTCGTCGGCTGTGATTCGCTGGCCCGCGCATCCGGCGTGCCAAAGATGTTCTGCGGAAAGAAGGCCGGGCTCTGGCCGATATTCTGACCCCGACCTGGCACGAGTGCCACAACGGTATCGATCGCTTGCGCCCGCAGCAGAGGAGCGGCAACTAACAGGAGTACGATGCCGAGGATGGTGCTCATAGCCCCACCTCCAGGGATAATCGCACAAGCCGACCCGGCATGGGAAAGCCCCGTACAACCTGATACTGGTCGTTCAGCGCATTTTCTATCCGTAGCAGCAGGTTTCCATGGAGAGAGGCTCCCTGAATGCGGTGCCCCACAGAGAGCGCCAACACATGAAATGGTTGGAGCAGACTTGTCGGTTCGGCCCCACCTTGTGCATACCGAAAACTGGTGTAGGTCCACTCTGCACTACCATGGAGGTCCTGCCAGGTGACGACGGCATTGGCATTGATGAGTTCGGCCGGTACGTACGGCACGGATGTTCCATCCAATCCCGGCCGACCGGTGCGATCGACCATTGATTGCAGTGTGTACGACCAACGAAGCTGGAGTGGCCGCCACGGTTGCGCTGTGAGCGAGAGTTCGATTCCACGGGCATCTGCCCCGAGAACATTTTGCGCCGAGGTAACCACCGGGCTGAGAGGTACGGCAACGATCAGCGTGGAATACTGTGTTGCAAACAGGTCGGCCTCCCACTGCGCAATCGTTCCCAGCGCACCGGTTGCTCCCGCGCTGATGGTAACACTGCGCTCGGGTTGAAGGCTTGCCGTGCCGTAGTTGAGGAAGTACAGTTCGTTGAAGGATGGAGGGCGGAATGCCGTTCCAACAGAACTCCGCAGTGTGAGCGCCGTCGTTGGGCGCCATGTGCCACCGACCGTTGCGGTGATGGCGGAACCAGCATCGCTGAAGACATCTCCACGGAGTGTCCCTTGAACGGCCACGGGACCATCGGTGGCCAGGAGTGCTGTGTAGGCCAGAGCAAGGCGCCCGCGCTCCACACGATCCCCCACGTTGGGCTGGAGTGACGAGCCGCGCAGATCTGTTGCACCAGCCTCGATCTTCAGGTGATGCGTCCAGGCAGAGCGATCGTACCGGGCAAGTACCGTGGCCGTAACGTCACGGAGCAGGAACCGTGCATCGATACCGCCAGGTCCGGCAAACGATGCATCGGGATCGGTGTAGCGTTGATCCAGGTACCGTCCACCCACGACCGCGGTCGTCACAACGGGACCAAGGTGCATCTGTGGAGCCTTGGCAATGACGGCTGCCTCGGCATCGTCCATCCGAGCGTTCGGCTGCGTGGTAGATATCCCTGCAACCACAGCACCGGGCACTCCACGGGTACCGTGGCGTCCCAATGCCGTGAACTGCCATCCGGCCGCGATGCCCGACGTCACTTCAAGCCGAGCCAGTCCGGACCACGAGCGCACGTCAGCATTTTCTCTCAACACATCAACATCTCCATCGACGCTTCGAACCGCATAGGGAAACGATCCGTTGGTTCCATAGGTATCGATACCAAGGCCAACCTGTGCCGACGACGTATGCAACGCCGTGGCCGCCGAAACACGCCAAGTATCAAACGAGCCCCCTTCAACCACCACGCGAGCCGGCTGATCCGGAATTCCAAGGCCAAGTCGAACGGCACCGGTCATGGCATGGGCACCATACATAGCCGAAAGCGGCCCGCGCTCCACCGTTGCGGAGCGGAGAAAGGCAGCAGGAATCGTCGACAGGTCGATCATTCCGCTTTGTGTCGAGTTCCATACGAGGTCATCCACCATGATCAGCGTTTGAGAGGCCGAACCTCCGCGTAAGGAGATTGATTTCATTCCACCCAGGCCTCCATAGTCCCGCACGAAGAGTCCGGGAATGGCCGACAGGACATCACTCACATGCATCGGCCGCAGACGTTGGAGTGTTGCTTCGTCGAGGGTTGTCACCGCTACTCCGATGGCATCTGGCTGTGCGGCGGTGGCCGTAACGCGTATGGTGTGTACACGCACGGTATCCTGTGCATGAAGCAATGACGTTCCCGACAGAGGCACGACGAGAGATACGACGAGACAAACGATACCGATGACGAGAGAACACCTAGACATGCAGATACTGTGTCAATCGTAGGGATATAAAACGCCAAAGCCCCGAGTACAAAGGTACAGGGGGCTTTGGAA
>CAZBOW010000062.1:0-5202 GCA_964493635.1 uncultured Hyphomicrobiales bacterium
GAGGCACGCACAGCACTAAAATCAAAACTCTCGGCCAAGCTGAAGAAGGGGTTCTGAGTCGCGTCACAGACAGGGCTTCGACGGGCAGAGAACAACCGTTCGCGACGGTGTACCCGTTCGGCCTTGCCTGATGATTTCAAAGTTTGGCACCCGCACTTCCACTCCAGCTGCTCGTTTGAATTCGTACGGGAGGTTCCTGGTATCAATGGCCTGGCCACGTGATCGCACCGTCATCTGTTTGCGAGCCCGCAGTGCGGCGTACTGTGGCACTGTCTTCGTACAGAGGTTGTCGAATAAAATCGCAAAGTAGAGCGAGCGCAGATCGCTCAGCAGCTGGTTCCCGCCGGCACGACCACCATAGCCCCCGGCATTGAACTTTCTACCAGGCTCGATGAACGGAACAATTGCGGTGTCGATGATGATGTCCGGCGCCATGGCTTGAATCTCTTCGTAGGCCTTTCCGGTGTACGTGCATTTGGAGTTAATCGTTCGGTCGTCGGTGGTTCCCACATAGGTCACGTCGATGGTGTAGCCTCGACGGATGGCCTCTTGGATACATGGTTCATTCAACGCTGCGCCAACCTCGTCGCGCATGCGCTCGATTGCCCGGTCCACATCCTGGGCCCACGTAGGACCGTGACGAAGAAACTCGTCGTAATTGACACAGTTCTCTGCAGCCCGGCTTCGGCGAATCAACCTCGCCGGGACGAATTCATAGGTATATGCCTCATTTGTTTCGCAGTGCTCGGGCTGCTGTAGCACTTCGCACGGAAGATCGTCGGTAAACAGCGACGTGCACGGTGTGTATTCCCGATAGGCACTGGTTGTGGGGCACCAATATGCCGTGATGAAAAATGGTACGTTGAACGTACGGAAGGTGAAGTCGCAAGATTCCCTCGCCGTGGAGGTGTCGTCAAGGTAGAGTGTATGCTTCAACACGCCGACGCAGTGGGCCACGTCGATCACCAGTGTATCGGTGGTGGATTGATAGCCCAACTGATGCGGTCGGGCCTGAGCCACATACGTGCGAATCCTTGAGTCCTGCCATGGCCCCTCAATTCTCGCCCCACCTAGTGGAACGTCCACACGTCCGCCGACAGCCTCCAAGGTGGAGACCCTTCCCGTTGCAACATCCGTCCAGCGCACGCTTGTGCCAACATTGTAGATCGAGTCGAGTTCGCCAAAGAACTGGAGTTTCGCTACATCACGCACCTTGGTACGAGCCGTCACAGTTAGCGAGAGTGATGGCTGCGTGGTCTCGGGGAGCCGTGTGTAGTACAATCGGAATGGTCGAGCTGGGTCCGCCCCGCGATTAGAGGAGAATACCAACCAATGGCCACCAGGAGTAATCACGGGGTGATACTCATCGCTGCCAACAAGGTTCACCCCCTCGACAGCAATCCGCTCTGGGTTGCTCGATGGCATTCCATCGGCACCGAGACGAACACGGTAGATATCCTGATCACCGTCGCGATTGCTGGAGTAGTAGAGATAGCCATCGTTGCTTACAAATGGCGACGCCTCGTGTGACGCACTACCGTTAATGACGGCCAGTGGTTGCGGAGTAGACCATTGTCCGGCGTCGCGACGCATCATGAACAGGTCGGCACTTCCCGAGCCCGGACGGAGTCGGTCTGATGCGAAGTACAGCGTTTGCCCGTCGGCCCCGAAGGCCGGGGTGTCATCCCATGCCGAGGTATTGGCTGTCATCTGCTGCACGGTCCACTCTCCATTGCGACGGACTGCCCAATAGAGGTCGTTTGATCGCCGAGACTGACCGGCGGTGGTGCGGTCGGACACGAAGACCGCTTCATCAGGATTGCACGGGTTGAACGTGGGAACACCATTGTAACGCGAGTCTGGTGCGTTCACCACAGGGTGCCGCACGACCTCCACGGGAGCAAAACCATTCCGCTGGAGAATACTTCGTGCCATCAGCCGCTGATCACCGGTAGAGTCGGTGGCGATGGTCAGCCAGGCTTCCGATCCTGTAGGTGTTGTTCTGAATGCTAGGGCATAGGCTTCTGCAGTACGATTGAGCGTTGTATCCAGCATGATTTCCGAGATCTGTGCCACGCCCGTTCCCACTACCAACACAGCAACACAGAACACGGATACGGTGATGCGACTGATCATGGCGTTGTAAACATTGGATAGCAGATTTCGATACACGCAGCTGGCAGAGCATTGGCTCCACTTCGGTCCAAGCCAATGTTCTGCACCCATATGAGCGCACACTCACCATTGGCCGTAACAAACAGAACAACATCGCCTACCCGCACGCCGGCAAGGGAGGGTTGCCCCTGACTACCGTCGTTCTGCAGCAACTCACATTCCTGGGAGGCCTGCGACGGATACGTCTCACAAATGGACGTACCGGGACTCACAAAAAAGTTCTGCGCCACGCGGTAGAAACGGCCACCACGGTACTGCGCGCCATCACCAGATGACAGCGTGGCCTCGTATGTGCCTCCTCCAAGATCTCGTATCTCATCGAACCAGATGTCGAACCGGCGAAACGTTTGATTATCGTTCTGGTACAGAATCTGCGCACGGTTGTTGAGCAGCTCAATGCTCTCGGCATACACGTTGGGGTAGGCTGCCGGTCGGAACTCGCGCAAGCATTGATACTTAAACGCACTACAATCGATGTAGCCGTCGCCGACCAGTCCGAGCGTTGCAGTGGCACATCCTTGTATGCGAAGCTGACCCGCAAAGAACTTCGTTCCACGGGGGGCACGCGCCTGCTGATTATTTCGATCCCAATCACCCTTGTTGGCGGTAAACGACACCACAATGGGAATCCGTGAACCTGGGGGCACCACAACGGTTGGAGCCGACAGGTTGGTGGTGAACGGTCCCGATACCGTAACCTGAAACTCAGCAAGGCATAACCCATCGTTAACGAGAAAGACGGTGTCGGTTGTGGACTCGTCGTTAAAAACGCACTTACGAAGCGTGTCAGTTTGATCAGGCTCGATCCGGCAGTCTGGCGGGGTAAGGGGCGTCACCACCGTAACAATCAGATTCGGCGCACACTCTTGGATGACTCCATCATTCCGCTGTGTACGCATACGGTACGTCAGTGTCGTAACCAGTTCTGTAGGCCCAGGCGATGCGTTGATCGTAAGACGCAGGTTTGGAATGCGCTGACCATTGCGCAGTGTAAACCGAGCGCCCGATGTAACAGCAACCTGACCCTCATGCGAGTTGGAGATGAGTTCCAGCAAGACGGTGCAGTCCGAGCCGATACCCACGGCAGCTCCAGCCATTGCCATGTCCACATCGAAAACGGTGGGAACGTTGTAGCAGGCCGTATCTGTAGTATCGGCAACGTTCGCCAGGGTTGGACATGGACAGTCCGTGCACTCTACCCTGCCGATGATTGTCAGCGCAATACGTACCAGCGGGCCACCACCGGTTGGATCGCGCCCCTCGATCGTCACGGTATGCTCCTGCTGCTGCGGCGAAGCTGGCTCAGGAGCAAACGAGACGCACACCTCGATCAGCCCACGTGATACGCCCAAGGCCGACGGTTGGATGGTGATATCGCCGACAGCTGAGTCCGAGGCCTCTACCAAGAGCGTCTGCGGACAGTCCGTAGGATACACCCTACATTCGGCGGCAGATCCCGGTGCACGCGTTGGGCAGGCATCAAGGTAGATTGTATCACGAACATCCATGGTTCCACAGGAAATCGTCGTGTCGACACTGAGCACCACGTTGGTATCCGCACATACGTTCATCACCAAGTCCACGTTGGGCGGAGTAATGTTCATCTGCAGAGTGTCGCCCTCGATGGATACGTTGGCCACCTGCACGCGTGCAACACCATCGGCTCCTGTTTGAACCAACCCGCCCACCGGAGCATCAACACCAGTGATACGCTGCCACGTGATCGTTGCCGATGGAACCGGATCACCATTTGTCCGACGAACCTCCACCGATACCGTACGATTTTTTACGAGATCGTTGGGTTGGGTTGGTTCTTGACAACCCGCAAGAACACCAACCATCAGTAGAAACAAGGTTACTCGTTGCATCAACAGTAGATCCGTCAGCATATCCATCACCATCACCATCCGATGTGATACGCAACGCGGAGCACAACGCTGTGCACGACGTTGGTGTTTAGGAGAAATAGGTCCGGGCAGTTTTCGCAGGGTGTGCGCAGGTTTAACCGCATGTAGCGATACGCAAGCTGCGCATGAAGATTGCCAAGTACCGGCAGTCCGACTCCCAAACCAAGCAGGTATTGACCATAGTCCTCTGGGTTCTCAGAGGGACGCGCCCCTGCCCCGTCGAATGGGCCATTGAAGAGGATGCCCCCTTCAGCAAAGATGTAGGGAGCAAAGGGGTCAGCAACACGTACTCGCTCACGAAAAAGAGCGGCAGATCGATCAACACTATCCGTTCCGGAGCGTTGAACGTATCCGTCGGGCACAACGATCGTGTCTGATGTTATTCCGGGGCAGGTGAACGCACACGCATTGGGCTCGTATCGTACCGAAGTGACCGTTTCGGTACTGGAAAATGTCCAACGGAGCTGGCCCAGCAACGGAATACGCATACGACCTCCCTCGAGTGTCATGCCGGCACCCACACCCAGCGAAAGGTGGTCGCCAAGAAGGCTTCCAAACGGAGCAACGACGGCATCGAGACCACCATACACCGAGTTAAAACCAATCGCTGTTGGTCGCGCCTCGGACTCATCTGCACCGCCATATCCGCCAAACACACCGATCTCGGCCCAGCTATGACGCGCCTCTGGCTCAGCCATGCGCACGTATTCGCGCACCGGCAGCACTGGCACGTGCAGTGGTGGCACCTTCCCCAGTGTGCGCCCCATTACCAGGGCATCTACGTGGTGTGCTTGAACAATGGTATCTCTGCACTCTTCGCCCTCTGTCCAGTAGAGGCGGATTGCCTGGACCACCTCCCCTGCGATGTGCATTGTATCTCGCTGAATACTTGCAAACGATTGCGGGGGATCCTGCCGACCGCCATTCATCCGAATAGTGAATGCATGATCGGTGCTACGAGCACAGGGAATGGCGCACGGGGCACAGGTATCTTGTTGGAGGGCCAGAAGGAGTGCCAGAACAATCATACAGGAAGATACGACCAGTAATTCCACATTTTTGTGTGTGCAAGCAACTGTTATTATCTCCACGTACAATCAGCCGCAATGGCTCCAACATG
>CAZBOW010000063.1:0-5169 GCA_964493635.1 uncultured Hyphomicrobiales bacterium
CATTCGAAGGCGGGGGCTGTAGAAGCATGCTTGATCTGCCACGGCGGTGAACAGTGCAAGTCGAAGAGCACCACAATCATTGCTTGCCCATCGGCAGATGTTCGATACTGAAACTCCAGATTCGGCTCCATGAATCTGCACGTGGTGGGTGCGCCGGGTACGTCAAGCGTACGAAACCAGCTGGACAGCTTTGCATACTCCCACGTGAGTAGGCAGGCGTCACGAAACTCCCAGCTACCTCTTGGCGATGTGATCTGGCCATGCATCATTAGCCAGTTACCGTCGTAGCCACTAGGAATGTCAGGATACTGGTATCCCTCAATGGCAAGCCTGAACTGCGAGCCATGCTCGCCATGCAAGTGTAGTTCCATCGTGTCTGCACCGTGTTATGGATGAGAGGAATGTAATCTAACGAACAGCAAGGGCCGGGGAAGCGCAGAGCAGCGCCCCCTACCATCGCATCTCGTACCGGTAGATGCTATCTAAGCTGTCTAACGAATCAAGAGCTCGGTGATAGGCCGGATAGAAGCTGGTGTCTGATATAACGTGGCTCCAGTGTAGGGGGTTGAGACAGTTGTGTCGTGAATGAGATTGTCTTCCCACTCCGATGGTGTTATCGTAGGATCCAGCTTGTAGGCGCAGCCTTCGGCTTTGTACGTCATGTGGAGGAGCGAGTCCATCAGGCGCTCCACACGGCGATCGGATGCCGCGATCAACGCGTCCTGATACTCTTGAAGCATACGCTTTTAAAAGCCAAGCCCTATGATGAAAAGAAACAGGCACAGTCCAATGATTGCGACGATCACCGTAGAAAGTCTGCTGCGCATCTCAGGTGGAAAAAAATGGGGGCATACTCATGACTGCGTTCCCTTCTTGTTCTTCCTGCCCTTCTTGTCCGTCTTGCCCTTCTTGTCCGTCTTGCTCGTATTCCCCTCACCACCATTTCGCAACGCCTGAGCTACCAGCTGCCGCCACGGCATGCCGTTGCTATCGCGGCCGGTTTCATAGAGCTGTCGGAATGCACGGTCAGTAAACGCGAGACGCCAGCGCCCTGGCTCCTGCGGTTCGTCATCGTAAAACACAACGGCGCTGAGGGTGCCATCTATCACTTCGATGTTGGCACGCCTGGCGTAGACCCATAGCTTCCAGGTAAGGATCACCATGCGCTGCAAAACGCTGGCGTGGTTGCTGTAGGTGCTGCACTGCGGATACAGACGCAGAAACGACGCCGTCTTCTCCTTCCACGAGGTCTGCGTCATCGAGTGACGATGCCCTTCTTCGGTTTCCATCCACGTATTGATGGCACGCTCCAACCCTTCTGCTGCTTCACCAACCTGAACGTTATCGTACGTTCCATACGGATAGGCCTCGCTCATATACTCGTCCAACATACCAGCTACCGCATCTGCTGGAACCCACACGGTATCGGCAGCAGATAGGCCACACTGTGCTACGAGCAACACAACAATCAACAACATGTCTCTCATACCCCACCTCCTCGTTTGTCTCCTCCAGCCAGCTGCCAAGCTTCGTGAATCATCGCCATGGCCGCCGTATCCAGCTTGCAGTATGCCAAAAGGGCTGCGCGGATCTGTGCGCGCTCCTCGGTCGATAGTGCAGGATTGAACAGCCATGTTGTGTAGGCCTGTACGGCCGCCGTACCCTCGCGGACATCCCGCAGTCCGGCCATACCCTCCAGCGACGGCAGTGTGTCGTACGGCGACACCAGCGGGTGATCGCGCAGCATGCGATACTCAGCATAGCGATCGCGAATGGTGGGATAGTCCTCCCAGATACCCGGCAGCACAGCCTTGATGGACGCACGCCCCCTCATGCGGGGGTGCATGTAATAGTTGCGTGCCAGCTGCAGCATGTCAACAACCACGGTGTTTTCCGCGTTGCTAAACCACAATGCCCAATCGCGTAGCGATTCGTCGAGGACTCCCATCCTCTCGGCAGCTACCATGGCAGCCTTCACAGCCGTGCGCTCGTATGCCGACCAGATATAGATCGTGCCTGCACTATCGACGGCGCGCTGGAACGTTGTAAGAAATTCAACCGCCGGGTGCGCCAGGCTCTCATGAAGCCATTCGCTGTGAGTCGGTTGCATCGATCGTGTAAGGGGCTCGCCCACGCGATGCGCACTCCATTGAACGGTGGTAATCTCGTACGCTGCACTGTTCGGCCAGTACGGAATGCCAGTGGAGATTGCCTCGACATCCACAAAGACGTGTGGATACCGGTGCCCGGCGAGGATCTCGGGAAGGAGCGGGCTGATAAGCTCCTGCCGTGTGCGGGCCACGTGAATCTGGCGCGTCTGGCGTTGGTTGAATGCCTGCGTCAGCACCTCGTGCGGCAGGTCCGTCATGCGTGCTTGTCCGTTTCGGGCCAGCACGGTAACCGCATCCTCCATGTCGATTGGCTTAAGCCGTCCAATCTCAGCAAGGTCCAGAATGAACGGCTGCTGATGCCGGAGCTCGCCCCAGCACGAGTCGAAGCCATTGGGAACACTTCCCGTGCTCGGTACACGGAACTCGCAGGAGGCGCATTTCGATGACAGCACTGGTGCAGCCCCCTTCCCAACCGTGGTGAAGATCTCGTACGACTCCTTATGAACCTCGCTGATCACGTGCAGAACGATGTCGGTTACGTCCAGCAAGGCCAGCATGTCCGACTGGAGCAGCGCTTCTTCATCACCGGCAAAGGTGACGTCCATCGTTGCAGGATCCACGGTGAACTGTTGCCGAAGATCGTTCAGGGAGCTCTCGAAGCTGGGGTTGATCATGATGAGCTCCGCGCGAAGCCCCATGTCGGAGTTCCAGATGGCAAGATCGTTGTCGGACGCAGCCTCGATCAGGGCCATCACTTGGAAGGCCAGATCGTAGATGTAGGGCTGCCACCCTGCGTGCACGGTGCCGGCAGACGTCAGGGAACGCAGGACATCCTTCGTGCCATCAGCGGTGGGGATCTTAGCCGATTTGACCTCGACGACCTTGACCATGTCCGGCAGGCAGCGCAGGATGTCCACGCGGGCATGCTTCAGCGGACCGTGGATGACAACCTCGGCAAACGTGCCTTCCGTACCCGCTGGAATTGTGCGGATGTCCAGATTCGTGCCATGAATCTCGGGATACATCCTGCGGGCTAACCAATGCACGATCGCACCTACGTGGGCGCGATCGTGCATGGCAGGGTCGTTATCGGACGTTGTTGGAAGTCCTGCACGGGAGTGCAGGACTTTTGTTGGGCACGTACGGCCCATCATGTACTCGGTTTTCGTGAGTGCTGCTGGTGTGGACATATGGGCCTTCTGCAGGATGTGGTGGAAAACAAAGGACTCACACAAAGCCAAACGATCGGTTCACTGCGGTACGATGGATGGACGAGCGTCCGGCTGTACGTGCATAGTTCTCGCATGCCCTCGTCAGATGATCCTGGGTAAGAACGTGGCCCTTGGGATCACGCGCAACAACCGAGATAACAGTGTTGCGGACAATGAGCGTGATTTCAGCAGCAGTGAGATTGAAGCGGCTGATCAGGCGATCAACATCGATCGCATCAGCACCCGGTACTCCAATGCTAAGGGCATTCGTCCACACAGCCTTTTGTGTTACAGGCGAATTCCCTTCTAAATGCAGCTTGTAGTCGATGCGGCGCATAAAGGCTTGATCAAACACCGACGGAGTGTTCGTGGTAAGCACAAGGATGCCCTCGAACGTTTCGATCTCCTCGAGGAGAATATCGATAGTGCCGTTATGTGAGCGCTCCGAACTGTGATCGATAGAACCACGTTTGCTCAGTAACGCCTCGCACTCGTCGAACAGCAGAATTGGTGCGATATCGTGCTTGATGCTCACGCTCTTGAACTCTCGCATGAGCGAGCGAGTGTTCCGCTCCGACATGCCAACGTAGGGCGACATCACCGCATCGGCACTGGTGCGATACAGATCACGCTGTAGCAGTGACGCCATGGCATAGGCAGCAGCAGTTTTGCCAGTGCCGGGTGCTCCACTCAGGAGAATCACAGTGCGTGGATGACGCACTGGCACGTAATGCGAGGCTACTCGGCCTAGGCCGTACGACGCCAGGATCTTCGATACATCCGTACTGCACACAGCAAGGATCTGCTCGAACTGGTCGGCAATGGCTTCGTCTGGGAAGTACGCCATCGATGCTGGCACCTCTTCTTTACGAAACAACTCCTTTGCAGTGCCGATATCACTAAAGAGCACGCTATCGTCGTACTGCTCTTCTTCAATGTCGTCTTCGGTGAGATCAGCATTCTCGGATTCTTCCACATACATGCAGGCACGCTCGCGATCGCTGCCAGCACTAGCAAACGCTACAGAACGCTGCTCAACGAGCAGTTCGTTCTCACGGTCAAGGATCGCAGCAAGGCACAGGTTGCTGATCCATACATCGCCATGGAGAACGTCGCGTGTGAATGCAACGGTATCAACATCACTGCGGCCAGTACGCTCGATAGCGATCATCTTGGCATCGACGAGCTCCTTGAGTACATGGATCTTCTGCGTAATGCGATCACGGCCAAAGCACTCTACTAGCAACGTTGTCACGCGCACTTTGTCTTTGCCATGCACGGAACGAGTGGATGAGGTCAGCATGTCGTAGAGGTAGGCAATCACAATTACTTGATCGCTTGTTGTGGCAAACGGTTGGCACATAGCTACTACATCATTGGATACGCTCAGCGCGTGACGGCCTGCAGTTGTCGTAGCGTCGTGAATTCTCTTTGCAACATCAAAGAGATGGCGTGTCAGCGAGTTGTTTCCTGGTGTCTTCATCATGGTCCCTCTCGTTGATCGATTAAACAAAGTATGTGGTAGCTGCGTCCTCTGCTCTCTTCGGTGTGTCACAGTTGGTATTGGACACACGGGTACACCCCTTCTCTCATGAATCAGGTTTTGAAAGAACATGCATTCAATGCAGTACAACCAACATTGAATGCGGGGCAAAGGTCGGCACTGACCGTGCCAATGATTGGCACGGACAAAAAAACGTGTGAATTGATGCAGCTTATTCGCTGGAACTCTTATCGCCAGCGGCGGCCAGAGGCATCCAGCCCCCCCCCGCGGGGGATGGCCCTCTGCCCTCCCTACCGCACCTTCAGCAGCGTAAGCTGCACTTCGGAGCCGCCGAAGAAGTCGT
>CAZBOW010000064.1:0-1392 GCA_964493635.1 uncultured Hyphomicrobiales bacterium
CCGACGGAGTTCAGTACGCGGATCATCGACCTTGTCTCGCCGATTGGAAAGGGTCAGCGTGGACTGATCGTCTCGCCTCCGAAGGCTGGCAAGACGATCCTGCTACAAAAGATGGCCAACGCCATTGCACGCAATCACCCAGAAGTAAAGCTCATCGTCCTGCTGATTGACGAGCGTCCTGAGGAAGTCACCGACATGCAACGCAGTGTGAATGCCGAGGTCATCGCCTCGACGTTCGACGAGCCACCAGAGCGGCACGTCCACGTAGCCGACATGGTCATCGCCAAGGCCAAGCGCCTTGTTGAGGCAAAGCAGGATGTGGTGATTCTGTTGGATTCCATCACGCGTCTTGCCCGTGCCCACAACACCGTAATCCCGCAGTCGGGTAAGCTCCTCTCCGGCGGTGTGGATGCCAATGCCCTGCACAAGCCGAAGCGCTTCTTCGGTGCAGCTCGGAATGTGGAAGAAGGTGGCTCACTCACCATCATCGCCACGGCCTTGGTTGAAACGAACTCGCGGATGGACGAAGTGATCTTCGAGGAGTTCAAAGGCACCGGTAATATGGAACTGGTCTTGGATCGGAAACTCTCCGAGCGCCGGATCTTCCCAGCGATCGATGTCAACCGGTCCGGCACGCGGCGTGAAGAGCTCCTGATGACACAGGACGAACTCAACAAGGTGTGGATTCTGAGGAAGGTTCTCGGAGACGACCCACCCATCGAGGCCATGGAAACGCTTCTCGAACGCATGAAGGCAACCAAGTCGAATGAGGAATTCCTCAAAGGACTCAACAGCTAACAACGCCCCCGGTTCGTCGCCGGTGCTGAATCGAGCGATGAACCTGTCGCTTGCTGTTGGCTTCCTGATGTTGGCGGCGAAGTGGGCTGCCTACGTCATCACGGGTTCGTCGGTCATCTTCTCCGATGCCGCCGAGAGTGTTGTGCACGTCATTGCCGTCTGGTTTGCGTGGTATGCCCTGCGTGTGGGCTCAAAGCCACCGGATGATGAGCATCCCTACGGGCACGACAAAATCAGCTACATGTCGGCTGGAGTCGAGGGCGGCCTCATCTGCATTGCGGCCATTGTGATTATCGCCAGCGCCACGGAAAAACTCATCGTTGGCGTGGAGTTGCAGCAGCTCGACATCGGCATCTCGATCACGGCCGGTGCGGCGTTGGTCAACCTGGCGCTTGGGACGTTTCTGATTCGCACGGGGAAGCGCAAACAGTCCCTGGTGGTGGAAGCCAATGGGCGTCACGTCATGACGGACGTCTGGACGAGTGCCGGTGCCGTTGGCGGCTTGTTCATCGCCAAGTGGACCGGCCTTCTGTGGCTCGATCCGATCATTGCCATGATCTTTGGAGCCAACATCATCCGCGAGGGTAGCAAGCT
>CAZBOW010000064.1:1492-4994 GCA_964493635.1 uncultured Hyphomicrobiales bacterium
GAAACTGATCGCGCATGTAGGCGCTCATTGCAACGGCACGATCGGCATCAGCCAGTGATGCTAATCGTGCCGTAAGGGTATCTACCAGAGAAGCCGTCGCTTTATCCACAACGCTCTATCCACGTCGCTCGAGAGCTGCCTGGACACGGTGCATGGCTTCCTCGATGTTCTCCAAGCTATTGGCATACGAGAACCGGATAAAGCCCTCGCCATGAGCACCGAAGGCCGTTCCCGACAGGCACGCTACGCCCGCCTCATTCAGAAGGAACGTTTCCATTTGCTGGCTTGTCATGCCGGTCTCGGAGATGTTCGGGAATACGTAGAAGGCGCCATGGGGCTTGTGGCAGCGGAAGCCGGGGATCTGGTTCAGGCGATCAACAATCAGATCCCGACGCTTCTCGAACTCGGCCAGAAAGACGTTCACCGCAGGCAGCGTGCGCTCGCTCAGCGCCTCGATACCGGCGATCTGTGAAAACGAGCTGGTGCACGACGTACAATTGGTTTGCAGTTTGGCAACCAGCTTGGCGATGTCCTTGGGGAACAAGCCATAGCCAAGACGCCAACCCGTCATGGCAAACGTCTTGGAAAAGCCGTCGAGGATCATCGTGCGCTCGGCCATGCCGTCGAATTCCGTGATCGACGTATGCTGGAAATCGCCGTAGACCACCTGGCTGTAGATCTCATCGCTTAGAACAATCAGATTGTGCTTCACTGCCAGCTCGGCAATCTGCTGCAGATCCTCGCGCGTGAGGATCCCACCGGTTGGGTTCTGCGGCGTATTGATGATGAGCATCTTGGTGCGCGGCGTGATGAGCGCCTCAAGATCGGCGATATCGAAGCGGAACTCCTTTTCCTCCTTCAACTGAAGTGGAACGGGCTTGGCTCCCAGGAAATTGATCACCGACTCATAGATCGGAAAGCCGGGATTGGGATAGATCACCTCGTCGCCTTCGTTGAGAACGGCCATCATTCCGAAGAACATGATGGGCTTGGCACCTGGCGTAATGACAACGTTGTCGGCATCCCACATCTGGTAGCCTCTGGTTGCATTGACGTAGTTGGCCACAGCCTCACGGGCCTGCGGAAGACCCGCGGATGGTCCGTAGTGGGTAAAGCCATCATCGAGTGCCTTTTTGGCCGCTTCGATGATGTTCAGCGGTGTATCAAAATCCGGCTCGCCAATCTCGAGGTGGACGATGTGCTTGCCCTGTGCTTCCAATGCTCGAGCTTTGAGAAGGACTTCAAAAGCGGTCTCTGTGCCCAAGCGGGCCATGCGATCGGCGATTTGCATCATGGTAGTGGTGGTAGTGACGATGTGGTCAAAGTAGTCTCGTTTGTGCGCGTTTCTTCCAACAGGACCTTCTGAATCGTGATGGTCCGCAGGTCATCATGGCCGTGGTGCTCGTCGTCGGCTTGGATCGTTACACTCCAGTACTGCTCCGGAAGGTGCGTTCCGGCATGCTCGGGCCACTCTACCAGCTTGATGGCGTCGTGGGCAAAGACCATGTCGTCGAACCCTACCTCGGCAAGTTCCTCTGGCCGTTCAATGCGGTAGAGGTCCACGTGGTAGATCGTAACCGTGCTGCCGTCGTGAAGACGACCCTCGTACTGATTGATAATGGAGAATGTTGGGCTGGTAACGAGATCATCGACCTCCAGAAACCGGCACACGCCTTTTACAAACTCCGTCTTTCCTGCGCCAAGATCTCCGTGCAGAACAACCAGGTCGCCACGCTGAAGCTGCGTTGCGAACTGCTCGCCAAGCTCGATGGTTTGCGCTTCACCTTCAGATTGAAGGATTTGAACGCTCATCAG
This sequence comes from uncultured Hyphomicrobiales bacterium, assembly GCA_964493635.1. Taxonomy (GTDB): domain Bacteria; phylum Bacteroidota; class Ignavibacteria; order Kapaibacteriales; family Kapaibacteriaceae; genus OLB6. The sequence goes on from CAZBOW010000064.1 coordinate 3,308, forward strand.
TACCTCAAGAACTTCGGAACAACCGTTACCGGGGCTCCAAAACTACAACAGGAAGGATCATCTCCTCGAGGGATATTCCACCGTGCTGAAACGAGTCCCGATACTTCGCAACGTACTTATTGTAGTCCGTTGGATACACAAAGTACCGATCTTCTTTGGCAATCACGCAGGTTGTGGCCAAGCCGGGAGCTGGGATCTTGTACTCCTCCGGATTCCGGATAATCATCGCATCGCGCTCCTCGCCCTTCACATTCCGGCCAATCTTGTAGCGCAGGTTTGTGGTGGTATCGCGGTCACCAATCACCTTGCTGGGGCGCAGGCAGCGCACACTACCGTGATCGGTGGTGATCACGATCTGGACGTCCTTTACCGTGGAGAGGTACTTCAGAATCCCATAGAACGACGAGTGCTGGAACCAGGAGTTCGTCAAGGTGCGATAGGCTGGTTCATCCGGGGCGATCTCCTTGAGAATGGGATAGTCCGACCGCGAATGGGCAATCATGTCGACGGCATTGATCACGATGGCCGTGAGTTGGTTTTTGGCATACCGCAGAATATCCTGTTCGATGCGCTTACCAAAGTCTGTATCGATGATCTTGATGTATTGCAGATCATTTTTGAGGGTAATGCGCCGACGCTTCAGAAAGAGCTGGAGCAACTCTTTCTCATTCTTGTTGAGCGTGTGTTCGTCCGTCCCCCGCTCATCAATGGCAAACTGCGGGTAGTGCTTGTTGATATCGGTCGGGAACAGGCCAGCAAAGATCGAGTTGCGCGCATATGGTGTGGCCGTTGGGAGGATGCCACAGTAGTAATGGCGATCGATCGAGAACATTCCCCGAAGATGTTGCTCCATCACCATCCATTGGTCCAGGCGCATACAGTCCACCACGATGAAGAACGTCGGGCGTCCGTTTTGAAGTCGGGGCACGAGGAACTGATCAAGGATATGAGGCGACAGCAGCGGCACCCCCTCCTGGCGCTTGTCACGATCACCCAGCCATGAGAGATATTCCTGCTCGATGAACTTGCAGAACGCGGCATTGCACTCTTTCCACTGATCATTCAGGGACTGCGACAGCCCCACGTCGGCATGGTGATCGAGCTCCACGCTGCGCTGAACCATCTTCAGGTAGATGTCCAACCACTCACTCCAGTCGAGGCGGTCCATCAATCGCCGGGTGATCGAGCTGTATTCCTGCTGGAAATCATGTGTGATGCGCTCTTCGGCGATCCGTCGTGAATCGAGGAACTTCTTGCAGGCCGCAAGAATCTGCGTAGGGTTGACTGGCTTGGTGAGGTAGTCATCGATCTTTCGACCAATGGCATCCTCCATGAGCGACTCCTGCTCATTTTTCGTAACCATCACCACCGGTAATGAGGGGTGCATTTCCTTGATCACCGAAAGGGTCTCCAGTCCGGAGATCCCAACCATGGTCTCGTCCAGGAAGACAAGGTTCAGGGGTTCGGTCTGCACCAACTCTATGGCATCTTCCCCATTGGTGGCGGTAATGACGTGGTAGCCACGCTGCTCGAGGAGCATCAGGTGTGGCTTCAGCAACTCGATTTCATCATCGACCCACAGAATTCGGTTCATGCAGTTCCATGCAGTGGTAGAAAAACGGGAAAACGATTACCTCGCGGCGCACTACATACGTGGAACAATCACCGCCATTGTAGTGGTTGCCCG
>CAZBOW010000065.1:0-4947 GCA_964493635.1 uncultured Hyphomicrobiales bacterium
TTTTGTCGGGTTAGGCCCTCCACGCAGGAGTCCACGGACGCGCAGGAGGTGAGAAGTGCGGATGTCAGCACACTCAGAAGAAGAAGTCGTGGGAATAGCATACGTGGTTCAGTTTGTGCCGGTAACAGAGGCATAACAATTCGATTACTTGCACGCGACAGTAGTCGCTGATGTTTGTCTTCAAACATACTCCACATTCTGTTAAGGCATGTTCATGCGTTCGGTTACTTTGTCTGTCGTCATAATAGCGATCTCGATTAGCACTGTCATCGGAGTGCGTGCACAGGTGCCTTTCGATCAAGGGCAGGTGATCAAGTTTGCATCGCGGTATACGCATGTTCCGGCAGCCTACGCAGAAGGTGCTGCCGAATCGGTCGCCTATGATCCGTCCACGCAGCGCGTGGTGTTTTCCAATGCATTGGAGAATTCCATCACACTTCTTGATGTGTCGAATTCAGCAGCGCCATCGAAGGTTCGAACAATCTTCATGGGGGCATACGGTGGCGGGGTCAACAGTGTAGCCGTCAGGAATGGCGTGATTGCTGTTGCCGTGGAGGATGTGGTCAAGCAGAGTCCCGGCAGACTTGTGATGTTCGATACGAATGGAGAGTATCTCTCTCAGGTCGTAGTAGGTTCCCTTCCCGACCAGTGCGTGTTCACGCCGGATGGGTTGACGGTCATTGTGTGTAATGAGGGAGAGCCAAACTCGAGTTACACCGAAGACCCCGAAGGAAGCGTGTCGATCGTCAATGTGTCGAATCCTCGTACACCCATCTTGCAGACTGTAACATTCAGCAGTCTGAACGATAAGGTCGACTCGCTGCGGGCACTAGGTATTCGCATCTTCGGTCCTGGTGCCACTGTCTCTAAGGATCTGGAGCCGGAGTATGCTGCGATCTCGCCAGATAGCAAGACGGCGTACGTATCGATTCAGGAGGCCAATGCCCTTGCCATCATCGACATACCTTCGGCCACACTCACGCGCCTCGTACCCCTTGGATTCAAGGATCATCGTCGGGGCGTTGCTGATATCAGATCCTATCCATGGAACGACCGTCCGGTGCTGGCCTCCACGGATAAGGGGCAGGAGGTTCTGCTCGGGGGCTTCTCCGGACTCTGGTTTGAGGGTTACGGAGCAACGCCGGAAAGGTTGGTTTTTCTTACGCACCCAGACCGCGGACCAAACGCCGAGCCATCAAACGTAGGCGGTGTTGTATCACGTCCATTCGTTCTCCCCACATATCAGGCAGAAGTAATCCGGTTCGAACTCGACCGCACCACAGGCGAGTTTACTCTGTTGAATCGCGTTCCGCTGTTCCGCAAGGACGGTACGACGCCGATCACGGGCCTTCCAAATCTTCAGGCCGGAGCTCCTGGTATGGCCTACACCGACGAAATCCCTGTGGATCTCTACGGCGTGCGCCTTGATAACGACCCCTATGGTGCCGATCTTGAAGGGATGGTTGTCGACGCAAACGGCACGTGGTGGTTCGTTGACGAGTACCGTCCAGCGATCTATAACTTCTCAAACAACGGTGTGTTGATTGAGCGCTATGTGCCGGAGGGCACAGCGGCTTCTGTTGGTGCAGCCGATGGTGCGTTTGGAGTCGAGGCGATCCCTGCTGTGTATGCTAAGCGCCGAGCAAATCGTGGATTCGAGGCTGTTGCATTGGAGGGTAATATGCTCTACGCCTTCATTCAAAGCCCGATCGACAACCCTGACATGACGAATGACGCCACGTCGAAAGTCTCTGGCTGGACACGGATTCTGGCATTCGACATCAGCACAAAGCAAATCGTTGGTGAGTACCTCTACCCCTTGTTTGAGCGTTCATTGGGCGTTGATAAAATCGGCGATGCTGTGTCTACCGGGCCTGGCAGCATGATGGTCATCGAGCGTGATGACCGCCTTGGACCGAACGCTCGGAAATATGTGTATGAGATCAAGCTTAATGGTGCGACCAACCTTTTGACGAACCCGCCAGTACTGGCGATTGGAGAAACGCTGGAGTCGCTCAGCTTTGCTCAGGTTGTGGCGAAGGGAATCGTCCCTGTGCACAAGAAGAAGTCAGTGTCGCTTGCAAGTCAAGGCTACACAGCCGGTGACAAACCAGAAGGTCTGGCTCGAATCAGTGACCGAGAGTTTGCCGTGGTGAACGACAACGACTTCGGTGTAGGAGCATCTACACTACCAACACCTCCAACTGGTTTGATTGAACTGAATCCTGATGCCATACCAACGTTGGGATTGATCCAGTTCAGTGGCGGGGGACTCGATGGTAGCGATCGTGACAATGCCATCAACATCTCCAACTGGCCTGTGTATGGCATGTACATGCCCGACGCCATCACCGTACTGACCGTGAATGGTCAGACGCTGATTGCAACAGCCAATGAAGGCGATGCGCGTGAGTACGATCCATTAGAGGAGGAAGTACGCATCTCCAGTTCACGAGTCGTGTTAGACCCTGCAGTAACAGCTGCCTATCCTTCGATAAAGTCGAATGCTGGAATAGGACGCTTAAACATTACCAACACGATGGGTGATCTGGACGGCGATGGTGACTACGACGAACTCTACTCATTCGGAGCCCGGTCTGTAACCCTCTGGAATACGGACGGTAACCTTGTGTGGGACAGTGGTGATCTGATGGAGAAGGTAACATCCATGGCATATCCAACGAGATTCAATGCCAGCAATACTGATGCATCCTTTGATAGCCGCTCCGACAACAAGGGTCCGGAGCCCGAGGCTGTCACCTGGGGAACGATCAACGACTCGACATACGTGTTCGTGGGACTGGAGCGTATCGGCCATACGATGATGCTGAACGTGACGAATCCTCTTCAGCCAACGTTTGTGGACTATCTTAACACCCGCGACTTCTCTGTTGCGCAGGATGTATCGAGTATCGAGAATGGCACGCTCGGAGATGTTGGGCCAGAAGTGATGGCGTGGGTGTCACCAGCGCAGTCCCCGAATGGATTCGGTCTTGTGATAACAGGTAACGAAGTCAGCGGCACGGTCTCGATGTTCGAAGTGCGGATTCCCCAGATTACATCGCAGCCTGAGTCCACCGTGCGTGTATGTTACGGCGAGCCACTGATTCTGCGCGTCCAGGTACTCGGCACGAACCTCTCCTATCAGTGGGCGAAGAACGGCACGCCGATTACTGGAGCTACCAACTCGACCTACGCCGTTACGGCGAGCGACTCTACCTTCAGCGGAGTGTACACCTGCATCGTTGGTGCAGTGGGCGGCCGAACTGTTACAACCGTGCCTACAACCGTGATTGCTGCCAAACGCACCCGTATTCTGTCTGCACCGAAGGCTCTGTACCAACCCGATCTTCTTGACGATGTTCGTCTCACCGTCGAGGCAACTGATGAGTCTGGTGAGCAATATCAGTGGTACCGCAGTGGTCAACCGCTCAGCGATGGACAAACCTACCGGGGAACATCAACGCCCGAGCTCACGATCGTGGATGTGTCGTATGCCGATACGGCCTTGGCCTATTACTGTGTTGTCACGGGTGGATGTGTGCAGGAACGTACGGCTGATATTGCCGTTCTCGTCCCACGTGTCGTGTTCGTCAACGAGCCGGACACCGTTTCGGTCTGTCCAGGTGGATCGGCGGTGTTTGAGTGCCTGGCAATTGCCGAGGGAGGCGATACTGCAGTGACATATCAATGGAAAGTCTATCAAGGTCGATACCTCGATGAGTCGGCACAGTTCCGCGGTACGAGGACAACGCGCCTACGTATCACCAACGCACAGCATGTGGATGATCAGCTGTACGTATGCGTAGCCACGGGACAGCCGTCTGGCAGAGTTCGGTTTTCACAGCCCGCGCGCCTTGCGGTAACGCCCGTACCGGAGATTATCGTGGATCCCACGGACGGACTGTCGACCTCAAGCGTAGCAATCTGTGAAGGAGACAACATCGGATTGCGCGTGCGGGCACTCGGAGTTCAGCTTCGATATCAATGGTTCCGCGACAATCAGCCGATTGCTGGAGCAACGCTGGCATCGCTCAATGTGCGTGAATCGGGTTCGTATCGCGTACGAGTCTATGGAGACTGTTCGCCGATGGGTATCAACAGCCGGTCATTGCAGGTGGTGTTATTGCAGTCGCCGAAACTCGGTGTGAACACGCCGTCTCTGATTCGGGGACGCATTGGTGGAGCCTTCTCGATTGGTTTTGCACTCCGGGAGGGGTCCAGCCCGCTTGAGTATCAGTGGTTCAAGAATGACGTCCTGATGCCTCGGGCTACAAACGAGTCATATTCCATCAACAACGCGTCCAAAGATGACGAGGGATACTACACCTGCCGAATTGTCAATCGTTGCGGGGACGTCGAGACACGGCGAACACAGGTCGTGATCGACCAGCCTGTATCGGTAGCAGAGGAGTTGATAGAGAGATTCGCTGTTGTAGTGGCGCCCCAACCGATGACAGAGTCAACCACAATACGCTATACATCCCAAAAGACTGGTCAGATGTCGTGGGTGCTCGCCACCACGGACGGCACGAAATTGTTCGCACCACGCCAAGAAAACGTTCACATAGGTGTCAACACCATTCAGATTGATCAATCCATGGTCGGTGCAAGCGGTCTCTATCATGTCCACATGAGTATTGGCACGGATGAACTGGTAATCCCAATCATTGTTGCACGATAGCTTCCGGATGGTTCAACGTTCTCGTCGTACATTTGGGTGTTACTGCAAGCGCATCAACACCCAAATGTTCGCGACATGAACCGATCAACACTAGCTCAGCAGCTCTTCCACGCTGCCCACATTACAGGCACCTTTACGCTACGCAGCGGAGCCGTCAGCAACGTTTACTTCGATAAGTATCAGTTTGAATCCGATCCTGCCATCCTGCGTGCCGTGGCAGAAGCGATGGCACCGATGATTCCGGAGGGAACAGAGCTCTTGGC
>CAZBOW010000066.1:0-4929 GCA_964493635.1 uncultured Hyphomicrobiales bacterium
ACACTCCACCGAAACGGCAGACCACCATCAACAACATTTCCACCAACTGCCACATCCCACAGAACGTATCCCGGAGGTGGATCCACATAATCCTGCCCCGGCACGAACTGATCCTGATGCCGTACGCCAACAACAGAGAGGTCGACGTATGACTCGTGCATTCCTAACACATCGTCCAGGTGAAGATGGGCACCAAGGCGCAGACGATCAGCCGGCATCATAAACAGTGGCTCGGACGTCGGCTCCGATGGCGGCTGCTCCCAACCGCGCACGAGAGCCCCTTTCCCATACACCGACAGCTCCGAGGAGACCGACAGTGTAGCCGAAACATCCAAACCGGAAATCACTGCCGGCGTCTGGATGAATCGGTACGTTGGGAAGGTCCCCCGGATGGTAACCGTGGGATTCTCGGGATCGGGGACAGAGAAGATGTAATTGCTGAACCACGTGCCATGACCAGTGGCCTCGACCTCGAAGCCGGGTACGGCCCAGCGCACCGTCAGATCAGCTCCCGTGCTGCGCTCAGCGTTCAGGAGACTATCGCCAATCTCGAAGCGGGCTACACCGTGATGCACGTCATTGCTGTAGAGTTCATTCACGGCTGGCGGTCGCCAGGCCACTCCCACGTTGGCCTGTAGGCGAAGATCCGTGGTAAGATCCACCATGCCCCCAACACTACCGGAGATCCCTTGATAGAGTCGGTGTTGCTGCAAAGCCTCTAACCAGCGAGCGTCGTAGCGCAGGCCGGCACTCACGGACCAGGTCGAGGCCACGTAGTTTTCATACAGCCATGCACCGGCCCCAAGGGCCAGGTAGTCCGGCACGAGGAACACCCTGCCCGACCGATCATTGACTTGACGCAGCCCGCTCACGCCGGCCGAACCGGTGATGTTCGGTGCCAGTTGGTGCTCTACTTCTGCCGTGGCGTTGTAGGTGGTGAGCAGCAGATTCATGGCTGGTGTTGCCAGCGAGCGCTGCAAACGCTCTGCCGAGTCCCGCGCACGTTCCACGGGGTCGGTTCCACGGCCAACAATCCGTGTGTTGTGTTGATCGAACTCGGAGCGGTCGTTCTGCTGCCAGCCATAAGAGAGTCGCAGCAATGCATTCGATGCGAGTTTCACATGACCCTGGATGGAGAGCAGTGTGTGGGCAATCTCTTGGCGGGGATTTCCAATCGCGAAACTGAAGTCGTCGCTCGACGATGGTCGTCCGCGTTCGATGGCGCGCTGTAAATCGGCAGCATTTCCAAGGTGCGACCCCGTATAGATACCAAGGCTGGTTGCAAAGCGTGAGCCGTAGATCGTTAGGCCAAGATCTGCATCTCCAGCCGTGATCTGAGCTGCCCCACTCCATGCTCCGAAGGCCGTATTTCCCAACACATACTCTGGCGTGCTGGCATCACCGGCACGTCGGGCCGACGCATGCAGGCGTACGGAAATGTTCTCGTCGGCTATGCGTGTTGCCTCCCACCACCCGCCCACGGCGCCGTGCCAGGCATTCGAAAATCCATTGACGCCAACTTCTCCCCGTGTTCCGCTCGTAAGGGTGGTAAGGGGCTCGGGGTCCACACTAATGGCACCGCCCATGGCATTCGGACCGAGACGCACGCCAGAAGCCCCCTTCACAATGGTGACTCTGGCCGGCAAGAACGGGTCGATTTCTGGTCCGTGCTCCTCGCCCCACTGCTGTCCCTCCTGCGCAACACCGGCCTGCGTGAGAACCAACCGCGTACCCGTCATGCCATGAATCATGGGCTTGGCAATGCTTGGACCGGTGCGCATCACGGTAACACCAGAGACGGTCTCTAGCGCATCTGAAAACGTTCCTCCGCGGCTGGCATCCAGCTCTTCCATCGACAGTACGGTGTGTGGCTGTGTTGGCATGGCAGCACTGGCCGTGGACGTTCCAACAACATCGATGACTGGCGATGTACTTCCCTCACCCAGCGATTCCGGCACCAAGTCGATCACGACGTCGGCTTCGCCGCGCGTGGAAACACGCAGGCGCTGTGCAACGAAGCCTATCATCGACACCTCGAGTGTAACAGAGTCGCCGCGGAGGTCGTGCAGATGAAACTCGCCCCGTGCATCGGCAATGGCACCGAGGCGCGTACCCAGAACGCGTATGCTTGCCCCTTGCAGGGGTTGGTGTGTGCGATGGTCAAGGACCACACCGTGCAGGTGGGGATCAACCATCATCAAAAGAAGAGCAATCAGTATTGGCATGAACTACAAAACTACCGTTGACCGGCGTCCTATCTTTGCTGAATGAAAGCACTCGTACTGCGGGAAGACGCGTTCGGGCTCCAGGACATACACGGTCCTGTTGCTCCCACCATGGTAGACGGGCCCTATACTACGATCCACGTAGCGTGTGCTGCGCTGAACCATCGCGATCAGTATATCCGTGAGGGGAAGTATGCCAAGATCCAATACCCGTCGATCCTTGGCAGCGACGTTGCCGGCTGGATGGCCAACGAACACGATCAGGTTGATCGCACGCAGCTGGTGATCGTAGATCCCTCGCTGGGGTGGAGTACGGACGAGAATGCGCAAGCACCGTCGATGACGATCCTCGGGATGCCCTCGCAGGGTGGTTTTGCCGAGCGCGTCATCGTACCGGCAGCCAACGTGCACGCCGCCCCCTCCCACCTGAGCGCCGAGGAAGCTGCTGCTCTCCCGTTGGCTGGTGTGACGGCCTGGCGCGCACTCATGCGCCAGGGACAATGCACGCCTCAGGATGTGGTTGTGGTAACGGGCATTGGTGGTGGTGTATCCACCATGGCCATGCAGTTTGCACGAGCTTTGGGATGTACGGTGGTGGTAACGAGTCGGTCACAAGAAAAGCTCGACCGTATGCCCGCCGACGTGCATACCGTCGCGATGGACGACGGCGGTGCATGGATCAACGCCCTAAAGGCCTACCATCCCACGCTGGCCATCGATAGCATTGGTGGCTCGGTGGTCAATGGGTTGATGGATGCCCTTCAGCCGGGCGGTCGCATTGCCTGCTACGGTGCCAGCGCCGGCGCACCACCAACCTTCAACCTGCACCGACTCTTCTGGAAGCAGATCCATCTTATTGGCAGTACGATGGGATCGCCGTCGGACTTTGCAGCGATGCTCAGTTTTGTGAGCGCCCACGGTATCGTACCAACCGTTGATTCCGTGGTACCATTTGCCAACATCGTAGCGGCCTTCGATCGGATGCACGGGGCGTCACAGCTGGGCAAGATTGTGGTGCGCATTGCATGAATGAATCCTCGCTGACGGGCCATGCCGAAGAGCTGGTCCGCATCATTCGCAAAAGTTCGCAACCAGGCGACGTAATTGCCTCGGAGTACTATCGTAGCAAGAAGTACATCGGTGCCAAGGATCGGCGATTTATTGGCGAGTGGACGTTTCATACCCTTCGACATCTCGCCTCTGCCGAAGCCTATCAACACACGCACGATCTGTCGGGGCCGGTGGAGGCAGGCATCGCTCTTGCTCGCGATCCGCAAGCAGAGCAGTTTCTGCACGAGCTTCCGGAGTGTAGTCGCGTTAACACGCAGCCGTGGTTGCTCGCCGAAACCCAACGCCGATGGCCCGACGACACAGTGAACGATGCAGCCAACGTATGGCAGGCCATGATGGGAGAAGCCCCCTTCACCATCCGTGTGAACCTGCGCAGGATGCAGCGAGCTGATGTGATGGCTTTGTTGCAGCGCGACGAGATTCCGGCCCATGAGGGAGTGCATTCAGCCGCAGCTGTGATCATCGAAAAGCGCATGGCCCTTACGCAGCATCCACTGTACTTGAGTGGCATGATCGAGATTCAGGACGAGGGTAGTCAGCTGATCGGTCTTGCCTGCGGCGTGGAGCCGGGTATGCGGGTTCTGGATGCCTGCGCCGGTGCCGGCGGCAAGAGCCTGCACCTAGCCGATCTGATGCACGACCGCGGCACGATCATCGCCCGCGACATCGAGTGGAAACGCCTGCGCGAAATCCCCAAACGAGCACGACAGGCCGGCATTCGCATCATCGACATTGCTCTGATCGAACAAAGGCAGGACACCCATCGCAGCAAGCATCATCCATTCAAGGACGAGCTCTTTGACGTTGTGCTCGTTGATGCGCCGTGCACGGGCATGGGCACGGTACGCAGGCTACCAATGCCAAAGTGGCGGCTTCAGCCCGAGCAGTTGCAGCGCTACACCCGTAAGCAGCTGCAACTCCTCACAGAGAATGCTGCGTACGTGCGTCCAGGCGGACATCTTGTGTATGCTACCTGCAGTATTCTGCCGTCGGAGAACGAAGACGTCGTGCGCCGGTTCTTGGAACAGCATCCCACCTTCACCCTAGAAGCCGAGCAGCAGGTTGACCCCTACCACCATGGCACCGACGGCCTGTACTGGGCACGGATGCGAGCATCACCGTAGGCCGTAAGCTTTCTTCACGATTGAAAAGAACATCGAATCTGAAACCAGCTTGCGCAGCGCAATCAGGACTGGTGCTGGCTTGCCCACGGGGTAGCGTAGCTTCTTCTTTTGATCGGTGCATGCAGCATAGACTGTCTTGGCAATGGTACTGGGTTCAACTGCACCCCTGACTGCATCTTCTGCCGCCTTTAGGAAAGTGGCTACATATTCGTCGTAGTCACGCACGTCCTGCGATGTGACAAACTCCAAGCTTCTTCCAGTAAAGTCTGTTTTGGTAATGCCTGGCTCAACAATCTTCACGAGGATGTTGAATTGTTCCAACTCAAAGTGCAGCGACTCGCTGAACCCTTCAACGGCCCACTTCGTACCATGGTAGGGAGAGTATAGTGGGAAGGTAAACTTGCCGCCAGCACTCGAGATCTGCACAATTGTGCCAGACCGCTGTGGACGCATATGGGAGATGGCTTCGCGTGTTACGCGCATCAATCCAAGGACGTTGGTATCAAACT
>CAZBOW010000067.1:0-2219 GCA_964493635.1 uncultured Hyphomicrobiales bacterium
TTGGAGCAGGGCTCCTTTGGATTTTGGTTGCCAAGCGCCTTCGCACACCGGCCAGTGTGTCGGATGCTCTCGTGGCCGACCTTCGCCATATGGAAGAGACGATTCTTCAGCTACGCAGCGAAGTAGAGCGCGAGCGCCACGAAGGTAAGACGCTGTTCGGACAACTTGAAGCGCGGAAGCAGGAGGTTGCATCGCTCCGAGAGCAGCTTGAGCAGCAGCGTCAGGTGGAGGAGGTTATGCAACGAGCTTTTCGTGACATTGCCAACGAGGGATTGCTCCAGCAAGGTAAGCGCCTAAGCGAGCAGCAGCAACGAGCGCTCGGAGAGGTCCTCGAACCATTTCGAGCACGATTGAAAGAGTTTCAAGAACGTGTGGATGCCAACCAGCAGGTAGCTGTGCAAACCAACGCCGAGTTGATCGAGCGTATCCGCACTCTCACGGATTTGAACCAGACGGTATCGATGGAAGCGCACAACCTGACGCGTGCGCTCAAGGGCGATAACAAAGCCACCGGAACCTGGGGAGAGGTCGTCCTGGACCGTATCCTGGAAGTCAGCGGCCTTACGAAAGATTTGAACTATCGCACCCAACATACCACCACGAATACCGACGGGGCAACGATCAAACCAGACGTGATTGTCGACCTACCGGAACACAAGCACATCGTGATTGATTCAAAGGTGTCGTTGCAAGCCTACGAACGGTATAGCAGCCTTGATGATGGTGCACCTGGAAAGGACGAGGCGCTCAAGGCACACATGACGTCGATCAAACAGCACATTGCCGGACTGTCAGAGAAGCACTACCATACTGGTAAGGGGCTGAACAGTCCGGAATTTGTGTTGATGTTCTTCCCTATCGAGTCGACGTTTTCAGCAACAATCGGCAACAATGATCTCTACGAGTATGCATGGGAGCGACACATTGTGATGGTAAGCCCCAGCACACTTCTAGCAACTCTCCGCACCGTTGCTTCAATGTGGCGCATCGAGCATCAGAATCAGAACGCTCTCGAAATTGCCGAGCGCGCAGGACGCCTCTACGACAAGTTCGTCAACTTCGTTGCCGACCTTGAGTCCGTCAGAACCAACGTTCAACGCACAGAGAAGAGCGTAGAGGACGCCTTCAATAAGCTCTCCTCTGGCAGCGGAAATCTGATCGGCCAGGTTGAAAAGCTCAAGAGCCTTGGTGCAAAAGCGCAGAAGCAGTTGCCTAAGACGTAGCGACGGTCGTGGCCTGCCGTTTCATTCTCTCCAGGCGCATCGACTTGGTTCGAAACGACGGCACAAACGGGGCAAGGAAATACACCCGGAGGATGTACCACCAGAAGCTGCGCTCAATCAAGGCCGGATCAATCTTATCGGCAACTTCGGCATGCAGCTCAGGAGCCTTGCTCCAGTGTGAACCGGCTTTGTCGTGATGCACGGTATGGAAGCCATTGTTGAACAACAGCTTGTTCAAAAACCCTGTGAAGTTCCGAGAGTGATTGTACACGGACTCTTCGTCGGCGTGCACGTGCTGAACATAGTTGAACACAAGTACACTGAACAACCCAACTTGCTGTGGAATGATCACGTACAGAAGGGCCTTCTGCCAGTCCAAGATCAAGAACGTGATGATCCATACGGCCAGAGCGACGTACTGTCCGAAGGCCAGCCAGAATTTGCGTCGGTCGCCCTTCCACAGATTCCGTAGGTAGTCCCGAATCGGCTTCTGCTGATAGTAGGAGCTCATGGTGGGATAGAGTAGCAGCATCAGCAATGTGTTGTTCTCCGTGAGTCGGTACGTGATGGTGTAGTCGCCCTCACGATTATTCATGCGGTGGTGATTCATGTTGTGCGTAGGAATCCATGCAAAGGCTGGAAATCCATAGAACACCGTCAACCAGTAGTCCGTAACGTGATTCAGGAACGGCTTCTTCCAGATCGGCAGATGGTTGTGATTGTGCGCAATCACCGTAACGGCAATCGACAAGAACAGGTAGAGAACGTAGAGTGCAGGGTGAAAACCTACCACAGCCCACTGTAGCACAAATACGGCCGTGGTCACAATCATGTAGGCCACAGTTCGCAGATCGGCCTTAAATCGAAGCATACGCCAGAACTCCCCAGATCGATGTGTAAATTTTCGTTGTCCTATATTGGCGTGCAGACCTCAATCTATCAAAAACAGCATCACCGTACCATGAACAAGCATCCTCTCTTCGCTCTTTTTCCGAT
>CAZBOW010000067.1:2319-4865 GCA_964493635.1 uncultured Hyphomicrobiales bacterium
GGTGAAGTAGGAGGAGCCTACAATGGCGTCCTTATTCAAGCTTCGAATGCTACCGGCGTGTTCCGCGTGAAGACTGAACCGAAGTAGGTGTAGCGTTGGCCTCTGCCAAGAAGGGCATCTGGGACGTCCACCATGCCCTGCCTTGATCGGCCCAGATCGACACCGCAACATAGAGCGGGGCCACCCGTTTCAACTCGCGCGGAAGCTTCGACTGCATCTTGCTGACCGTCTCCGTCGATGGATGTGTGTATCGTTCACGCATGTTGGGGATGGACGGAAGGGCAGCCGTCACCATTCGCAGCGTGTCGTAGTCGAGTTCCACACGAAGCTGGGAGGGCGGAATCAGCAGCGAGGGAACGAGTCCCTGGTTTCCCAGGTATCGATCAACGTTGCGTCCAGATGGGCCGTAAATCCTTGAGGATGTGAGCGCCATGCCTTTCCCAGATGGCAGATCATGGACTACCTGGCTGACACCCTTACCGTAGGTCGTGTCGCCCATCACCGCTGCATATCCAAGATCGTGTAAGCCTACAGCGATCATTTCAGCGGCCGACGCCGTGTTGCGATCTACGAGCACGACAACCGGCATCCCATGGCAATAGCCTGTTTTTTGAGCCCTCGTATACTCCATGGTCCCCGTTCGATCCCCCATGATATAGAGTACATCCAGATCCTTGGCAAACAGCTCCAACACTTCACGTGCTCCTCGAACACTGCCACCACCACAATCACGCAGATCGAGGACTACACGGGTGATACCCTTGCGCTTCCACATGACGGCTGAAAATGACAGACTGAAGCCTGTGGACGAGGTAATGGATGTGATCTGAACATAGGCAGTAGGGGGCTCGAGGTAGATCGCAAGTCCATCGGGGTAGGTCGCCTTAACTGGAATCTTTATGGTCACGGGCTTTATTCCTCGGATCACATTCAGAACAATACCCGACCGTTCGGCCTGAACCACGGCACGCATAGCATCACGCCACGTCATGCCGTCGGTAGAGATACCGTCGATCATTTGGACACGATCGCCAAGGCAGACGCCGGCACCATAGGATGGCGAGCCGTAGTCGACCCGATCAACGAAGATCCCCTGCCGATCCTTGCCAAACTCCATGCCCAGATCGTAGCTCTTGTCGTCGAAGAGCGTGCGGAAGTCATCCTCGGAGTTTTCGAAGACGTGCGTATAGGGGTCGGTTCCCATCAGAATGCTGTCCACGGTCGATCGTTGGAGGACGGATGCCGGAACGTCGAACAGGTAGTCTTCGCGAAGAAGCGCACGAACCGCTTCAATATCGGAATCAGGGCCGGCCTGGCCCTGAGCAAGAACAGTGGCACCCGAGGCAATCGTTGCCAGAACGAGCGCTACTGCAATGCGATGCATGGTGGTATGCATGACAGCCTCCAGGATAGGTGGTGAAGAGTGTTCGCCAAGGATACACCTCACCTATGCCAGACGCTGTCATTGCGGATGTCATGTTTGGTCGTCCGTAGACCGATAGAGATGCGAAAGGTTGATTTCTGTCCATGAGTGGACGTGCAGCTTCCGGTAGATGTTCCGGATATGCGTTCGGACGGTTTCAACGCTGATGAACAGTGCGCTGGCAATGTCCTTGTAGGATCTCCCTGTGGAGAGGATATGGAGAATCTCCAATTCCCTGGTGGATAGCTTTCCTACTGGCATGTCGGATCGGATCACCGTATGAAAGGCCTGTAGCACTTTTCGTGCAATGGGACTACTCATCGGAGAGCCCCCTGCAGCCGCCTCACGAATCGCCTGTGCAAGCCCACCTTCGACGTATACCTTCCCGAGGTAACCGACGGCTCCGGCGAGTATCGCGGAGTAGATGCGTTCATAATCTTCGTAGGCACTGACAACCAAGAACGAGGCCTCGGGCAGTCGAACGCGGAGTTCGGTGATAAGCGCAGCTCCTGTGCTGTCGGGCAGCACCAGATCAACCACAACGATCTCAGGTTCCGTAGGTGGAAAGAAGCGCAGGGCGTCGGCAGCAGTGGAGGCTGTTGCTACAATTTCGATGTCATCTTCCTGCTCGAGATCCCGCACAAAGCCTTCGAGCTCATTGGCGTGATCTTCAACGATGGCGATGCGAATCATTGAACGTGCTCGGTAGAACGATGTGAATGGTTGTTCCAGCTGTACTGCTAGAACTCACCGTCAAGTTAAGGCCGGATCGACGTGCTCGAGCCCGCATACTTTCCACACCAATACCTGTTCCCAATCCGGTTTTCGGACTCTGAATATCGAATCCAGCACCATTGTCCTTGAAGAGAATCTCAAGACCATCCGAACGTAAGAGCACGGTGTACTCTAGCAGTGATGCTCCACTGTGCTTGATGGCGTTGGTCAGCGCTTCGGTTACAATCAGCATCACGTCGCGCAGCACTTGCGGTTCGACCTGCCACGTCGGAAGATCGAACGGGATGTCGATGACTGTTTCAATGTTGGCTTCATCACCGGCTGTGCGCACACGCTCTGCGATGACGGCGAGCGCAGCATCAATTGTCTGGACATCGGCTACGGACCA
>CAZBOW010000068.1:0-4863 GCA_964493635.1 uncultured Hyphomicrobiales bacterium
TCAGGAAGAAACTCGAGATCGTCTGCACGCTCGGATCCATTCCAATCATCCACAGCCCCGCACGGACAACATCGGCTGTGGTGGACAGCGATCCGGCAACTCCACACATGCCATATCCACTGGCTACGAGCCACGCACCAGCATAGAGGCTTTGCGATGCCAGATGATGAGCCTGCGACTCGTCGAGCCCCTTACCTGAGCGCTGTTGCAGGAGATATTCGACCACACTACTCCGGACTGTTTCGGTGTCGAAAAGCTCCAGTCCCGCTAACGAAATGCTATGCTGTTGGGCAACAGCGGCAATTCGATCGGGCGTGCCAACGAGAACCGGCTGGCCTGTATTGTTCTGCGTGATCAGCAGAGCTGCCTGCAGCGTCCGGGGATCTTCGGCATCGGGCAAGACGATTCGCTGGCCCTGATTGCCAGGGGTACCATTACGTTCAAGGAATGGTAGTATCACGACGGTCCAATTCCCACGAGAGCGTTAATCGAATCCGGAAGCGTCACAACGTACCGTTGATCTTCCACAAACTGGTCGTACACCTCCAACGTGCGGCCATCCCGGCCGATACAGATGAATTCCGCACGGGCCGCATGAAAGTGTATACCGTGGTACTCCTGAATCACCAGAGGTGCGGCATTGGCATTGGGAGATCGCGAATTAACGAACATCAATGCCGGTTGAATGGGAATGTAGAGGAAGCCCAGATCGTTAACACTAACTCCGAATGGACGCAGGCGGGGATTAGCGGCCGTGCGCAGTGTAAGGACACTGGAGGCTACCACCGATCGTGTTGCAGCATTCACCGTGACCACCGATGGCAGGGGATCCGTCTCCGACGCGGCGTTGGCGACGCCGCCACAGAGAATGGCAAACGATCCCGTGAACGGACTGCTGATCACACGAAACGCGTCCACATTCGGTAGGGCAATCTCGGCCTCCACCGTATTGGTGCGAGTGTCGATCAGGGACGCAACGGATCGGTCGTCGTGTACCACCAGAATCTGGTTGCCAAGGGCGGCGATATCCGTGCACCGTCCATCTACCGGGATGACGGACACAAGGGTGTTTGTTGTAAGATCGATAATGCCCACTCCGCCGCGTTCCGGAAGGGCCGCGTAGGCCGTTGTTGCATTGGCAAAGGCCAGTCCAGAGATGGTTGCCGCTGCATCAATGACCAACGTATCACGCACGGTGAGTGTGGTACGGTCCAGCACAATGATGGTGCCGTCACGCCCAACTCCGTACAGGGCATCTCGGAATTCGTAGATGCGTGAAATCGGGTAGGGGGCTGCCCCACTCCACACAGAACCGTTGTCGAGCGTCCCGGCGGGCATGCGGACCGTTGCAAGGCCACTGCGTGTGGCAACAAGGTATCTCCACGTGCCATCAAAGGAGGAGATGACCGGTTCGTCAGGGCTGCACGAGGCCAGTAAGATCATCAGCAGTGCAGCAAGGCGATACGTCATGCGATACGTCATGCGGATAACCGTGGGAGAACGTGGGTAATCAAGTCTGTGAGCACCGGCTCGGCCAGCGCAGCTGCCGCCAGTACGTCGTCGAGTGTGACCGGTTCGAGCGCGTCGGGGAAGCACTCGTCCGTGATGATGCTCAACCCAAGGACATCCATGCCCATGTGGCGTGCAACGATGGTCTCCGGTACCGTACTCATGCCAACGACGTCGGCGCCGATGGTACGCAGAAAGCGATACTCTGCTCGTGTTTCGAGATTTGGCCCCGCTACGGCCGCATACACTCCACGATGGAGGAAATGTTTCCGCTCGAGGGCAACGTCTTGCAGAACACGGATGAGTCGCTGCGAGTAGGGTTCGCTCATATCCGGAAATCGTGGTCCCAGCCGATCGTCATTCGGGCCAATCAGCGGGTTGTCGCCAAGGAGATTAATATGGTCGTCGATCACCATCACATCTCCGCGACGAAATAGGGGATGTAACCCGCCACACGCATTGGATACCACAAGGGTGCGTACGCCCAAGAACTTCATCATGCGCACGGGAAACGTCACCTGCTGGGCCGAGTAGCCCTCGTAGAGGTGAAACCGCCCCTGCATGACCACAACATCCACACCATTAATCGTTCCGAAGAGCAAACGCCCGGCATGAGACTCTACCGTACTGGTGGGCATGTGGGGGATGCTGGCATAGTCGACGGTTTGATGCACGGTCATACCCTTAATCAAGCCACCAAGCCCCGTACCAAGAATAATGCCGACTGTTGGTTGGGCTGAGGTATGCGATCGCAGGGCTTCGAGAGCTTCTTGAATTGCGGAGTAGAGGTCCAACATGTTGCAGCTCATCGTGATACGTGGAAAAAGACCGTTGCAGGACAGCACAAATTCTACATTTTTGCACGAACATTCAGTGACAGAGTTGGAACTTTTCTCGATGTGCCCTGTCTTTTGGGTGTGCGGTGGGCTCCCTGCAAATCTGTACGCAGCGGTGGTCGACCGGTAGCGACCGATAACGACGGATACAATCAATATCTTCTCATTTCAAGAGGCAGACGCATGAAGCTACGTCTTCCACTCCTTGGAAGGGCTACGCGCGCAGGTCATCCGATCCTGGCGGCCCTTCTCGCACTTTGTGTGCTGTGGCCAAGCGCCACGTCGAATGCACAGATCTATACCGAGGTTGGTGGAGGCAATGGTGCCTTCACATACTGGAGTACGGTCAACGTGTATAATCCGCTCACCGACTGGTACTACATGTGTCGTCACGACTACATGTGGAAGGCTTCCGAACTGCTGGCCGCAGGGATGTCGCCCGGCAACATCGAGTCGATTGCGCTGAAGGTTCGGCAGAACACGAACGTCACGCCACTGAGGAATATGCGAATCTGGGCGCGCACCACGTCGCAAAATACCGTGAACAGCACATGGAACAATACCACGACCCAAGGATGGCAGCTGGTGTACCAGAACTCTGCGTGGCGTGTACCGATCATTGCCTTTGATGCAAACGGTACGTGGTATGAGTTCAAGCTCACAACGCCCATTCAGTGGGATGGTGTAACAAACGTCAACTTCCAGTTCTGTTCGTATCGTGGCGGGTACACATACTCCGCTCCCGAAGTACAGCTCACCTACCCAACACCATACTTCAACGGAACTTCGGCATACTGGTGGCAGGATGGTCCAGATTATTGCTCGACCACGAATGCGGAGTATGCAAACGCTTATCGCCCAGTTGTGCGATTTGGCGTGCTCGCTGGCATCGAGTACTCGTTCCCTGACGACGTCGATCCGCGCCGTATTCTGCGCGCCGGCGACGTTTATGATGGCTCCTCGGCTGCCTATCCAAAGCCGTCGCTGTCCTTCCGCCAGTCGGCAGGTCAGCGCATCTCGCTGAAGTACAAGATTATTGGTCCAGCTCCAAGCGAAAACGTGGTGTATGAAGCTACGCAGAATGGTAGCTCAACGATTAACTACGTCGGCACGATGTCCAGTCTGCTGACCTACACGTTCAACGAGGCGCAAGGTCCGGCAGCTGGTGCCAATGGCATTCTCGATCTGACCAATGCCTCTGGTGGTACGTACCGCGTGGAAGCACAGTTTAGCATTCCTGGATACACGCAAACCTGGCAGAAGGTGTTCGTTGTGGCCTTCCAAAACGACTTGGCAACGTCCTCGATCCGCTCGCCCCTTGCCGTGCCACGGAAGTATCCCCGCGGTGTGAGCATCCCAGTTGGTGCCCGCATCCAAAACGTGGGACTAAACCCGGTGACGTCCGTGCGCAGCATTGCGGTGATCACCAAGGAATTGACGGGTGAAGAAGTGTGGCGCGACACCACCGACTGGACGGGTGATCTGGCTACCGGACAGCAGGCATCGATTGACTTCGGCCTGTTCAACACCTTGGAAGTCACAACGTGGAAGCTGCAGATCTGTAGCGAACTGCGCAATGCCACGGACATGCAGGCGTCGAATGACTGTATCCCTTCTCCTGGTAACGAGTATGTGTTCCAAACACTCTACAACGAAGAGGTTGGTGCAGGGTCGATCACGAGTCCGCTGACAAGCGGTGAGTACTACGCGCGTCGCCCATTCCGGCCTGCTGGTGTGATTGTCAACGGCGGCATTCTGGACCTCACGGACGTTCCTGTCCGCATGGAGATTTTCCAGTTAGGGGGCCCAACGGGTCGCACGCGGATCTACAATGAACTGGTGATTGCTCCGGACGTAGGTGCCGAACTGCCCAACAACCTTGCCGGCATTGAGTTTCCGGCATTCACACCGCCGGCTGCCGGAGACTACGAAGCCTGCCTCACGGTGGAGTATCCCGGTGATCCGATTCCGGCGAACAACCAGATCTGCGAAAACTTCAGCGTTGGCAGCAACATGTCGGGGACGTACACGATTGGTACGCTCAATGCTGGTCAGCCACGGAACTACATCACGATTCAGGATGCGGTTGATGACCTCTACCTGAAGGGCGTGTCGGGTCCGATCGCCTTCGAGCTTACCGATGCATCTTATTCGCTGGTGTCGACCTTCGCCGACCAGCCTGCGCTGGATCTCCGTACGCAGATCATTGGTATGGACGCGACCAATACGGTTACGTTCAAGCCAACGCTGTTGCGCAGCCTGTCGAAGGGTGCGATCACCATCACGATGCAATCGGTCAACGGCATCGGTGTTCAGTTCGGTCAAGCTCTGCTGGCAACAAACCCCAATGCTATTCAGCTTGAGTTCAACAAGGATGCACGCTGGTACAACTCTGCCGGTCACTTCATCTTCGATGGTGGTACGCAGAAGTCGATTCGCGTGAATCTTGGCGCAACGGGTCAGTTCCGTGCACCGTTCTACCTTGGCGACGGTGCCAGCAACATCACGCTGAAGAACC
>CAZBOW010000069.1:0-4502 GCA_964493635.1 uncultured Hyphomicrobiales bacterium
CAATTGTGTTGATGCAGCCTCTGCAACGATCCCAGCGTTGGTCGCAACCGCATCGATCCGGCGCACAGGGCGGCCATCATCGACCACTCACGCTGGACACTATAGAGAGTCAGTCCAAGCAGCAACGTTTGCAAACCGTACACTTCCAGGGCTGTTGTCTGGGCCCACGGAATCGGCGCAAAGGCAAACATCAGCGCCGACGCTGCGGAAACCATCACGGCAAGGCCATCGTCGGTCTCCGGGAGGTGCTTTGCGATCATCCAACGACCGAGCGGTACCATAACCCCTGCTGCTGCCGACATCATCAGTAAGGAGCTCCGTCGTTCGCCTCGGCGGTCAACATCACGACCCTGGTCCTGAACGTGTCCTACCTCGTGCTCCGGATCCTGACTACACGTAACTGGTAGTCACTCCCCCGTCACCGTCCCACCAATCGGTGACTCCTCACCACCCTTTCAACCCTCAGGTGGACCCCCTGTACCTGTGCCTTGAAGCCATGAGGCGGGTGCATCCTTCGCGTAGTGTTGCGCAAATGTCGAATTCGCGTAGGGACTCCTCTCATGGCAACAATGAAATAATGTTGTCTGAGATAAATCTGGTGCTATATTCTCAATAATTCCACCACCATCACCAGATGAGTTCTCATTCAAACTTTTTTCTCACTCTGTTTTGCGGTTCTACTGGTGAACCTCGCCTCTCCGCTGACAAACGCTCAATTCATTCCATGGGCGCCGCCTATGTCAGCCGAGGGCGACACGCTTACGATGAGTTTGACACCTGATGACTCGTCATATATCTCAGACCACATCTTTTTTGAGTTCGATGAATCTTTCTTGAATGTAGCGACGCTCTGCGCAAGTTGGACGAACTACAACGAGACGGACCCAAGCAAGAACGACAGATCAATCTCCTCACATCAAACGATTTCAGCTTCGCAGCGTTCTTTCCTCTTAGGGGAGCAGCTATCTCTCTACGATGTACTCACTGACACGAGCTTGGTGTTGTTTTTGGACAGTATCGGTGGGGACTACTTTACTCGCGTCGTGGCTGCTTCCCCATGTGAGAGCCACGTTTCGCTCGCTCGCAATGGAGACACGCTGCTAACTACAGATCACTGCCTTTACATCCTTCATCTTGACAATGACTCAAGCGTTGTTTCTGCGATCCAAACGCTTGCAATCGCACGTCCGGCCTCGGTTCGAAACGCTCAACCAGATTATTACTACGAACTCTGTGCCATTCCTGCCGACCCTCAATACCAGTACCAGAAGTCGTTATTCACTGCAACCACTGGCGTTGAGAACTTCTGGGATTTGTGGGTTGGGAGTCCGAATACGCTTGTTGCTGTGATCGACAACGGCATCTTCTATCCTCACTGCGATTTTGGTGATCAAGGCTACGGCAACCTCGGCGGTAAAGTCGAGGGCGGATATCGATATCAATCACCTGGCCCTGGCAACGGTGATGACGCATTTCATCTTGGGGCAGATCACGGGACCAATGTGGCATCTATCATTGCCGCATACACCAATCGTAAGACATGTGGGACCGATACAGATGACGGCGTCGCGGGAATCGCCGGAGGCTGGGGACCGTTGAACTCAGCGACGGATCGTGGAAATGGTGCCTCTCTACTTGGTTTGAAAACCGCGTTTGCTGGTGGATACTATACCACGTCTTCGACAGGTTACATGGTGGCTGCGTTAAGAGACGCAGTGGGCGACAATCAAGGATATCACAATTACACGTGGAACGCGGATATCATTCATAACGGATTCGCGTCAAAGCAGACAGTCACAGGTGGTTTTGATGACGCGCTTGAAGCGGCTACTTATCTCGTGTACGAGCACAACAAACCGCATATCATGCCAACAGGTAACAACAACACAGCTGAGATTCGCTATCCGGTAAGCTTTGGTGATCAGATAACTACAGCAATCGGCGCTGCAGATCGGTTTAAGAACAGAAGCGGCTATTCCAACTATACGCGCAACCTTGACCTTATCGCACCTGGTGGAGACAACAATGTCAACGAACAGGTCATCCGAACTGCAAAGAATGCGGCTGACCAGTGGACTTGGTTTAACGGTACCTCGGCAGCCGCTCCACACGTAACGGGCGTGATTGCTGCACTCTTCGAAAGCTTGTCAGCGAATGATGGAGGCGTGAACACAATACTCTACCCAGAGGACTTTGAAGGGATCCTAGAAGCAACGGCGCAGGATCGAGACCCGAACCATACCCCGGCAGCAGCAGATCAGAATCTCTATAAAGTTGCTTACGATCAGCGCACTGGTTGGGGACACCTACAAGCAAACAATATTGCCAATCACCACCTTGCTGGTTACCGTGTCTATCATTATGATGAGTTGGCCGAGGATCACACTGTCACCACTGGAAGTTGGAAGAACAAACAGATGATTGTGATCAGAACGCAGGAAGGGCGCGTGGCGAACAAGTTTGGACTCGCACCAGGAGCCTATGCCCGCGAGTATCGAGAGGTGATCGTTGAGGTGGACATCCCTGGGTCATGGAATTCGAGTTATGCACTATACGTCTGGGGGCGTGGAGGCGTTCGAGACAATGGATTCAATCTTTCCAACCCTAACTATGTAGCGGGCTACACAACGTGTGATTTCTCAGGCGCACAGCTTGGCGGCAATGGCCTTACGCCAGGCAATCGAGTACCAGCATCTGCAACGACGATCAAGCTTCGAACATTCCAGTACAAGTTGTGGAACTTAGCTGGTGTCAATGTAGGAGTCTACCCAGCAGATGAAGACCTCGTCATGAGCTTCTCTCTGTATGGAGTGCCTGTCACAACCAGCGTTGATGAGATGTCGGTTTCATCAAACGACTTCAAGGTCTATCCAAGTCCTACCAGTTCACAGCTGAACATCGAACTGTCGGCAGATATTGTGGTCTCTGACATCGAGGTGCTGTCGATTCATGGTCTGAAGATGCAGAACGCCGACTTCACTATCTCAGGCAATCATGCATCGGGTGACATTTCGTCGCTTCCTACTGGCTGCTACATTATCGTGGCTAAAAGCAGTAGCGGCATCCTACGCAGTATGTTCGTTAAAGAGCAGTAGAGAGCAGTAAACATGTCTTCAAGAGCTGGCATTGTTCTTATGGTAGTTGTAGCGCTGACGTGTGGTAGTGGGTGCAACGAGTCCTGCCCCACGACACCAACTGATGTCTGCCCCCCGCCGACGCTCCTTCCTGACGGAATAGTGCCAGCTTCTTCTTCTTGGCGATTGACCGACATAGATGACGAGAACCGTTCTCTCGTAATCGCTCCTTCGGGCTTCGACGTTTACATGATTGATTTGGAGTCTAATCGAAAGTTGTTTGCTTTAGATCTTTACCCAATGGTCGAGGGTTTTGGTGTTCCGGTCCAGACACTATCGTCATTGTTCCACCCGGACTCCACAGATGTGGTCATATCATGCACCATAGTTCAGTTAGCAGATGGCAACTACGGCAGCATCGTCCTCGCACACAACTTGGCAGACGCGAGCTACAGGCGATTACTACCCGAAGGTACAGACGAGCGAGGCTGGAATTCGAAGATTGATGGTCTATTCATTCTCTATGAGCCTCTCAAGACCTTGACCGACAGCTGGGCCATTTCTTCGCGTGGTTACAGATACGACATTTCACAAAATCTGATTCTTGACCCGTATCAGTTAGATCCAGTCACTGGCACTTGGATGCCTTATGCAATCAGTTACACTAGTCGGATAGTTCTTGGGACCACAGAGGTTTACGATACGCAGGCGAATCTAGTCAGCGTGGTCGTTGTAGATTCGGATACATTGCACATTAAGGGCGTAGAAAGCCTATTCATCGTTAATGGGATGGAACAGGACGACTTGGTCACTTTTGAAGTGACCCCAATTGAATACAACTCCCCTGACAAAATGGGCTGGGGCTCGGAGCTATGGGTAGTTGATGCTGCAAAGCTCAAGCAGTCGCGAAGCTTCATTGCGTCCGTCGTTCGTCGATTTAACTTTCGCGAATTGATGTGTCGCTATTCTTCAATCGGACTAAACGCTTACTCAAAAAGTGCAGACTTGATCTTCGCTACTACTCATGGTGACATGGAGCCTATCCAAGAGTTATCACGCCACAGTTTGTCAGGGAGCGACAACGAGCTTCTCAACGTTGGTGAGTAAGTTGGCACTTGAATGTAGGTTTTGATTCTTGGCGTACCTGACAAGTTGAGACTGTTCAAGACGCATGGGTAGCGTGCACAATAGGGTAGTGATCAGGCGTCACTCGATCTATGAGCATGAGGCTTGACTTGCAGCTGCAGGATACGCGCTATGCATTCAACCTGCTACGCACCGCTCTGGACGAGATGACCTGGAGCAAGGGAGGCGTCCGCACGCACCTTGTCGCAGCCTGTGAACGCCACTTGCATCCGATCTCGCCGAAGGACTGGACTCAGCGACAGCTCGTTGACAACACGCTCACGGTCGGCCTCGGTTTCGGCG
>CAZBOW010000070.1:0-3955 GCA_964493635.1 uncultured Hyphomicrobiales bacterium
GTTTCCACTCGATGTCGCGAGCAATGATCGTACCGCGGTCGTGCATCAGATCGGCCAGGTGCAGGCTCTTGCCGCCCGCACCGGCGCAGGCATCCAGCACCCGCATGCCCGGCTCCACGCCGCAGGCAAGGCTGATCAACTGACTGCCCTCGTCCTGAATCTCAATCATCCCACTCAGGTATAGCGGATGCTGCGTAAGGGCCATGCGCTTTTCGATGATCACGGCTGCCGGTGAATGCACTCCCTCATGGGCCGGAATCTCGTCGCGCTGCAACACAGCCATCACATCCGCTCGCGACATCCTGCGCAGGTTCACACGGATCGTGAAGGGGGCTTCTCCCATCATCGCCTGCCATACGTATGCCGCCTGGTTGTTCCATCGGCGCTGGGTTTCTGCCAGTAACCATGGCTGCGTGTTAACGCGAGTATGCTCTGGAAGCTCGTGCAGAAACTGCTCTGCTTGGGGGTCGCGAGCAAGAGCAATGGCTGCCTCTACCGGCCCCGACATGTCGTGCGTGTGCTGATAGGCTTCGGCCGAGGCGAGATGTCGAAGGGTGTGAAACGTCCACTCGCCAATGAACCGCCGATCCTTGGCACCAATGTACTTCTTGCTACGATAGTACTCCGAGGCAATTACGTCGCCTGGTTGCGAACTTTTGCGAATGATGCGGACCAGCTCTTCGGCATGGCCCGTCAGCGAGGATTCATTCATGCAATGCGCACCACAATCTTGCCCAGCTGTGACGCCCCGTGCATCCGATCGAAGGCCGCTACGATGTTGGCAAATGGTACCACGGAATCAACGGTTGGTACGATACCGTGGGCGCTCACAAAACTGAGCATCGCTGCAAAGTCCGACGGCGATCCCATCGTACTGCCAATAAGATGGATCTGCTTCCAGAAGAGTCGGTGCAGGTTGAAGGTTGGTGGTGCGCCGGCGCTGGCACCGTAGCAGGCAATGCGACCGCCCGGCTGAAGGGCATCCATCAACCCATTGACCACCGAGCCACCAATGCTATCGATGGCCAGCGTGGGATGGTAGGCCTTTAGGGCGTTGATCCATGCACCGCCGTCGTCCATCGCGACGGTATGCACGTCGGCGGGCATACGGTCGAGCTTTTCTTGTGACCGACTCGTTACCACCACCGTACATCCCAAAGCTCGTGCAAACTGCATGGCCATGGTGGATACACCACCACCAATGCCCGTTACCACAACCACATCCTGAGGCGTGCATTGTCCCTGGCGCATGAGTGCGCGCCAGGCCGTCACACCAGCCAACGGGAGAGCAGCAGCTTCCTCGGCGCTCAGGTGGGAGGGGGCAGCGTGCACGTTGGCGGCCGGTACGATGACGCGCTCGGCAAAACCACCCTGCGAAGGCATCCCGAGGATCGTCATCGACGGTGCTTGCGCATTTTCATCCGTACTCCACCCCAGCGAGGGATCTACAATCACCAGCTGCGTGCGATCCACCTGATCGTGTTCGTCGGCCACCCAGCCGGCAACGTCGCTGCCAAGCACCGCCGGGTATTGGATCTTGGCATACTTCCCCTCGCGGATGTACTGATCGCGATGGTTCAGCGCAGCACAGGCCACGTGGATCGTGGTATAGGGTCCGTCGACCATGGTGGGAGCTACCGGACCGGGTATGTCTTGGAGTCCCAATGCGTCTTTCTGCAGCACGAGTGCCTTCATGCCACAAAGATAGGATGCCTGCCAACGGTAGTTTTGTAGTTCATGCCAATACTGATTGCTCTTGTTCTGATGATGGTTGATCCCCACCTGCATGGTGTGGTCCTTGACCATCGCACGCATCAACCCCTGCAAGGGGCAAGCATACGCGTTCTGGGTACGCGCCTTGGTGCCATTGCTGATGCCCGTGGCGAGTTTCATCTGCACGACCTTCGCGGCGACTCTGTTACACTCGAGGTGTCGATGATCGGCTTTGTCACCCAGCGCCTGCGGGTTGCCACGCGCGGCGAAGCCACGGTTGTAATCGACGTGGTGCCGGAATCGATGGGTGGGGGAAGGACATCGCCCGTGATCGATGTTGTCGGAACCTCCACGGCCAGTGCAGCCATGCCGACGCAGCCCCACACGATACTGTCGATGGAAGAGCTAGATGCCAGCCGAGGAGCAACGTTTTCAGATGCCCTCGAGACCGTTTCCGGTGTGTCGGTGATGCGCACCGGTCCTAGCATTGCCAAGCCCATGATTCATGGCATGACGGGTACGCGGCTGGTTCTGACGCAGGCCGGTATTGCGCAGGAGGGTCAGCAGTGGGGCGAGGAGCACGGACCGGAAATCGACCCGTTCTTGCCCGCCAGAGTCACTATTGTGAAGGGGGCTTCTGGCGTGCGTCTCGGTCCGAATGCCATGGGCGGTGCCATTAGTGTGGACCCCGAGCCCCTTACCACCCTTACGAGTGGAACACGGGGAGAAGTTGGCGTCAATGGATTTTCGAATGCGTGGCACGGCGCCGTGGGTGGGTGGTGGGAACAGTCGCGTGTCTTGGATGAGGCAGTCTCCGTGCGTCTTCATGCGTCGGCCCGTCGGGCCGGTGATGCCAGTACGCCGGAGTACGTTTTGGGAAATACCGCCTTCGGAGCATGGAGTGGGGCAGCTCAGATCACTGCCGGCGATCAGGATCGTGGCCTAACGATCTACGGCTCTCGCTTTGCAACCAGCCTTGGTATCTATACGGGGTCGCACCTTGGAAATGCTGCCGATTTACAGCGCGCCATCGAACGCGGACGACCATCGTCGAGCGACGACTTCAGTTTCGTGATCGGAAATCCCCGCCAAGAGATTGCCCACACACTACTCTCCATCCAGGGTCATGTGAAACTTGCATCGAATGCATTGCTGCGACTCTCCTACGGATGGCAGCAGAACGACCGCTCCGAGTTCGATCAACACAATACACGGATTGTTGGCCGTGGAACCGACCCCGTGGAACGTGCGCGGGACTCGGTAGAGCGTCTGCAACGCTCGCTGGCAACACCAGCCATGAATCTGCTGTTGACCACCTACAACGCCACGGCTGAAGTAGAGCACCAACTGGCACCGAACATCACCGGGTCGGCCGGCATGAGCGGACTGCGTCAAGTCAATGATCGGTCGGGCCGGGTGTTCCTCGTGCCGGACTACCTGGCCTTTGGAGCCGGCGCGTGGCTCTATGAGAGCTACGTCGCCTCGACCTGGTCCGTGAGTGCCGGACTGCGCTACGACGCTCGCTGGCTGGAAGCCCTGCAGCAACACCGCCTCTATCAAGGGATTTCCGGTAGTGTTGGTGGGATGGTTGATCTGTCGGCGGATCTGCGCCTGCAGGCCAACGTGGGAGTGGCCTGGCGACCCCCAGCTGTGAACGAGCTCTACAGCAATGATGTGCATCACGGTGTTGCACGATTCGAGATCGGTGATAGTCTCCTACGTGCTGAACGCAGCACGGGGGCAGATCTCACACTGCGGTGGGCCGTCCCTGGCGTTGAGGTCGAGGCTACTGCCCATGGAATGTGGTTTGGAAACTACATTGTTGCTGTCCCCGATCCCGAGAATCCCACGATTACCATCCGGGGAACCTTCCCGACGTACCGATTCGTCCAAACGCCGGCAGTGATTTCAGGGCTGGATGTGTCGGCTACGCTGTCGGTGACCTCGGAGCTGTCGGTGTATGGGAAAGGGGCTCTCGTGCGCGGTTGGGAGCCGACGTCCCAGCCACTGTTTATGATGCCGGCTGATCGTCTGCGCCTTGGTGCACATCTTCACGTGGATGATGTGTTAGGAATGCATGAGTCATACGTCGACCTCTCTGTTGTTGGTGTACGGCGTCAGGATCAGTTTGTGCCCGGTCAGGACTACGTTGATCCGCCGCCGGGATATGTGCTGTGGGATGTGGCCGTTGGTGGAAATGTTGTTGATGGTGGTCTGCCGTTTCGGTGGAGTGTTACGGTTC
>CAZBOW010000071.1:0-3763 GCA_964493635.1 uncultured Hyphomicrobiales bacterium
CAAACTTCGTGTACTGCATCTGCCCTGTCGTGCGTACTTCTGATCCTGCACCACTGACAAAGTACTGCACGCCCGAACCATCATCGTGATGCTGGAGATCATGCTCATGGCCGGCGAAGTAGGCATCAACGTTGTAGGCATCGAAAACATGGTGAAAACGGTTGATCATATCCGAGGTCTTGCCTTTTCTCTTACCACCGGAATACATGGGATGATGGCCAATGACAACCGACCACGCTGATGTATCTCGCTGCTGAAGAGTACTCTTCAACCATTCCATTTGGGCCACAGTATCCTGTTCATGGACGTCAGTGTAATACCCTGTGACATTAGCTAGGTAGTCCGACTGCATTGGATTGGTATCGAGAAAGACCAGCTCTACCTTTACAGAATCACGTTCCGAGATATCCTCTGCCAGTGTGGTTGCGAAGTACCGACTTGGCATCGTCCACCGACGACTAATCTTCGAATAGTCAATCTGAGCCTGCACCGAGCCGTGGTAATCGTGATTACCAAGAACACTGTACCAGGGCACATGGAGTGCATGTGCCGTGTAGACGTTTTCAAAGGAGGTTGACCACGCCGGATCCTGGGTGCTGGCAACACCATCGGGATAGAAGTTATCGCCTGTCGATATCACAGCGGCAATATCAAAATGTGCTGCTGCCTCGCCCATCGCACCGGCCAGTTCACGCTGACCATGTTCTCCATGCCGACCCCAATCACCGACGACGATCCATGAAATGGCATCCTTCGGTTGGGGAAGTTCCGAAACGCGAGTAAGGGGCTGCGCTAGACTGCGCAAGCCCCCTACAAGGAATACGAACAGAAGACCAACGACGTAAACGATACGACGGCTGTTAGAAGTCATACTTGAGACCTGCCTGGAAACGGGCATTGTAGAACTCGGCCTGCATCACGCGGCTTTGAATACCCTGATAGTACCGAAGCGGCTGATTGGTGAGGTTATTGGCGTCCACAAAGATACGCAGTCCATCGATGATCTGGTAGGAAGCATTCGCATCAACAAACAGCTGTTCATCGTAGTACCGATCGTTAAAGGCATCACCACCGTACTCATCGATGTAGTCACTGGTGTAGTTCGCAGCCAGGCGCACCATGATGCCGGCATACTCCCACGAAAGCGACACGTTAATGACGTGATTGGGATTACCTGCCAATGGGAGGGTCTCTCCCTCACGACCCAAAACCGCACTGACGCTCGACGTGGAGTACGTGTAGTTCGTATACACGCCAAGTCCGGACAATGCCCCAGGAAGGAAATCCAACTGCCGTTGGAATGCCGCCTCGATACCGGTGATCGTTGCATCACCACCGTTGCGTGGCTGTGAGAACTGACGGAACTCTTCACCAAGCACAGGGTCGAGGTAGTTCTGCTCACGATACGTGTATATGAAGTTGTCTAGCTGTTTGTGGAAGACGCCTACCGAAAGCAATCCGACGCCGTCGGAGTACCATTCACCCATAACATCGAAGTTCATCGACTGGGTAGGCTTCAAATTGGCATTACCAATCGAGAGCTCGCGGTCTTCTTGGTTAATGATGCGATATGGTACAAGGTCGAAGTAGTTCGGGCGAGCAAGACCGTTCGTCCAAGCCGCACGCAGGATAAGGTTCGACTGCAACGCATACCGAAGGTTGATGCCGGGAAGAACGTTGGTGTAGCTGGAAGTGCTCGTGATCTGACGCGTTTCCTCGGTGTCGATGATGTACTCATTACCGGTATAGCTGTTGGAGGTATGCTCGATGCGTACACCCACGATGGCGGAGAGTTTGTCGCCCAACTGCTGATCGACCATCGCGTACCCACCAACGATATCCTCGGTGGCATTGAAGTTCGCCGGAGCGTACTCTTCCTTGAGATCTGTCTTTTCAAACAGCGTTGCATCGTTGAGATCGTAGGAGCCAAGGGCGTTGTCATCAACGTACTGACCTGCACGATACGGACCAGCCAGGAAGTTGTCTTTCGATCGATCGATTAGCGGCTGATCGGTCATGGCTCCAAAGCCAGTACCCAGCGGCGAGTAGCTAAAGAAGTTGTTTGTCCGGTCTTTCGACTTCGATCGTATCCGTGCACCGGCCTTAACAATGTTGGCGAAATCACCGGTGAGCCAGTCGAACGACATGTCGACACGACCGTTGCGATCGACGTCCTCGGTGTAGCCGTACTGTTCCGTCAGCTGGTGGAGTGAGTAGGTCGACAGATCCGAACCATCGGTAATCTCGATCAGAGGCTGGGAGGGATCGGTGATGTTCCGTGTGGTTTCCGCCCGACGATTCCGATACTGAATGTACCGTTCGTTGGGGCGCTCCTCACTTGCCTTGGCGAGCGTACCGTGCCATGTAAGCCGAACGGCATCAGCAATAACGTGTTCACCGGCCAGCGTGATGTTGTACATCCGCTGATCTTCTAAACGGGTGTCTCCGGTAGGACTGCCATTAACACCACCCTTGGTTTGCCGACGAATCTGTGTGGTGTTGTTGTCTTCGTTGAAGATGTAGCGCAGGCGGTAACGATTTTCCCAGTCGTCGCGATGGTTGTAGATACCGGAGAGACGAATCACGTTGCTCGCGTCAAAGCGGTAGTCTACGCCAGCCGAAATCGAGCGACGAATCCGGCGTACCTCGTACGTCCGTACCTCGAATTCCTCCAGCCACGCCGACTGATCGGCAGCCTGCGACCAGAGTGCCTCGATGTTATCCGAACCAAGAATGTGATCGTAGTAGGATCCCGAGAGAACCACGCCGAGTTTATCGTCCGCCAGGCGCGTACTGTAAATGCCCGAACCAACCACCATGGGTTTGCCGCTGAGGAAGTTATATCCCGAGCCCAGCGTGAGCGACGTGCGCGAGCCCGTGGCGGCATCGCGCGTTACCAGATTCACCGATCCGCCAATGGCGTCGGCATCCATATCTGGAAGTAAGGTCTTGCTTACCTCGATTGCCCGAACCATGTCCGACGGAATCAGGTCAAGCTGGACGGAGCGATTCTCCGCTTCAGCGGAGGGGATGCGTTCGCCGTTGATGGTCACGGTGTTGAACTGACTTGGAGTACCACGAATCAGTCCGAATCGGGCCTCGCCCTGATCGTACTGTACGGCAATACCCGGAATGCGCTTCATGGCATCGCCAACGTTCTGGTCGGGAAAACGACCGATTTGATCGGCAGAAACGATGTTGGAGACCTGCATGGCATTGCGTTGCTGGTTCAACGCCCGGGCTTGGCCACGTGCCGTTTCACCGAGTACAACGACGCCTTGAGACGTGATGACGTCACCGGTCAGTTGAACAATGACGAATGGAGTCGTAGCACTCACGTTAATGGACACGGTATCGGGTAGATATCCAAGACTTGCAACCCGAACGGAGACGTCACCGTCACGAACTCCCATCAGTGTAAACGTTCCGTCAGAACGCGTGTAGGTACCAGTTGATGTTCCCAGCACTTGGACGGTAGCTCCCGGAATTGGAATATCTGTCCCCTTCTCCAACACGCGGCCGCTCACCGATCCAGCAGGTTCGGCGGCAAAAAGGACAGCCGTGTGGAGCGTGACCATCGCCGCAACTGCGGCAAAACGTATTATACCAAGCATGTATTCCCCCGACGAATGAATGTGTTGGCACAAACATCGTGGGCGCAGATTACGCTGGCGTTACGCGTGTGTTACGGAATTGTTACGTCTTGTACGGGGCTCCAACGAATCACACAAGCCATGCAGGAGGTTCAGTAAGGGCCTGAGCA
>CAZBOW010000072.1:0-3686 GCA_964493635.1 uncultured Hyphomicrobiales bacterium
ACATCCTGCCGCAGCTCCATGCCGAGGACATTCACATCCATCGCTGTGAGAACCTGACCGCCGCCGAGCAAGCCGAACTCGAAAAGGACTTCGTCGATAACATCATGCCGGTGTTGACGCCCCTTGCACTCGATCCCGGACATCCGTTCCCTCGGCTGCTGAACCGGTCGCTCAACATTGTGTTCGTTCTGCACGAGGATGTAGACCGCGATGTTGAAATGCGCACGGCGGTTCTGCAACTTCCATCGGTGCTGCCGCGACTGCTGCGCATTCCGCGGTCGTCGGGCGACCACTTCGTTCCACTGGAAGATGTGATCCGCTCGCATGCCGGAATCCTGTTTCCGGGACTTGCCCTGCGCGAAACGCACGTATTCCGGGTAACGCGAGATGCGGATGTCGAGATTGCCGAAGATGAGGCCAACGACCTGATGACGGCTGTGGCCGAGGGGATTCGCCAACGCCGGTGGGGCACCGATGCCGTGCGCCTGGAAGTGGGCAGCGATATGCCGAAGTTCCTGCAAACCCTGCTACTGAAGAGTTTGTCGCTATCGGCAGGCGACCTCTACACAACCGATGCGCCCTTGAACCTGCAAGGGTTTCTGGAGCTCACGAAGCTGGATCGACGGCGGTTGAAAGATGCGCCGTTTACCTCGCGGATTCCCCAGGAACTGGCCGCCGACTCTGCCAAGTTCTTCGATCTGCTCCAGGAGGGCGATCTATTCGTGCACCATCCGTTTGACTCGTTCAGCAACACCGTTGTGCGATTCATTACGCAGGCGGGAGCCGATCCTGATGTTCTGGCCATCAAGATTACTCTGTACCGTGCCGGTGGCAAGTCGCCAATCATTCAGGCACTCAAGGAGGCGGCTGCCCAAGGCAAGGACGTCACGGCCTTCGTAGAGCTGAAGGCCCGATTCGACGAGGAGAACAACATTGCATGGGCGCGCGAACTCGAACGCGCCGGTGTCCACGTGGTATACGGTGTGGTGGGCTTGAAGGTCCACTGTAAGGTATGCCTGGCGGTCCGCAAGGAAGGCGCCGAGGTAAAGACCTACGCCCATGTGAGCACCGGTAACTACAACCTGACAACATCCCGGCTCTATACGGACGTGGGGATCTTTACCGGCGACCAACGTTTCGAGCGCGACTTTGTGCAGCTGTTCAACCTCCTGACGGGATATTCGAAGTACACGGAATGGCAGTACCTCGGTGTGGCGCCCGTGAATCTCCGACAGCGCTTTAAATCCATGATCGCTCGGGAGGCCGAGATTGCTGCAGCAGGAGGTGAGGCGCATATCATCGCCAAGCTGAATGCCTTAAGCGACCCTTCAATTGTACGGGCTCTGTACCGTGCATCGATGGCTGGCGTCAAAATTGAACTGATCGTGCGCGGCATCTGCACACTCCGACCGGGCATTCCAGGTGTCAGCGAGAATATCCGCGTGCGGAGTATCCTTGATCGATTCCTCGAGCACAGCCGAATCTTCTACGTGCACAATGCCGGAAACCCGGAATACTACATCTCCAGTGCCGATTGGATGCCACGGAATCTGAACCGTCGCGTTGAAATGCTCTTCCCGGTTCTGGATGCTAAGGTCCAATCGCAGCTCAAGGAGGTCCTTGATCTCTACCTGCAATCGTACTCGCATGCTCGGTTCTTACAGCCCGATGGTTCCTACGTTCGGCCGGAGGGATACCGCAAGGAGGAATCGTTCCGCGTTCAGCAGGTCCTGCTGAAAAAGGCACGGAAGCGCCGATGAGTGTGGTACGCTTGATTGCAGCACGGTACGTGTGGCCACGCCGACTGTCCGTGATCTCCGTCATCGGTGGAATCTCGGTGGTGGGAATGACGATTGGGACGGCGGCCCTCATTATTGTGATGTCGCTCTTCAACGGCTTCCGCGACGTGGCGCATCAGTTGATGATCGGCTTCGGACCACATCTGCAGGTGGTTGCGGCCCAAGGCCGGGCGCTGCCCGACCCAGAAAAAGCACTGGGCGCATTGCGCGAGGTGGGGTTGACGCATGCAAGCCTGAGTAGCGGTTCTCGCATCGTGCTTACGGCGGGTGGTCGCACGTCGGTGGTCGAAGCCGTCGGTGTTCAATCCGATACTCTGGCCGTACTCCGCGGTCCTCGAGAGGCGACGTTTGTAGGGGGCTTTGCCACACAGGCCGAGGAAGGGATCGCTTCGATTGTTGTTGCCAGCGGAGTCGCCGAGCGCATGGGGGTCTACGTTGATGATACCGTTGCTCTGCTGGCTCCCGAGGCCATCGAGCGTGCGGTACAAACCATGGTTCTTCCCCGTGGGATCCCAGCCGTGGTGCGCGGCATTTTTCAGTCGAATGCGGCTCGGGACATCGACCATCGCCGAGTATACCTTTCCCAGAGCATTCTGGCACGTGCCACCGGCCGCGCGCAGGTCACATCGGCCGACGCGGTGTTCGATGACGCCGTGCAGGCAGTGGACGTAGCCGAGAAGAACGCCGAACGGCTTCGTGGAATGCTGGGTCCGGCCTACGCCGTGCGAACGTGGGCTGATGTGAACCGTGGACTGGTCGAGACGATGAAACTGGAGCGCGTTGGCTCCTTCATTGTGCTGGCGCTGATTGTGGTTGTTGCGGCGTTCAATGTGCTCGTTGCCCTGTCCTTAGGGGTGGTTGAGAAGCGTCGAGACATTGCCGTGCTGTTGACGCTCGGACTCCGGCCTCGCGATATCCGCTTGATGTACATTCGTCAGGGCCTCGCCCTGGGGAGTGTGGCCGTAGGTATTGGCGTGCTCTTGGGAGTATGCCTGACGTGGGGGCAGATCACGTTTTCGTGGATCTCCTTTGATGTGTCGCAGGGGTACCTTGTACCGGCCCTTCCAATGAAGATTGAACTGCTGGACGTGCTGCTAACGGCGGGGGTAGGGCTGCTCCTTGCCGCGACAGCGGCGGCATACCCCGCTGGTCGTGCGGCTCGTACACAGATCGCCGATGCGCTGCGGTCAGAGTGAGTCGAGTACGGTCAGGGTCATGGAATCGCACAGCTGATACCCCTTCTGCGTGAGGCGGAGCACGCTGCCGCAATCTTCAATCAAGCCGTCGTCGATCCAATAGCCCAAGTGTGGCTGCAGGGCAGCACGCACATCCACGCCGAACTCCGTACGAAACCGATCCACGGGAAGACCGTCGGCCCGAAGGGTGGTAAAGGCAAGCTCGGTGCGGCGTTGTTCGGCGGTGAGAGTTTCGGTGTTTGCATAGCCGAACGTGCCAGCAGCGATCCGTTCGGTCCATGCCGTTAGGCTACGGTGATTCCATGTGCGGACTCCGCGATGCAAGCCATGGGCGCTGGGCCCTGCTGCTAGGTAGTCGTGTCCGTGCCAGTACGTGAGATTGTGCCGGCAACGAGCGTCTGACGACGCACGACGCGCGTAGTTGCTCACCTCGTACTGCTCGTATCCCGACCCCCGGAGCCGATCCATGACCAGAGCATACATCTCGGCGTCTCGCTCCTCGGCCTGCGGCGCCACAGCCCCTTTCAGGAGCTGTGCGTGAAGGGGTGTTCCAGGCTCAAAGATCAACGAGTAGGCACTGATATGATCCGTGTGCAAATCCAGAGCATGGTCCAGAGAGAGGGTCAGGGACTCGATCGTCTGGCCGGGAAGGGCAAACATGAGGTCGAGGTTGATGTTCTCAAATCCGGCA
>CAZBOW010000073.1:0-3686 GCA_964493635.1 uncultured Hyphomicrobiales bacterium
TGCCGGATTTGAGAACATCAACCTCGACCTCATGTTTGCCCTTCCCGGCCAGACGCTCGAGTCCCTGACCATCTCTCTGGACCATGCTCTGGAATTGCACACGGATCACATCAGTGCCTACTCGTTGATCTTTGAGCCAGGAACACCGCTTCACGCACAGCTCCTGAAGGGGGCTGTGGCGCCGCAGGCCGAGGAGCGGGACGCCGAGATGTATGCTCTGGTCATGGATCGGCTGACGCAGTCCGGATACGAGCAGTACGAGGTGAGCAACTACGCGCGTCGTTCGTCGAAGAATCTTCGTTGTCAACACAATCTCACGTACTGGCACGGACACGACTACCTAGCAGCAGGGCCCAGCGCCCATGGCTTGCATCGCGGAGTCCGCACATGGAATCACCGTAGCCTAACGGCATGGACCGAACGGATCGCTGCTGGCACGTTCGGCTATGCAAACACCGAAACTCTCACCGCCGAACAACGCCGCACCGAGCTTGCCTTTACCACCCTTCGGGCCGACGGTCTTCCCGTGGATCGGTTTCGTACGGAGTTCGGCGTGGATGTGCGTGCTGCCCTGCAGCCACACTTGGGCTATTGGATCGACGACGGCTTGATTGAAGATTGCGGCAGCGTGCTCCGCCTCACGCAGAAGGGGTATCAGCTGTGCGATTCCATGACCCTGACCGTACTCGACTCACTCTGACCGCAGCGCATCGGCGATCTGTGTACGAGCCGCACGACCAGCGGGGTATGCCGCCGCTGTCGCGGCAAGGAGCAGCCCTACCCCCGCCGTTAGCAGCACGTCCAGCAGTTCAATCTTCATTGGAAGGGCCGGTACAAGGTACCCCTGCGACACATCAAAGGAGATCCACGAAAACGTGATCTGCCCCCACGTCAGGCATACTCCCAAGAGCACGCCAATACCTACGGCCACACTCCCCAGGGCGAGGCCCTGACGAATGTACATCAAGCGGATATCGCGAGGCCGGAGTCCGAGCGTCAACAGCACGGCAATGTCTCGACGCTTCTCAACCACCCCTAAGGACAGGGCAACGAGCACATTGAACGCCGCAACAACCACAATCAGCGCCAGCACAATGAAGGAGCCAACGCGCTCCAGTTTCATCGTCTCGACCAGTCCACGGTTCACATCAGCCCACGTTCGCACGGCGTAGGCCGGACCCAGCATTCCACGAAGCCGTTCGGCGTTCTTCTCGGCTACGTCCACTGCCTGCACGGCGTCATCGAACACCGCGTCGGCCGATGTGACCTGCGCGCGGCCGGTGGCACGTGCCAGAATGCTCTGGGAAAGGTATACTCGGCGATGGTCGATGTCCCGAGCCGCATTCGACTGAAAAATGCCGCGCACCACGGCTGGGATCCCACGGGGAAGAACCATGGTTTGTACCGCACGCTCGATGGCCTCGGGAGCCAGCAGAGCAACGGTATCATCAACGTAGACCCCCATGCGCTCGGCGACTCCGCTGGCAACAACAATCGAAGCGATCCCTTCCTCGGCCTGTGTGGCAAAGCCCCCTACAAACGTCGCCTCTCGAGGACCGCGGAGTACGGCCAGAGTATCGGATTGAACACCGACGGCTTCGACCACCGACGTGCGACCACCCGCCGTAAGCACGATGCGAGAACCGCTACTCAGGCTTGCATGCGTCAACCCCACCTCGCGCAATGCGCCCAGTGCTTTTTCTGGGTCGGGCAGCGCCCGGCCTTGGGCCGCAACCACCTGCAGATGTGGTCCGAAGCCGATCATCAACTGATGCGCCACGTCGCGGAAGCCGTTGAAGAGCGACATCACAATAATGAGGGCCGCCGTCCCAATCGTCATTCCCACCACCGAGATTCCACCGATGACGGAGATCACGGACAGTCGGCGTGGCCACACGTACCGTGCTGCAATCAAGCGTACCACACTCATCGGCGCTTCCGTGCCTTTTTCAGCAGGACCTGCTGAACGCGGAACGATTCCTCCTTGCGGTATCCCTCCGGCCGAACGTAGGAACCATCGGGCTGTAAGAACCGAGCATGCGAGTACGATTGCAGGTAGAGATCAAGGACCTCCTTGAGCTGCGATTGGACCTTAGCATCCAGAACCGGGAAGAGCATTTCAACGCGACGGTTCAGATTCCGTGGCATCCAATCGGCACTGGAGATGTAGTATTCCGGGTTTCCGGCATTGTGCACGTAGAAGATTCGGCTGTGCTCGAGGAATCGATCAAGGATACTCCGCACGCGGATATTCTCGCTGACACCTGGAATGCCCGGTCGGAGTGTGCAGATGCCGCGCACGATCAGTTCAATTTTGACGCCAGCCATCGATGCACGGTACAGAGCCCGTACAATTGAAGGGTCGCTTAAGGCATTCAGCTTGGCGATGATATGCGCCTCACCTCCTGCTGCAGCAATCTCGGCCTCCCGAGCGATCATGGATTTAAAGCGCTGTCGGAGATTCACGGGCGCCACACCGAGGTACTGCCATTCCGTGTACTTCGAATATCCCGTCAGGAGGTTGAACAGCTGCACAAAGTCGCGCTCGAAACGTTGGTCGCCGGTAAAGATCCCCACGTCCGTATAGAGCCGGGATGTTGTCAGGTTGTAGTTACCGGTGCTCACATGGGCGTAGGTCTTTACCTCGGCGCCTTCCTTGCGGACCGCCAGGCATACCTTACAGTGGACCTTCAAGCCCACCACACCGTATACCACGTGGACACCGGCGCGTTCGAGTTCGCGCGCCCATGCAATGTTGTTCTCCTCGTCGAATCGGGCCTTCAGCTCTACGAAGGCCGTGACGTCCTTGCCTTGGGCAGCCGCCTCCTTGAGTGCCTGAATGATTGGCGACTTGCCACCGGCACGGTACAGAGTAATCTTGATGGCCAGAACATCAGGATCGGCTCCCGCCTGCGTAATGAATCGCACAACGGTGTTGCTGAACGAGTCAAACGGATGGTGCACGAATAGATCGCCCTCCTGGAGCAGATCGAAGAACTTGGCAGAGTCGGCGGCCAGTTCCTGGGGAATCCGCGAGGTAAACGGCGCATCTTTCAACCGCCGTCGATCCAGCTTCGTGAGCTCCAGAAACCCTTGCAGGTTCAAGGGCGCATCGGTTGTGTAGAGGTCGCCTGCCGATAGCGACAAACTCTTCAGTAGCAGGGTTTGCAGGAACTTCGGCATATCGCTGCCCACTTCCAGGCGCACGGCATCGGTGCCCCACCGGCGTTGGCGAATCCCCTCGGCCACAGCCGTCATCAGGTCGTTGGCCTCATCTTCGGCAATCTCGACATCCGCATCTCGCGTTACCCGGAATACGTGCGTTTCGCGCAGGGCAAGTCCCGGAAACAGGATTCCGGCATGCGAGCGGATCACATCTTCCAGTGGAACGAAGTGGTCACCCGACGAGCGCGGAATGCGCAGCAGTCGCGGCAGCACCGATGGAAGTTGCAACACCGCCGTGCGCATTTCAATATCGCGGTCTACATCCTCGTGCAGAACAAACACAATGTTGAGCGACCGGTTCAGCAGCCGGGGGAACGGGTGTCCGGGATCGAGTGCAAGGGGCGTCAACACCGGCATGATGTTATCAACGAAGTCCTTTTCGAGTTCGGCTTGCTCGGCCGCGGTAAGGTTCTCACAGCGATGGATGTGAATGTCCTCGGCATGGAGCTGCGGCAGGATGT
>CAZBOW010000074.1:0-3489 GCA_964493635.1 uncultured Hyphomicrobiales bacterium
AGGTGATCACACCGAGGTAGAACAGCTGGAACCACAGCCGACCAGCCTCCGCACCACTGAGCAACGGAGCCATGTCCGTTGGAATCGGAAGCAGGAGCCACACCACGACGTACAGGGCCACGCCGGAGAAGAACGAGAGTGCCGATGCTTGGACCGATCCATAGGCGTTGATCAGTGGTTTGCCCAGAACAGTGTACAGTGCCCATGATGCACTGGCCAGCAGAACCATCACATTTCCGAGCAGATACTCCGGAGCGAAACTCACCCCTCGCTCCGATAGCACAATGAAGGCACCCACAAGAGCAATGCCGACGCCTGCCCAGCGCCAGCGGCTGGTATGCTCGCCTCGCAGCGCAAGGATTACCACCACGAACACAGGAGTCAGGGCATAGGCCAAGGCCGCATTCGGAGCCGTAGTGTACTTCACGCCCCAGATGAAGAGCAGTTGATTGATGGGAATGTTTACCAAGCCCAGCACCAAAATCAAGGGCAGATCCCCACGCAGCACTGGCTTCATCGAACGGCGGCGAATGAACCACCATCCACCAAATGCTGTAGCGGTGAACAGGCCGCGAATGAGCACCACTAGCGTTGGATGCAAGGTGCCGGTGGCACTCTTGGCAATCAGGTGTGTGGAGCTGGCAATGAGCTGCTGCAGCAGCAGGAGGAGATACATCATGGGAGCAGGTCTCTCACAAGATCAACCACACGCTGGGCCTGCTGGTCGTAGGCAATCGCTCGCACGCGTCGGGCCTGCTCGGCCATCACCGCTGCTGTGGCCGGCTGTCGCAGGCGCCGCACGGCATCGGCCAGTTCAGTGGCCTCCAGCCCCCTACCCACAAGAACACCAGCAGGGATTTCGTTGAGCTGCGCTCGTAAAGCGGGCAGGTCGGTCACAATGGATGGGATCTCCGCCATCATGTACTCGAACAACTTGTTCGGCAAGGCATACTCATAACTCATCGAGACCGGTTCGATGGCGCACAGACCCATCGTGGCACTACAGGTGATGGCATGGAGTTGGTCGTACGGAACGCTGTCCATCCAGTGAACCCGGCTGGAAACCGGCGATGCCACAGCCAGTGCCCGTAGCTCATCGCGCGCAGGACCATCGCCCACAATACAGAGATGAACGTCGGGCATCAGCGGTAGGGCCCGCAGAAACGGTTTGATTCCGCGCCCATGATGGACTACACCCTGATAGATCACAATGACATGATCGGCTGGGATGGCAAATCGATCCCGCAGTATCGTGGACGGTACCCTTGGTTGAAACGGTGGCGTATTCATCACCACCGCCGGGGTTTCCCGCAGATGGTAATAGCGCTGCACGATTTCGGCGTCGAGCGGGCCAGTTACGATCACGCGATCAACGCTCCGCAGCAGCCAACGTTCCATCAGGGTGATCAGCCGTTGTTTCCAGCCTTTTCCCTGAAGGGGGCCTAAGGCAAAGGTGAACTCCCGCATATCGTAGAACATTCGTGCGGCTCCGGCACGCGCAACGGCTCGGGCTGCACGCAGGGCAAAGAAGTCCATTGCTCCCACCACGCGGGCTTGGATCGACTGTGATCGCACGAAGCGCCCGAGACTTCCCCATCGATGAAATGCAGATCCACCAGGATCATTCCAGGACACAAGGATCCACGGCTCTGTAGATGACACAGTCCCTGCTGCAATAACAACAACGTGAAGTCCAGCCTTCGACAGTGTACGAGCAAGGTTCAGCGTACGGGCGTCCTGCTCGATCCGAGCCAGTGCTATCAGCAGAACGTCACAGTGCATGTGGCACGCCCCCTACCACGAGATGTGATAGGTGCTGCGCAGGATGCCTCGGGCATCAAAGCGCTCCTTGAATCCAATCAACCCGAGCGAGGGCGTCATGGGATCGTCGGCCTTCGTATCCTGACTCACGCCAATGTCGACCCACTCATAGCCCTGTTCAATGGCCCAGCGAACCGTTTCGTACATGATGAGGTACACGGGCTTGAGGTGTTCATACTCGTACAACAACATGTTGTAAAAGCAGAGCACAACCTTGGGGTTTGGCAGAAACAGCAGGGATCCGGCGATGGGAGTCTCACCGTCGTAGACCATGTTGAGTCGGAGTAACTCCGGCATGAGCTCGCGCAGTCGCAGCAGGTCTTCCAGCGTATGCGTTGGAGTGGTATCGTGCCGCTTCTTGTTCTCGACCAAGATGCGATGAAACGTTTCGTAGTCGTCGCTTTCACGGATGGTGATCTGCCCCTCTCGGAGGATCTTCCGAATGGTTTTCCGTGCTGTCTGGTCGAAATGGTTCAGGAAGTCAGCTCCCCGCTTCAGATCGATGGCATGAGAGATGTAGTGCAGTTCGAAGTCGGCCTTCCGGTACAACAGGGCATACTCGTGATGCTGACTGTAGTTGCGCGTGTAGATGATGGGGGCGGGTATGAGGTAGGCATCGCGCCACCCTTGACGTTGCCCGTAGTCGAGGAAGGCATCAACGATCCGCAGCGACTTTTCAAAGGAAATGTCGGCGGTAACAATCGAGCCGTAGGACGCCCCCACGGGCGACCAGAACGACCCATCGGCCTTGACGCCACCGGGAAGAACGGCAACAAGTCGGCTTCCTTCGTAGAACATCAGATGGTGGAAGTTCCACTTTCCCGAGGGGTGGTAGTCCAGGAATCGCTGTTCGTGGAACATGGTGCCGTTGTTGCTCTGCTGCACAAACGTGTCCCATGTAGCCTTCTGATCAGCGGTGTATGGCACCACGGTGATGGCATGCGACATAGCAACGAAACTACACAAACAATTCAGTGTTCACAGGGTGTGGAGTGGCAGCATGGCACGAGTATATTTGACGGTTGATGATTTGCTTCTACTCACTTTCTAGATCGAGGATGGTATGCGTCGTTCTGTAGCTCTGTTTGTGGCATCGGTGCTGATGTTCACCGCTGTAAATGTATCGGCTCAGTCGAAGAAGCTGGAAGGCTTGGTCGTAGGATTGGAGACGGGGCAGGCCATTGGTGCTGTGGCGTTGTATCAGTTGAATGAGAACCTGCAGATTGGTAGCGGAATCGGCGTGTCGCTTGGTCAAACACAGAACGTTTTCGCGGTAAATGGGAAGGGCGATGCCAACTTCGTGATGCTTGCACCACAGGTACGCTTCCTAATGCCACTTGGTATTGAGGGCTTGAGCGCGGTGGGCGAGGGTCAGCTGGCCATTGCCTTCGGCGACAACGAGTTTACGCAGATCCGCCTGCGTGCTGGCGTTCAACACTGGATTTCCGCCCACTTTGCCGCCTACGCCGGCTTGACGGTGTTTAGCTACGATATGGACCTTAGCGCAGTGAACGTGGGGCTGCTAACGCCACACCTTGGCGTGCAAGTCAAGCTCTAGACCAAACGCTAGACCAAACGCTAGATCAAGCGCTAGGTTAACCAGCAAGGAGGCTTCGCACACGCTCGGCGTCAGCCGGGGTGTCCACGGCCACGAGTGCAGCTTCGGTA
>CAZBOW010000075.1:0-3437 GCA_964493635.1 uncultured Hyphomicrobiales bacterium
AGGTGATCACACCGAGGTAGAACAGCTGGAACCACAGCCGACCAGCCTCCGCACCGCTGAGCAATGGAGCCATATCCGTTGGAATCGGAATCAGGAGCCACACCACCACGTACAGGGCCACGCCGGAGAAGAACGAGAGTGCTGATGCTTGGACCGATCCATAGGCCTTGATCAGTGGTTTGCCCAGAACAGTGTAGAG
Source organism: uncultured Hyphomicrobiales bacterium (assembly GCA_964493635.1). Taxonomy (GTDB): domain Bacteria; phylum Bacteroidota; class Ignavibacteria; order Kapaibacteriales; family Kapaibacteriaceae; genus OLB6. The sequence goes on from CAZBOW010000075.1 coordinate 200, forward strand.
TGCCCATGATGCACTGGCCAGCAGAACCATCACATTCCCGAGCAGATACTCCGGAGCGAAACTCACCCCTCGCTCGGATAGCACAATGAAGGCACCCACAAGGGCAATGCCGACGCCTGCCCAGCGCCAGCGGCTGGTATGCTCGCCTCGCAGCGCAAGGATTACCACCACGAACACAGGAGTCAGGGCATAGGCCAAGGCCGCATTCGGAGCCGTAGTGTACTTCACGCCCCAGATGAAGAGCAGTTGATTGATGGGAATGTTTACCAAGCCCAGCACCAAAATCAAGGGCAGATCCCCACGCAGCACTGGCTTCATCGAACGGCGGCGAATGAACCACCATCCACCAAATGCTGTAGCGGTGAACAGGCCGCGAATGAGCACCACTAGCGTTGGATGCAAGGTGCCGGTGGCACTCTTGGCAATCAGGTGTGTGGAGCTGGCAATGAGCTGCTGCAGCAGCAGGAGGAGATACATCATGGGAGCAGGTCTCTCACAAGATCAACCACACGCTGGGCCTGCTGGTCGTAGGCAATCGCTCGCACGCGTCGGGCCTGCTCGGCCATCACCGCTGCTGTGGCCGGCTGTCGCAGGCGCCGCACGGCATCGGCCAGTTCAGTGGCCTCCAGCCCCCTACCCACAAGAACACCAGCAGGGATTTCGTTGAGCTGCGCTCGTAAAGCGGGCAGGTCGGTCACAATGGATGGGATCTCCGCCATCATGTACTCGAACAACTTGTTCGGCAAGGCATACTCATAACTCATCGAGACCGGTTCGATGGCGCACAGACCCATCGTAGCACTACAGGTAACCACATGCAGCTGATCATAGGGTACACTGCCATACCAATGCACCTGACTGCCTGCGCCAGATGCAGCGATCATCTGCTGAAGCTCATCGCGTGCAGGGCCATCGCCGACGATGCAGAGGTGAACGTCGGGCATCAGAGGTAGGGCACGTACAAAAGGCTCAATCCCGCGCCCATGATGCACAACACCCTGATAAATCACAATGGCATGATCGGCTGGGATAGCAAAGCGATCACGCAGCACGGTGGACGGTATCCTTGGTTGAAACGGTGGCGTATTCATCACCACCGTCGGGGTTTCCCGCAGGTGGTAATAGCGCTGCACGATGTCGGCGTCGAGCGGGCCCGTCACGATCACGCGATCAACACTCCGCAGCAGCCAACGTTCCATAAGGGTGATCAGCCGTTGTTTCCAACCTTTTCCCTGAAGGGGGCCTAAGGCAAAGGTGAACTCGCGCATATCGTAGAACAACCGCACCGATCCAGCCCGCGCTACCGATCGAGCAGCACGCAGGGCAAAAAAGTCCATCGCACCGACCACACGTGAGTGGATCGCTTGTGATCGCGCAAAGGCATGCAAGCTTTGCCATCGTTGGAAGGCCGAGCCGCCTGGATCGCTCCATGGAAGGAGGGTCCACGACTCTTCCGGTGGTGTCGGTGGTGCCGATCCTGCAGCGATAACAACAACCCGAAGCCCAGCTTTCGACAGTGCACGAGCAAGGTTCAGCGTACGGGCGTCCTGCTCGATCCGAGCCAGTGCAATCAGCAGAACGTCACAGTGCATGTGGCACGCCCCCTACCACGAGATGTGATAGGTGCTGCGCAGGATGCCTCGGGCATCAAAGCGCTCCTTGAATCCAATCAACCCGAGCGAGGGCGTCATGGGATCGTCGGCCTTCGTATCCTGACTCACGCCAATGTCGACCCACTCATAGCCCTGTTCAATGGCCCAGCGAACCGTTTCGTACATGATGAGGTACACGGGCTTGAGGTGTTCATACTCGTACAACAACATGTTGTAAAAGCAGAGCACAACCTTGGGGTTTGGCAGAAACAGCAGGGATCCGGCGATGGGAGTCTCACCGTCGTAGACCATGTTGAGTCGGAGTAACTCCGGCATGAGCTCGCGCAGTCGCAGCAGGTCTTCCAGCGTATGCGTTGGAGTGGTATCGTGCCGCTTCTTGTTCTCGACCAAGATGCGATGAAACGTTTCGTAGTCGTCGCTTTCACGGATGGTGATCTGCCCCTCTCGGAGGATCTTCCGAATGGTTTTCCGTGCTGTCTGGTCGAAATGGTTCAGGAAGTCAGCTCCCCGCTTCAGATCGATGGCATGAGAGATGTAGTGCAGTTCGAAGTCGGCCTTCCGGTACAACAGGGCATACTCGTGATGCTGACTGTAGTTGCGCGTGTAGATGATGGGGGCGGGTATGAGGTAGGCATCGCGCCACCCTTGACGTTGCCCGTAGTCGAGGAAGGCATCAACGATCCGCAGCGACTTTTCAAAGGAAATGTCGGCGGTAACAATCGAGCCGTAGGACGCCCCCACGGGCGACCAGAACGACCCATCGGCCTTGACGCCACCGGGAAGAACGGCAACAAGTCGGCTTCCTTCGTAGAACATCAGATGGTGGAAGTTCCACTTTCCCGAGGGGTGGTAGTCCAGGAATCGCTGTTCGTGGAACATGGTGCCGTTGTTGCTCTGCTGCACAAACGTGTCCCATGTAGCCTTCTGATCAGCGGTGTATGGCACCACGGTGATGGCATGCGACATAGCAACGAAACTACACAAACAATTCAGTGTTCACAGGGTGTGGAGTGGCAGCATGGCACGAGTATATTTGACGGTTGATGATTTGCTTCTACTCACTTTCTAGATCGAGGATGGTATGCGTCGTTCTGTAGCTCTGTTTGTGGCATCGGTGCTGATGTTCACCGCTGTGAATGTATCGGCTCAGTCGAAGAAACTGGACGGCTTGGTCGTAGGATTGGAGACGGGGCAATTTCTTGGTGCCGTTGGACTCTACCAGCTGAATGAAAACCTGCAGATCGGAAGCGGGTTGGGCCTTCAAGTAGGAGACAATACGCTTGTATTCATCAGTCCGCAAGTACGCTACCTCGCCCCACTTGGCATCGCAGACGTTCACATTGTGGGTGAAGCTCAACTGCGCCTGCTCTTAGGCGATCAGGACGACACTGCCCTCCTTGTGCGTGCATCGCTTCAAAAGTGGGTTACGGATAACGTTGCCGTGTACGGTGGAGTGTCGGTACTCTCACTGGAATTGGATCCGTCGGTGATTGGAATCGGACTTCTGACTCCGCACGTGGGCTTGCAAGTACGTCTCTAACCGAGGAGCAGCTGTCGGACACGCTCGGCATCAGCCGGGGTGTCCACGGCCACGAGTGCAGCTTCGGTAACGATGCATCGCACGC
>CAZBOW010000076.1:0-3338 GCA_964493635.1 uncultured Hyphomicrobiales bacterium
GTGATCCAGGTCTCTGGCATGCGATGTTTGCGTTCTTGTCGTTTTCTGTGGTGGCCAGCGCGGTCTACACCCTGAATGATCTTGTCGATCGCCAGAGCGATGCCCTACATCCACGCAAGCGATTCCGTCCGCTAGCCTCGGGTGCACTGTCGGCGCGGGCAGGCATGATCCTTATCGGCATCCTCCTGCTGGTGGCAACTCCGATGGCATTGCAGTTGTCGGATACCTTCCAGCTGCTGTTGGTGATCTACCTTGCGTCCACGACGCTCTACTCCTTTTGGTTGAAGAGACGAGTGCTCATCGATGTGATCGTGCTTGCCGGATTGTACACACTGCGCATCATTGCCGGTGGCGCAGCCACCAACACGCGCGTGTCCACATGGCTGCTCATGTTTTCGCTCTGCGTGTTTACCAGTCTTGCCTTTCTGAAACGCTACACGGAATTGCGCGATACTGTCGAGCGCGAGGGTCGTGCCATTAGCGGACGAGGCTATCGAGTGGGAGATGCCCATTTTGTGCTTATTGCCGGCACGGCCATCGGATACCTGGCCGTGTTCGTCTTTGCCTTCTACCTGAGCGGCACCGACGTGACCCGACTCTACGAACATCCCACGCGACTTTGGGCCGCCGTGCCGGTCTTGCTCTACTGGATCAGCCGGATGTGGCTCAAAGCCCATCGGGGAGAGATGCACGACGATCCGATCCTCTTTGCCGTGCGGGATCGAGCCACATATGTCCTTGGCGTGATTACCGCCATCATCTTCCTGGTGGCCGGACAATGACAACACGTGTGGTCAGCAGCATTCTGGGCGACGTCGATGGAACCTCGTGGGGACGACTACCAGAGCCCCCTGCAGCAGTGATTGTTCCCTTTACTGGCGTTGTGCCGAACGAGCACCCCTATTTGCCGTATGGGGCTGGGCGATCCTACGGAGATGTGTGTCTCAATGACGGCGCGACGTTGGTTGCGATGACCGCCTACGACGATCTCTTCGAGATGGATACCGGCCGCGGCGAGCTGCGTGTGGCGGCCGGATGTACCATAGCAGAAGTCCACCAACGGATCATTCCCTTGGGATGGCATCTACCGGTGATTCCCGGAACCCAGTGGGTAACCATCGGTGGAGCTGTTGCCAACGATATTCATGGGAAAAACCATCATCGCGACGGCTCATTCGGCTGTCACGTGCTGGAGTTGGAACTTCTTCGCTCGGACGAGGGGGTGGTACGGTGCTCACCAACGCAGCGAGCAGACCTCTTCTTTGCCACGATTGGTGGAATGGGGCTTACCGGTATGATCACGTGGGTGCGGCTTGGGCTGATGCCCATCGCGTCGTCGGCGATCCAGTGTCAGTCGATCAAGACGACGTCCATGGCCGAGACCGTGCACGTACTACAAGCCTCCGATGACGAATGGCTCTACTCGGTGGCCTGGATCGATCTTGCGACGTCGGCTGCTCGGGCCGGACGTGGCCATGTTCTGGTAGGCCGGCATGCTTCCGCCGAGCACGGACTGGAGCCCCCGATACTGCGGCAGGCGCACGGATGGCTGGCACCACTGGCTCGCCCCTTCCTTCGACCCACGACCGTTCGCCTTGGGAATGCCGCAAAGTACCATGGCCAACGTCAGCCGAGGCGATCGTCGATCATGCGACATGGAGCGTTTTTTCATCCGTTGGATGCCATTCGCGGGTGGAACCGAGTGTACGACCCCAAGGGATTTGTCCAGTACCAGTTTGTGATTCCCGACGAGGAACCCGTGGTGACCTCGGTACTCTCAACGATGACGAGCGTCCTGCACGCGGCGAACCTCGTGCCGTATTTGGCCGTGTTGAAGCGGTTTGGGCCGCGCTCGTCCGGCGGGGTGATGTCGTTTCCACGCCCCGGTTGGACGCTGGCCATTGATCTTCCGTGGGGTGGCAGGCCAATGCTGCATGCACTCAACCGGCTCGATCACATCGTGCTCGAGCATGGTGGGCGCGTCTACCTTGCCAAGGATGCTCGACTGGAAACCTCCACGTTCCGCGCGATGTATCCACAGTGGAGCCATTTTTCAGAGCTGCATGATCCGGCTGTCTCCAGTACGATGTGGCGACGGCTTCAGATGACAACGAAAGGATATCAATGACACTCTCAGCAAAACGGGTTGTTGTTCTGGGCGCAACCAGTGCGATCGGTGCTGGTATTGCCGAGCGATATGCCGCCGCCGGCAGCTCGGTGTTCCTGGTTGGCAGGAACGAACATCGAACAAAGCAGGTTGCCGAGACCCTTACCATGTTGGGTGCATCGAAGGTGGCCATCTACCTTGCAGATCTCCGGGCACGGGATCAGTTCGGTGATATTGTGCGCACAGCGGTCAATGAGCTCGGCGGTGTTGATCTGGTGATCATTGCCCATGCCGTCCTTCCCGTGCAGGCCGAGTTGGACTACGATGTTGATGCTTCGATGGATACCCTGATCACGAACATGATGAGTCCCATCGAGCTGATGCACCGATTTGCCTTGGTGATGGAGGGCTCCGGCGGGGGCAGCATGGTGGTGCTGTCGTCTGTGGCTGGCGACCGCGGTCGTAAGGGGATGACGGCCTATGCCACCGCCAAAGCTGCGGTATCGGCCTATGCTGCCGGGTTGCGCGGACGGTTTGCCGATCGGGACGTTCACATCCTCACGGTAAAGCCAGGTCCGGTGCGGACGCCCATGACCGAAGGTAGGGCACTGCCCCTCATGGCAGGATTGGAGCCCGTGGTGACGTCCATCGTTCGCGCCATCGAGCGGAAGGCCGTCGTGATCTACACGCCGTGGTTCTGGAGGCCGATCGCAGCAGCGCTCCGGCTGTTGCCGGAGCGCGTGGTGATGAAGTTGTCGCTATGATATCTACGACAGCTACGACAGCTACGACGGATTAAGAACAAGTCCGTCTGCGCCATCGTCGCCCGTTTCCTGCGGCGTTGCTGGAGCTGCCTGAGCACGCACCTTTTCGCGGAATTCTTCGACGTTTTTCACAATCGGTGGAAGCTGACCACCACCGATCAGGATGTCGAGTTCTTGGGCGTCCAAGATTTCACGCTCGATGAGGGCTTTGGACAGGGTGTGCAGTAGGGCAAGGTTGTCGGTCATGATCTGCTCGGCCCGCTGCTCGGCATCAACAATGATGCGACGTACCTCGGAATCAATGGCTCGTGCCGTCTCTTCTGAGTGGTCCCGCGGCTGGGTGAGCTCCCGTCCGAGGAAGACATTATCCTGCTGCCCGGCATAGCGCACTGGTCCAATAACGTCGCTCATGCCAAACTCACAGACCATCCGACGGGCAATCTCTGTTGCTCGCTGCAGGTCGTTGG
>CAZBOW010000077.1:0-3172 GCA_964493635.1 uncultured Hyphomicrobiales bacterium
GTTTTCCTGACCAGAACGTTGGCGATGCCATGAAGCGCATTCCGGGTATTGCCGTGCAGTACGATCAGGGCGAGGCCCGATTTGGTCTGATTCGTGGTACACCCAGTCAGTTCAACACCGTGACCATCAACGGCGAACGCATCCCATCGGCAGAGGCTGAGAATCGGTCGGTACAACTCGATCTTATTCCGTCGGACATGATCCGGGCAATCGAGGTAAGCAAGACCCTGCTACCAGATATGGATGCCGACGCGATTGGCGGATCGGTGAATCTGGTAACGCGCGATGCCGCTACGGGCTCGCGAACGTCGCTCACGCTGGGCTCAGGCTATAACTTCCTGAGCGGCAAGCCCATGGTAGTTGGGTCCGGCATTTACAGTACGCGACTCCTCGATGATAAGTTGGGAATGGTGTTCTCCGGATCCTATTACGATCACATTCTTGGGTCCGACAACATCGAGGCACTCTGGTCGCAACGTGCCGATCAGTCGGCGTGGCTCGAGGAATTCGATGTACGGACGTATGAAGTGCGCCGTATTCGCCGGTCGATCTCTGCAGGCTTGGATTATCGTTTTGACCCGAACAACGTGATTCGTCTGTCGGGTATCTACAACCACCGCGACGACTGGGAGAATCGCTATCGTCTGCGCTATATCTTCAACGAAGACAACAACACCACTCAAATTCGTCGGCAAACGAAGGGTGGTGTCAATGGCAGTCCTACGGGAGACACGCGCCTAGAAGATCAGCGGATGTATAACATCACGCTGGCCGGTGAACACGTTATTGCTGATGCCGTTCGGCTTACATGGCACGGTACGCTCGCCAAGGCAAGCGAGGAGCGCCCAAACGAACGATACATCCAGTACCGTAACCGTCGTGCCGAAACCACACGCAACATTACCGATCCGTCGCAGCCAATCATCGAGATTACCGAGGGCTCGGATCTGTCGACGTACTCTCTTCACGAGCTGACGGAACAGTACGGCTACACCGAGGACGTCGACCGAAACGGTCGTGTTGATATGTCGTTCGACTGGCTCACCGGTGATTTCGCAAACATCGTCAAGGCTGGTGCACGCATTCGATCGAAGTCGAAGGATCGTGCAAACAACTTCTTTGAGTACTCACCATTAGGCACAGGCTTTGATGCCATGACGGATCAGCCATTGATCGACCGCTCCAAGGACAACTTCCTGGCTGGTCCGTATCGTGCAGGTCAGTACGTTGATGACAACGCCCTTGGCTCCTACGATCTCAACGATGCAACGCTGTTTGAAAAGACAGATCTCAAGGAAGAGTACGCTCCGGCGAACTTCAATGCCACCGAGGATATCGTTGGTGGGTACGCGATGGTCGATCAGCAGTTGGGCGACAAACTCTCCGCCATCGTGGGTGTACGCATCGAGCATACCTCCAACAGCTATACCGGTAATGAGTACATCATCGACACCGAGGAAACGCGTCAGATCACGAGCACTTCCAGCTACACCAACGTTCTTCCCGGCATCAACCTTCGGTATGCGTTGCAGTCGAACCTTATCCTGCGTGCGGCTTGGACGAACGGTCTTGCTCGTCCGAATTACTTCGACCTTGTTCCATATCGCATCATTAACCAAGAAGACCGTGAGCTCTCGATCGGTAATGCCGATTTGAAGCCTACCCAATCAATGAACTTCGACGTCATGGGTGAGTGGTACTCTGATGGCGTTGGATTGCTCTCGGTTGGAGTCTTCCACAAGCAGTTGGATAACTTCATCTATACGTATCGTGAGCAGAACTACCTCGACCCTGTGCTTGATGAAGAGTTCCGTCAGTTCTCACAGCCACGCAATGGTGGTGATGCAACGATCACCGGTATCGAGGCGGCGTTTCAGCGTCAGTTGGACTTCTTACCTGGTGCTCTCTCTGGGCTAGGCATTTATACGAACTACACCTACTCTACATCCACAGTAAGTACGCTCCTTGGGCGTGAGGGTGAGACATTGCCGTTGGCTGGTAATCCTAACCATGTGGTGAACGTATCACTTTCGTGGGAGTATGCCGGTATCATGGTGCGTGTCGCAGCCAACTATACCAGTGACTATATCGACGAGTACGGTGGTGATGCATTCAACGATCGATTCTACGATGAGCAATTGTTCGTTGACGCTAACGCCTCGTACCAGATCATCGATGGACTGCGCATCTTTGTGGACGCGAATAATCTTACCAATCAACCGCTTCGATACTATCAGGGTATCCAAAGCCGTGTGATGCAGGCCGAGTTCTACAATGCCCGTTTCCAAGCAGGTCTCAAGTATGACTTCTAACCGCCGTCGTATCGTATACGTGGTTGGTCTTCTGTTCGTATTCCTTGTAGGGGGCTTGCGCAGTATAGCGCAGCCCCTTACTCGCGTTTCGGAACTTCCCCAACCGAAGGATGCCGTTTCATGGATCGTCGTCGGTGATTGGGGTCGGCATGGAGAACATGGTCAGCGTGAACTGGCCGGTGCGATGGGCGAGGCAGCAGCACATTTTGATATTGCCGCTGTGATATCGACAGGCGATAACTTCTATCCCGATGGTGTTGCCAGCACCCAGGATCCGGCGTGGTCAACCTCCTTTGAAAACGTCTACACGGCACATGCACTCCATGTGCCCTGGTACAGTGTTCTTGGTAATCACGATTACCACGGCTCGGTGCAGGCTCAGATTGACTATTCGAAGATTAGTCGTCGGTGGACGATGCCAAGTCGGTACTTCGCAACCACACTGGCAGAGGATATCTCGGAACGTGATTCTGTAAAGGTAGAGCTGGTCTTTCTCGATACCAATCCAATGCAGTCGGACTACCTAGCTAATGTCACAGGGTATTACACTGACGTCCGCCAGCAGGACACTACAGCGCAGATGAACTGGCTCCGGACAACACTTCAACACCGAGATACTACCGCATGGTGCGTTGTGATCGGTCATCACCCCATGTACTCAGGTGGGAAGAGACGCGGTAAGACCACGGACATGCTTCTGCGATTCCATGGTTTGTTTGACGTGTATGGAGTTGATGCCTACTTCGCTGGTCATGAGCATGATCTCCAGCATCACGATGACGGTTCGGGCGTGCAGTACTTCGTAAGTGGTGCAGGATCAGAAGTACGCACGACAGGGCAGATGCAGTACACGAAGTTTG
>CAZBOW010000078.1:0-2887 GCA_964493635.1 uncultured Hyphomicrobiales bacterium
GCAGTTGGTCAGGGACCTGGAGTAGGGGTCGGGGAATATGGACCCAGAATAGCGCAGAGATTGCTGTTGCACACCCGTAGGGATTCGAACCCCAAACCTTCTGATCCGTAGTCAGATGCTCTATCCAGTTGAGCTACGGGTGCGTGCCGAAACGATTGACGTGCGAGATTACGCGTTCTCGAGCTTACGAACGTGGAGAGCGAGCGAAGACTTCCGGTTTGCGGCCGTGTTGGTCTTGATCACACCTTTGGCGGCTGCCCGATCCAGGATCGAGAAGGCTTTGGTGAGAGCTTCGCGAGCTACCGAGGCGTCCGTAGCGAGGCGCACGGCCTTGACCGCTTCACGCATAGCCTTCTTGTGTACACGGTTGTACAGCATGTGCGTGCGAGTCTGGCGAATGCGCTTTAACGCTGACTTATGATGAGCCATATCAGTATCACTATCGATGGTAGAAACGAGAGAGTCACAAATATAGAGGGTTGATGTGGATTGAGCAAGGGGTTCCCGTAAGTTTGAAGATGCTGAACGGCACAGAATTGTTCCAGGAGCTCTCCGCACTGGCCACCGAGGGGATCAACCCCCGCACGACGGCCATCGACCAGGCAACCACGGCCGAGGTTGTGAACCTGCTGCTGCAGGAGGATCGCCGGGTTGTGGAGGCCGTCCAGGCCGTGGCACCTCAGATTGCCAAGGCGATCGACGCTGTGGTTCCCATTCTGCGGGACGGAGGGTCGCTGATCTACGTTGGGGCTGGAACCAGCGGACGTTTAGGGATCCTGGACGCCTCGGAGATGCCTCCCACGTACGGCGTACCCCCCACTATGGTCCGTGGCATCATTGCTGGTGGTACCCAAGCCGTGTTTCGTTCGGTGGAGGGCGCCGAGGACAACACCGAAGCGGGTGCACAGGCCCTTCGAACAGAGTTGGAGGGAGTCCATCGCGCCGTGGTGTGTGGCATCAGTGCCTCCGGACGGACGCCATTCGTGCTTGGAGCATTGCACGAGGCACACCGTCGGGGGCTACCTACCATCTTCATCAGCACCAACGAGCACCATGTGGTGCATGCCTTCGCCCCCTACGTCGATACCCTGATCTGTGCCCACATCGGGCCGGAACCCATTGCGGGCTCCACCCGTATGAACTCCGGTACGGCCCAGAAGCTGATCTTAAATGCCATTACAACGGCCAGTATGGTACGGCTTGGCAAGACGTACGGCAATGTGATGGTTGACCTTCAACTCACGAATGAAAAGCTGGTGCAACGTGCTCACCGCATCGTGATGACTATTGCCGGCGTAGACTATCAGGCTGCGTCGGAGGCTCTGCAGGGGGCTGATGGCAGCGTGAAGGTGGCCATCGTGATGGCGGCCTGTGGGTGCTCACGCAGTGAAGCGGTCTCGACTCTTGAATATCATCACGGCAGCGTCCGTGCAGTGTTGGAATCACAACAATAGCGTAATAGTCACATGACACCCCTCGACGTTCTCCGCACAGCCCAAACACAGGGTTTGGATTTTGCCACCTTCCTCGAGCGCGCCCACCAGCGTAAGGATGCTAATGATCCCGCCGACCCCTACGCCCAAGGCCGTCCGTTAAACTACTCGCGGATGACGCGCCATCAGGCGACCTACGTGCCAACGGAAGCGATGACAACGGCAATGAAGACGATCACCGAACCACAGACGTGGGTGGTGATTACGGAGGACTGGTGTGGCGACTCTGCCCAGACACTCCCGGTGATCGCGGCAATCGCTGCACTGAATCCGCTGGTAGAGCTTCGGATCTTGGATCGCGACACCTATCCCGAGGCAATGGATCTGTACCTGACGAACGGCTCGCGATCGGTGCCGATGGTTGTGGCCTTCAGCGCCGGCGATTCACCGGAGCAGCGCTGGGTGTGGGGCCCTCGGCCTGAAGCTGCGAAGTTGGAAGTGGCCGCGTGGAAGACGCAGTTTGCTGTAAACACCGAGTGGTATCCGTTGCTCCATGCATGGTATGTCAAGCACGGTCATCAGGAAGTCGAGGCTGATTTCATTCAACGCATTATGGGCGCCTAAGGATCATGGAACTCTTCCAATCGCTGATCGACTTCATTCTTCACATCGACGTTCATCTTGCTGCGATTACCGCCGACTACGGCGTGTGGACGTATGCAATCCTGTTTCTGATCGTGTTCGCCGAAACAGGACTCGTTGTAGCCCCCTTCCTTCCCGGCGATTCGTTGCTGTTTGCCGCCGGAGCGATTTGCGCACTTGGTACGCTGGACATTACAACCATGGTGCTCCTGCTGATTGTGGCTGCTGTTCTGGGCGATGGTGTCAACTATGCGGTTGGGCAGCGGCTTGGTGCCCGCGTGTTTCGTAGCGAATCATCGCGCTGGTTTAACAAGGAGCACCTTGTGCGTACGCAGGAGTTTTACGACAAACACGGAGGGAAGACCATCATCCTGGCGCGGTTCATGCCCTTTGTGCGCACGTTTGCCCCCTTTGTTGCTGGCATCGGGTCGATGAGCTATCCGCGCTTTCTTGCCTACAATGTGGTTGGTGCCGTGCTGTGGGTAGGGGGCTTTGGCGTGCTTGGGTATTTCTTTGGCAATCAGCCAGTGGTGAAGAAGAACTTTACGCTGGTGATTCTGGGTATCATCGTTATCAGTGTGATCCCTATTGTTGTAGAGTTCGTCAAACACCGCAAGCCTGGATGGCGGAATAGGCAGACGCACGGGACTTAAAATCCCGAGTCTCGTAAGAGGCGTGCGGGTTCGACTCCCGCTCCAGGCACAGAACAAAGCCGACATGCACTGAGGTGCACGTCGGCTTTTTCTGTTGGTAGTATTCACCAGAGACAACATCTCTGTTTACTATCAGATGTGAGAGCGTATTCTCCGTTA
>CAZBOW010000079.1:0-2720 GCA_964493635.1 uncultured Hyphomicrobiales bacterium
GCGCATGGGAACCGATGTGTGGTATAGCCTCTGGATCCGTCCCTCAACAGGGGAGTTGTACATTGGCAATGCCCGGCAGTACGTTACCGACGGCGAGGTACTGGTGTACACGCTGAGTGGTCAGTTCCTGCGACGGTACACCGTGGGGCTCAATCCGTCGGGGTTTGTTGAGTAGCTGCAGATACTACTTCTGTACAGCAAAACCCGCGGCCCTAACGATATCCTTGGCCCGCTCGACGTGATTGCCTTGCAGTTCAATGGCATTGTCGGTTACTTGGCCACCGGTACCGAGCGTTTTCTTGCACGTTGCAAGAATGTCGTGCAACTCTTTCGGATGCGAGTTGAACCCCCAGATGATCGTCACGTCCTTTCCCCGGCGCTTCTCGGTTCGAACACGCACCACCACTACCTTACCGTCGTAGCCGAGTTTCTTGCTGGGTTTACTGGGTTCGGGGGTCGACATTCCTGTCAGAGCGGCCAAATCCTCGAGGCCGGGATCTTCAAAATCTAGCATGACGCAAGATACGTCCAGCATCATAGATTTGCGGAGTGAGGTCTGGACTTACCAAGCTGGCAGGGGGAATTGCCACTGTTCTGTACGCGATCGCCGTGATCCTGCACATGCTCGTGTTCAGGGACCGCGACGTGTTTTACCGCTACGCCCGTGGGTGGTCGCGGTTGTTGTTGCGCTTAGGGCCCATCAACCTAACCGTTTCTGGCATCGAACACCTTGTACCCGGGTGCCGATATGTGTATGCCGTCAATCACGTCACGATGCTGGACATTCCTATCGTGCTAGCTGCTGTGCCGGATAACATCCGCATCATGTACAAGCAGGAGTTGGAAAACGTGCCGTTGTTTGGCTGGGCGCTTCGATTGTCTCCCTTCATTGCGCTGAATCGAGAGCGCACCCGCTCGGCAGCCGATGCTGTTGCCAGTACGGTCCATACCATGAGTTCTGGAACATCCGTTCTGGTGTTTCCCGAGGGTCAGCGCAGTTACGATGGTACGCTGGGCCCCTTCCGTCGTGGGGCCGTGATGTTGGCGGTACGCAGTGGTACGCCGGTGGTTCCGGTTACGCTACGTCACGCCGAGACGATCATGCAGGGATCTCGCATTGTAGGGGGCTCTGTGGATGTGGTGATCCATCCGGCAATGCCGGTGGACCACATTCGCACCACAGCCGACGAAAAGGCCTTTACCGAGCAGATCCGCACGATTGTTGCCTCGGCGTTATAGATTTGCGCCATGAAGAGTACCGAAGTACAGCGAATTGCCGAACTGGCACGCCTCGAGTTTACCGCCGAACAGTTGGAATCGTTCACACGGGAGTTCGAGAAGATTATCCAGTACATCAGTGTGATGGAGCAGGTGGACATGACCGGCGTTGAGCCCATGGCCTCGGTGAGCGATCAGCCGATCGTACCCCGCGCCGATGTAGCAGGCGAGAGTCTGCCAACAGCCGATGCGTTGAGTAACGCTCCGAAGAAGAACGAAGCCTTCTTCAAGGTTCCCAAGGTACTGGGCTAATGCCAGCGTCAGTTTTGGCAGTGATTCCAGCCAGGTACGCCTCGACACGCCTACCGGGGAAGCCCCTTGTCGATCTTGCCGGCAAGCCCATGATTCAATGGGTGTGGCAGGCCGTGGCCTCCTCTTCGAAGGTCCATCGCGTGGTGGTAGCTACCGATGATGATCGCATCGCCGCTGTGGTAGGGGGCTTTGGCGCAGAGGTGGTGATGACCGATCCGGATCTACCCAGTGGTACCGATCGCTGTGCGGCGGCCGCACGTGCGATTGGTTGGGATCATGAGGGGTATGTGCTCAACATTCAGGGCGATGAGCCACTCCTGCCAACGGCGCTCGTGGATGATCTGGTGGATGCTGTTGTGATGGGAGGTGCCGACGTGGTTACGCCGATCTGCCGACTCACGAACCCTGCGGATCTGTCCGAACCGTCCATCGTAACGGTGGCCCTTGATAGCCGCGGCTATGCGATGTACTTCTCCCGCTCCCCGATACCGCATTACCGTGGCGTGGACATGGCGCACTGGCCGGAGCATCACCAGTACTGGAAGCACATCGGTTTGTATGCGTATACGGCCGATGCGCTGCAGCGCCATGTGGCGCTGCAGCAGCATCCGCTGGAAGTGGCTGAATCGCTGGAGCAGTTACGGCTGCTTGCCGACGGTGCCCGCGTGCGATGCATCGTTACCGAAGCTGCACTCGTGGCCGTGGACACCCCGGCTGACGCCGAGCGTGTGCGAGGCCTTCTTGCTGGTTACCCTAGAGCTTGACCTGCACGCCCAGGTGTGGCGTAAGAAGACCAATGTTCACGGAGCTAAGATCCATGTCGTAGTTGAAGACCGTCAAGCCGGCATAGGCGGCAAAGTGCGCTGAAATCCAGTGTTGAACCCCGGCACGCAGGCGGATCTGGGTAAACTCGGCGTCGCCAAAGGCAATGGCCAGCTGACCCTCTCCCACTGCGCTCAAACCCTCGATACCGAGAGGCATCAGGAAACGCACCTGTGGTGCAAGCATCACGTAATTAGCATCACCTTTTCCATTTACCGCGAAAACGTTTTGCGTCTGTCCAAGCGAAACGCCGATTCCGCTACCAATCTGCAGGTTCTCGTTCAACTGGTACAGTGCAACAGCACCGATGGCCTGCCCCGTCTCCAATCCTACGACCAAGCCGTCCAGTTTCTTCGACTGAGCCGATA
>CAZBOW010000080.1:0-2585 GCA_964493635.1 uncultured Hyphomicrobiales bacterium
TCATCCGCCACACCATCGTTGCATTCCTCTGCGTTGCATTCCTTTGCGCTGTCGCAGCGGCTCAGGCACAGCTATACTTCCCACCCACTGATTCAGACACGTGGGAGACCGTAACTCTGGAAGAGCTTGGCTGGTGTAGTGACAAGCTCGACCCCCTGTATGTCTATCTCGCGACGACTAACAGCAAAGCCTTCATCGTGCTAAAGGATGGCCGCATTGCCATCGAGTGGTACGCCAGCGGCTTTACCAGCACGGACAACTGGTACTGGGCTTCTGCCGGCAAGACCGTCACCGCTGCCCTGATCGGAATCCTACAGCAGAATGGCAATCTGAGTATCAGCGACCCCACATCCCGCTACCTTGGTGAGGGGTGGACATCGCTCACGCGCCAGCAGGAGCAAGCCATCACCATCTGGCATCAGCTCACGATGACAACCGGTCTCGACGATAGCGTCGATGATCCATTCTGCACCGAAGACACCTGTTTGGTGTACAAGGCGGATCCCGCAACACGATGGGCCTACCACAACGCTCCCTACACGCTACTGGATGGGGTGATGCAAGGGGCTGGCCAGTCCACGCTCAATCAGCAGTACCGAACGCTGTTGGCCAACCGCATCGGAATGGGTGGAGGGTTTCTCCGCCAGGGGTATAACAACATCCTGTTTTCGACGCCCCGTGCTATGGCACGATTTGGTCTACTAGCATTAAACAACTTCGTATGGGATCAGGATAGCATCGTCAGCGATGCTGCTTATGCGCAGGCGATGGTCACTCCCTCGCAGGAGCTCAATCAGTCGTACGGGTATCTGTGGTGGCTGAACGGACAACCAACCTACATGCTACCCGTGCTGCGTCGCGTGTTTCAAGGCCCACTCACACCGAGTGCTCCTGCCGATGTGTTCTACGCCCTGGGAAATAACGACCAGATCATCAGCGTGTGTAGAAGTGAGGGCGTGGTGTTCATCCGCATGGGTGAAGCAGCGTCGGCCGAACCAGGTGATGTTGCTGTTACGGTTGCCGATGATCTCTGGAAGCTGCTTCGTGCGGTGATGTGCACACCAACGAGTGTGCGGCACATCGAGCACACTGATTCCTACAAGCCCGCGACCTTTGATGTGTATGACGTATTGGGCCGATGGCTTGGCAGTGCGGGAAGTCGAACAGAGGCATGGGAGTTTGGTGGACGTGGGCCTTTGTTGATACGTTGCCGGGAGTGATGCCGGGAGAGTTGCCGGGAAAACCTTTTCCCGGCATGGGGTCGGGAAAAGGTTTTCCCGGCATGGCCTGTTGTGGTCTGTTGATGGTCTGTTAGGCAGCCGAGCTTCACACCAGCATCGCCAGCTGATCTTCCGTCAGCTTAGCCTGTCCTGCGTCGGAGGCATCCGCAAGCGCTTTGATGGCAAGCGATCGACCACGCTTGCAGTCTGCATTACGTCCCTCAAGTTTTGCCAGGGCGGCCTGCGCGAGGAGTCTGCGTGACTTCTCGACGATTCCGCCCTTGCTGTGCTCTAGATACCGACGCACGGCATCGACGTCTCCGGCCAGCCACGCACAAATGGCAAGTTCGACGTACACCGTTTGCTTGAAACCGGATGGGTAGCTGTCGACGCTGTTTTCCAGCACATTCCGATACTGTGCAATGTCGGCATCATTCCGGCAATCCATTGCCCGCGCCAACAGGTACAGAGCGCCTCCCGTGTGCCGAAGTGGATCTTCCGATTGCATCTTCGATAACGTATCCAGGGCCGCCAGATCCCAGTCGCGAGGCCGAACGCCATCTAAACTCTGTGCGAAGATCTGCATGAGTGCACTGCGCTCGAGTACTGCATTACCACCGCGCAGGACGTCGATGATCTGCATGCCATCGCTCATAAAGCCACCGGCATTCGTTGGGATCAGTGTGACCACGAAGATTCCAAACGAGGTGGCAGCCATAAAGATGAGGTACGCCGTGAAACGCGGATCAGTACATGATGTGAGTGCGATAGCGAGTATCGCTAGCAGCAAGCTGGTAAGGGGCCCACTGGCGATATTGGTCAACAACTGTGGGCGAAGGTTGGGTCCAACGGCCGTCGGCAAGGTGGCTGCCAGACCACCCATGAGTGCAACATTGGTATTCCACTCAAATCGTACACCGGATATCGATGCGTGCCAGCCGAACGGTCCCACAATCAGCAGCAGAAATCGCATACCACGCAAAAGCCCACCGATGAGGTGACCAACCTCGTGCATGCCCAGCACTACTAGGATCACTACTGGCACTGCAAGAGTGTCCCATACGGTAAGGATCTCTCGTGCTTCTGCGAGTTTCTGAACAAGCTCCGACTTTGCATGCAGGGACGTAACACCCCAGTATGCTAGCACCGCAAGAAGTGCAGCAACAGGTGCAAGGATCAGAATGCCAGTAATAAGCCCCTTTGACCTTTTTACGAATGGGGCGCTTGAAGGTTGTTCGGATTCATGATGCATGTGTTTCTACCTTGAAACTCTCAAGATGAGAAAAGTTGCCGGGAGAGTTGCCGGGAATGTTGCCGGGAAAACCTTTTCCCGGCATGGGGTCGGGAAAAGGTTTTCCCGGCATG
>CAZBOW010000081.1:0-2278 GCA_964493635.1 uncultured Hyphomicrobiales bacterium
CGACTCGTTCTATCCATTTCACATCAGGAGTTGGCATGATGTGCCATGCCCGATCGCAACACCTACGGCGAATCCTCGCCTCGGCAGTTGTTGGACTCATTGTTTTCCTTTCCGGTGGCTCTCACACCAAGGCCCAGATCTACACCGAAGTCGGTGGGGGACCAGGTGCGTATACGTACTGGGGGAATGTCGACGTTTACAATCCACTCACCGACTGGTACTACACCTGTCGTCACGAGTACATGTGGAAGGCCTCCGAACTGCTCGCAGCAGGAGTTTCACCAGGGAACATCACGTCCGTGGCCTTCAAGGTTCTGGAGAACGTGAACGTTCCGCCAGTTCGGGACTTCAAGATCTATGGCAAGGTTACCTCGGCGGCTACGGTGGCTTCAACATGGAGCAACACCACGGCCAACGGATACACCTTGCTGTATCAGCAGGGTGGATGGCGCCCACCGATCATGACGTATAACGCCAACGGTACGTGGTACAACTTTGACTTCGTACAGCCCCTTCAGTGGGATGGCGTGTCCAACCTGGTGCTGCAGTTCTGCTCGTACCGAGGCGGTTACACGTATGCAGCACCAACGATTCAGATCACGTATCCAAACCCATACTTCTACGGAACGTCGTCGTACTTGTGGATTGATGCTGCCGGATACTGCGACGCATCGTATCCACAGTATCAATATGCCTACCGCCCCGTTGTACGCCTCGGCGTCTTGGCGGGCATCGAATATTCGTTCCCTGACGACGTGGACCCGCGCCGCATTCTGCGGGCAGGCGAAGTGTACGATGGCAGCGATGCAACGCATCCTCGGCCGTCGCTGTCCTTCCGTCAGTCAGCCGGGCAACGCATCAACTTGAAGTACAAGATTGTCGGTCCGGCTCCAAGTGAAAACGTGGTGTATGAAGCTACCCAGAATGGTAGCACCACCATCACCCACACGGGCACAGCCAATAGCTTGTACACGTATACCTTCACGGAGGCTCAAGGCTCTGCCGCAGGCGCCAATGGCATTCTAGATCTCACCGACGCCTCGGGCGGTACCTATCGGGTAGAAGCTGAGTTCAGCATCCCCGGCTATACGCAGACGTGGCAGAAGGTCTTTGTGGTTTCCTTCCAAAACGACTTGGCTACCTCCGCGATTCGCTCGCCCCTTGCCATGCCTCGTAAGTACCCCCGCGGTGTGAGTGTTCCGGTAGGAGCTCGGATTCAAAACGTGGGATTAAATCCGGTCACATCGGTGCGCAGCATCGCGGTAATCACCAAGGAGTTGACTGGGCAAGAAGTCTGGCGCGACACGACCATCTGGACTGGTGACCTTGCCACGGGACAGCAGGCATCGATTGACTTCGGCCTGTTCAACACCTTGGAGGTCGCAACGTGGAAGCTGCAGATTTGCAGCGAACTGCTCAACGCGACCGACATGCAGGAGTCGAATAACTGTATCCCAACCAATGGCGATGAGTACATCTTCCAAACCCTGTACAACGAGGAAGTAAGCGCTGGTGCCATTACCTCGCCGTCCGGATCCGGTGAGTACTACGCGCGCCGTCCATTCCGTCCGGCAGGGGTGATTGTCAATGGCGGTATTCTGGATTTGACGGACATTCCTGTTCGCATGGAGATCTTCCAGTTAGGGGGCCCAACGGGTCGCACGCGGATCTACAACGAACTCGTGATTGCTCCGGACGTTGGGGCCGAACTTCCCAACAACCTTGCCGGCATCGAGTTTCCGGCATTTACGCCTCCTGCGGCAGGTAACTATGAGGCCTGTCTGACGGTAGAGTATCCCGGCGATCCTATTCCGGGCAACAACCAGATCTGCGAGAACTTTACCGTTGGTGGCAACATGTCCGGTACCTACACCATCGGTACCCTCAATGCTGGTCAGCCACGGAACTACGTCACCGTGCAGGCCGCTGTTGATGATCTCTACCTGAAGGGTGTGTCGGGTCCGGTAACGTTTGAACTGACGGACGCGGCCTACACACTGACGTCCACACTGGCCAACAAACCCGCGCTGGATCTCCGCACGCAGATCATTGGTATGGATGCAACTAACACGGTTACGTTCAAGCCAACGCTATTGCGCAGTCTTTCGAAAGGGGCTGTTACCATCACAATGCAATCGGTCAACGGCATCGGTGTTCAGTTCGGTCAAGCTCTGCTGGCAACGAACCCCAATGCCATTCAGCTGCAGTTCTCCAAGGAACCTCGCTGGAATAACTCTGCCGGTCACTTCATCTTCGACGGTGGTACGCAGAAGTCGAT
>CAZBOW010000082.1:0-2159 GCA_964493635.1 uncultured Hyphomicrobiales bacterium
GTCATCCCCGAGCGTAGCGATGGGGATCCCTGAGATCCCCCTTTCGGGGGATGACGCTACGGCCACTTGCTTTTCGCACTGCGCGCCGCAGGCGCGCACGGGCTCCCTCTCACGAACGTGAGAGGGCGGGGGGAGAGCAGGCGGAGGAGAGCAGAAAACACAAAAACCTGTACGTCGTTGACGTACAGGCTCTTAGCGTGAGTGACCTCGGGTGGGCAGTGAGGGATTTGAACCCCCGACCCTCTGCTTGTAAGGCAGATGCTCTGAACCAGCTGAGCTAACTGCCCGAGTTGTGAGAGCAACAATTCTACGGAAAGTTTCGGTTTTACGAAAACGAATTTTCAGGCGCCATCCGGACAACCTCGCGAAAACGTCAGGCTACGGCCTCCACGCGGCGCACTTCGGGAACAGCCAAGCGCAAGGTGCGCTCGATGCCGGCCCGCATCGTCATGGGAAGCATCGCGCAGTGTGTGCACGCACCCGTAAATCGAAGCTGGACAACGCCCAAGTCCGGCTCGAAGCAGACAAACTCTACGTTGCCCTCGTCTCGCTCGAGATAGGGTCGCACATGAACCAGCGCTGCTTGGATGCGTTCTTCGACGGATTCCATACGGGAAGTGTTGACCGTTCCGTTTACAGTTGGATTGCAGTTGGATTACAGTTCGATCGTGAGTTCCGACGACTCGTTCGAGCGGTTTTTCCGACGAACCTGGGCAACAATGGCAGCGGCGATCGAGCGGATGGCGTCACCATGGGCACCAGCTTCTGGATCGAGGACAAACGGCATGCCGTCGTCGCCCGCTTGGCGAATCCGCACGTCGATCGGGACCTCGCCAAGCAGTGGAACATCATACTCGGCAGCCACGGCCGCCCCGCCCCCTTCACCAAAAATGTGATAGCGCTTCTCGGGCATATCCGGCGGCACAAAGTAGCTCATGTTCTCCACCACACCCAGCACGTCCACGTTTACCTTACGGAACATCTGAATGGAGCGGCGGACGTCGGCCAAGGCAATCTCCTGTGGCGTTGTCACAACAACGGCTCCCGTCAAGGGAATGCGCTGCGTCATCGTCAGCTGAATGTCGCCCGTGCCCGGCGGCAGGTCAAAGAGCAGGAAGTCCAACTCGCCCCACTGGATCTGATCGACGAGTGTTGAGAAGTAACCCGCCAGCATCGGGCCACGCAGAATGGCCGCCTGATCGCGCTCCATCACAAAGCCAATCGACGCCACCTTCACACCAAAGGCCTCGTTCGGATAGCCGATAATCTTGCCGTCGTCGGAGCGATCGGCCCGCATCTGGGTGCCGGCAAGGCCATACATCGTTGGCTGCGACGGTCCGTAGACGTCGGCATCCAACAGCCCCACCGTTGCGCCCCCCTGGGCCAATGCCGCAGCAATGTTGGCCGAGAGGGTCGACTTCCCTACTCCGCCCTTGCCCGAGGCAATCGCCACAAGGTTCTTCACGCCGGCAATACCCTTGCTGCGCTGTTGTGATGGCAAGCCCGTCTCGCGAACGAAGATCTCTACCTCCGCCTGTGGGAAGTTCGCTGTAATGGTCGCAATGCAATCATGCTCGAGGCGCCGAGCTACCCAGTGCACCGGCTGCACCACTTGGAGGTACACCGTTACACGGTTACCATCAACCTCTACCGAATGAATGGTACCAAGGTTGGCAAGGGGCTGGCCCAGATCGGGATCAATCAGGGCTCCGAGAAGTTCGCGGACGGCGTCGGCTGTAACCATAGGACAGATTGGTAGTCGTTTGTGGGTGGATTACAAAAATACGTGCTGCCGTTTAGGTAGTCGCATCCGTTGTACATTTGCACAGTGACTTTCGCGATACGAACGACGACCAAATGTTCCATGTTATCAATCGGAGACCAGCGAT
The DNA here is from genome assembly GCA_964493635.1 of uncultured Hyphomicrobiales bacterium. Classification (GTDB taxonomy): domain Bacteria; phylum Bacteroidota; class Ignavibacteria; order Kapaibacteriales; family Kapaibacteriaceae; genus OLB6. The sequence continues at coordinate 1,890 of CAZBOW010000082.1, forward strand.
GCGTAAATCGCTACTTGGTGTAGGTGCCTCAGCCCTGATGGCTGTCACGGCCCTTGCTCAGATTCCACAGGCCTTGCATCAGCAAGACAACCGCCTGCACATGCAGCGCCAACTCAAGGACGCTGCTGCCCACATTACAGAGGCACCAGTACCCATGGTGCTCCGCTCGGCGAAGAATACCGCCGAACAGGCACTCACCTACCAGGTTCTGTACACCACGGACTTCTATCCGTTCTTCGAGATGTACAACACCAACCGCACGTTCTTCTA
>CAZBOW010000083.1:0-2125 GCA_964493635.1 uncultured Hyphomicrobiales bacterium
AGAGCGACGCTTTCCTAAAGCGTGGGTCGGAGGTTCGAGTCCTCTCGAGGCCGCAAAGGTTGATAACGAGTTTTATTGTCGCCGCTTTTCTCACACTATTTTGCCTATTTTACCAACATTATTGTTGGAGTTCAACCTGACGAGGCCTTCAGATGGGGTCGGCAACCTACCGTGCACGGATCGTAGATCAGGAGCTGGTAGAGCGTCTGCATCGCTCCGGAGCCGTGGTGATCGAGGGGCCCAAGGCGTGTGGGAAGACGTTCACGGCCAGGCGTCACGCCGCCAGTGAGCTACGAGTAGACATCCAGCCAGACCTTGCAGCGCTGGTCTCCACAGCGCCCGACCTCGCGCTTGCAGGCAACACGCCGCGACTCCTTGATGAATGGCAGGTGATCCCTGCGCTGTGGAATCACGTCCGCAGAGCGGTTGATGACCGACAAGTGCCCGGTCAATTTATTCTCACCGGATCGGCCATGCCTGCCGACGATGCAACACGGCACTCCGGTGCAGGCCGGTTCAGCCGCCTGCGGATGCGTCCACTGTCGACCATGGAACTTGGCCTGTCACAAGCCACGGTCCGACTGCAGGATCTGGCCGCAGGGGGGCTCCAGATTGCAGAGCCCCCTTCGGCGATCACGTTTCACGAGATCTTGGCAACGATCTGTGGAGGGGGCTGGCCCGGCCACCTTGGCGCCTCGGAGCGAGACCAGCGGTTGTATGTACGAGAGTACCTCGACGAGATCACCCGCGTGGACATTGCCACCTACGAAACGGGTCAGAAACCACGGGACCCTCAGCGGATCGCCGCAGTGATCCGATCGATTTCTAGGGGGCTGGGCTCTGCAATAAAGGCCACCACGATCGCACAGGACGTCAATGGCACGCACGGCCGACACGGCACCACGGTGTCTGTCGCAACGGTTGCTTCCTACCTGGAAGCCATTGGCAGGGTTATGATCCTCGACGAGGTGCCGGCCTGGCAAACACACCTGCGATCGCGAGCTTCTATTCGGACGAATCCCAAGCTGTATCTCACGGATCCCTCACTGGCAGTGGCAGCACTGCAGGCGAACCCCGATTCCCTCATTCAAGATTTGCCGCTGCTTGGACAACTCTTTGAGAACCTGGTGATGCGCGACCTGTTGGTGTATGCTCAGCACATTGGAGCGAGCGTGAACTACTATCGCGATTCCAACGGTCTTGAAGTGGATGCCGTCATTGATCACGAAGATGGCTCATGGCAGGCACTCGAAATCAAACTGGGGGCGGAGTCGGTCAACACCGCAGCATCGTCGCTCAAACGCCTTGCATCAACCGTGGATACTACACGAAAGGGACCACCACGGGCACTCTCCGTCATCACGAGCAGTGGCGCGGGCTACACTCGGGCCGATGGTGTGCACGTTATCCCCTTCTCACTCCTAGGGGTTTGACTGTTCTCTCGGTTAACACAGAGGTTTGTTCACCAATCGATACTGGTACCAGGTTCATGCACCGACTCTTCGTTTCCATCACCCCCGATCCTGAAATCACGCCGGCTGTGCAGCCACTGCTCCATGGCATCGATGGGGCGCGGTGGACGCCGCCGGAGCAGTGGCATATCACCCTGCGCTTCATCGGCCAAGCCAATAGCGACCGTATGGAGGAGCTTGCCGGCGTGCTTTCCACGATTCGGTTCAGCCCCTTTCCCCTCACCCTTGAGGGAGTGGGTACCTTCCCAACATTTCGTGACGGACATCGCTCCAACGTACTCTGGCTTGGCATGCTGCCGTCGGAACCGTTAACGGACCTGATTCATCGGGTGGAGGAGCTTGTGATGATGACGGGGATCGCACCGGCCGACCGTCCTACGCATCCGCACCTAACGGTGGCTCGACTCCGAGAGGCCAATCCAGATCATGTGGGCACGTGGCTGCGCGAACATGCGTGGTATCAGGGGCCAACGTGGCAGGTGCGCTCGATCGAGTTGATGGATAGTTTCGTGTACGACGGATCAGCCGAGTATAACACAGTTTGCACGATTCACTCCCGATGACAACCCTCGACGCCGTACGACATCGCCTGCACCTCGAGCCCCACCCCGAAGGTGGCTACTACCGCGAGATCTACCGCAGCGAGGTAACCG
>CAZBOW010000084.1:0-1999 GCA_964493635.1 uncultured Hyphomicrobiales bacterium
TGGAGTCATCCACGTGGATATCGGTGGTGACGTGCGGCGCTGCGATGGTAAAGTGACGACCATCACCATCGTTTACAGCCGCCGTAATGATGCCAACCTCTTCGATCAGTCCGGTAAACATGTGGGTGTATCCCGTGGTTACGATCCCCGCACGAAGGCGGAAATCACGTTTCGATAGGTGGGAATGCCAAGAAATGCCGGCACATCCTCGTGATCGGCATCCGGAACGCGGATGATGGTCTTCGGGTTCCGCGCAGCCTTAAATAGCGCCTCGCCATGCACCGACAGTGGCAGAAACGTATCGTGCGTCCCATGGAGCATCAGCAGCTTGGTGTTGATCTTCGCGATACGATCAATGTTTCGATAGCCGTCACGCAGGAGGTACCCACCTGGAACGTTGAGGACCGTGCCGGTTTGGACCAGCGCTTCACCGCTGGCAAAGATGGCCTCAAGGATCACCCCACTGGATTGATGCCGTGTAGCGGCCCACAGCGCTGGAACGCCACCCAACGAGAAGCCGTAGTGGATGATCTGCGATGTATCGACATCCGGACGGTCGCGCACGTAATTCAACGCCGCCATGGCATCGGCCTGCAGGGAGCCTTCATCGGTGCTGGTTCCGGTGCTCATGCCGTATCCTCGGTAGTCATACACAAACACGTCAAAGCCGCACTGGTACAGGTACTCAACGCGCGGCCAGTAGCGCTGCAGGTGCTGGGCATTACCGTGGTGATAGATGATTACCGGATGGGGCTCCACGCGAAGCGAGTCTGGCTGACGGCAGTAGAATCCGTAGAGGGTCTCAGCGCCGGACGTCAATAGAACCGATTCACGATGCTCAACAGCAATCACGTCTGTTGACAGATCGTAGGAATCCAGCGCCTCGGGATTGAAGATAAAGCCGTCCAGCGAACACGATCCAAGGACCATCGCCATGGCAACAACGGCAGGCCACAGGGCGTGGGGTAGTACTCTTACAACCATAGAACACCTCCGAGGAAGACACCAAACGATCCGTGTCCGTTGATGGAAGTCTGCCCCTCGATAATGCCGGCTGACGTATTCACGTTTGCAGCCTGCCAGATCAGCTCTCCTTGCAGCGAGAACTGCGAACTAAGGGGAACTTGTGCGCCCACCATCGGACTCAGCAGGAGCGATTCGACGTCCACAGGGCCCAGTGCCTGCCACGTGGCATGGGTGCCGGCGTAGACCAGCGACCGCGGTGCTACTTCCCAACTTGCCGTTACCTGCATGTCGGGATAGAGGCGTACGTTCTGCAGTTTAACCATATCCGAAAAGGCGATCAGCCGTCCACCCACCGTAACCTCGGGCGTAAAACCGTCCTGATGCAGCGCGCGTACGCTTGCGCCGGCATCCAATCCGAGCACTCCGAAGGCTGCCATGAGCAGGTGTACACTGCCGTGATAGGTCAGATCGTCGGTCACGCCGTAGGCGCCACCAACGGTGAGGTATGGCACAAAGCCAACGGGTGATTTCTGCGGTGCCACCGGCCCACCGACGGATGCCGTAGCCATCATCTGATCTTGTTTGAGCACACGAACCGGCGTGCCCATGCTGCAGGAGGACAGGAGCACGAGAATTGTCATGGCTCCAACAACCGTAGACCTGATGAAGAGAGGATTTGGTAGATTCTTCATGGAGAAAAATAACACATGCACATCGTTTCACATGATGCCGGCCCCTTGGCTGGCATGCTCGTGCACTGCCTGCAACAGCACTCCATCGACGACGTCGTGCGCAGTGTACCGTTGCCGTGCCGCGTCATCGTTCCTACGGCGTCGTATCGCCATGCCTTCGTGCGGTCGTGGGCTAGGTTTCGCCCGGGCGAGGTCATGCCCGACGTACTGACGATGCACCGATACGTGCTTCGTTGTGCGCTGCAAGCGGCAGCCTCGGATGCGGAGGCTGAAGCCGTCCTTGACAGAGCCCTTGACGATGCCTCGGAGCGGTTTCGCCCGCCTGGGTTGACCATTCAGAA
>CAZBOW010000085.1:0-1830 GCA_964493635.1 uncultured Hyphomicrobiales bacterium
CCAACGACCTGCAGCGAGCAACAGAGATTGCCCGTCGGATGGTCTGTGAGTTTGGAATGAGCGACGTGATCGGCCCGGTGCGCTATGCCGGGCAGCAGGATAACGTCTTCCTCGGACGGGAGCTCACCCAGCCGCGGGACCACTCAGAGGAGACGGCACGAGCCATTGATTCCGAGGTACGTCGCATCATTGTTGATGCCGAACAGAGGGCCGAGCAGATCATGACCGACAACCTTGCCCTGCTGCACACCCTGTCCAAAGCCCTCATCGAGCGCGAAATCTTGGACGCCCAGGAACTCGACATCCTGATCGGTGGTGGTCAGCTTCCACCAATTGTGAAGAACGTCGAGGAATTCCGCGAAAAGGTCCGTGCCCAAGCAGCTCCAGCGACGTCGCAGGAAACGGGCGACGATGGCGCAGACGGACTCGCTCTTAATCCGTCGTAGCTATCACAGCGATAACTTCATCACCACGCGCTCCGGCAACAGCCGGAGCGCTGCTGCGATCGGCCTCCAGAACCACGGCGTGTAGATCACGACGGCCTTCCGCTCGATGGCGCGAACGATGGACGTCACCACGGGCTCCAATCCTGCCATGAGGGGCAGTGCCCTACCTTCGGTCATGGGCGTCCGCACCGGACCTGGCTTTACCGTGAGGATGTGAACGTCCCGATCGGCAAACCGTCCGCGCAACCCGGCAGCATAGGCCGATACCGCAGCTTTGGCGGTGGCATAGGCCGTCATCCCCTTACGACCGCGGTCGCCAGCCACAGACGACAGCACCACCATGCTGCCCCCGCCGGAGCCCTCCATCACCAAGGCAAATCGGTGCATCAGCTCGATGGGACTCATCATGTTCGTGATCAGGGTATCCATCGAAGCATCAACATCGTAGTCCAACTCGGCCTGCACGGGAAGGACGGCATGGGCAATGATCACCAGATCAACACCGCCGAGCTCATTGACCGCTGTGCGCACAATATCACCGAACTGATCCCGTGCCCGGAGATCTGCAAGGTAGATGGCCACCTTCGATGCACCCAACATGGTAAGGGTCTCGGCAACCTGCTTTGTTCGATGTTCGTTCCTGCCAACCAGGAACACCGAGCTGCCGGCGGCGGCATATCGCTCGGCAATACCAGCACCGATCGCACTGGTTGCGCCCAGAACAACAACCCGTTTTGCTGAGAGTGTCATTGATATCCTTTCGTTGTCATCTGAAGCCGTCGCCACATCGTACTGGAGACAGCCGGATCATGCAGCTCTGAAAAATGGCTCCACTGTGGATACATCGCGCGGAACGTGGAGGTTTCCAGTCGAGCATCCTTGGCAAGGTAGACGCGCCCACCATGCTCGAGCACGATGTGATCGAGCCGGTTGAGTGCATGCAGCATTGGCCTGCCACCCCACGGCAGATCAATGGCCAGCGTCCAACCGGGGCGTGGAAACGACATTACCCCGCCGGACGAGCGCGGCCCAAACCGCTTCAACACGGCCAAGTACGGCACGAGGTTCGCCGCGTGCAGGACGCTCGTCATCGTTGTAAGTACCGACGTCACCACGGGTTCCTCGTCGGAAATCACAAACTGGTACTGGACAAATCCCTTGGGGTCGTACACACGGTTCCACCCGCGAATGGCATCCAACGGATGAAAAAACGCTCCATGACGCATGATCGACGATCGTTTTGGCTGACGTTGGCCATGGTACTTTGCGGCGTTCCCAAGGCGAACGGTTGTGGGTCGTAGGAAGGGGCGAGCCAATGGTGCCAGCCACCCGTGCGCCTGCCGCAGTATCGGGGGCTCCAGTCCGTGCTCGGCGGAAGCATGCC
>CAZBOW010000086.1:0-1822 GCA_964493635.1 uncultured Hyphomicrobiales bacterium
CACCTTCGTCCTGGAGCCTGCGAAGCGCACCAATCACATTCCGTTGATACGTCTGCGTAAAGCTCGTGTGGGCATGCTCATACCACTGGCTCCACCGCTCGGCTTGTGCGGCCAGATCATGGTGACCTTCGGTGGCAAAGGTTGTTGCATCAGCACGCGCCAGAGCCGCATGATTGCTACAATAGCCTTCAAAGAGTTCGGGAAGATCGGGATGGGCAAGCTGCTCAACCAACACCGGCGACAGGTCCAACGTCAGACTCGGGCGAATGCCATCGGCCGTGAGTCGGTCGCACAGTTCGAGCAGCGGGAGGTAACACTCGGAAATCGCCTCGCAGAGCCAATCGCTGCCGTGAGGCCACGTTCCATGATGGAGGACGTAGGGCAGGTGCGTATGCAGGATGAATGCTACCATGCCATACTCGTGCCAACGGTGTTGTGAGGGCGAACGACGGGGCTTGAACCCGCGACAACCGGAACCACAATCCGGGGCTCTACCAACTGAGCTACGTTCGCCGTGTGAACACAAAGATAACAAGGTTTCCAAAACGTGGATTCACCGAGCAATCCAGAGCCGGGTTCGCCAGATTGCTCCGAGAACTACTCCGCTGCCGACTCCCCTGCACACCACCACGCGAAGGCCAGGCCCCTGGACATCTGATGCCGACAACACAAGCTTGCGCGTGCCGGACCACGCCAAATCCCGCGTCCCAGTGCCCACATGACGACCATCGACCGTATAGGCATCCCATCGAATCGTTGCGCCAAGATAGTCCGGTACGCGATCGCGCGTGGTATCCGTTGCTGGCACAACCATCGGAAACAGTGGGAAACGCATACCAATGATGGCCATTTCCGAGCGTGCCGTGGCAACGCCGGCTATCGGCGATACAACAATTGTAGTCGGCATGGTGATCATCGGTGGCTGAGCTGAAGCCGCCACCGCAAACGCCACAAGCAAAAAACAACACAAGAGCTGGGTCATTCCCCTACCGTACGTGGATCGGCACGGATCGGGACTTGCTTTCGGCCGGATTCCGTGGCATTTTCGTGCAGGCAGGCGAATTCGGCTTGCCGGTGCACCAAGCACCTGCCGCCAGCCCCAATGTGGTCTCCTCCTGCGGTATCACCTTCCCTGAGTATCTATCCAGAGTATCTATGACGAACCGTCCACGGCCAAGCCGTGGTCCACGCGGATCACGCGACCGACGTAATCGACAGCCTCGACCAGAGGGACTTCCCCAAGACGTCGCCGACGAGACTGTCGAGCCAGCAGCACCGGCCGAGCCGGCCTTGGTGATTGATATTCCCAAGCTCAAGTCGCTCAAGATTGCCGAGCTCCTGGAGATCGCCCACAAGCTGGGCGTGGAACACAGTGGCGATCTGCGCAAGCAAGATCTGATCGTCAAGATTGTCGAGGCCGAGAACCTCCGCCAAATGAAGGAACAGCACCGCGAGGGCTTGACAACCTCTGTGGGTGTTGTTGAGGTTCTGCCGGACGGCTATGCCTTTCTGCGTTCGGCCGACTACAACTACCTGCCATCCCCGGACGACGTCTACGTCTCGCCATCACAGGTACGGAAGTATGGTCTGCGTACCGGAGATACCGTCAAAGGGTACGTTCGTCCCCCGAAGCAAGGTGAGCGATTCTTCTCGCTGATCAGGGTGGAAACCATCAACTACATTCCGTTTGTTGAACAAACCGAACGGACGTTGTTTGAGAACCTCACCCCGCTCTATCCCGACAAACGCATCATGCTGGAAACCGTACCGACGGAGTTCAGTACGCGGATCATCGACCTTGTCTCGCCGATTGGAAAGGGTC
>CAZBOW010000087.1:0-1599 GCA_964493635.1 uncultured Hyphomicrobiales bacterium
GTACCGATGGTGTTGGCACGAAACTCAAGGTGGCCGTCATGGCCAACAAGCACACCACGGTAGGGCAGTGCTTGGTGAACCATTGTGTGAACGATATCCTCGCCTGCGGTGCCGTTCCACTCTTCTTCCTCGACTACTTTGCTACGGGCCGACTTGCCCCCGACACAGCTGCGGACGTGATCACCGGTATGGCCAAGGCCTGCGAAGAAAATTACTGTGCGTTGCTTGGTGGCGAAACGGCAGAGATGCCGTCGATGTATGCCGATGGTGAGTACGATGTGGCGGGCACCATTGTTGGCGTTGTGGAAAAGGAACAAATCATCAACGGCAAGCGTATCGGCATTGGCGATGTCCTGATCGGATTGCCGTCGACAGGCCTGCATACCAACGGGTATTCCTTAGCCCGAGCGGCCCTCTTTCCGGCTTACGACGTTGATACCTACGTCGATGAACTTGGAACAACGATCGGCGAGGCACTCTTGGCTGTGCACCGATCCTACCTGGCCGATGTTCGCCCATTGTTGGGCACCTCGATGGTGCACGGACTGTCGCACATCACGGGTGGCGGAATCATCGGTAATACGTCCCGCATCCTCCAACCGGGTCAGTCCTTGCAGATTGACTGGTCTGCCTGGAGCGTTCCGCCGATCTTCGACATCATCCAACGGGCAGGAGATATCTCCATCGACGAAATGCGCAAGGTCTTCAACCTTGGTATTGGTATGATTGCCGTGGTACCCGAGCATGCAGCACAGTCGGTCCTGACGCAGTGGTCGGCCCAAGGCGCTGTGGTGGTGGGTACCATCGCCTCGGCCTAAGGACGATCGATGACCACTCGGCTGGACCGTGCGCGATCGGTGCTGCGCAGTACCTTCGGCTATGACGACTTCCGAACCGGCCAACGCGACATCATCGATGCTGTGCTCCATGGACGCGACGTCCTGGGAGTGATGCCCACTGGTGGGGGAAAGTCCCTGTGCTTCCAAGTTCCGGCTCTTGTGCTGCCTCCGTGCACGCTGGTGGTCTCTCCGTTAGTAGCCCTGATGTCGGACCAAGTCTCGCGGTTGCAACAGCATGGCGTAGCCGCAGCCGCCGTGCACTCCGGCATGAGCCAGGGCGACATCAACAACATCATGTTTCAAGCCCATCAGGGCAAGATTCAGCTTCTGTACGTGGCGCCCGAGCGTTTGGAGAGTGCCACGTTTCGCGGGCAGCTGTCCTCCGTTCCGCTGCAGCTGCTGGCCATCGACGAGGCCCATTGCATCAGTGAATGGGGGCATGATTTTCGGCCCGCCTATCGCTCGATCGCAGCCCTGTTTGACCACCGCCCACGAGTACCCATTATAGCCCTGACGGCAACGGCCACCGCAGAAGTGCGAGCAGATATCGTTCGCACTCTGCACTTGCAGGATGCTGTGCAGGTTATTCGGGGGTTCGATCGTACCAACCTTGCCTTCCATGTGGTTGCCACACCCCACAAAACAGAGGCTATTGCGCGGTACTGCCTGCAGCATCCCGACCACTCCGTGTTGGTGTATGCTGGATCGCGCCGGCGGGTTGACACCCTTGCTACCGAGCTTGCAAAACGCGGCATCGCAG
>CAZBOW010000088.1:0-1599 GCA_964493635.1 uncultured Hyphomicrobiales bacterium
GTACCGATGGTGTTGGCACGAAACTCAAGGTGGCCGTCATGGCCAACAAGCACACTACGGTAGGGCAGTGCTTGGTGAACCATTGTGTGAACGATATCCTTGCCTGCGGCGCTGTTCCACTCTTCTTCCTCGACTACTTTGCCACCGGGCGCCTGGCTGCCGACACGGCTGCCGATGTGATTACGGGGATGGCAGCAGCGTGCGAGGCGAATGGTTGCGCCCTCCTAGGGGGCGAAACGGCAGAGATGCCGTCGATGTATGCCGATGGTGAGTACGACGTGGCAGGAACCATTGTTGGCGTGGTGGAAAAGGAACAAATCATCAACGGCAAGCAAATCGGAATCGGCGATGTCCTGATCGGATTACCGTCGACAGGCCTGCACACCAACGGGTATTCCTTAGCCCGAGCGGCCCTCTTTCCAGCTTACGACGTTGATGCCTACGTCGAAGAACTTGGAACAACGATCGGCGAGGCACTCTTGGCTGTGCACCGATCGTATTTGTCGGACATTCGCCCACTCCTAGCATCGGGCGTGCTGCATGGCTTGTCGCACATCACGGGTGGCGGCATCATCGGCAATACGTCCCGCATCCTCCAACCAGGTCAGTCCTTGCAGATTGACTGGTCTGCCTGGAGCGTTCCGCCGATCTTCGACATCATCCAACGGGCAGGAGATATCTCCATCGACGAAATGCGCAAGGTCTTCAACCTTGGTATTGGTATGATTGCCGTGGTACCCGAGCATGCAGCACAGTCGGTCCTGACGCAGTGGTCGGCCCAAGGCGCTGTGGTGGTGGGTACCATCGCCTCGGCCTAAGGACGATCGATGACCACTCGGCTGGACCGTGCGCGATCGGTGCTGCGCAGTACCTTCGGCTATGACGACTTCCGAACCGGCCAACGCGACATCATCGATGCTGTGCTCCATGGACGCGACGTCCTGGGAGTGATGCCCACTGGTGGGGGAAAGTCCCTGTGCTTCCAAGTTCCGGCTCTTGTGCTGCCTCCGTGCACGCTGGTGGTCTCTCCGTTAGTAGCCCTGATGTCGGACCAAGTCTCGCGGTTGCAACAGCATGGCGTAGCCGCAGCCGCCGTGCACTCCGGCATGAGCCAGGGCGACATCAACAACATCATGTTTCAAGCCCATCAGGGCAAGATTCAGCTTCTGTACGTGGCGCCCGAGCGTTTGGAGAGTGCCACCTTTCGCGGGCAGCTATCCTCCGTTCCGCTGCAGCTGCTGGCCATCGACGAGGCCCATTGCATCAGTGAGTGGGGGCATGATTTCCGCCCCGCCTATCGCTCGATTGCAGCCCTGTTTGATCACCGCCCACGGGTACCCATTGTAGCCCTAACGGCAACGGCCACCGCAGAAGTGCGAGCTGATATCGTTCGCACACTGCATTTGCAGGATGCGGTGCAGGTTATTCGGGGGTTCGATCGTACCAATCTTGCCTTCCATGTGGTTGCCACACCCCACAAAACAGAGGCCATTGCGCGGTACTGCCTGCAGCATCCCGACCACTCCGTGCTGGTGTATGCTGGGTCGCGCCGGCGGGTTGACACCCTTGCTACCGAGCTTGCAAAACGCGGCATCGCAG